>NZ_JAGHQW010000137.1 GCF_017744115.1 Salinisphaera sp. G21_0 | reverse complement strand
CACTGGTCACCAATATTTCCTCCATGTGTTCCTCTAAAGGCTTACCGAAAGATCAGGACGTGAAGGCCTTCCTGACCCTGCCCTGCTTGAAAGAGGGCTGGCAGGAGGGCAAAGACGGGGACGTTAAGGGCAAACCGCTCGACCGGACACTGGTCACCAATATTTCCTCCATGTGTTCCTCTAAAGGCTTACCGAAAGATCAGGACGTGAAGGCCTTCCTGACCCTGCCCTGCTTGAAAGAGGGCTGGCAGGAGGGCAAAGACGAGGACGTTAAGGGCAAACCGCTCGACCGGGGACTGGTCACCAATATCTCCTCCATGTGTTCTTCTAAAGGCTTACCGAAAGATAAGGACGTGAAGGCCTTCCTGACGCTGCCCTGCTTGAAAGAGGGCTGGCAGGAGGGCAAAGACGAGGACGTTAAGGGCAAACCGCTCGACCTGGCACTGGTCACCAATATTTCCGCCATGTGCCATGGCAAAGGCTTACCGGAAAAAACGAAAGTGCAAGCCTTTATTCAATGGCTACCATCGGATGAAAAGAAGGGTCTTCTGAAACTTTCTTGCCGCATATTTGCACGCTTTGGAGTACCCTCAGGAGAAAAACTGACTGATAATGAGAACAAACTCCGCCAATGTCTTAAACAGCAAGGTTATTCTACGGACATTGGAGGCGACAGCAGTGATGAAGAAGATGGACTTTTAGAATCAAGTCAAATGAAAGCACTGGCTCTGTACTTCTCTCCTGCGTCCGCAAAATGGAATATGACAATTGCCGAATTCCAACAATATCTTAATGCCCACAAAGGTCCACGAAATGAAAGACTAGCGGTTCGTGCTGCGCTGAAATCATTGCTGCCGATATTGGCTATCCATGGAGGAACTGGTATCCAGTTCTGGATTGAAAAACATCGTGAAGATCCACGCTGCAATGAAGTACTCACTAAGGCATTATCCATTCCTGCACCACTGGCTTTAACAAAATTTGCACTAACGCAGCTCCCTGAACCTGAAAGGAAGGAATACCTTGAACTGTGCAGAAACCTGAAGCCAGCCCCAACCCCGGCGCAATGGAATGCGTTACAGCCACTGCGCCAACAGCTTGGTCTACGATGGGAATTCACGCTATCTAAACGTATGATGCTGGAGGTTCTTTGGCGACAGTCCGAAGATAACCGCGCAAAATACGCTGACAGAATGGACGAGCTATTCAGAACTGTGCCTGCAATCTCACAGTGGTACCGACTGCACCGGGTACTCAGGCCACAGAAAATGCAGCAATTCATGGATGCCTGTCTTGACTACCAGGCTAAACCTGAAACCGTTCCGGAATTAGCGACGCAGCAACGGTTGTTGGAAGGAATGCTCCTGATAAACCATTATCTACCGGAACACGGGAATATACCGGATCTCTGTTTTTCAAAGCGAGTGTCAACTGATGATGAAAGAGGCGTAGTTGTTGATGGTGCTCACGTCATGTTGGGCCAGGAACGCCTGTGGCACTTTATCACGGCCATACTGTTCGAGCTTAAACAAACAGAGTATCAATTCAGGAATCAAAAGCTTACTGTCATGCCAACCGATGGTGAACCGGTTGTACTCCCAAAACCAGAGTTTACCGTCACTGACACCGGTTTTGTTATAAATAACTGGACCCTTGAACAGTTGACCGCATTTTTCAAGGCAACCGACTTCACAGAACAATGGTATGAAAAGCCTCAGGACAAGCGGGAACCCTATGCGATCAGGCTTGAGGCTAAACTGGCCCAAATGAAAGCAAGAACCAAAGAGACCAGGAAAGCCAAGCCTGAAAAAGTAACATTTCTGCTGCCACCTTCTATGATTATCAACATCATCAAATACAACAAACCATTAAAGCCAGTGGTTTGGTCATCTCTGGAACACTATGCCCGCAACGGCCAGCTAACCACCAGTTTATGTAAGGCGCTCAGCCCGGTTATCCGAAATGATAATGATGGTGTTGTTCCTGAGTTCGTTAAAAATGCAGTGGCTGAAAAGCTGGTACAGATTGAGGCAACAAAAACACCCGTAGTAACAGCAATCGCTCTGCAACAACCTCCTGCAAGCACGACACCCCCTTGGTATCAGGATTCCACCAGGAGCATTCAAGGGCCGAAATTTACCTTTGAAGCGGCAATGGAAGAGCTGGATCGTTTTCCGATATTGGGGAATAGAGAACTTGAACTATTGGAACCCTATCGGAAAGAAATGATACTTCCGCAGTTAATGAGTGTCCTCCAAAAGATCAACCATTATGATGTGGATCAACAGACACAAAACGCCTGGCATTCAGCCTTTGAATGCAGAAAAAAAGACCCTCTTGGGCTGAACGAAATTGACATTGACATTTGGGAATCGGATTCTGATTTATTGTCGCCGGATTTTGATTTATTTGCGACCGGGTCAGAACGAGTCAACAACAACCATGGCTGGCTTGAAGAGTTCCTGCAAGGATAAACCAGTTGTCACAGCAATTCCCGACGAATATTGAAGCACTATAGCCACATGAGATGCAGGATAGGTAAAAAAAATCATGCCCGCACAACTCTTCGACTGAAATTATATGTTACTCAATCGTTGTCGTCGGGTCAGTCATGGGTACGGCTATTCAGAAAAAAATGTCAGGCAATTCAGTGCTTCTTACTTGATAAAAACAGTGTCAGAACGTTTTGACAGCATCCAAGATCTTTATCTGCTTCCTATTGATGGTACTGGCCTCTTTTATTCGGGAACCTGCCGATGTGATGACTGCTGCATTAAAAACGAGGGCAAGAAAAATCAAACCTTTTACCACAATATTATAGGCGGCTGTATCATCCATCCGCCCAGAAAAACCGTCATTCCTTTAGCGCCGGAAGCGATTTGCCGACAGGATGGTTCCACAAAAAATGATTGTGAAAAAGCGGCAATAAGACGTTTTCTGGCGCAGACAAAACAAGACCATCCACGCCTGAAACTGGTGATTCTGCTAGATGGCCTAAGTTTTCAGGCTGTGGCAGTTGACGTGTATTCATCTGGAGTAGCTGCTGCAGTGCGCTATCCAGTAACAAATCCCACAGCCAGGCTGCCTGACAAAACAGGTCAGACTTCTCTGATACCGGTTGCCT
>NZ_JAGHQW010000136.1 GCF_017744115.1 Salinisphaera sp. G21_0 | reverse complement strand
ATAGTTTTGCAGGACAGTTCATACTGGCTCACCTTAAGAAATACTTTAAAAACATCCGGAAAGTCTGGGCTGATTGTGGCTACCGGGGTTACCTTGAAGAGTGGTTTTATCGCTTCAAACCCAAAAGTGTCGAATATTTGCTTGATCAATGGATAACACCGGACGGGAAAACAGTCACTGCCAGGCCTACGGCGAATTTGCACGGGCACCATTACGGCCCGACATTGCAAGCCCACATTTTTCACCAGTATTTCGGTTGTGGTGTTACCCAACCGCAGCTGCTGGAATGGCTCTGGGATATTGGCCTCTCCATCTCGCCGGGGGAACTGAGCAACCTGATCACTAAAGGGAATGAGCAGTTTCAAAGTGAGAAGGATGAGATTCTGGTCACAGGCCTTCGTTGCTCAAGCTACATTCAGACAGACGATACAGGGGCAAGGCATCAAGGGCAAAATGGTTACTGTACCATCATCTGTAATGAGTCGTTTGCCCGGTATGCCACCACGGGTAGCAAAAGCCGGGAGAATTTTCTAAGCCTTCTGCACCGGCCTTTTCGGGCGTACACGATGACAGGGAATGCCCTGGACTACCTGAGGGCACTCAAATATCCCCAAAAATGGCTGCGTATACTCCAGCCATACGTTGGAGTGACTTTTCTGAGTTATGAAGCCTGGAAGGCCTGCATGAAAGAGCATGGCCTGACAGGCAAAAAACGCCTGCAACAAGCCAGTTAAGCTTTGGTTTATGCCAGTTTGATAGAGCATGGCTTAGGGCATCTGACAACCTTCAGCGATGGCGCACAACAGTTCAATGTGTTCAAACACGCCCAGTGCTGGGTACATGCAGAGCGGTTGCTGTACAAGGTTCATCCTGTCAATGAGCAGCAAGCCAATGCCCAGAAATGGTGCCGGACATGACTCTGGGCGATTTATGATGATCTGAAAGCCTTCAAGGCTGAGCCTTCCAAAGAGAACGCCATGAAGGTACGACTTGGCTTTTTAGCCCTAATCCAGACACGCACAAATTGCAGGACTCTCCAGCAAGCGCTCTCAGGCCTTGCTGTCATGGAAAAAGAGCTGTTGCTGGTACTGGAAGACCCAAGCCTTCCGTTACACAACAACCTGAGTAAAAGCCTGATACGAGAATACGTCAAGCGCCGTAAGATTAGCGGCGGCACGCACAGCGAAGTAGGACGGCAAAGTCGCGACACTTTTGCCAGTCTGAAGAAAACGTGTCGCCTGTATAGTCTTTCATTCTGGGACTATCTGACAGACAGGTTAAATGGAGTAGGGCTGTTCCCGAGGCTGGAGAGTTTGATTGAAAAAGCTTCCCAGGTTCTATCTTGTGGGCTTTGCAGCAGTTTTTGAGAAATTACGTTTTTCAGGACTCCTCCGGGGCAATTGTGGCGCAGATTATAAAATCTGACTATTGTACTGCCAGCACAGGGAATTGGGATAAGGGAAGGGCGCATAGAGTGTACTGAGTAAATGCAGTGCACTACTGATACACGACACCAGAAATTGATCAAAGGAGGTGATTATAACGAAAGAGCAACAGTGGTTTCCAAGTCAGCCCCCCATGGTTTAGTCGTTGCGTTTATCAACTATTCGGACTCTTTCATGCAGCGATAGCATTTACTGCTACAACCCGACTTGGAATCTATCGGGGTATCGGACAACTTAGCTGCGCTTGAGCAAGGAGCGCAAAGGTAAATTTTGATATTCTCAGAGTCACAGTGTAGGCAACGAACAGTGCCATCCGGCCAGCGGTTCTCACGGTTCATTTCAAAGCAGGTTTCATTACTGATGAGATCTGAAATTCGGCCTATATTCATGCTCTATGCTGGTGATGACTAATTTTATCAGTAAAGGATATTCCAGCAGTTCGGAATTCGAAAAGAGCCTTTATCGGGAATGGCCATAGAACATTCATGTTTACGTTTCAGGTAATAGGTCGCATTATCATCCCAGATGACGTCTCCAAATATTCTCTTCCCAAGGCTGTCTAACACCAGGGATGTCATGCTATATGCTTCAGCAGGTTTGGCAGTTCCCCAGGGGATCCTGTAGTAGTCACCATTTTCGTTTTTTGTCCATAAGTTCTCTATTAGCGATACATCGTTGTTCCGCTTCGCTTCGCTGAGGGTGGCTGAAAATACAAGATTCTCTTCTGAGCGGACAGAAACAGTCACGTTACTGCCCTCTTTGTCCAGTGTCATTGAACCGTAAGAGGTATTATATTGGTCGGAATATGCGAGAACATATTTCATTATCCATGAATCAGTATGGGCCTTGATGGCCAGGTAGGAGCCCTTGCGAATTTCCAGCATCCAGATAGCTTCGGGATAATTCCATCCCATTAAGTAATACAATGGAATTTTAAAGGCAGCATCCATCTCAATGTTCACTACCAGCAAGGCGCAACGTACACGTTCCGGTGACTTTGCTGGCACGAATTGAACCCCTTCACCTGCCAGCTCAATGGCCCTCTCTCTGGGGACGGAGCCTTTTATAAAGAATCCTTTATGTTCAATGCCCACAAAAGAATACGTACGTATCGATTCTGCCTTGCTTTTCGACTCCGATAAATCGGTTGGTGGGTTACATTCAGTCTCTGCTCCTGAGCCTTCATGATTCAGACATCCATCGGCGCGGCAATTGATAACCGGTAAGAGCACAGAAACAAAAGTAAAGACCAACAACATAAAGAGCTGATAATAACGATAAAAACTCGAACGAATCATATATATACTATTTATCTTCAAGAATATTCTTTCTCAATTTAATCAGAACAATAAAATCAGGGTCACGAAATGAAAAGAAAACTTCTGTAGCTGAGTATAACCAGCTTATCATCTTCGTGACGAATGCTATTGCCTTCAACGATGCACTCTTCCAGATGATCGTATGCATCCTTTGCGTCAGGAGGGAACTCATTTTGATAATAGGTAATGGCTTTTTGTATGCATTCATCGACTTCTTTTTTCAGGCGACTTTTTCTATTTCCTTTTTTACGGTTAGCAGGATACAAGCCTAAGATTGAATAGTTTGCCTGAACGTACTGTTTGTACCAGCGCCATATTGTTAACCAGCTTGGGGCTTTAGGTCCTGAAGCTCAACTGCGATGTAAGCGCCAAAATAACCCACGTCCTACCCTGCTCAGATTTGATCAAGGATCATAAAGCCTCTGATTACATGGAGGCTCCAATGACCAATCCAGAAACCACTAAAGAACAATGGCTGCAACGAAT
>NZ_JAGHQW010000135.1 GCF_017744115.1 Salinisphaera sp. G21_0 | reverse complement strand
ACCCATCGGTATTGAACCGGATAGCGTTGCCTGTTGACCAGCCGCTGCCCCAACCATCGGCTTTCAAGGTGAAATAAGGCACTCCCGCTTCCGGGTTAATTGGAGCGGTATCCGTTGTTGTGCTGCCATTGGCTATGATCCCGAGCTTTTCCTCTACAATCTGGAAGGCAGTAGTGCTGGTAAAAATGATCGCCCACTTGCCGTATATGGCTCCCTTGTTGGTCACCTCTACCGGATAGTTGATGGTGTTGTATTGGGCCGTTGTCTGGTCTCCAACCCGGTTATCCGTCCAGTTTGGATCGCCGTTATCCCATACCTTCTGGCTGAAAAAGTTTTTTACTCTGGCCTGAAGATCGCCATAGACCACCGCACTGCCCACCGTGGTTTCGGAGGCGGGTAAATCCCAAGGCACCGGGGAGATAATAGACAGATCGCCATTAATCTGAACGTCGCTTAAAACGCTCATGTGCTCCACCATAAAAGTCGTCACCAAAGGAGCGCTAATCTGCATTTCCACCTTACGCCGGGTAAAATCTATATATTCCGCTCCAGTGAAATAGGTAAAAGTCTCAACGGAATAATCAACGGCAGTAATACGGATAAACTGGCTGATTTTTTCATCCGGTGTAATCAGCTTATAGACCTCGCCAATTTCAGGAACCGCCCATTCCTCCCGCTGATACCCGACAATAGCTCGTTGTCCTTCCAGCTGATCGCCTACCAGTTCCCATGATGCCTTGATACCAGGAACCACATAACTTTTTATTCTGTCTCTGGCATCGAGGCGCTCATCAGTCTGACTGTCGGTATTGAACAGCAATACCGAGACATTCTTATCCTTGGGAGGCTCGGTCAGGATCAAATGACTGCCGAGATAGATGTCATTGTTATCGGTGCTGATCCCGATAAACGCCTTCCGCAAAGCCACATCACCAATGGTCCGGTCAATCCGGGAAATGTCCTGAAAGAGATTATTAACGTTGCCATCAATGACCTCGTTTCCGGTCACCCGACCGCCACCAGCTTCCTCATCCGTGAGGCGCTGACTTTCGAAGAGTTTTACGTCGCTATTAGTAATAGCCATAACAATTCCTTATGCTTGGTTGACATAAATAAAGAATGAGTTGTGAAAGAGAGGAACTTTTATAAGAAGGTGTGGTCTTAAGCTGTAATTCGACAGTTCAATAATTCAATGGATCAAATCGATCAACTTCCTTCATTCGATGCTTCTTTTTCTTATCTTTGTTGCAGCGCATCAGGTTTAGTAGATCAAGAACAGCAATTTGGTACCACCGAACAGCAGCCTATTTATCAAGGCATACCAGTTCAAGTGCTGAACCCTATTTCTATTTACAATAGCGAACCAGATACATATCAAAATGAAGCTAATCATTCTATTTCATTGAATGAATATAATATTACATCCCTAACAAACTTCGATTCAGAAAACGCTTCTGGAACAGGTATTCCAGAGATACCACAATCCATTCTTGATGAATATGTTCCTTACCAGCCTGATTATGAATCAGTCAAGAATGCATTATTATTAACACCAAGTACTCCCTTTCAGGAGCAAATATCGTGGGACGAGCTTGAAATTAGAGAGCAAACAACAGCGAATCATACAAGCTCAGGTTTACAGTTAACTAATATTCCTGCCGGAATTCATAGTTCACAAGATTTACGGCCAGTTGCTGTCGTTAATCCGTTATGCATGCACCAAGCTACAAGTGATAATCAAACAACCCGGGCAGAAGTTAATGTTGATGGCAGTTCTTCACTTGCCGAACGCGAAAGGGAGCGCCAAAGGGAGCGCCAAAGGGAGCTTCGCAAAGATCCCGCTTACGCCGAGCGCCAAAGGGAGCGCCAAAGGGAGCGCTACCAGACAGATCCCGCTTACGCTGAGCGCAAAAGGGAGCGCCAAAGGGAGCGCAAAAGGAAGCTCTACCAGACAGATCCCACTTACGCCGAACGCGAAAGGGAGCGCCAAAGGGAGCTTCGCAAAGATCCCGCTTACGCCGAGCGCGAAAGGGAGTGCAAAAAAAAGCAGTATCGTCAGTCAGTCAATTCAACTAAAAACTCAGGTGATTTACCACTGACTTCTAATTTAACTGAAACGCCCCAGGGTTCCAGTAAAAATTTAGAAGATACTGTCCCCCCGCTTTTCAGCCGTCAACCTGAAGGAATATTTACAGTCCCGAACGATCCCTCTCAGCCTTAGTGAACGGTCAGCAATCGAAGGGTAAGAAGGTATTGGTTGCTATCGTCCGGGTAGGCAAACGGCATAAGCTGTTGTGCCTCAATGGGAGCCCCGTTAGAGCGGTCAAAAATAACGGAGAACTGCCGGTTATCCGGGAGCTTTAATGTCATTGTTTTACTGACCGCCTTGGAAAGAGTGAACAGGTTTTTTACTGTCAGCCGAGAAACCCAACCGGCCTGACCATTGCCTGAGAGAACGATTGGTCTTCCATGGGTCAATTGTCCCTCCTGCACCAACAAAGCCCCGGTCAGGCTCCGCTCGGTGGTTTGCTCCACCAGGTTCCATTCAAATTCATTGATCCAGAGCAGATCGTCGGGAAGTGTTATGGTATCCAGTTGCATCAGACCGTCCTCATACCAGCATTTTTCAGAGCATCCAGCAGTTTGGTTTCATCCCCCGGTGCAACGACGACATTTACATCACCTCCCGGATATTCCAGCCGGATAATACGCTGCGGGGTTTGTGAAGCGGTGCTTTGAGCAGGAAGGTTTGTACTCCCTTGACTCTCTCTGAGGGCTTGCGTTCTCTCATTATTAGCTTGCCGCCTCCGCTCATTGTAAATCTGCTCGCTGATCCGCAGGGCTGAGGTAATATTCCTGATCGCCTCCTGATCCCCATTTGCGATGGCCTCGGCCTGTTGCGCCCGCAAATCATTACGCTGATTTTGATAACGGCGCTGCTCAATATCCGATTGTCTGCCCTGCAATTCATCCAGTTCATCTTGCAGGCTGTTGAGGGTATTGCGGGAACTGTCGCCTAAGCGGGCCATGTTTTGTTTGGCTGAAACAATGGCGTTATTGAGCCGGTCTAAATCCGTTTGATTGAGCAGGCTCATGGTTTGTGCGGCATCTTCGGCCTCATGGACAAATTTTCTGGCATTGATCTCGCCCTGTTCATAGCTTTCAAACAGCTGTTCAAGGGCAATTCTCTGCTCTAAAAATTGTTTTTTCACATAAGCGGCAGCGGTTGATGTTTGATTGAGCCAGCGACCAATGC
>NZ_JAGHQW010000134.1 GCF_017744115.1 Salinisphaera sp. G21_0 | reverse complement strand
AAAATTGGGCTTGTTTCATTGAAAGACTTATGGATCAGGTTTCACCATCATTGTTGAACCGCCCGGTGCGGACCCGCATGCCGGGTGCTGTGGGGAGGGTTGGAGAAAGACCAGCCCTTACCCGATTCAGGTGGAACCACTTTTCAATGTGTTGCTTATTCATTGTCGCTCTGTTCAAAAGATAACATTATGATAGTGCTTCCTTCTTGCGCGCCTGATTGCGTTTTCTCTGATATTCCCTTTGGCGCTCTGCAAAATCAGGATTATTCATATAGCGCTTCCTTTGGATCTTCCTTCGATACTCTGCATAATCGGGATCATTCTGGTAGCGTTCTCTCTGGTAATTTCTGAAGCGCTCCCTTTGTTTCTCTGCGTAAGCGGGATCTTTGCAACGCTTCCTGTAGCGTTCCCTTTCGAGCGCCAGATAAGCAGGGCTTTTTTTCCGCGCCCTCTGTCTTTGTGCGTAATTGGGGTTATTATGGTAGTACTCCCTTTGACGTTCTCTTTTGCGTTGCGCGAAGTCGGGATCATTCCGGTAACGCTCCCTCTGGCGCGCCCTTTTAAGCTCCTTTTGACGTTCTGCCTCAGCAGGATCTTTACAGCATTTCCTGTTGCGCTTCACTGTCAGGGTGGCACTTGCATCCGGGACCTTATCTCTTGCCCGGGCTGAATCACCTGATGAACCAATACCTAAAATAGACTGGATCGAAAAACATTCATTAGCAGGAATATATGGTGGGGCATGATCATTTGTCTGCAGCTCTATTCTGACGGGTAAATACTGTAAATGGCTATTAACGATGACTATCGTTCTTTTTTCAAACCTGGGGGCATCAAATGGGTTATGAAAAGGTACTGACTGCTGAAGATACCTTTCAGGCATTCTATCAGTATGCATAGCGTATTGTGCAGTAGCTGATGTTGCAACGTCACGGAAGAATGCCTGACCCGATACAACCGGAGAAGAAAAAGCAGTATCTTGAAAATAAGAGTAGCCGTCAAAACCTGCGGTTGATTGAGTAGGGAAATTCGCTATATCCATTGAATTATTTAATTATTGAAATTTATCTTATGACCAGTCTTTCTGATAAAAGTTCCTCCATGATCAAATTTGCACAATATTTTTGTCCACCACGCATAGATCACGCATAGATATTGGCTATTGCTATTGAGTCTGGATTCAAGTTTATCTTTATTGTTGATATAAATTTTTTGTCCTTCTATATATGAGGTGGCATTGTGAGAGTGCTTCTCTTTTTGTGCTGCCTATGGTGCCACCCCCTGGATCTTTCTTTGTTGCTTTGCATATTCGAGATTATTCCGATGGCGCTCCCTTTCGATCCTTCTTCGACGCTTTGCATATTCGGGATCATTTTGATAGCGCTCCCTTTGGTTCTTCTTTTGGTGCTCTGCATATTCGGGATCATTCTGATAGCGCTCCCTTTGGGCCTTCCTTCGATGCTCTGCATACTCGTAATCATTAAGATAGCGCTCCTTCTGACGTGCCCTGTATTGCTTTCGGCGCTCTACGAAAGCGGGATCTTTGCGAAGATTCCTTTGGCGCTCCCTTTCACGCTCTGCGAAATCGGGATTATTTTTGTATCGATCCCTGTAGCTCTTTCTTATTTTCGCCACGTGAGCGGGATCTTTACGCAGCTCCCTTTGGTAGTTCCTTTGTCGCCCCCTCTGGCTCTCTGCGAATGCGGGATCATTCTGGTAGCGCTTCCTTTGGCGCTCTACACCAGTAGAATTCTTACAAAGTAACTTTTTGCGCTTGTTTGTTAAGGAGCAACTTTCACCGGACGCTTCGCTTCCTGTCTGGGCTGCAACGGCTGATGAATCAGTACCTAAAATAGACTGGATCGAAAAACGTTCATTAGCGGGAATATATTTTGGTGCATGATTATTCTTCTTCAGCCCCATTCTGACTGGCAAGTGATGTTCAGGGTTATAAACGATGACTATCGATCTTTTTTCAAACCGGGGATCCTCAAGTGGATTATGAAAATGCAACGTTGGTTGCTGAAGGTAGTTCTCAGGAATTTTATTAGTGGACACAGCGCATGGAACAGTAGCTGTTTCTGCAACATCACGGAAGAAGGCCTGGCACGATCTGCCCGATTCAGAAAAATCGGTATCTCGAAAATAAGAAGGGTGGTCCGAAACTGTATATATTGGCTCGGAAAAAGTGGCTGTATCCATTGAATTATTGAATTATGGAACTTTAGCTTTCGGACCAGTCTTTTTACATAAAGTTCCCCACCTGACACAACGCATTTAAAATCCTGGTTATGGATCGTCTGAATACCCATATTTCATGTCAGGGGTTGTTGTGAAGGCAGTCGGCACTGTAGGTAGGATGATTACCGGGGTAATTCTGTGTGGGTATTAACGCTTGTCTGCACTATTCGAGATTCTCTTCCCAGTCATCAATCAACCAGTCACCGGTCATCCAATACTGGTCAATATCCATGCTACGCACTGGGTCATCACCTCGATCAAACATGTCCTTGCCTTCTTTAAAGGCTTCCAAACACTCTTCAGCCAGTACCTGGCCATGAATGCTCAAGCCATTGGAGAATTCATCCGGAAAGTGCCTGAGGCTTTCAGCCAGTCCCTGGCTTGGGTCAGATGGCCACAATTTTTTCAGCACAGCGCGGGAAGCGCCGTAGGTGATCTCATCAATATGAATTCCCTGACAGTGAGCCCGGTAGATCGCCATCAGGCTCAGGTCATCGGGCTCGGCGGTGGTGATCATTACCAGGGGCTGTTTCTGCTGGCAGTCAAACTCACTGGCTAACAGGTGAAGCGCCAGCCCTTCCGCGGAATAAAGAGGGCTGATATGGCAGGCATTGCAGGCGGTAATCAGTATCTGTCCAGAGGCATCAAGAATACAGGCTGTATAGGGCGATGCAGGGTTTGCATTGACGCCAAGCTCCAGCAGCTCACCCATCAACTCGGTGTAATCAGACATGTTGATAACTCCAGATCACCGTGATCCCAACAGGCGGTCAAGACTCACAGTCATCGATATTGAGGCATGCTTAAACATAGTTGATGGTTAGCATTTTGTCCGCCCATAGTCCTAGCCCGGATATTTCATAAACATGCTTCCGCTCTCGCTTGTCCTTTGTCGCTCTTAGGAATTTTGTTCAGTCGACCGTACTCCCCGGTACGGCACTCCCTCACAAAATCCCTTAGCCCGAATATTTCATAAATAAGAGCAGGTTCCGCCCAATCACTTGATATGATTGAGTCGACCAAAAGAAAGCTTCGGAAGAAGCAAACCGGAACCTGCTATGGCGAAACATACACAAGAAACCC
>NZ_JAGHQW010000133.1 GCF_017744115.1 Salinisphaera sp. G21_0 | reverse complement strand
ATTAACTAAACCAATGCAATGTGGAATTCTCGGAGTGTGCAGAGAAAAGTTAACTTTAAACTCAAGTTTCAAATCAGTGATTTCAGATCATCAGGTTTTGTGAAAACACTTATCGTACAGAACTGAAGCCTGAAACCTGAAACAAGCTTATAGAATAAAAGGAGAGAAAATCAAGGAGGTAGAGAAAGGTATATGGCGGTGAGGGAGGGATTCGAATCCTTGCAACACTGAAACAACTTTATATATATCAATAGGTTAAAGTAATTCAGAATAACAAAAGGTGTCCATTTTGGTTGTTAAAAGTGGTTATTGGTCAGTTTGGTGGACACTTTTTGGACACCCTAATAAAAATATTAACTTAACGCTAAGCTAAGAACTTGGCAACTTTGCAATACTTTCAACTTTGATAACAAAGTAATCCACACATTGAGTATTATAAAAAAACCAATAGTGCTCATTAACTCCATCCCGATTCTCAACTTTGAAAATAAGATTTTCAGAATTATCTGAGCTTAATAGCTTAAATTCATAATTTTCATAACAATAACTCTTGCCATGTGTTTTTATATAACTACCATCGAAATTAGCGCCTTCCTGAAAACTATTTGAGTCTAGATGCTTTTTGAAAATATCTGCCATACTTTTCATCGGAGTAGTAACAACAAATTCTTTTCTTTTCTCTGAAATATTTCTAAGCACATATGCTGCAAAGCTGTGTAGATCTATTGAGATTCCTTTATGGGCAATATTTTGTCCTAACATATGCTCAGGACTTCTATGCACTCCCATATGCAGCTGAAACGGCGCATCCTTATGAGTTAAAACAGCAACAGCCATTTCAATAGACTCACGAGCCTCTTTAGCCTCAAACTTAATATGATGATTAACATCAGAATTTGACACATAAGCTGTCCAGACATCTACACCATCCCGATCAAAGAATGACATACATTTTTTAAACTTATCTAAAGGGTCTAGTGTCGCTTTAACTACATTAATTTTTCTATTTTCAGGCAATGGTAGACCTGCTTCTTGTGCTTTAAAACACTCAAGATTATGTTGACGAACCTCTGTGTGATCATAAGCGGCCTGTATTTGGTAATCACTATATCTACGCCAATGACTTACATTATCTGAATTTACTTTTTCCATAACATAAAAAAGGCCTGGTTCTTTCATATATGTATACAGCCCATCAGAAACTTTTCGTACAGACTTTCCTAGCCATTCGAAATCATCAGAATTCATTGCCACTGCTGATTGATGACCACATAGAGAAGTAGTACTCATTGAAGTTAGAGATTGCATTTAAAACTCACCAAAAAAGTCTGAATTGTTAGATATTTTTATTAACGCAGCTAATTTTAACCATGACAAATATGTTAGACTCACTAACATAAGATAAGGCTATGTTCCCTTTAAAAGTTGAACGTGAATAAATTCCAAAATCTTGTTGGCCAACCGATCAGTTGTTAAAGCATTAATGCCAGTTAGAGCCCTCCGCCAGCCCGGGTAGTGTGACAGATATTTTGTTGCAACTCCGTGAAAAATCCCTGTAATCCACTGCTTCAAGTGGCTGTGATATGCATTCACACGCTGCAGGTGAAAAACACCTTCTATAACCCATATTCCAGAGGATGACACAAGTTCTTTAAAGGTGAACCCCAAGGTTCTCGCAAGCTTCTCATGTGCAAGGCTTGCATCGGCGCATACGACTGCTTCAATATTTATTCGACCGTTCAAATGACGACAAAGCTCATCTGCACTCTGATTCTCCAGAATGCCATCAACCGTCTGATTATCGCGGTCTCTGGCTACCATGACCGGTATTTGTCGACATTCTGCCTATCATTACCCCGCTTCCTGGCAGCTCTTGGAAGACCTTTCTTCTGACCTTTGAAGGATTCACGGAAGAAAGTTTCATCCAGTTCTGTTATGCCACTAAGCTCTGGTGCCTGGTCGTGCTCAATAGCCTGTAAAAACCGATGCCTCCAACGGAATGATGTTTTCAATGAAACGCCGCATTGCTTGGCAGCCGGGCGAAGCGTCAAAGAGTGAGTCATCCCCTCAAGATACTGCGGCCAACGCTCAGGATGCCTTAAACGGGCCAGAGGCGTTTTGGAAAAAGAGTTCAGGGTCTTTCGACAAGACTTGCACCGGAAACGCTGCCGTTGGTTCCGCATTCCCCAGCGTTGTAAGTCCTCCGACCCGCAGTGAGGACATTTTGGAGCCCGAACAAAACTATCTTCGATAGACTTTGCAATATCGGAAGGAGAATTCTGCTCTGACAGAGCGTTAATAAGTGTATTTCGCTGCTGGCTGGTTAATAACGGTATAGCGTTAAGAAGGTCTTGAAACTGTTGGGACTGCATAACAGAATCTCCCATCACAGGGGTTTACGACAGTTTAGACCCATCAACCCTTAAGGGAAACATAGCCGATTGTCAGGATGACTGAATAAATATTATCATTATACGTCGGCTGCATAGTACAAACCTCACACTCTATGGATTTTATCGGCAGTACGGTTAAACCACTTCAATTCGAAAAGGTTCAACATTTCTTATTTGACCATGATCTTTCTGGCTTTACTTCATCATCATTTTTAAAGACAGTTTTTCCTGTTTTGGATGGTTAAGTAGCTAACCATCTGGAACTAATTTCATTATGACTTGTCTACTCTCCATAAAGTAAAACTTTTTCAACTCTTGGAACCTCTCATATGCAGTCATTACAGACTACCTCCTCCAGCACCATGCTGTGTGAAAAATATGAGTCACCGGAAATTACAGCTAAAAATTCACTCACTAAACATTCACTGGACTTTTTAACAAAACAAGAAATATCAAGAATTGATCATGCTATTGTAGAGTTCAAGAAACCAAAATATCTCCATGAATGTAACAGTAATATTCTTGAGACCCTACAGAAACTACCTGATGAATTAACCAAAAAGGTAGTGGTAGTAATTGCAACTCATGGAGGCAATGGAATTATCACTTACTTCTAAAATCTCAATTATGGAGAAAATCATTTTCACTCAATTTGTATGAAGCAACCAAATTGTTTACAGGAGTTGATTCATACGAAGATGCAGTTCTAAATCATAGAGATAATGAAAGTCCGTTGAAACGTTTAGAAGCTCAGCATATTGCATATTTGCGAGAGATTTTTGTAAACAGTTAATACCAATTTCAGAGACACCACAGACGTCCGTTGGAATTTATTTCTAGTTCACAAGCCAGTGATAAGATAGTTGTTGAAATAGCCGTCAGTCCCTATCAGTGCTATGTTTTCTTTAAACGGCTTTGTAGGTCTAAGCTTCGTTAGCAC
>NZ_JAGHQW010000132.1 GCF_017744115.1 Salinisphaera sp. G21_0 | reverse complement strand
AAGACCGTGCAAGGGCTCGTCCAACCCCCGTTGCAGCGAATGCTGCACATCACCTCTTTTATGCTCTGCCTAAATTCGCCAGAATCTGGTAGATTGTAGCGGTGCAGAATTCGCTGAACTAATCGTTTATGTGACTCAGAGTAAAACTATAGTCTCATGTTTATGTATAAGTAATGTCTGCTTGAGAAATAAGCTCAAATTTTACAAAATTCAACTGGAAGGAAATCAATGCCTGACTTAACGACAATAAGTACTGCTTTAGCAAGTATTAAAACTGCAGCAGAAATTGCCAAATTGATCAAGGATAGCAATCAGAGCCTTGAGCAAGCAGAATTCAAACTAAAACTATCTGATTTGGTTAGTTCTTTAGCAGATGCAAAAATTGAGATTGCCACTATCCAAGAATTGCTGATAGAAAAGGATCGTGAAATTTATCAACTAAAAGAAAGAATTGAAGTTAAAGAGTCAATGTTTTTTGAGCCACCATATTATTTTTCTGAACGTAATAAAGTTAAAGATGGCCCTTTTTGTGCTCAATGCTATGACAGTGACGGAAAATTAATTCGATTAATAAATAATGGTTATGGTCCTGGCATCTGGAGGTGCAACACCTGCCAAAATACATTCTCAGACCAAAACTACCAATAAACACCGTCACATAACAAGTGGTTGGTAGGGACGCCTACGGCGCCCCACAACCAAGCGTTATATTTCACGGGTAGAGTGGCATTAACAAAAAATGGACAAAAATTTATGAAATTAGGATTTTTCTTTGGTGCAGGTGCTGAAGTCGGTTATGGGTTACCAACAGGTGGTAAATTTGCAATTGATCTATTTCGTCAAGATGTAAGTGTACATAAACAGTCACTTCGACAGCAATTAGGGCAAATAAACTCCCTGACTAACTACGCTACTGGATGGTTGCCAGAAAAGTATGCAACGCAACGTATTCATGCATTTGGTAAGAATGAATTTACCAACTTAATTGAATCATCAATTGAGTATAGAAAATCAGAAATAATCCGCAGACTAAATAATTTCGATGAAGAAGCAGAATATGCTCTATCGCAACTAGGCCTTAACAAACAAAATCTAGTAGATAAGTTTGGGGCTGAAATGGATACCCAATACGGAGAGCTATTGTATTCAACAGCTGTACGTATGAACCCTATATTGGCAAATGAAGTTCGGTTGTTTGGCAGTGAATTTTACTCAGCAATTCTGAGTATCATTAGTTGTAAAGAAAACACGGCTGATCTTCAAAGATATGCTGGTGCATTCTTACAACTATTGGTAGGCGCGCATGGTCAAGACTTAGTCCAGCGATTGAATCAAGAGTTGTTCGAAGCTGCACCAGATAATATCCCTATATTCGACGATGTGAGTGGGATGTTTAAACTCGAATTTAGTCGTGCTGGGCTAACAGCTTTAGAATTACTGTTAGAACAAAAGCGTGAATATGACATTGAGAATGGCACAATAAATGACCTTTTATCAGCTATCTCGCAGCAACTTCTTGAGAATATTTTTACCACCGTTCTCGATTACCAGTCACTAATTGATAGTCATTTTAGGTATCTGTTTTCACCAAAAACTGAATGGGCTAAATTCTCAAAGATGGTTGTGTTTTTAAGAGCCACAAGGGAATACATAATCAAGCAATTAGAAGAAGCTGGGGATCTTCCTGATAGTGGATATTATCACGATCTCCAACGCTGTACTGAACTTGATATTGAGATAGGAGCTATAGGTACAGCTAATTATAATAGCTTGGTTGAAAATATATCTAGTAATATCGGCTTTGATATTCCTACTGTGCATCATTTGAATGGTGGGGTTTGTGATTACTATAATCCATACAAAAACTCTGTAATTTCTTGTCCGACGGAAGAAGAAGTTCCTACAGACCAAATTCATGTGCCGTTTATATTAACTCAAAGTGGACTGAAGCCACTAACCTCTGTAGATATGTCCAGAAGGTATGTGGGCTTATTTGATCAGTATCTTACCTGCGATGCAATAATCGTTATAGGGTATGGTTTTAATATTGATGATAGCCATATCAATGGTCTGTTTAGACAGCTAATTGAAGACAGCGATAAAAACTTATTTTGGATTTGTCTCAGTACTGATGGAACTGCCGAAATTCAAAAAAGTAGGCTGGTGCAGAAGCTTCGTATAAGTGCAGAAAATAGAGACAAGGTTAGTGTCATTCCTGTAGACCCTTCTGAAAGGAAAGCTGATGATGTTAATTGGCTGGATATTTTGAAATCGAGAGTTTCTGGCTAAGTGAAATATAACAAGCCACTGCACTCGGAAATTTTACTCGCTCCGCTCCTAAAATTCCGGTGAGTGGGGCGTTAGGCGCACCCAATCTTCAGCATCAAAGCAAAACCATAAATACAGTTAGGGAAGAAATAACATATGAAGAAAACAATAATAATATCTGCGATTGCATTTTTGAGTGGTTGTGCTGCAATATCGCCAAAAGATAAAGGGCCAGAGAATGTTATTTCATACTCTTACAGTAATTTTGGTAGCCCTGTAGATAAAATTCTTCCTATATTCCGTCAAACAAACTCGATAAAGCATAAAAAATATGAGTTTTACTATGATGCGTTAAATGATCACCCGTGGGATGAAATCTATTCTAAATATTGCACAGATAAAGGGTGGGAAATTCAATCTTCTCAAAAATGGTATGAACCTAGATTTTGTATATCAAAAGAAAGTGAGAAAATAGAATATACTTGGATGACAGGAACTGGATCAGTTTCATTTTCTCAAAAAGGTTATAATCATGGAGGTTGGGCTCAAAATCGAAGTGTATCAGGTTTTAAAACATACCTTGTTGTATTAAGACCATTCGAGAAAATAGAGGATCGTGAAAAAGTAGGTAACATGGTAATAAATATTTACAATCAGGTAGCAAGCAGAAAATAATCAAGCGCCTAACGAATAAGGATAGATTGCGCCCAGCCGCAATCTTATCCTGTTGTTGCACAAGCCCGGGTTGATTTCTGGCGAGGAAGGTCTATTGAAGTTTACTTTTCTGGCGGATCTTGAATCAGAGCGTTTTTTCAGAACGCTATTTATTCAGGATGAGTGTCTCCCGACCACTGCATTACGGTAGTCCGGGGTATGTCATATCTGTCTGGCTGAGCTTACATTTCCTCCCTGCCTGTGAATGGCAGTGTTTGTTGCTGTAGCAATAACTCAGGTCAGTTTCAGGAAACTGAATGCAATGTGTTTCATCGCTGCACCGCAACGCCTGCACGTGAATTGCGGACGAATCACGGGTTCTACTGCTTTGACCATGACGTTTAAAACCAGTTGCACCAGTGATAATTGTTTTTTGGCGTTGCTGTGTAAAAATCCATAATCCCGCGATCGTCGAAATCGCCTGGGTAATACATGTTTCAGTACCAGCCACAGGAAGTCTTCCCCTGGCAGGGTTCGCTT
>NZ_JAGHQW010000131.1 GCF_017744115.1 Salinisphaera sp. G21_0 | reverse complement strand
AAACACACAGTCAATTTGCCTGTTCAATCAAACAATACACATCAAGGGCAAAACGACCATTAAATCATAGTGAACAACGCCAACTGATACCATTGTTGCACGATTTTAAAGTGACACCCGGGTGGACTTGGCGAAGCCTGACGACAACGCTTCATTCATTTACTTCAGCGGATGTTTTGACCCCTCATAAATACATCGATGAGGGTGATAAGGAAACTCAAGCTGCTTTACTGTCAAATTTACTTGATGCAGTAATACTTAAGTGCAACCAAAAACCTGAAGCCAGGGATATTGATGTACAAGGTATCAGCAACCTGCTGTGGGCCGTGGCAAAACTGGTGGGCAATGGGCTGGAGCTTGAGAAAACACCGAAGCTGAAAGAGGCCGTGGCCGCGCTGTTGCCCTGGGTGAAAACCAAAGCCGAATCAAAAGAAGAGAAAGACGACTTCAAGCCACAGGGAATCGCCAACCTGCTGTGGGCGGTAGCGAAACTGGTGGATAACGGGCTGGAGTTGGAGAAGACACCGAAGCTGAAAGAGGCCGTGGCCGCGCTGTTGCCCCATGTGAACACCAAAGCTGAATCAAAAGAAGAGAAAGACCACTGTATTCCTCAACAAATCGCTAATCAGCTGTGGGCCGTGGCGAAACTGGTGGATAACGGGCTGGAGCTGGAGAAGACAGCGCAGCTGAAAGAGGCCGTGGCCGCACTGTTGCCCCTGGTGAAAACCAAAGCCGAATCTAAAAAAGAGAAAGATCACTTCAAGCCACAGGAAGTCACCAATCTACTGTGGGCCATGGCGAAACTGGTGGACAATGGTCTGAAGCTGGAGAAGACGCCGAAGCTCAAAGAGGCCGTGGCCGCGCTGTTGCCCCATGTGAAAACCAAAGCCGAATCAAAAGAAGAGAAAGGCCACTTTATTCCTCGGCATATCGCCAATCTGCTGTGGGCCGTGGCGAAACTGGTGGACAACGGGCTGGGGCTGGAGAACACACCGAAGCTCAATGAGGTCGTGGCCGCACTGTTGCCCCATGTGAAAACCAAAGCCGAATCAAAAGAAGAGACAGACCACTTCAAGCCACAGGAAGTCGCCAACCTACTGTGGGCCGTGGCGAAACTTGTGGATAACGGGTTGGAGCTGAAGAAGACAACGCAGCTCAAAGGAGCCGTGGTCGCGCTGTTGCCCTATGTGCAAAACAAAGCCGAATCAAAAGAAGAGAAAGACCACTTCAAGCCACAGGAAGTTGCCAACCTGCTGTGGGCCGTGGCGAAACTTGTGGATAAGGGGTTGGAGCTGGAGAAGACACCGAAACTCAAAGAGACTGTGACCACCCTGCTGCCTCATGTGACAACCAAAGCCGAATCAAAAGAAGAGAAAGATCACTTTATTCCTCAGCATATCGCCAACCTTCTGTGGGCTGTGGCGAAACTGGTGGACAACGGGCTGGCGCTGGAGAAGACACCGAAACTCAAAGAGACTGTGACCACCCTGCTGCCTCATGTGAAGAGCAAAGCCGAATCAAAAGAAGAGAAAGGCCACTTTATTCCTCAGAATATCGCCAATCTGCTGTGGGCCGTGGCGAAACTTGTGGACAACGGGCTGGAGAACACACCGAAACTCAATGAGGTCGTGGCCGCACTGTTGCCCCATGTGAAAACCAAAGCCGAATCAAAAGAAGAGAAAGACCACTTCAACCCGCAGGAAGTCGCCAACCTGCTGTGGGTCGTGGCGAAACTTGTGGATAACGGGTTGGAGCTGAAGAAGACAACGCAGCTCAAAGGAGCCGTGGTCGCGCTGTTGCCCTATGTGCAAAACAAAGCTGAATCAAAAGAAGAGAAAGACCACTTCAAGCCGCAGGAAGTCGCCAACCTGCTGTGGGCCGTGGCGAAACTTGTGGATAACGGGTTGGAGCTGAAGAAGACAACGCAGCTCAAAGGAGCCGTGGTCGCGCTGTTGCACTATGTGCAAAACAAAGCCGAATCAAAAGAAGAGAAAGACCACTTCAAGCCACAGGGAGTCTGCAACCTGCTGTGGGCCGTGGCGAAACTGGTGGACAACTGGCTCGAGCTGGAGAAGACAGCAAAGCTCAAAGAGGCCTTGGCCGCGCTGTTGTTCCATGTGAAAACCAAAGCCGAATCAAAAGAAGAGAGCAGTCAGTTCAGTACTCAAGGTACCGTCAATCTGCTGTGGGCCCTGGCGAAACTGGGTGAGGCCATTGAGCCGAACCTGATTAAATCTACGTTCGATTTTCTTGTTGACAGAATCAGTAAAAACCCTCAACTCTCTCAGCAAGATATATCGATGTCTCTCTGGGGAGTCATGGTATTCTGTGCCAGAGTTTATCTGGACTCAGGTAGCAATAATAAAAATCCGCTTGAAAAGCACATAGGTGAACTATTTTCTCGCCTGGGAAATACATCCCCGGACAATATAGAGGATCAATCCATCATTGCCATGGCCGCAGGTTGGCTTGGGAGAACGTGTCCGGTCACTCTTAAATACACGACAAGCACTTCACAATCTCAATCCACCTTCCGCGATCACCTCCAATGGAATTTTCCGTTGTTGAAGATTGAAGAAGAAAAGAGTCTGAACTCATTACCTCCGGTTGATCTGCTACTGCCAGATTACAACACGGTTATTGACATTCAGGGACCTTCTCATTACGTCAGTGGTGATTTCAAAACCAGGAATGGCTCAACGTTGCTGAAAATCGCCCTGCTGCAGAAATTAGGATTTGAAGTTATTGAAATCCCGGTGAACAAGCTTGACAACCAGAATTCAATGAAAACGGTTATTGAGCAAATAAAGGCAAAGTTAGCTGTCCCGCCAGAGGCCCATGGCTCTGTGTCAATTAACAGCGGCGAGTGGGCGGCAGATGAGGCATATTTTACTGCCGATGATGGAGGGCATTGTTCAGATGACTGTTATTTTACGGCCGAAGAGTATTTAGAAGAGCAAACAAAAAAGCCCAAGAAAAGAAAAAGGAAGAGAAAAAAGCCAGTAAAAACTGCTGCCTGCTGATGCCGTAGAATAGTCTACTTTTTATATTTTTCATGAATTAATGAAATATAATTATGGACAGAGGTGGTTCTGGTATAAGTTGGAAATACACAACTTCAGGTAACGATTACAAAAAACCAGACGTTCATGCCAGTGCTTCAGGGAGTGGGCAATACAGGCATGGCACAGTCACAAAGGTGAATGTGCCATCGTCCTATATCCAGAAGCGTAATGAATGTCATCCTTCTTCTGACGCCTGCTCTGCTAACCATCCACCAGGACATTCAATAAAACCTGTTCATGGTTTTAATGCTCTCATCACACAAGAAAAAATGGATTGGCTGGTGAGGGTGTCTGCTCGTTATGGTGATCATTATGATGGTAAAACACACAGTCAATTTGCCTGTTCAATCAAACAATACACATCAAGGGCAAAACGACCATTAAATCATAGTGAACAACGCCAACTGATACCATTGTTGCACGATTTTAAAGTGACAC
>NZ_JAGHQW010000130.1 GCF_017744115.1 Salinisphaera sp. G21_0 | reverse complement strand
GTACGGGAGATGCTCCGATAAAAGTCGTCACCAAAGGAGCGCTAATCTGCATTTCCACCTTACGCCGGGTAAAATCTATATATTCCGCTCCAGTGAAATAGGTAAAAGTCTCAACGGAATAATCAACAGCAGTAATACGGATAAACTGGCTGATTTTTTCATCCGGTGTAATCAGCTTATAGACTTCGCCAATTTCAGGAACCGCCCATTCCTCCCGCTGATACCCGACAATAGCTCGTTGTCCTTCCAGCTGATCGCCTACCAGTTCCCATGATGCCTTGATACCAGGAACCACATAACTTTCTATTCTGTCTCTGGCATCGAGGCGTTCATCGGTTTGGCTGTCGGTATTAAATAACAAGACAGAAACATTCTGATCCTTGGGAGGCTCGGTCAGGATCAAATGGCTACCAAGATAAATATCATTGTTATCGGTGCTAATCCCGATAAACGCTTTCCGCAAGGCCACATCACCAATGGTTCGGTCGATCCGGGAAATATCCTGAAAGAGATTGTTGACGTTGCCATCAATGACCTCCTTTCCAGTGACCCGACCGCCACCGTCTTCCTCATCTGTGAGGCGCTGGCTTTCAAAGAGCTTTACATCGTTATTGTTAATGGCCATCGGTTTTCCTTTTCTTCAGGCGAAAAAAAACCGCCTATTTGGGCGGTGTTGTAAGAAGTGTAAGGTTTATATTGTTTCTATAATAGAACATTAACTTTTAAGGTATAACTTTACATAGCATCATTTCTTGAGCATTAATCAAACTTTTTAAGGAGGCTAATTATTTGGTGCATGGAGTATCCGGCAATAAGTCTAAAGTTGTCACTCTCTTTTTGAAGATCCAATTTATTAATTAATTCTAAGAATTTTACAGAATGTTGCAGTACTTCTCTTTTGTTTCTAGCTTTGTGAATTCGATCAAGATACTTTGACATTTTCTTGAGAAATGCTCTTTCAGCAGGATCTTTTCTGAAGCCAGCCTGTTTTGTGATGTACATAGCAGTGTCACTAACAAGAGGTAGCTTTCCCATAATTTTATCTCTTTTATTTTTCTCTAAGTGGTAAAAATTTGAACCTAATTTGTTTGCCATTTCGTTTAGGCTATCAATTTTCTGTTGTAATTGAATAGCATACCGGTGAACATTGTTTGCAGTATTTACAAAAAAAGATAACTTTTTATTGTCAATATAAATATCAGATCCACCTTTTTTTAATACCCTCAAGACCATTCCCGCACAATTTTCTTCATTACTTATCATTTTATAAGTAGCAACGCCTGCCATCTCTTGCTTTTGAACTTCCGCCCACTCATTTTCCATTTCTTTTCTATTAAGCCCAAATATATTATATAAATATTCTCCAGTTTTTTTATTCCTGTTAACTCCTTGAGGAGGGATATAAACTTTGTCTGCACTCACTCCAAATGCATCTTCTCCCCATTTAGGGAGTGATTTCTGTTTCTCTCTTAATTTAACTTCAGCTGCACTAAGTTCATCTTTGGTAAAATTTCCAGATTTTACCTTCTCTAATGCATATTTGGCTGCAGCAAGCTTACTTCTGGCTCGGTCTGACATTTCACAATACTTATCTTGCAGATAATTTATCTGTGAATAGCCGTAAACTTTGTTAAGTAACTCACCCTTAGTTCCAGTCTTAGTATTAATTCTTCCAGGTGTACTTTCCTCCGAAGCCCACCAACTAACATATGTGTGAGCATGCTTTTCACCTTCTCCACTTTTAACTGATAGTGCTGCATGCCCAGGATGAGAAATGCTTTTATATGGCCATGTTCTTATAATACATTGATCAATATAATCTTGAGCCATACCTCGTTTTTCGATTTCATCAAATCCTAGTGGTGTAATAATTCTAAAAGCTATATTTTTTTCTCGATAACTACTGATCAGCTCATTAGCTCTTGATAAGTACAGATGATTTTTATTTTTAGTAGGAATGGTTACTTTTCTTGTGAGGAATGCTTTCAGTGCTTCTTTAAATAAATCTTTACAACCTTTGTTTAATTCGCATGAAAACTTCACAGCAGATTTTGCAGCGGTGAATATATTACCTTTAAATTTTACAGTAGAGCCAGCTGTTTCATTCATCCATAAATCGCTCATTCTATCTTTAAATAAAACTTCCACAATTGCTAGCAAAAGACATGTCCATAGCGTTACAGGATTTGCATAGTTAAGGTGATTATTGATAGTTTTTGACTTTCACCAGTGCTTATTGAGAAAGCATGTCATTTATTTTTTGTTAAGAGTAAGTATATGAATGTTGCAATCTGGCATTAACGACATGTCAAAAAAACACATTAATTCTCTATTATTCATAAGACAGATAATATTTTGTCAAAAAAAGAGCATAGTAAGAATGCAAAGATACTATTTCTCATCTTCAGCAGCTTTTGCAAAACATGTGATGATTAGTGACATTAAGTGAAAAAGTTGAGTTTTAAATGCTTCAGCTTTCTGACTATAAAGACGATAAATCAAGTTACAGTTATGAACCTTAATGAAAGATAGTAATAACTATTATCATCAGGGTATGCTTCTTTGAGTACTGGGGAGGCTGAAATCGGGCTTCCAGAGCTGCGATCGAATATAACATTAAGCTTTCTCATGTCAGGTAAAGTCAAGTTCATTACTTTGTCCGGAATTGCGGTTAAACCATGAAGCTCCAAAACCGTTTTTCGAGAAACCCAACCAGCATTTTGCCCACCTGTCAGCTCAATGGGGCGTCCCTGTAACTTTGCTTGCTCTTGAATCAACAGTGCTCCTGTTAAGCTATGTTCCCGGCTCTGTTCCACTGGACTCCATTCAAACTCATTAATCCAGAGCAGATCGTCCGGGAGGGTAATGGTATCCAGTTTCATCAGACCGTCCTCATGCCTGCGTTTTTCAGGGCTTCCAGCAGTTTGTTTTCATCCGGAGGTGCAATGCCAATATTCACATCGCCTCGCGGATATTCGAGTCGGATAATACGCTGAGGAGATTCTGAAACGGTGCGGGGGGTAGTTACGGCTGTACTCACCTGGCGCTCTTTAAGGGCTCGTGCTCTCTCATTATTGGCCTGCCGGGTACGTTCGTTATGAATCTGCTCGCTGATCCGCAGGGCAGAGGTAATATTCTTGACTGCCTCCTGATCCCCTTTGGCAATAGCCTCCGCCTGCTGTGCCTTTAGATCGTCACGCTGGCTTTGATAACGGCGCTGCTCAATATCAGACTGTCTGCCCTGCAATTCATCCAGTTCATCTTGCAGGCTGTTCAGGGTATTGCGGGAACTGTCGCCTAAGCTGGCCATGTTTTGTTTGGCTGAAACAATGGCGTTATTGAGCCGGTCTAAATCCGTTTGATTGAGCAGCTTCATGGTTTGCGCGGCATCTTCCGCCTCATGGACAAAATTTCTGGCATTGATCTCGCCCTGTTCATAGCTTTCAAACAGCTGTTCAAGGGCAATTCTCTGCTCTAAAAATTGTTTTTTCACATAAGCGGCAGCGGTTGATGTTTGATTGAGCCAGCGACCAATGC
>NZ_JAGHQW010000012.1 GCF_017744115.1 Salinisphaera sp. G21_0 | reverse complement strand
GGCAATTTTTGAGTATATCGAAGTGTTTTATAACCGTCAGAGAAAGCATTCGACTAATAGCTACCTGGCACCGTTCGTGTATAAGCAAAAACTTGCCAAGGCAGCGTAAAAAAGTGTCCGGAAAATCCTTGCCATATCAGATTTCAAAAAATTCCAGTTCAAGGAGTTTGCTGAAATCTGGAGCGAAGAAATTGACAAGCTTCTGAATTCTTAAAATTACCCTCCGTATTCTTCCAGCCAAGTCAACTGGTTGGAACCATCCAAGTAAAATTTTCGTCAGAAACGATTTTCCCAATATTTCTTCACTACAATCCTGACTGTAGCTCTGTAATTTTTTCAGATGTTCCAGGGGGTTAAGCTCTATTTTTTTAGAGAGTCTTCACGAAATGGTTTTTTTTTAGGAAAAAGTGTCCATAAATCCAAAATAATCAGGAATACTTACAGTAAAAAATGTCCACAAATTTTAGGGTATATGAGTAAAAATAGAGTGGTTTAAGGCACAAAATGTCCAAACAGACATTTTTTAAAATTACGGATAAGAGATAAGTAAAAAAGATTTGGTCGGAGCGAGAGGATTTGAACCTCCGACCCCCACAACCCCATTGTGGTGCGCTACCAGGCTGCGCTACGCTCCGACTCTCCTGAAGAGTCGATGCGACGTCTCTTCCGAATGACTGTTATGTTACCTGAACGAAGTTCTTTTGCAAGTTCTTGATGTTGCAAGATTCTTTATCCCGGGCTTGAGTGCTGATCAAGCGTCCCTTAGCCGTTTTCAGGAGACGGAAAGACGTGGCTATTGTAATTTAGCCGGAAAAGCCCCATCTTAGAGACAATGGCCGGTTTTACAGATGCCTGAGACTGTATTCAGGTACTTCTGCTGTAGGCTGACCATTGATTAAACACGTAATAGATCGTGTCCTGAATGCCTGCCAGGTTTTCATTTTCCAGTTTTCAGCCAGCCAACAGGCTGGTGGATGGCAGGCTTTATTGATATTGAACATATAGGGGCTGAGCTATGGATAATAAAGATACCCTGCAACCATCAGAGCACTATGAATTGCCGTTGTTGCCCCTCCGTGATGTGGTAGTCTACCCGCATATGGTGATCCCGCTGTTTGTCGGCCGGGAAAAATCCATCCAGGCGCTGGACCTGGCAATGTCTGGTGACAAGAGAATTCTGCTGGTAGCCCAGAAAAGTGCCCAGACCGATGACCCTCAGGTGGAAGACCTGTTTTCTGTGGGCACCGTTGCCAGCATCCTGCAATTACTGAAGTTACCAGACGGTACGGTAAAAGTTCTGGTGGAAGGTGAGACTCGGGTAACGATTGACTCGATCTTTGAAGACGATGGGCTGGTTAAGGCGAAAGTTCATGAGCAGCTGTCTGAGCAGATCAGCGACCGGGAAGGTGAGCTGCTGGTTCGTTCTGTAATGTCTCAGTTTGAGCAGTATGTGCAATTGAGCAAGAAAGTACCGAATGAGGTGCTTAGCTCATTATCCGGTATCAAAGACCCGGCCAAGCTGGTGGATACCATCAGTGCACATATGCCAATGAAGATCGAAGACAAGCAGAAAATGCTTGAGATTATCGATCTGGGCGACCGGTTGGAGTATCTGATTGGTATTATGCAGGGTGAGATGGATTTTCTGCAGGTGGAAAAGAAAATCCGTGGTCGCGTCAAGAAACAGATGGAGCGCAGCCAGCGTGAGTATTACCTGAATGAGCAGATGAAAGCCATTCAGAAAGAGTTGGGAGATATGGACGATGCGCCCAACGAGCTGGAAGAGCTGAAAGCGAAAATTGATCAGGCGGGTATGACCCTGGAGGCCAGGGAAAAGACCCTGGCGGAACTGGCCAAGCTGAAAATGATGTCGCCGATGTCCGCAGAGGCAACGGTGGTCAGGGGCTATATTGACTGGATGCTCAGTGTTCCCTGGAAAAAGCGCAGCAAAGTCCGCCATGATATGAAGCGTGCCCAGGATATTCTTGAGGCTGATCACTACGGGCTGGAAGAGGTCAAGGAACGTATCCTTGAATATCTTGCCGTGCAGAAGCGGGTTCGTAAACTGAAGGGGCCTGTGCTCTGTCTGGTGGGACCTCCCGGGGTTGGTAAAACGTCACTGGGTGAGTCACTGGCCAGGGCGACGAATCGCAAGTTTGTCCGTATGGCGCTGGGTGGCGTTCGTGATGAAGCGGAAATCCGCGGTCACCGCAGGACTTACATTGGCTCCATGCCGGGTAAACTGATCCAGAAGATGGCGAAGGTTGAAGTGAAAAACCCGCTTATCCTGCTGGATGAGATCGACAAAATGGGCTCTGATATGCGTGGTGATCCGGCTTCAGCGTTGCTGGAGGTGCTGGACCCTGAGCAGAACAACTCATTCAATGATCATTATCTGGAAGTGGATTACGATCTTTCCGATGTTATGTTTGTCTGTACCTCCAACTCCATGGATATTCCCGGACCGTTGCTGGACCGTATGGAGGTAATCCGTATTCCGGGTTACACCGAGGATGAGAAACTCAATATTGCCAAGCGTTATCTGGTACCCAAGCAAATCAAGCGCAGTGGCCTCCGTAAGGGTGAGCTGTCCTTTGCTGATGATGCAGTGCTGGATATCATCCGCTACTACACCAAAGAAGCGGGTGTCCGTGGACTTGAGCGGGAAATTGCCAAGGTCTGTCGCCGGGCGGTAAAACAGGAAGCGCTGTCTGAAAAGGACCGCAAGAGCGCGGTTACCACGGAAGTTCTTGAAGACTTCCTGGGGGTTCGCAAGTTCACCTATGGTCGGGCAGAAGATCAGGATCAGATCGGTCAGGTAACCGGCCTGGCCTGGACATCGGTTGGCGGCGAGTTGCTGACCATTGAGTCGGTAGCGGTTCCTGGCAAAGGGCAGATTATCAAAACCGGCTCCCTGGGCGATGTGATGCAGGAGTCAATCCAGGCGGCATTAACGGTGGTTCGCTCCCGTTCTGCCGCCATGGGTATTGAGCCTGATTTTCATCAGAAGAACGATCTGCACATTCACGTTCCTGAAGGCGCAACGCCAAAAGATGGTCCAAGTGCGGGTATCGGTATGTGTACCGCCCTTGTGTCCATTCTGACCGGGATTCCGGTTCGGGCAGATGTTGCCATGACCGGTGAGATTACCCTCCGGGGGCAAGTCCTTGCCATCGGAGGTCTGAAAGAGAAACTTCTGGCAGCCCATCGTGGTGGTATCAAGAAGGTGCTGATTCCTGAAGAGAACCGTCGCGACCTGAAAGAGATCCCTGACAATATCAAGGATGACCTGGAGATTATTCCGGTTCAGTGGATTGATGAAGTTCTGGAAGTGGCTCTGTCGTATATGCCCGAAGCCCTGCCAGAAAAAGCACTGGAAGTTACCGATTCCGAGCAGAAAACCGGCCAGAAAAGTGATGAACGTGTCAATACCCACTGACCGTTGAATGTGAAGACCGCCCTGTATTGGGCGGTCGTTCAGTAATGACGGGGCTTTCCGGTGGATTCTTCAGTTGACATGACGGCCGGACGATTGGTATAAATTGCCGCTACTTCGGATCAGGAGTTAGGTCGAAGCCATAGAGTCAGGTTGTCAGCTCAATTGTTAGACAACTTTATACTAATGCGGATAAAAGTAGACTTCTTTTACCGGAATTACCGAACAGGTACAAGCTGTAACCGGTTATTTGCTTTCATATGACCCTCCCGACAAGAAACGCAGTAATTATTCTGCTTCCCCGATTTGATGTGCCTTCGGGTTACTGTCTTTTCAGTACCTCCGGGGGAAGCGGGTTTCCCGCCAGACTTCTTGAATCCAGTCAGACAATTTGCTTGACGGCAGATTATCAGACTTCATACTGCCCCGGTGTTATCGTTCGCTGTGAGTGTTCGATGGTTGTCATTGGCACAATGAGTTCTGGTGATTATTTTCAGTGGTTTTAGATCAAATTGGCTGGTTGGCAGGCTATTAATGACGAAGGTGCATGTATGGTGCTTGTTTTTCACAGGAAAATACAGCAGCATATCGGTCGCACCTGATAGGGTAGATGACAGAAGACCGGTAAATTACTCAGTTGCCAGCACGCTTTCTGTGTCTATCCTCTGTTAATGATTGAAAACGCATCCTACTTAGAAGGGGAATAGAGTGAACAAGTCCGAGCTTATTGATGCTATCGCTGCATCTGCAGACATTTCTAAGGCTGCCGCTGGTCGAGCCCTGGACGCCGTGATTAACTCTGTCACTGGTGCACTGAAAAATGGTGAGCAGGTTGTTCTGGTAGGTTTTGGCACATTTTCTGTGAAAGAGCGTGCCGCTCGTACCGGCCGTAACCCACAGACTGGTGAGCCGATTGAAATCGCCGCTGCCAGAATTCCAAGCTTCAAAGCTGGTAAGGCTCTTAAGGATGCCGTGAACTGATCTGGTAGGGTTCACTGTTACTGGTATAGCGCTTTAATCGGTTCTATTTCATCAGGTGGACAAGGCAGGGTTCCACATGAATTATTCCAGGGGAGTTGTCTGCCGGTTCACCAGAAAGCGCATCCGAGGATGCGCTTTTTTTTTAAACCCGGTCTTCGCCAGGCTGGGAGAAGAACAAGGGATATGCTCTGCTGTCTCAACGGCCCTGGTACCTGAGGTTATTATGCTGCAATCGATGAGGGACAAAGCGAAGAGTTGGGTGACATTTGTTGTCGTCGGCATCATCGCTTTTATGATGGCCATTACTGGTCTGGAAACGCTTGCGCCCAATCCAAACAACCCGGAAGTGGCGTCAGTCAATGGTAAGGATATAACCCGGGCAGAGCTGGCTCAGGCTGTTGACCAGCAGCGGCGGGTTTTGATTCAGCAAATGGGCGGTCAGTTTGATCCCGCAATGCTGGACGATCAGTTACTGCAAAGCTCGGTTCTTGAAGCCCTGATTGATCGTCAGTTGCTACTGCAGAACGCTGAAGATCAGAAAATGGATATTGGCAAAGCCCAGATTGATAAGCTGATCGTATCCATGCCGCAGTTTCAGCAAAACGGCCGTTTTGATGCCGACCGTTTTCAGATGATGGTTCGCAGTTATGGCATGACACCATTGCAGTTCCGCGACGCCATCCGTGAAGAAACGCTCTTACAGCAATTACGCGCCGGGGTTGCCAATACCGAATTTGTGACGGCAGAAGAACTCAAACGACTGCAGAGTCTTGAAGGTCAGACCCGGGACCTCACCTGGGTTGTGCTGTCGGCGGAACCGGTTCGTCAGGCCATTACGCCTGCCGATGAAGAGATCACTAATTATTATGAAGCTAACTCGAATCAGTTTATGACGCCCGAGCAGGTTGTCGTAAACTACGTGGTTCTGAACAAGGGTGATATAGCCAGGGGTATCGAAGTCTCTGCTGAAGATATTGAAGCTGAATACCAGTATCGTATCGAGCAGTTGCAGCAACAGGCTGGCAATAATGCCCATGTCTCAGTCATCCTGATTCAGACCGGTGAAGATCGCACCCTTGATGAAGCGAAAGCCCGGGCTAATGAAGTGGTTGCCAAACTGCAAGCCGGAACCGGGTTTGCCGAGTTAGCCAGGTCCTATTCTGATGATCCGATGACCGCTGAGAACGGCGGTGATCTGGGGGCTGTTGAGCAGGGCTTCTTTGGCGATGTTTTTGACAATACCGTTGCGGGTTTGAACGTTGGTCAGGTATCTGAGCCCATCGAAACGGACTTCGGTATACAGATCCTGAAAGTAACTTCCCGTGATGAAGCAGATGTACCATCGCTGAATGAGATGCGCGCAGATATTGAAGCAGCACTCAAGCAGAATGAAGTTGACTCTCTGTTTATTGAACAATCCAGACAGCTCGCGGATATCAGCTTTGAGGCTTCCGACCTGGCTCAGCCAGCAGAGCAGCTGGGCCTGACCGTAATGACCAGTGAGCCCTTTGGTCGAAACGGTGCTGAATCGGGTATTGCCGCCGATCCCCGGGTATCGGCAGCGGCTTTCAGTGATGATGTATTGGATCTTGGTGCCAATAGTGAGCTGATAGAGATTACTCCGGAACAGGCTGTCGTGGTCAGGGTCAAGGAACACAAAAAACCTGAGCTTATACCCCTTGCTGATGTGCAAGAAACCATCGTTAATGCCCTGAAGAACAGCCGCGCACGACAACAGCTGGCCAGCCGTGCAGAGCAGATGGTAACGGCCCTGCAGTCCGGAACAGCGCTGAACGTGCTGGCTGATGAACAGATGCTGGACGTGGTTGAGAGCCCTGCAACCAGCAGGAATATGCCCGGTGTGCCTGCACAGCTCCTGCAGGAAGCCTTTAAGATGCCTCATCCAGGAAACAGTGTCTCCTATCGCTCAGTTACTCTGGCAAATGGTGATTATGCAGTGGTTGGCCTGAGCGCCATCTACCCCGGTGAAGCAGTGGCAAATCCTGAGCAGCTCAAAGGACTGGGACAGTTTATTGCCGCAGGCAACGGGCGCGTCATGTTTGATGAGTACCTTGCCAGTCTGAAGGAGAGAGGTAAGGTAAAAATCCTGCTTGATAATCAATAATGAATTGAGTTTGGATTCAGCATCCCGGAGGCCACCGAAAGGTGGCCTTTGCCGTTAAGAAGAAGAAAAAAATTGTCCTGATGGTTTTCCTGTTATCAGGTGGCGAGTAGGCATAGCCTCTGCGGTCATCTTCCTGCCAACAAGTCAACCAGCGCTCGATTATCCAGTAAGGGATGGCGAGCATAACGACATGCTCACCCTGAGCCGCCGTAGCCGTGTTCCTGATCTCCCCTTGCAGCGTCTCCTGTCATTGTTAAACTGTTGGTTTCAGCTATGGTTTTCGGTGTTGGTCTAAAAATAAGTGATATTGGGGAATAGTAATGTCCGATCAATTTATTAAATCAAAAGCGGCCATTGCCTGGGGACCAGGCCAACCGTTGTCGGTCGAAGAAGTCGATGTGATGTTACCAAAGGCTGGCGAGGTGCTGGTTCGCATCGTTGCTACAGGTGTTTGCCATACCGATGCCTTTACCTTGTCCGGTGATGACCCGGAGGGGGTATTTCCTGCCATTCTTGGTCACGAGGGTGGCGGGATTGTCGAACAGGTGGGTGAGGGCGTGACCAGCGTTGCCGTTGGTGATCATGTAATTCCACTCTACACACCGGAGTGTGGTGAGTGTAAATTTTGCCGTTCGGGTAAAACCAATCTCTGCCAGAAAATACGTGAAACCCAGGGAAGGGGGCTGATGCCCGACGGTACGACCCGATTTTACCAGGATGGTCAGCCCATTTATCACTACATGGGGTGTTCAACATTTTCCGAATATACGGTTTTACCCGAGATTTCACTGGCAAAAGTCAGCCCTGATGCACCTCTGGAAGAAGTCTGTCTCCTGGGTTGCGGGGTCACTACCGGTATGGGGGCCGTATTAAAGACCGCAAAGGTACAGCCCGGGGACACCGTTGCAGTCTTTGGTCTTGGCGGTATTGGTCTATCGGCCATCATTGGTGCCAGAATGGCCGGTGCTGGCAGGATTATCGGGATTGATATTAATGAGAAAAAATTTGAACTGGCCAGCAAGTTGGGAGCCACTGACTGTATCAATTCAACGTTGGTTGAGAAACCGATTCAGGACGTGATCGTCGAGATGACCGATGGTGGTGTTGACTTTTCCTTTGAGTGTATCGGGAATGTTAACGTTATGCGTTCTGCACTTGAGTGCTGTCACAAAGGCTGGGGTGAGTCGGTTATCATCGGTGTCGCGGGTGCTGGCCAGGAAATAGCCACCCGTCCATTCCAGCTGGTGACCGGGCGTGTATGGCGTGGATCCGCATTTGGAGGAGTGAAAGGCCGCTCTGAGCTGCCGGGCATTGTAGAGCAATATTTGGCGGGTGAATTCAGGCTTGACGATTTTATCACCCATACCATGGCATTAGAGGAGATCAACAGGGCGTTTGATCTGATGCACAAGGGCGAGAGTATTCGCTCTGTGATCCATTACCGGCAATAAGTAGTTGGTTAACTACTTAACTGCACCATCGGTTATTTTTTTCACCGGGGCTTTACGGTTTTTTTCAGTAAAGCCTGTCCCGTATTGAGCAAGGTCTATGTCTTTGGAGAATATCAGCAGTAATAAGCTGTTTGGTGGCTGGCATAAACAGTACACCCACGACTCACAAACCCTTAACTGCAACATGCGTTTTGCCATCTACCTGCCTCCTGAAAGCCAGAGCAAAACGGTTCCCGTTCTGTACTGGTTGTCCGGGCTGACCTGTACCGATGAGAATTTTATGCAGAAGTCAGGAGCCCAGCGGGTAGCTTCAGAGTTGGGCATTGCGATTGTTGCACCGGATACCAGTCCCAGGGGGGATGATGTTCCGGATGATCCTGATGCTGCCTACGACTTCGGGCTTGGTGCCGGGTTTTATGTGAATGCTACCCGGCAGCCATGGCGTCAACACTATCAAATGTATGATTATGTGGTTTCTGAGCTGCCAGAACTTATTGAACAACAGTTTCCTGTTAATGATAAACGGAGTATTGCCGGTCATTCCATGGGCGGTCATGGTGCGCTGGTGATTGCTTTGCACAACCCTGATCGTTACTCATCGGTGTCTGCTTTCAGTCCGATCTGCAATCCGGTCAATGCGCCATGGGGACAAAAAGCATTTATGGGCTATCTTGGTAATGATCGCGAGCAATGGAAACACTATGATGCCTGCGAGCTGCTGAAAATATCACCTGAAGCGGTTCCAGCACTTGTGGATCAGGGCAGCAGGGATACTTTTTTGCACGAACAGTTGCATCTGGATGCATTAAAAAAAGCAGTTGCAGACACAGGGTATCCAATGACCATAAGGATGCAGGAGGGATATGATCATTCCTATCATTTTATTGCCACATTTATTGAGGATCACTTAAGATTTCACTCACAAAAGTTTTGAAAATTAATATGACAGGGCGACAATAATGCTTGGTAATATAGCTTATCGAGATTGTATGCAGGGAATATTGTATAAAGAGTTAGCCAAGGATGGTTATGATATAACTCCAGAATTATCTAAATATCTTATTGATGAAATAGAAAAAATAAATGTTAAATCGCTTGAGGAGTATTCGATTACTTACATTAATAAAAAGCTCGATGCCATTACCAATTGTCAATATATTCCTGTTTCTCTAATAGATGATCTGGAATTATCGGGCGTATTAAAAATGATGCTTAATGGTTCAGGGCTGCATGGTTTGGATATTCAACGCAAGATAAATAATGGCTTGAAACGAGAGTTTGATAAAGATCATCCAAATCCATTTCATATGAAAGTATGGCTGGATATTGGGGCGAAAATAGATACTGAAGTTAAAAATAAACTGGATTCAGGCCTGAAAAGAATGATAGAGAGCAATAACCCCTTTTTTGCCAGAGGCTGGTTGTCTCTGGGGGCGATGATACCCGACTTTCAACAGAAACTTAATGAAGGTTTGCAAAAAGCTACTACAGTGACTAAAGCTAAACAATGGTGCGATCTGGGAGCCTCGGTAGATAGTGACGTCCAACTGAAATTAAATGAATGGTTAAAACAATCCCTGAAACAGAAGCTTGCATCTGACGTACTAGATTGTGTGGCAATGGGGGCAACCCTGGAAAATCTTCAGCAACAACTTGATGATTTTCTGGCCAGTATGCTTCTTGAAGATAGACCTGATCCGACAGATGCTGTCTATTTAAAAGAAGCTGGGGCGAAAATTAAACCTGAGTTTCAAACGATTCTTGATTCAAATCTGGAAAGGGCTGCCCAGGAAAATAGTATTACGGAATTTAAGCTTTGGCTGAAACTGGGTGCCAAAAAAACCGATAAAACGAGGCATTTCATAAATCTTGCCGCCCAGTATTATGCAGAAGATAATAATACCCCAGGTGTAAAAGAATGGATAGGTTTAGGTGCAAACAACCCTTACAGTCAGGACAATCTTAATGCAATGCTTCAGGCAAAACTCCAGGATAATCAACCTAATTCTGCTGCATATCTCCTCGAACTGGGTGCAGAGGTTTATTTTGATATACAAGCTGAGCTGAACGATGGATTACTCAGGGCAATAAATGATGATGGCAGACCTTTTTTAATAAGAGAGTGGTTGGATATGGGGGCAAGATTGAGTCGCAGGCAGTTTTGTAAGCGAGTAGAAAAAGCAGATGTATCATCTAATTGATGCTTCCATTCAACTCTTATTACAAATGCCCATGGCGCGTGAAAATATTTTGCGCCACCCTCAGGAATGAAAAATGGTTACGCAAAATATTTTTCACGGCAAAAGTTGCTGCCTGAGCAGTCAATATTTATGTCAATGTAAACGTAATATAGATGTTGTCAGTTTCATGGATTTTGCGGAATTCCCATGCAAGTCTGGTTTGACCAAATATCCAGAAGACTGAGACCAACAGCTTCATGTCCTGAAATAGTTGATCGTTTATGCAGGGGATAATGTTGTTCGATCTGGGCTGTATGTATTTCATCATCTTTTTGACTGACAGGTAAAGAGGGGGACGTTGTTGAAAATTCTGCCAACTTTTTATTAGCTGCTGACTTTGCCACTTTTAATGCCAATGCTTCGCTCATGCCTTTTTTTATTGCCGATTGATAGGCTCTATACCTTGCCAGCTTTATGGCACTCTTCATCTTGTATCTATCGGATGCGGCGTATCTGGCTCTGGTTTCTCTTCCTTTTGCCGATTTTTCGTATTTGGCACTGGCTCTGGCATTGGTTTCCTTGCCTTTATCGGATTTTTTATACTTTGTACTGGCCTTGGCCATGCATACCTTTCCTTTATCAGTTGCAAGGTATCTGGCCTTGCTTGCCTTGCCTTTAGCGGATGCGATGTATCTGGCCTGGCATGCCTTGCCTTTAGCGGATGCGGCGTATCTGGCCCGGCTGGCTTTAACAGATGCTTTTGTTCTTCCTGGTTTATTAATTTCGTAAGCGTAAGTCTCTTCAGGTGCAGGGAGTATCAGTTCACCGGATCCGCAATATGCAGTTGCATTATACTGCATCGGTTCAGTGAAAACTTGCTGGTCAGTGCATTTATCTAACGCCCCAACTATAGCAACGGGATGCAATGACTGCTGAGGAAAAGTAACTGATGAATAGACCGGAGGTAATTGCTGGAAGCCTGTTGAGGTTGAATTCGTGGAGAAAAAATGATCATCTAAAAATTCATAAGGGGGGGAGGTATCAAGGTTATCTTGTGAATAAAACCCGGAAGGCCCTAATGTATTTTCAATCAGTGGTAAAGTAGAAATTGAGAAATCGTCCAGCGCTCTTGCAGAACAGGGAATGCCCTGGTTTGTGAATTGCCGATTTAATTCTCCAGATTGATAAGGGGCCGGTGTTTGCAAAAAATACCCATGCCAGTTCAAGTGTGAATCTGGAGCAGCAGTTGTTGGTAAGTAATTTACCGGCAACTCCTGAAAACAGGAAAGTCCGGAAATATTATTTGGGTCTGTGTTAAATATGTTCATTGAATCATTGAATTATCGAATTATCGAATTATAGGCTAAGACCGCTTCATCCTGTTAAAGTTCCTTATTTACCGAACACCCTTCGGTGAGTCCTTCAGTGCTCTACGTAAACGGGATTTTTTACGAAACAGCCTTCTGTGCACTCTTTGGCGCTCAGCGAAATCAGGATCATTCTGAATACGCTGCCTTTTGTGTTCTCTTTCCAGCTCTGCGTAAATTGGATCTTTGCGAAGCTCCCTTTTACGGTCCCTTTGCTGAGCCCTTTTGCGATCCCTTTGACGTTGCCTTTGTTGTTCGTTCAGGTGCTGTTTTTGTCGCTCTTTTTTGTGATGCTTATGCTGCCTGGCGTACGTGTGATCTTTGTAAAACGCCCTCTGTCGTTCAACTATTGAAGAGTTACCTTCGGCAATGTCTTCTGCCCTTGATGCCCGCTTCAGGTTTGGCCGGTTAACTTCACCAACTGGTTGTACATCTTTTGGCTCAGAGCTTTTGGCAAGATTTGTTAACTGGTCTCCCTGATTCGATTGGTCCGCTGGTGTTGGTTTACTGATTTCAAACTTGTTCTCCGGTAACCATAACGGCTGAGTCATGCTGATGTCTGACATTGGTGATGGCAGATTATTAGTGGGCTCATTACCAGGATTCCATAGTATATATTCATCAGGAATTGATTGCGCTTTCATGGGATTGTCAGTGTCAGGAAAGGCTGTTTTCCCGATTAGCACTGAAGGTTCGATTTTATAATCATGCAGTAGATTAAGAGGCTTAACGTTATTTCTCTGAATGTTTGAAGAGCTATGGTAAACAGAAAGAGGTGTGTCCATAGCCTGAACAGGCATACCTTGATAGGCAGGCTCTTGTTCACGTTTGCAAAATTGATCTTCTTGATTAAATAAATCCCATGAACCAAAATAAAGGTCGTAAAAGTCAAGGTTAAATGTAGGCGAGTTGTTGTAGTTGTCCATTGAGTTATTGAATTATTGAGTTAAGTCTTCGGACTACTCCCTCTTATAAAAGCTCCTCTCTTCATCAAGAGTCCTTTTGAAGTTTATTTTCAAGCGCCTCTTGCCGCTTCCTCAGGTGCATCAGGATGCTCACTCTGTTGCGACGATCCTTTGCCAACTCCATGCGGCGTTTCCTTTCGCGCTCTACATTGGCGGGATCTTTTCGATACTCCCTTGACCACTGCCTTGCCTTCTTCCTTTCGTGCTCTACATAAGCGGGATCTTTCCGACGCTCCCTTGCCTTCTCCCTTGCCTTCTCCCTTGCCTTCTCCCTTGCCTTCTCCCTTGCCTTCTCCCTTGCCTTCACCCTTTGGCGCTCTGCATAGGCGGGATCTTTCCGAAGCTCCCTTGCCCGCTCCCTTGCCTTCTCCCTTTGGCGCTCTGCATAAACAGGATCTTTGCGACGCTCCCTTGCCCACTCCCTTACCTGCTTCCTGCGGTGCTCTGCATAAGCGGGATCTTTCCGACGCTCCCTTGCCTGCTCCCTTTGGCGCTCCATATAAGCAGGATCTTTGCGACGCTCTCTTACCCACTCCCTTTTGCGCTTCCTGAGCTGCTTCATGTAATTGGGATCTTTGCGACGCTCCTTTTGGCAAGGCCTTTTGCACACACTTTGGCAGTCAACTATTGAAGCATTAGTATCAGTCACTGCTTCTGCTGGGGTACTCTGGTTATCACTTGTCGTTTGGTGTAGGTTTAGCGGGTTAACTACAGCATCTGCTGGTAAATCTTGCAGATTAGAGAGTATGGCTGGAAAATCAGTTAACTGATAACCCGGATTTGAATGGTGCGCTGGCATGGGTTTCTCAATCTCAGGCTTGGTCCCCGTTAAGAAAGGTTGAATGGAATTGGTGTGTGGTATTGATGATGGTTCATCGTTAACGTTTTTATTACCAGAATTCCAGGGTCTACATTCACTGGAAGTATATTTTGTCATCTCAAACATATCGTTTAATAATGAGTCTGATGAATTATCTGGTGTTAGTGTTTCAATATTATATGCACTCAATGGATTAAAACCGAGAGCCTCATTCTGGTCTATATCTGACTGACTATTGAAAACAGAATAAGTGGGTAGCACCTGAACAGATATACCTTGATGCGTAAATTGTTTTTCATGTCTACTGTCTTGATACTGCGGTTCAACTAAAATGTTATGATAAAGTTCTTCAAAAGCAATATCAAAAAAAGACAGGTTATTATGGAGATTCATCAATTTATTGAAGTATGTAATTGTTGAATTACAGATTAAGACTTTCTGATTTTAGAAAAGTTCATTATTGACAATACTTTCTTTCAGGCTGGTTTCTGTTTCACCGCCTGCAGTGCTCTTTGGAACGATTGTCACATTTGTGTCGAGTTTAATGGGTTCAGGATTTCCCGTTTTTCGATTTTTTCCCATCCTGTTGTTTTATCTGCATCAGGGCTTGCGGATAGCGGACGATCACTTCCTGTCAATACTCATAATTTAAAGCTCTGCCTTTTGTCCATCAGTGACGGCCAGGATTGCGGGTAGGGGGTCTGCGATGTTGCGGGCGAACTTTTATTTTGTCACGCGCAGCCTGGTGATTAAGCCTTTCCACCCCGCCGGGTATAAGTTTGTCGTCTGCGGATTCAGACTGTTTCGTTATTTTCTCTGGTTCCGTAACAGACGCTTCCTGATTGTCTTCTTTTGTACCGGCAGAATCATATTCAGTCTCGAACTCGCTGTCACTGCCTTGCGATTCCCCGGTTAACGCTCTTTTTGCAAATACCGCTTGTAATTCACCCTGCATATCTAAGGGGGCTGCGGTGCGCTCTGTGATTTTTGTCTTTACCAGCGCCTCTGGCTCCTGACCTGTGGAAGCCTGAGAAATAGTGGCTGTATTCGATTCTTGCCAGTTTTGCACTTTCCGACTGTTGAGGAAGCAATTCGCAGCACTGGCCAGAGCGATCAAGGTTTTCAGAGGGCCTTTGTGAGACTGTAAAGTTTCCGCGTAGACTCCTCTGGCGGCTTCGGTTCTTTCTGTTATTTTCATTATCTCTATTCCATGAGGTTTGATAGTCTTTCATCGTACGATCGAACAGTAATCTTTAGTGGTTCTCTGGTATAAAGACGAAAATTTCAGGCCTGTTTCTGCCGTTGGACGGGCTCTATACGCCCAATGTCATCTTGCTCGGCCTGTTGCACCTTGAACAGATCCCATCGTTGCTGGAGGTTTAGCCAGAAGTCGGCGGACATGCCAAAAAAACGGGCAAGGCGCAGGGCTGTACTGGGGGTAAGCCCCCGTTTGCCATTAACCAGCTCATTGACCCGCTGATAAGGGACATGAATCGCTGTAGCAAGCTCTTGCTGGGTGATGTTCATTGGCAGTAGAAACTCCTTCCGCAACATTTCGCCAGGATGAGTGGGTGCCCGGTTGGTTGGAATACGCGTCATCATTGCCTCCTAATGGTAATACGTGATTTCAACATCAGCCGGACCAGAGTCGCTCCATGTAAAACAAATACGGTATTGATCGTTAAGCCGGATGCTGTATTGGTCTTTGCGATGCCCGGTTAGTGCCTCCAATCGATTGCCTGGCGGAACTTTCAGGTCATCAAGCGATACCGGCGAATCAAGCTGGTCCAGCTTGCGGCGGACAATACGCAACAGTGACTGAGGGCAGGCTTTACGAGCATGACGGGAAGCGACACCGTTAAACAGATCCACAATGGCCTTGAAAGAAACGATCATATTGACATGATAGCACGGATGTCATGCTATAGGATGGTTTTAACAGGAAGGTCATCGTCTGCCCAGTTTTGCAAATAATACGGAAATCAATGATGCAGATACTGCCCGAGATAAAGTCCAGGCTGGTGAAATTTTGATTTGATACCAGCCTCCGGTTAAGAGGCCGGTTAATTGTTTAATAGAATACCTTGGCAAATAAACGGGTGAGGTTATTATCTGAAGTAGTGTGATAGTCCAAGCCTAATGCCCAGTCATCATTCACTACATATTCGGCACCGATGTTAAAGAAATTGCTTTTATCAAGTAGTTTTTCATTGTAATCCTGATATGCATAGCCTGTTGTTAGCCAAAGGCCCCGCTCAAGATGGAACCGCACATCCAGTGACGCGGTATAGGAGGTGATCTCGGTTTTAACTTCGCCAGAGCCCAGGGTTGCTGTCGAATCTGTTCTGCCAACAGCGATGCCGGGAAGAATATCAAGACGCTCAGTTGGTGAGATAACGAATTTGCTGCCAACAAAATAGATATGTCCATCAAGGTCGGCGTCATTGACTAATTCATCATCATTCACTGAAGAGTAGGCGTAACCCGCTTCAAGGATAAACGGCAGCGAGTCAAGTTTGTAAGCCCCTCGAACAAACCAGCTGGTTTCATCAATGGTTAGTTCATCAATTTCAGAGTTCCCAAATCCAGCCCCGACTGTGATATGAGAATAATTGTAATTTTCTCCGGCATTTACCAGTGTTGAAGCAACCAGTGATGCTATGGCAGTGAGCATGAAAAGAGGCTTTCCCATTCTGCTTCCTTATTGTTTGTGTTGTCTGTTTTTGTATTAGTCTGCATTGTATGTGCTGTGCAATCATACCTGTGATAAAGCTGACAATCACGATATTTGACGTTCATACTTACGCCTGTTTTTTAACAAATGGCAGAATGCCGGATTGTTGCTTTTTTCCATCGTACGGCACAGTTCGTGGACGAATGATGGGGGGGAGTCTTACGGTGGATATTCAGAGTAGGCGTTAAAAAGAGTACTTGCTGGACACGTTTTCCTGCCCACGTAACCCACTGATCTGCCGTGTCCAATAAAGTCTCTGCTGGCCAATTGGACATAATGTCAATCTGAGTCTAGTTTTTCCTTTACTCAAATAAGCAGTAATGGAAGTAGATTCATGAAAGGCCAGAATGTCGGATACCTCCGGGTCAGCAGTCTTGACCAGAACACCACCCGCCAGCTTGATGGCATCGAGCTGGATACCAGCTTTGAAGATCATTGCAGCGGCAAAGATACCAACCGGCCTCAATTAAAAGCCTGCCTGCGTCATCTCCGTAAAGGTGACCGCTTGCATGTGCATTCCATAGATCGCCTTGCCCGCAGCCTTAAGGACCTTCAGGAATTGGTGGAGAGCCTGACCGAACAGGGTGTCAGCGTCCAGTTCCATAAAGAAAACCTGATCTTTTCCGGTGACAGTAACCCAATGCACAAGCTGATGTTCCAGATGATGGGGGCTTTTGCCGAGTTTGAGCGGAGCATGATTCGGGAACGGCAGCGGGAAGGCATTGCGGCTGCCAGAAAGCAGGGGAAGCAGATCGGGGCAAAACCGAAGCTGTCTTCTGAACAGGTTGATGAGCTGAAAAGGCGTGTAGCTATTGGTGATCAGAAGAAAAGCCTGGCGCAGGAGTATGGTATTAGCAGGCAGACGCTGTACAACTTGTTAACCAGCGCATAACGATAAGTTTAGGTCAGATTCTTTGTTGGACGGGCTCTATACGCTCGATGTCATCCTGCTCTGCCTGCTGCACCTTGAACAGGTCCCATCGCTGTTGCAGGTTCAGCCAGAAGCCTGCGGACATGCAAAAAAAGCGGGCAAGCCGAAGGGCGGTGCTGGGAGTGAGTCTCCGTTTGCCATTGACCAGCTCATTGACCCGCTGATAAGGGACATGAATCGCCATAGCCAGCTCTTGCTGGGTTATGTTCATTGGTAGCAGGAACTCTTCCCGCAGCATTTCGCCAGGGTGAGTGGGAGTTCGGTTAGTTGGAATTCTTGTCATCATATCCTGCTAATGGTAATCCGTGATTTCAACATCAGCCGGGCCAGAGTTACTCCATACAAAACAAATCCGGTATTGATTAGTATGTCAGAAACTGTATTGGCCTTTACGATCTTCGGGCAGCGCTTCCAGTCAAATGATATATCTGTATGCCTATAAAATTTAACGGGCCAGAATTTTAGCCCGTTAAAAACCAGCCCCCGAATAGCCTTAGTGCCCCAGATGTGTCAACACCACCTCAATATGAGCAGGCTTAAACATCTGCCCCTTACGTTTTGACCAGTTCTGGATGCGTGCCATAACATCCTGCGAGTCCACAATACCTTCACGCCGGTTAATCCAGTGGACGGAGGTCAGGAGTTCCATGCCATAGGGCGTTTCATAACCATCAATCAGCCTGGAGACTTCTTCCAGCCGTGAAAGGGCATCAGGATCAGTGCCAATATAAGCTTCAGCTTCATCGACGGCCCCAGACAGTAACTCTATTTCCCGTTCCTGGTTCTCATCGTCGCCTATACCGGAAATAAAGTGACCTTCCATTTTCTGCAGCAGAAAGCGCAGGTTGGTGGCATAGGGACCATAGTGAAAGGCTTCATACTTCAGCTTCAGGTCTTCACCCTGCTGTTGCAGAAGATAGGCCAGCTTATGAATTTCCAGCAGGGTAAGCCGGTAATCAAACCGATGGTAACGCTGCATCAGCAGAATCAGTAATGCCTGGGCGCGGGTCATCGCTGGCCTGCGGGTGCTGATGGGCTGGTCTCCTGCTGCCGGAGCCTCTGCCGGTTCATACAGTTGCACCTCCACATCGGGCAGGGCGGCAAAGGCTGCTTCAATTCTGGGCTTTATCTCCGACCATTGCAGGCCTCCCAGTCCACAACCAAGGGGCGGGATGGCGATGCTGCGAATGCCCCGGGACTGTACTTCTTCAACCAGTGCCGCCAGGCCGGATACCACATCTTCCATCCGGGAATTGTGCCGCCAGTGTCTTTTGGTTGGAAAGTTGATAATGGTCTTATGGTTGAGCATGTCATCATACTCAAATACAAACATCTGCCCGGGGACCACCTGGTTTTGCCTGCAGGCTTTCTGGTAGGCCGCAAAGTTTTCCGGAAAGGCTTTTTTGAACTGAAGGGCGATACCTTTGCCCATATAACCAACACAGTTCACCGTATTAACCAGTGCCTCAGCATCAGACTTCAGCAAATTTCCTTTGGTAAGCTTGATCATATTGTTAACTCTGGTAATACCACTGTGGCACGACCCGAACAGGGGGAGAATAGGTATCGGGGAACCGGTTAAGCATTTCCCTGACCCTGCCAGCCATCTCATCATTAATCACTGCGATGCCCTTGACCATCGACCAGGGTAAGGATCGATGGATAAGAAACTCAGCCTGCTTCCGTCGTTTACGGTCGTTGTCTTCCAGTGTATCGGTCCACTCACGGTTCAATATCAAAGGCCAGTCTAGCTGATTCAACTGGGTCAGGTCATCATACCACTGGGTAAAGGCGGCAATGCCGTGGCCATCAGTAAAAACAAAGCGGGCACCGGCATCAGCAATTTCATGAGCCCAGCAGACCAGGTAGATCAGTGGTGCCTGTCCTTCACGGTAATCCCCGACACCGCTTTTACTCAGCTTATAAAGCATGGGAGACAGCGGCCCAAGATAGAAGGGCAGGTAGTCATGAACCACTCCACCCGGACCACAGGGCACTATCTTGTGATGGCGGCGTTCCTGGATGGCAGCATCATGGATGGTTTTGTATGTCAGCCCGTCTTCCGGGGCAAAGTTGGGTGCATGGAGGGCCTGTCGCTGCAGCAGCGTAGCCAGACAGTCAATATGAACCAATCGGTAAAGCCGAACCGGGTCAGGTATGGTCATCCCTTACTCCTTTGATAGTGCCATCCATCATTACACCTCAACCCCCAACCGTTCAATCTCCCCATGGCACCGTTGCCAGTCTGGGTAATGTTTCTCCACCAGATGCCAGAATGCCGGATTGTGGCTCTTCTCCACCGTATGGCACAGCTCGTGGACGATCACATAGTCCAGTACCGACGGGGCCAGCTCCATACAGCGGGGGTGAAACTCAAGGATATTGTCATCGGAACAACTGGCCCACCGGCCTTTGAACTTGAACAGCCGGGCCGAGACTGCCTGCAAACCGGTTGCCCGTTGCCAGTGGCGAACGCGGGGCAGCAGTTTCTCCTTGGCTTTACTGCGGTAAAACGCTTCAAGCGCCGGGTTCAGGGCTTTTCGGGAAATGCTGTCCCCCTGGGGCGACTGGATAAAGAAACGGCTGTTAGCAAAGCGGATCAACGGCTTGTTCAGTTCCTGAGCGGGTTGCACCTGGCAGTACCAGGTTTTGCCCCGGTAGAGAATCCGGCTGCCGGTGACGTACATCTCCTTGCAAGGCTGGTTCACTTCCTTCAATCGTTCCCGAATCCAGCGGGCCCGTTGGCGGATTAACTGTCGCTGCTCGGCCTCGGGAATGGCTTTGCCCCGCAACAACACCGGCCGACCGCGCTCGACGGTGATGTAGTGCCGCTTCAGCCCCGGTTCGGCCTGAAAAATCCACTCGATGGTGGTTGTCCCGTAAGCAAACAGTGGTTGTCCCGTAAGCAAACAACGGCATGGTAGCGAGCGTCCTGTCAGTTGTTCAGCAATATATGTAGCAGTTCGGTGGCGTGCTGACGAGCCACAGTCATATCCCAACCGGCCAGGGTGCGCAGCTGTTTGCGAATACAGGTTTGCAGCGGTTTGTGAATCTCCGATTTCTCCTGCCATACCGGGCTGGCGATGGTCTGGCTGATCTCCTGATCGGCAAACAGTGCCTGCGTCCACACGGCGGCGGTTTCACTATCATCGTTCAGTTGGCTGCGCAGGTAATCAAATACCGCCACCTCGCCCGGGGTATTGAACCCGGCCTGTTCACCGCCCGCTGCTTTCTCCCGCACCTGCTGGCAGAACAGTTCCAGTTGCAGCAAAAACTCCGCCTGCTCAATGCGGTTGGCCTTTTCGTCCGTCAACAGTTGCTCCAGTGCCTCCTGCAATTTTCCGAAGAAGCCGGGGTTCTTTCGCATGCCCACGGCGATGGTGTGCTTGAGCTGGTTTTTCATCACCAGCGCCTGACTGCCTGCGGCCTTGAGCTTGCGCAGGCGTTCCATATCACCGACATCCAGAATGGAGACCTCCCGCCCGATCAGGCTGCGTACCTCATCAGCGGCGATGTAATCGTCCAGCAGTTGTTGCAGCAGGGCCGACTCCCGCTGGCTCATTGGACCCTGATAGGCGTCATCGGGCAGACTCTGGCGCACGGCATCCTTGATCGCGGCCAGCACCTGAAAGAACGGTTTGTAGCGGGCACCCCGTTCATCGGGGAGCACGGTGTCGAGTCGGGCATTAAACGCCTTGAAGGCTGCGAGGAAGTCATCCACCACATCCAGTCGTACGTCTGGGTCAAGGTATTGCTCAGCGTCACGCTTGAAGGGTTCCGGCTGGTGGATCGGGTCGTGCTTTTTCGGCAACAGGTTCAGCACCTTTTGCAGTGCCGCTTCCAGCTTGGGCAGCTCGCTGTTGATATCGGTCCAGATTTGCTCTGGTTGCACGTCGCCGCTGTAGATTTTCAGGGCTTCGTCCAGGTACTCGACGACGCCGTAATAGTCGACAATGTACCCGGCATTCTTGCCTTTGCGGGTGCGGTTTACCCTGGCGATGGCTTGCAGCAGGGTGTGCTCTTTGAGGGGTTTGTCCAGGTACAGGGTGCTGACAATGGGGGCATCCCAGCCGGTCAGCAGCATATCAGAGACGATCAGCAGGCCAATATTACAAAACCGGATGCCCTGGCCATCGGGGGCATTGTCGTCATTCTGGCTTTCATCGCCGTAGGGTTTCTTAAACAGAGTGTTGACCAGCGCCGGAATCTTATCGCTGGGGACCGCCACAGGCTCTATCCCGGCACTGCATTCTGCCCGGATGCGCTCCTCAATGGTTTGCAGCTGTTTATCCAGTTGGTACTTACCGACAGCTTCCTGCACCTGATCGGCACCGGTGCGGCTGTCGGTGATATTGCCCAGGGAGATCACCACCCGGCTCTCGAAGGTCTCTTCGCCATTGGCGGCCCGCTGGGCCATGATCCGGTCAAGGGTGTCTTTGTAGCGCACCGCCATCTCCCGACCGTTGCAGACCAGCAACCCCTTGAACCCCCGGGCTTTCACCGACGACAGAAAATGACCGATCAAATGCCGGGTATTGGCCTCGATACGATCACTTGCCGTGCGTCGTTTCTTTAGCAGCGCCTGTTTGAGTTTTGCCTGCCGACCTTCGTCTTCCTGGCCGAAGGTGTCGGCAAAGGCGCTATCGAGTTGGTTATCGGTGGTTAGCTCGGTCATGCCCTCCTGGTATTTGATGGGCAGGGTGGCACCATCGGCCACGGCTTCGTCCAGGCGGTAGGTGTCGATATAGTCCCCGGCACCAAACTCCCGCAGGGTGTCCTTGTCGGTTTTGGCAATGGGGGTGCCGGTGAAGGCGATAAATCTGGCATTGGGCAGGCTGGCCCGCATAAATGCCGCCAGAAAGCCGTACTGACTGCGGTGCGCCTCATCCACCAGAACATAAAAGTTGGGCTTGGTGGAGAGCACCAGAAAATCGACCTTTTCCCGGCTGATCTCCTGCCAGAGCGGGGGCAGCGGTGTGCCGGTGTCGTCCAGTTTGGCAAAGTTGGCGTTGCTGTCTTCGCAGATAAAATAGTCGCCACCGTCTTCTACCCGGCGGATGCGGGTTTGGTGGTCGGCGCTGTCTTCTTCCGGGTCGTGCCGGGCGGCTTTGATGGGTTTGCCGTCGCGCTCCTGAAACTTCTGCACGGTGCTGGTGAAAATGCTGCCGTAGTCGTTGCCCAGCATCTGCTGTAACCCCGCCACCGACGGTGCCTTGAGTGGGTGCAGGCCGATATTGGTGAAGGTGTTGAAAATCTGCCGGTCCAGGTCGGTGCGGTCGGTCAACACCAGAATGCTGGGGTTATTCAGGCCCACACTTTCGGCCCGCAGGTAGCGGGCCAGATAGGCCATGGTCAGGGATTTACCACTACCCTGGGTGTGCCAGACCACGCCGCCGCGGCCAACACTGCCAACCACACCGTTGCGGTCAGCCCTGGTGAGCCTTGCCAGCGTCTTGCGCACCGCCCGCCACTGCTGGTAACGGGGCAGCTTTTTAACGGTGCGACCGTCTTCCACTTCAAACAGCACAAACTGGCAGACCAGCTCCACAAAGCGGGTCGGCTCAAACAGCGCCCACAGCAGGCGATCCTGTTCGCTGGGTTCCGTGCTAAGCCGTTGTCGTACGATGGCTTCTTCGGCATCGTCCAGCCGGTAGCGAAAGTAGAAGGCTTCCGGCGTGTAGATGGCACCGTAACGGGCCTGATTGCGGTTAATGGCCGCACAGACCTGGTTAAAGACAAAGTGGCGCGGGTGGCTGTTCTGGTAGGCAAGCAGCTGGTTAATGCCCTTGCTCAGTTTGATATGGCTGGCCTTGCACTCGATCATGGCCAGGGGCAGGCCGTTGATAAACAGCAGCAGGTCCGGCCGGAACTCGTCACCCTCGCTGTTGCTGCCAATATACTGATCCACCACATGGAAGCGGTTGGCGGTGGGGGTGTTCTGGTCGATAAAGCGCACGCTGTGGGCGCGGCCACGGGCATCCTTGAGCTGGATATTGCTGCCGTGGATCACCGATTCCCAGGCGTTCTGGTTCGCTTCCAGCAGGTTCTCCTGCCAGAACTTGCGCAGCTCCCGCAGGACGGTGGCGGTGGGGCTGTTGCCGCTCTCTTTTTGCAGCGCCGCCAGCCATGGGTTGAGGTGCAGTAACTGTTCAGCCAGCACATCTTCCAGAATGGGTGCCAGATGACGGTGTGCCTGCTGGCGGCCCACCTCGGTACCGCTGAGATGGGTGTAACCGAGTTTGACCAGCCAGGCAATGGCGGGTTTTTCCACGCCTTCCAGTTCCGGGTTATCCATGGTTAGTTGTCCTGCGGGTCGGGCTGTACACGGATTTGGCCAGTCAGGAGCTTTTGCATCAGGCCTTTTTTTAGCTGCTGGGTTTGGGTTTTTTGGCCTTGCAGGTTTTCCAACTTGCGGTCAACGGTTGAGAGGATACGGGCGATTTCTTTTTGCTCAGTCACGGGAGGAACAGACACGGATAGCTTGTGGATATCATTACGATTTACACCCGGTACACCTGTCTTTTCACTGAATTTTTTGAAGTCGATAGTTTGTAGCAAGTAATAAATGAACAGTCGATGATTTCCAAAAAATTCTTTGACCCATAGAGATGTGTTTAGTGGCCAATGGTTTTCTTCAACATAGAAAACCTCACCAATGGTGCCGTATCGGCCGGTAACCACTCCCGGCCCTTCAACCTGAAACTCATTATGGTAGCCGGCGATGCCACTGGATGAGATGATTGGTATATTACCGACCTCTCGATTTTGTGATGGTAAATCAAACCCTCTTTGTAAATAGGCCGCTTTTTCAAAAGGAATACATTGCCACCCCAGCGGTACCCGCCCCAACTCCGTATCCTGAAACTCGGTATGCGGCTGCCACCGGCCATCAGCATCCTGAGTGCCGACACCCTGGGTAAACAGCTTCTGCATCAACCCCTTTTTCAGGGTTTGGGTGGTGGTGATCTGCTGGTCGATCAGGGCCAGCTTGCTATCGACGGACGACAGGATACGGGCGATTTTTTTCTGTTCAGGCAGTGGGGGAAGTCCAAACTCGACGCTACCCACGATTGCAGTATTAAGGTTACCTTGAGTTCCAGTCTGTTTATATGTTTTGAATTCATCGGTTTTGGATGCTAAAAAATAGTACCAATATTCACGGTTTACTCTGTCTGGTAAGCTTTCAAACCATACAAAACCATCATGGATACAGACATCTGTATCCACAATAATGGGTACTCCTATCGTTGCACAGATAGTGAGAATGACCTCCCCAATATTTACTCGGACGCTCTTACTCACACCTTCTTCGGATAAAAAATCAACTGTTGTCCTCAGATATTTATTTGATTGAGTGACATCAGAAATTCGTACCCAACCAGTACTTCCACCGAACCACTTTGGGTTGCTGATTGGGCGCGGGGAAGCTCCTCGTTTGACATTACATAGTTGGCCAATTGTTGTGCATTCCCATTCAACTGGTACTTTTCTTACTGGGCTTGCCATACAAGGTTCGATAGTGGCAACTGACATCACACCACCTCCATATCAGGTGAAGCCACCGGCAATCCCAATTCAGACAAATACCCATCCAATTCCGCATCCACCTCTGCCAACTGCCCACTGATAACTGCCAACTGACCAAGCACCGCACCAATATCTACCTGCGCTTCAGCCTCCGAGGTGTCGATATACCGCGCAATATTCAGGTTGTAATCGTTACCGGCAATCTCACTCATGGGCACCAGACGACAGTATTTATCCTCTTCCACGCCATTATGAAAAGCAGCACTGTGCGCCTCATGAATATGGTCAATATCCTGCGCCCGCAAACTGTTCTGGTTCTTGCCCTCGGCAAACTCACCACTGGCATCAATAAAGATCACCTTGTCCTTAAGGTTGGCGGGCTTCTGCTTATTGATAACCAACACGCAGGCGGGAATGCCGGTGTTATAGAACAGCGCCTCCGGCAGTCCGATCACCGCCTCAATACGGTCGCCGGGCTGCTCGCTGGTGCCTTTCAGCAGACCCTGGCGAATCTTGCCCTCTTCGCCGCCACGGAACAGTACGCCGTGGGGCAGTACTACCGCCATACGACCATCGTCTTTCAGGCTGGCCAGCATATGCTGGACAAAGGCCAGGTCGGCATAGCCACGGGGCGGGATGCCGTAACCGAAGCGTCCGTAGCGGTCGTAGACCTCTTTCTTGTAGTTGGGGGCTACTTCCTTCTCTTTGCCATCTTTGCCCACTTTGGTTTTCAGGTTGACTTCCAGCGGCGTCCACCACTGTTTGGCGGAAAACGGCGGGTTGGCAATCACCCGGTCGAATACACGCACACTGTCCTGTTCGAGGTGCAGCGGCTCCACCAGGGTATTACCCCGGCGAAGGTCGGCGTTCATATTGTGCAGGTAGAGGTTCAGCTTGCCGATGGCCCACGTGCCCAGGTTGCGCTCCTGACCATACAGCGCCACATTCGGCCGCCCCATGATCTGGCCACCGGGTAGTTCCGCCACATGGTGGGCGCTCTCCACCAACATGCCGCCACTGCCAAAGGTGGGGTCGTACACGGTGTGGCCGGGCTGCGGGTCCAGCAGGCGCACCAGCAGCTGCACCACCGGCTTCGGGGTATAGAACTCGCCGCCTTTTTTACCCGCGTCGTCGGCAAACTCAGGTATTCGTAGGCATCGCCGAGCATATCGGCCTTGTACAGATGCTGGTTGCCCAGGTTGTAGCGGTTAAAATGGCGCAGCAGACGGGCCAGCAGGTCATCGCCCAGTTTGGCTTTATCGCCGAACTGAATGGCGGTGAGCACACCTTCCAGGTAGCTGTTGCGGGCTTCAATATCACCAAAGGCTTCGTCGATCACCTCGCCGATGTGCTCGGTGCGCTCAATAATGTAATCCCAGCGGGCATTCAGCGGCACAAAGTAGTCACCGTCTTCCTCTTCAATCTCCATGGCCTCTGCACGGGTGCAGTCTTCATCGGCCATAATGGCGGCAACCCGTTCCTCAAACACGTCGTTCAACCGCTTGAGGAAGATCAGGCCGAAGATGTAGTTCTTGAAGTCGGAGCTGTCGATGGAGCCGAGCATGATATTGGCGGACTCCCAGAGCCAGGATTCGAGGGTTTCGAGGGTGAGTTTTTGCGACATAAAAGGGTAACCGGTGGCGGGGCGGGAAAGCGGGGGTGTTGTTCCTGGTGCTTCTGTCGGCCCATTAGTAGTAAATGGTCGTTAGGTTACCGTAAAGGGAGTTGCAGTGGTATAGGGGGGTAAGACATATACCGAGATAGGGTGGTGAACAGTGATGAGTGGTGAAGAGGTCTTACAGTTCAGAAGATTATGACTGATTAAGCCGGGGAGTTAAGAAGTGGCGGAGGGACAGGGATTCGAACCCTGGGAAGGCTATTAACCTTCGCTGGTTTTCAAGACCAGTGCTTTCAACCGCTCAGCCATCCCTCCAAGGATGATTTTTCTGTCACGAAGTATGAAGAAAAGTATATAGATATGGCGGAGGGACAGGGATTCGAACCCTGGGAGGGCTATTAACCCTCGCCGGTTTTCAAGACCGGTGCTTTCAACCGCTCAGCCATCCCTCCGCGACGAGACGAATAGTACCTGAAATCAGGATTCTGTCAACGCCTTGATAAACGGTAATCTTTTTCTATGCTCCCAGCTCAGGAAATGTGAAAAGTAGTAGATAGTATTCAGATAGGCAAAATGTCAGGAATTGTTAAAACTATAGCCCCAGTAAATTGGTCTGATATAATGACTGGTATTACATCTATATAGAGGAATGACAAAGATGGATCGCAAACCCGTAATGACCGCTGCTTCTACCAGCCTGGGTGCAGGCGTTGAAATCAACAAGGTTCTGCGCAATACCTATATGCTGCTGGGTATGACTCTGCTATTCAGTGCTGTCACCGCCGGCGTTGCCATGGCTCTGCAGATCAGCCAGATGACGGCACTGGTTCTCTCTCTGGTCGGTTTTGGCCTGCTGTTCGTGGTTAACAAGACCGCTGATTCTGCCAAGGGTATTGTCGCTGTTTTTGCCTTTACCGGTGTGCTGGGTGCCGCCCTGGGGCCAATGCTTAACCATTACCTGGGTATGGCCAATGGTCCATCCCTGATCATGCAGGCCCTGGGTGGAACAGCCGTGGTGTTCTTTGCGCTCTCTGGCTATGTTTTGACCACTCGCAAAGATTTTTCCTTTATGGGTGGTTTCCTGATGGTTGGCCTGATTGTTGCTGTGGTCGCCAGTATTGCCCTGATCTTCTTTAATATCCCTGCTGCCAGCATGGCACTGTCTGCCCTGATTGTGCTGCTGATGTCCGGTTTTATTCTGTTTGACACCAGCCGTATTATCCACGGTGGTGAGACTAACTATATCCGTGCCACTGTTTCCCTTTACCTGGATATTTATAACCTGTTCACTGCGCTGCTCCACCTGCTGGGTGCCAGTAGTGACGACTGATGTGTGATTTTGCTTTTAACGGGCCCCGCCATTTGGTGGGGCTTTTTTTGTTTGGCTTGGCTATTTTTTTCTGTTAACGCAAGGTTATTGTTATGAAGTTTGCACTGGCCGTGTATGGTGCTCCGGCCAACAGTCAGGCACCACAAAGTGCCTTGCACTTTGCCCGGGCTGTGGTGGACCAGGGGCACGAGATTGTCCGGTTATTTTTTTATCAGGATGGGGTGAACACGGCGACCGCCATTGCCCAGCCACCTCAGGATGAGTCCAACCTCCCTGAAGAGTGGCAGCAGTTTATCCAGGCGCACAATCTGGATGCTGTGGTTTGTATTGCTGCGGCATTAAGGCGGGGTATTGTGGATCAGGCAGAATCTGACCGTTATGAACTGCCGGGTCATAATCTCCGCAAGGGCTATGAGCTTTCCGGCCTGGGGCAGTTGCTTGATGGCGCACTGATGGCCGATCGCTTGATCACTTTTGGAGCCTGAGATGAGTCATTCTGTGTGTGTTATTTCCAGCCGGGCTCCTTACAGTGGGCAGTCGGCCCGTGAGGCACTTGATACGGCACTGGTATCCGCTTCTTATGATATTGAGACCAGTCTTTTACTGATGGGCGATGGGGTCTATCAGTTATTGCAAGGGCAGGAGGCCGGTGACATTCCCCGTAAGAATCTTGCCGCCATGCTTCAGGTACTGCCGCTATATGGCATAGAGACCATTTATGTGGATCAGCTGTCACTGGAGGAACGGGGTATCCGTTCTGATGCGCTTCAGGAAGGGGTGACAGTGCTTGCCGAGGGTGAGCTGCCTCTGTTTATCCAACAGCATTCCAGGGTGTTTATTTTCTGATGAGTACGCTGCATACCGTTAATAAGCCGGGTCAGGCAATGGCACTCTGTGTTCGTGCTGTTGTCAGCGGCGATTCTGTGTTGTTGATTGAAGACGCTGTTTATGAACTGCTGTCACCGGCAAGCCGGTTGGATGCTTTACCGGATGGCTGCTCTGTTTATGTGCTGGATATTGATGCGAGGGCTCGCGGGGTGGCGGTGTCTGCGCCGTTTGAAGTCATCAACTATGATCGCTTTGTTTTATTATGTGTTGATCATGAGAAAGTGCTGTCATGGTTTTAATTTATATTATCCAATCATATTTTATTATGTTTACTGACTGAGGAAATCCCTTTGAAAGCACCGGTCGCTCAAAAAATTCCACACTCCATTATTCAGCACAACCAGACCCGTATCGATGAATACCATTGGTTGCGGGATGAGCACTGGCAAAAGATTGTGGCAGGCGATCTGGATTTTAAAAACCCGGAGGTGCTGGCCTATCTTAACGCTGAAAGTGATTATAAAGATGCCCAAATGAAAGACAGCAAGGTCGTTCAGGAGCAGCTTTATCAGGAAATTCTGTCCCGGATAAAAGAAGACTATCAGTCCTGGCCCGTTAAAAAGGGCGATTTTCTCTATTATTACCGGGAAGAGAAGGGGAAGAACTATCCCATTCTCTGTCGTCGTCATGGCTCGATGGATCTGCCTGAAGTGGTTTATATGGACGTTAACAAAGAGGCGGATGGCAAGGACCTCTACATGTTTGGCCCGTCCATCACCAACCGGGCAAATACCTTTCTTGCTTATGGTTATAATCTCACCGGCTCCATGGAGCGAAGCATTCGGGTTCGGAATCTGGTGACCGGGCAGGACAGTGACTGGACCTTCCATAACAGTACCGGCTCCATACTCTGGATAGATGATGAGCACCTTCTGGTGGTTGAGCGTGATGAGCAGGCACGTGGTAAGCATGTCTATAAAATCAATATCCATCAGGGACCGGAAAAGAAAGCGCTGGTGTTCTCCAAACCTGATGAATTTGACGGGATGTTTCTTTCGCTGGCGGAAACCACAGACCGTGAATACGTTATGGTGTATCTCAACAGCGGCTCCAGTCAGGTGGTTTATGTTTCTTCCCGCGCCGCGATAGATTTCCGTCTGTTTGCCCATGGCACTGATGATGTGGTGTTTAACCTCGATCACTATAAAGATGACTTCTATATTCTCACCAATCTTAATGGTGCCAATAACTTCCAGCTGTATAAAACATCGGTAAACCAGTGGGAGCAGAAACATTGGGAGCTGATCCAGGCCGAAAGTGACACCATTAGCCTTACCGATATTCATTTCTACAATCATTACCTGATTATTGAGCAGAAAAATAACGAAAAAGCGCTGGATGAGCTGGTGGTACAGGATATGGTGTCCGGTACCCGGCAGAGGGTATCCATGCCTGATGAAGCCTATGAACTGGATTTTTCCGGTGACTGGGATCATAACGCTACAATGGTTCGTCTGGATTACTCCTCACCGGTTATGCCCAGTACCGTTCTTGAGCTGAATTTGAAGACCGTTCAAACCAGAGCGGTCTATACCCGGGAAACGCCCAACTTTGAACCGGAAAAATATGAAGTTAAGCGGGAGTATGCCACCGCCCGGGACGGTGAACGTATTCCGATAACCATTATTCATAACAAAGGTCTGGTAAAGGATGGCTCCCATCGCGCCCTGGTTTACGGTTATGGTTCCTATGGTTATGGCATGACCGCTGGTTTTTCATCAAAGCTCTTCAGCCTGGTGGATCGTGGTTTTGTTTATGCAACGGCTCATATTCGTGGCGGTGATGAAAAGGGCTATCAGTGGTATCTCAATGGCAAAATGCGTCATAAGATGAATACCTTCAATGACTTTATTGATGCCACGGAGTACCTGGTCAAACAGGGTTATACCGATAAAGGGCAGATTGCCATTAATGGTGGCAGTGCCGGTGGGCTGTTAATGGGCGCAGTGACCAACCTGCGTCCGGATCTGTTTGGTTGTGTGGTGGCCGATGTGCCTTTTGTTGATGTTATTAACACCATCAGTGATGCATCCCTGCCATTGACACCACCGGAATGGGAAGAGTGGGGCAACCCGGTCACCAGTGCCGACGACTTTGATTACATTATGCAGTACTCGCCTTATGACAATGTGCAGGCCAGGGATTACCCTCCGATGTTGTTTAACTCCGGGATATCCGATGAGCAGGTTACTTACTGGGAACCGGCCAAAATGGTAGCACGCTTAAGGGCGTTAAAAACCGACGATAACCTGCTGCTACTGAACATGAATATGCACGCAGGCCATGCCGGTGCCAGCAAGCGTTATGAGTGGATTGATGAAGAAGCGTTTAACTATGCCTTTATCCTCAAGTGTTTTGTCTTGAAGTAGCGTTGATCGACAGATTTATTATGTGAAAAATACACCATATGGTCGCTGGCCTTTTGATCATACACTCCCCGCCTTTTCGGGCTGTCTCTTGGTCAGATCTCCACACCCTTTGTCATCCGGTAGGTGTGGAGACGGTCTTGCAGTTTCGCTCAGCCCCCCAGACAACTGACCATCCAAGTTGTAATTCGGGGGGGATATTCATACCCAAACAGGCTTTTAACCCACTACTGAATAAATATTAGATAGAGTATTTCAGGGATGAACTTTTATAAGAAAGAATGGTCTTAAGGTAAATTCAATAATTCTGTAATTCAATGTATAGACCTACTATCTTTGCGCAATTAAATGCAGCTTCTGGTCATTTATCCTGTTTTCAGGATACTCCTTTTTCTAAATCCCACGCATCAGGTGTGGCCTTCTCCCGTGACATTATAGACGCTGCTGTTATTCTATGTGCTATGCGTGCTGATGAAACTACTAAAAAGTACCTTCAGCAATCTACGGTGCCTTTTCACAATCCAGTTGATGATACCCGGCTGGGAAAAAGGTCGATAGCAAGCGTTAATAATAAAGAAGATCAATTATTTTACTCACCAGTCAGAATAGAATCGTTAAACAATGATCATGCCCACACATATATTCCTGAAAATCAGCGTTTTCTGATCCAGCCTGCTACAGATACAGGTCAATCAACCCCGCAAATTTCATCCGTTGTCAATAACAACCAGAATGACCCCGATTACGCCGAGCGCAAAAAGGAACACCGAAGGGCACGCCGAAGGGAGCGCTACCAGAATGATCCCGTTTACGCAGAACGCGAGAGGGAGCGCCGGAGGATGCTTCGCAAAGATCCCGTTTACGCCAAGCGCATAAGAGAACGCGCTAGGGAGCGCGAGAGGGAGCGCTATCAGAATGACCCCGATTACGTCGAGCGCAAAAAGGAACGCCAGAGGGCGCTCCGAAGGGAACGCTACCGGAATGATCCCGCTTACGCAGCGCGTGAAAGGGCGCGCATAAGGGGGCTCCAAAGGAAACGCTACCAGAATGACCCCGCTTACGCAGAGCGCAGAAGGGAACTCATAAGGAGGCACCGAAGGGAGCGCTACCAGAATAATACCGTTTACGCAGAGCGCGAAAGGGACGCCAAAGGAAGTGTCACAAAAACACACAATAAACAAGCCGCGACTTTCAAATCATAGGCCAAAAATATGATGATTAACTCTTTTTCAGGCCTGATTGTTACCGGCTATTGGCAATTTTGTTTGAGACCAGGATGCAGTCATGGCTTATGAGATGACATAAGTCGGACTTCGCGTCAGAATAAATAAATTCAGTAAACAGGAGCCTTCTATGGGTATGGAAATCACAGCAATTGTGTTTGTTGTCCTTATTGCTGTTCTTATATCAACTGGTGTACGAATTGTCCCTCAGGGGTATAACTACACCGTCGAGCGATTTGGCAAATACACCAGTACGTTAACACCCGGGCTGCATGTGATTGTGCCGGTGATTGATACGGTTGGTAAGAAAATGAACATGATGGAGCAGGTTCTGGACATCCCGCCCCAGGAGGTGATCAGTGCCGATAACGCTCAGGTTACCACGGATGCGGTCTGTTTCTACCTGGTCCAGGATGCGGTCAAAGCCTCTTATGAGGTGAACGATCTTGATCGTGCCATGAAAAACCTGGTAATGACCAATATCCGGGCGGTATTAGGGTCCATGGAACTGGATGAAATGCTGTCCAACCGGGATCGGATTAATGAACGCCTGCTGATAAAAGTGGATGAAGCCACCGATCCCTGGGGCTTGAAGGTGACCCGTATTGAGTTGCGTGATATTGCCCCGCCTGCGGACCTGGTGGAAGCCATGGCCAGGCAGATGAAGGCTGAGCGGGATAAACGTGCCCAGATCCTTGAGGCGGAAGGTGCCCGCGAAGCGGCCATTAAAGTAGCCGAGGGTGAAAAGCAGGCGCAGATCCTCAAGGCGGAAGGTGAGCTTGAAGCCGCCAGGCGGGAAGCGGAAGCCCGGGAACGTCTGGCAGAAGCCGAGGCGGTGGCAACGTCTATGGTGTCCAGGGCGATTGCCGAAGGTGATCATCGGGCAATTAACTATTTTGTTGCCCAGAAATACGTAGAAGCCCTGAAGGATGTTGCGTCTGCAGAGAATAATAAAGTGATCATGATGCCTCTGGAGGCTGGTAGTCTGATTGGCTCAATCGCCGGTATCAAGGAGCTGGTGGGAGAGGCCACTCTTAAAAAGGGAAGTGAGAAGGAGGCCTGATGGATATTGCTATTACCCTGGAACCCTGGCACTGGTTGATTCTGCTCTTTATGCTTCTGGGCGCAGAGGCCCTGGGTGCGGGTGGTTTCCTGCTGGGCAGTGCCGCTGCTGCTGCGGTTGTCGCTTTGTGGCTCTGGCTGGTGCCTGATATAAGCTGGCCCATTCAGCTGGTGATGTTTGGTACCGGCAGTTTGTTGCTCTCACTGGCATACTGGAAGCTGTTCCGTAAAGTGAATAACAAGAGTGACAGCCCCGAATTAAATAATCGGGCATCGCAGTTAATAGGCCGGACCATTGTACTTGAGCATGACTTGCCAGCAGGGCAGAGTAAACTTGCCATTGGCGATACACTCTGGAAGGTGGAATCGGACAGATCTGTCGCCAAAGGGAGCAAAGTCTCGGTAACGGGCAATCAGGGGATGATGCTGCTGGTCAGAGAGCTGGTCTGATTATTTGACACTGGAATGTTGGAATAACCGACACTGGCTTTCTTGTTTCAATTCTCTCCGGGACAGGCTTGAGACTCCTTTACAGTTTCTTTATGCTTGTCCCCCTTCAATGGAACAATCGTTTTTTCGGTAATCCAGTTTGATGCCGTGACATCCAGTGTTATTTCTGGATAGTCGAGTTTATTCACCTTGCAGGATGTTCAAATGCAACCCAGTTATACCGCCGAGTCGACGCAACCGAAAGGTCAGATTATTCAGTGGCTATTAGTGGCGCTGATGATCTACCTATTGCTGGTCGCTGTCGGGATGATCGGTTCCGGCTTTAAATGGGCTTCTGGTGGCGCTGAAGGTGCCCGTCAGTTATTTGCTTTTGCCACCAACCCGGTGATGGGCCTGGTGGCAGGTGCACTGGCAACCGCAGTGGTTCAGTCATCCAGTACCGTGACATCGGTGATTGTTGGCCTTGTTGCCGGAGGTCTTCCGGTTGCCACCGCTATTCCGATGATTATGGGTGCCAATATTGGTACCACTGTGACCAATACACTGGTCAGTATGGGCCATATCGGTAAGAAAAAAGAGTTTCGTCGTGCGTTTTCCGCAGCTACCGTTCATGACTTTTTCAATCTGATGGCGGTTATGATTTTTCTCCCGCTGGAGATCATGACGGGGTTCCTGGCCAAGTCGTCTGACTTTCTGGCCGGACTGCTGGTGGGCGGCGACTCTGTCAGTATCAAAGGTTTGAACTTTGTTAAGGTGCTTACAGGGCCTGCTGTAGACCTGTTCAAGGGAGCCTATGGCTCTTTGCCGGACCTGTGGGCCGGTGTCTGCCTGGCGTTGACAGGGCTGGCCTTTATTTTTATCTCCATTATCTATCTTGGCAAACTGCTCAAGCATCTGATGGTGGGTAAAGCCAAGCAGATTCTGCACAAAGCCATTGGGCGGGGGCCTGCTACGGGTATTTTCTCAGGTATGATGATGACCATTGCCGTGCAATCATCCTCGACCTGTACCAGTCTGATCGTACCTCTTGCCGGGAATGGTATTTTCAAGCTCAGGGAGGTGTATCCATTTACCCTGGGAGCCAATATCGGCACTACGATCACGGCCTTGCTGGCGGCAACAGCCGTCCAGGGAGCCATGGGATTCTTTGCCCTGCAGATAGCACTTGTCCATCTGTTGTTTAATGTGTCAGCCGTACTGTTGATTTACATTGTTCCATTCCTTCGCAATATACCTCCAACGGTTGCCCGTCGTTTTGCCCAGGCGGCCAGCCGGAAGAAATGGATGGTGTTGGCCTATGTGGTAGGTGTCTTTTTCATTCTACCTGCTATCCTGATCGCGATCACTGCCTGAGGAGGACATGATGACAACACTCAAGGAATACAAGGCTCACAAGAAGGAGTTGAAGGCTCAAATCAAAGAGGTCAAGGCAACCCTGAAACGCCTTGAACAAGAGCTGGAGGCTGAGCGGCAGGATATGCAGCATGAAGAAGTCGATCATCTTGATGAGTACCTGGACAAGGCAGAGCCACACCTGGTGGATGTGAAAAAGCTGGGTGTTTCGGCCATTGAAGACTTTAAAAAGTCAGTGTCGAATCTGGTGAGTTCAATTACAGGCTCCGGTAAAAAGTAGCGGGGCATGCCAATAGCCGTGAAAATAAAGCCAGTGGTTATTTGCTGGCTTTATTTTTGACCTGATCAATAACACCTGCCAGACCCTGACGTTGACCCAGGGTGATTTCAAACCAGGTATCATTCCCGTAGCGTGGGAATTCGTAGCGCAGATAGTAGCCATCCTGGTATACCGATAAATCAAAGCTTCTGGCCAGAACTCCGGTAGTAAGAAGAATAAGAAATAACACTGAAAGTAATTTATACATAGGCGTTCCCCCGAAAAAGTCCCATCCTTGAATACTTCGCAATCAGTCTAGCACATGGTTTCTTGTGAATTTAACTGGGGCTGAATGTCATGGAATTCAGAAGGGGAGCAATATCAACGCATAGATCTCTGTAAGGATTACTCATCTGTCACCTCGGGAATTTGAACCTTAATCTCTCAATCATTGACTGTGATGAAGAATATGACCGACAAAACAAGAAAATGTTCAATAAAACTTTCCCTCTTTCCCTCGCGGGCAATAAAAGACGTAGCACCTGATTGACAGCAAAGCACAATGGTACGGATTAGTTTTCAATTGATGATTGGTGCTTTCAATGACTTGAAGATGGTCATTATTTCACTATACGACAACTTAAATATAAAAGGCCGATCTTGAGCATTAGAGTTTCGTCGTTTATGACATTCCGATGCAAAAATAAGGCAGAAATCGTCAATATCGTAGCATAAACTGTTGATAGGAAGCTTCGGCCATCTGTTTATGGTTTGGTATCAAAAAGATTATCAAACGACAGTGAACTTACTGTTGTTTATTAGCGCCAAATTCCAGTTATTTAACCGGTATCTGATATCAATGAGGAACGATGATTATTATGATTAACGATCACTCACCTATAAATAAAACACTGTTTCACACCCCTGAATTGCCTTCTTACACTAATCAGCTCAACACAAATGCGTCTTTCCACTCAAAAGCACCCACCGCTTTTAACCGTAGTTTTGAACAACACGATATTGATGAGCCTTATCTCGGTAAAATGGACGACGAATTCTGTGACGATCTGAACCATTTGGACGACATTGAATTTTGCAGCAAATACCTCAATGTCCAGCCCACGAAAACGGCAAGCCTTTTTGATCGGGTGATACAGATGCTCAAAGAACGCATCTCTCCTTACCTGCGGGAAAAAAGGGCACTGCCTGATCCACCGGACAAAATCCCCCAGGCAGACGATCAATTATCCTCGGCTGCTCAGAAAAAATCCCTGTCCTGCCAGCACGAGGCTGACAATAAATCCATCATGGTGTTAGCTGATTACCACACCAATAAACAGATCCAGTCTATCCATCGAGAAGTTAATTGCAGGCATCCCCACAGCATCACCAGGACGCATATTGTTAACAATGGCTATGAGCTGCGAAACCCGGATAACTCTGCCCCCTGCGACACCGCTTCAGGCCGCCCGGGTTTTGGTGCCGGGGCAAGGCCCCTGGTGGGAGGCAGTCCCATCGATAACCTGCATTATTACGAATGGCAACTATTGACCGCCAGAATTGCGGGACTCGATGGCTTTGTCGTGGAGTGGGGCTTTCCAGCACGGCAGACGTCAGCGGACAAGGCAATCGTGAATATGAAAACGGTGCTGGCTGACAAGAATCATGGCAATGAGTTTGCCCTGGTACCACTCTGGATTCCCCAGTGGACTGTCAGGCCCAGCGTCAATCTCAAACCCGAACAGAAAGAGGCCCAATTCAGGGAAAAACTGGAGGAGATGATCCAGCGCTACTATCAGGATGAACACTGTATTCACCATCGGGGCGATCCGTTGCTCTTTATGTTGAACTTCTGGGGCAAGGTTAGATCGGATCTGACCCTGAATCAGAAAGAGCTGGAACGGTTCTTCAAGAACAATCCGGAGCTGGCCAAAGTCCGGCTGGTTTATAGCATGACCGGCAGGAGTGCATGGCGAGCGGCAACCGTAAAACAGGTCGTCAGTAATTTCCCATGGGTGGTACCCAGAAGACGGGTAGCAAAAGACAGCGACAATCCATTCATTGCCAACAATTTTGCCAGATACGGTACCCATAAGGATATCCGTCATTACATCAATAATCTGGATGACAGGCATCAAAGGAGCCAGACTCATCTCGGCATCAAGACAATGTCGGTATATCCGGGCGTTGATACCCGGGGAGCGCCCTGGAGCCCCTGTGACTCCTATATGCCAGAGACAGAAAATGGTCAGGATACCTATGAATTAAGCTGGAACCAGGTCCGCAAGAAAAAAACCGACCTGGTGCTCGTCGAAACGTTCAATGATTTCTCTGAAGGTACCCATATTGAACCCACACCGTCTGATCTGGGGCAACGGGTAGTCACCACGGCAAAACAGGTCTGCCTGTTGAAGGGGCAGACGGCTGAGCAATGCAATGCCATTGCAAACCGGGCACCGAAACTGATTCAGCATGCTGCAAGGTTGTACGACGCCAGGATGATGATGGACAAACTGACGCATGTGCTCGATGGAAAAAGCCTGACCAAAGCAACCAAGAGCCTGAATCTCTGGGCCAACTCGTTATTCAGCAAAAAATTCCAAAAAATTGATCGGCATGCAGCCCGGTTTGATCAGGAATTCCGCAGGCTGCCTTTCGATACCCTGGTAACCGTTATGAATCGGGAAAAGAAAAACTTGCCAACGCTTCAGCGACTGGGTGGCCAGTTATTGTTTGAGCTGGTTTCAGCACCGATCCAAAACACGGAACATTATTTTTACGAAGCTGAGGTGAAGCTGCATATCAAGACAGAAGATGGCCTGCCATCCAAAATCACTCTGTCAGCAAAGGATTACGATAAAAATTCTGGGGACTGGAAATATGAGAAGATCGCAGAAATATATACACCCTATGATCAGCTGGAATCGACCATCACCATCCCCATGACCGCCTACACGGGCAAGCTCCATGGTGAACTGATGGAAGCTTACGCCATAAGGCACCCCCCATCCAGATGCACAGTGGAACTATTGGAGATCAGAATCAAAACCCATCATCGACCAGAAGACCGAACAGAGGACTGAAGCTGAGTCCACTTGCAGGATTCATTCACTGCTGAAATTCCCGCCCCCGAGTGTGAGAATTTTTGATCCTTCAAGAGGGGTTCTGTTAGAGCAACGTTTCCGCATCTATAGTAAATGTCTTAAAGCCAGAAATGACAGCATACCCAGGATGACGGTCAGTAATGTGTTCCTGGTCATCAGGGCAAGAAACACTACGATAATGCCGGCAATCAGGTAATGGTTGCCCATGGACAGGCTGAGCTGATCTTCACGAATAAAGACAATCGGTGCCGCAATGGCGGTCAGTACGGCGGGTGCGGAAAAACTCAATACCTGCTGAACCGTTTCACTGAGTTTGAGGGGTAACCATGGCTCCATCAGCAGGAAACGGCTGCCAAAAACCAGGGCCGCGACGATGAACAGAATAACCCAGGTATCCATTAGCTTTCTCCTCTGTCAGTGGCTTTGGCACAGGCAAAACCAGCCACCATGGCCAGGGGGGCTGAGATCAGCAGGCCGACCTGAATCTGCATTACCTCACAAATGGCCGATGTCACCAGCGCAGTGAGCACACAGACCAGTACCGGGGCATTTTTGATGCTCGGGATAACAAGGGCGATGAATGTGGCGGCAATGGCGAAATCCAATCCGAGGGCATCAAGATTTTCAAAGCTCGCGCCAGCGATGATGCCGCCAAGGGTGGCAAGATTCCAGCCCAGGTAAAAGCATAGCCCGCCACCCAGTGCGTACCAGCGGTCAAAGCGTTTCAGCTGACCGGGGTTGGCAATGGCGAACAGTTCATCGGTTAACAGGAAACCAAGGGCGAGACGCCATCTGAGAGGCAGCGGGCTGACGTTCTTCCGCATCACCATGGAGTAAAGGAAGTGGCGGGAGGTAATAAGCAGGGCTGAAATCAGAATACTGCCCAAACCCACTCCGGCCTGGATCATACCCATAATGGCCAGCTGAACGGCACCGGCGAAAATAATGCCTGACAGTGCCTGACTCTGAACCGGGTCAAAACCCGACTCAATAGCCAGAGATCCGGTCAGGATACCCCAGGGCAGGACCGCAACAGTCAGCGGAATAATGGCTGCGGCACCCTTGAAAAAAGCCCTGACTTTTTCATCGTTGCTTGAGTGGTGAACAATTTCAGCCTGAGACATACAACACACTTCCTTAACAATTCATCCTCTTAACTGAAGATTCTGGAATATTACAATCTTGAACAGTTTAGACATTCGGCAAGAAGAATAGTTTGTGATGGTTGTAAAAAAGTCCATTCAAGGTGCGCAATGCCGTGGCACGGTAACCACTGTTTTCACTCTTGTGCGCCAGAGCAGGAGCATCGTACAAAAAACATCACCAGAGATGCAAGCCACAGGCCACCCGCAGTGAGCGTTGATTCTGGCGTCAGCAGTTGCCTCCAACAGGCAGATAAGCCCTTGAATAAAGGGAAAAGTTTTCTAACAATTCAGTGGAGAATGCTCGGTCAGCCTCCCGGGAGGCTGACCGGGAATAGACTCAAACCATCGAAGAGGGAGGAATATTATTGGCCGGGCGGAAGCCATATTGACGCCAGACTTTATCGGGGGCACCGGCAGCGGTCAACAGCTGTTGACATTCAGCACGCCGGGGCTCAAGAAAAGCTCTTAATATGCCAATCCGCATATATTTTTCAGAGCGCATGTGGCGGTTGTTGACACGCTCTTCTTCCAGCGACTCCAACTCTTTTGCCGCCTGCCGGTAATCATGCAGAAAGCGCTGTTCCGGCGAACGCCAGAGGTAGGCTGCTGAGCGCACCAGCCCTTTGGTGACACCATAGCCTGCCAACATGACCATGCCCCCGACAGTCCCCAGTAATGCCCCCACCACCGCCGCTGGTGCGCAAATAGAGAGTGACGGTACCAGGGTAACCATGGAGAGACCCCCGGTCAGCGAAGCCATCAGCAAGACGCCGGATGTCAGCCCCACCAGACCACCCAACAGGCCACTGAGCAGCAGTCGCCGGGTGGTTACGCTGTCATTAACTGCCCTGATGACATTAGCACCAATGATTTTTATGGCTGATGCCAGTTTTTTTAATCGGGAGGGCGATTGTTCATTGACAAGATTGTAATCGCTCACCTTAATAGTGCGCTTTTCCAAGGGAACCTGGGCAATGTCGGTAAAATTATCCTGGGGAGTGGTTAAAGGCGGTACCACAACGACGCTGCCTGGCGAGTCAGTTGAAACTTGATCCGGGGGAAGCAAAGGCCCTTGGAAAGGGGGTAATACCTGTTGTGAGTCAAGATGAGGTAAGGTCATCGGTCTATCCCTGTTATGTTTTTATTACATATCAGTCTAGACATTCAGGGAATACCTGCTGCGGTGGCATTCCATACCAGCTCCCGGTCAAAATGAAGTCCATCAACGGAATAGGACAATATGGCCCGATACTGTTCCCCGGCGACAAAACCTTTAATCGGAAAAACAGCGTGGAGATAACCATCATGGCGATAGTAATTTTTAGAGGCGACTTCCTGCCACGAGCCATCGAGCATCAACTTCTGCAGCTCTAGTTCCCTGTAAAAATAAGAAAGTGGCCGATCAGCAATAAACATAAAACGTCCACGGCCAATACTGCTATTCAGGCCGACAACTCCCCCTGGTTCAGGATACACCGAAAAATGTGGCTCAACCTGATCATGCCCCTTGAACCTTGCCCAGTAGTAATCCCATACCCTCGCAACCCTGATCCCGGTATAATTGATGCCGCCAATGCCGTCCCGGTAGTTCTGCCGGAGCCATGGGTATAACCGGCTGTCCATAAGATTACTGAACGGATTGACCAGCTGCCGCTCCCAAACGGCTGCTGCCACAATATTACCCTGTCCCTCTTCAATGTGGCTACGTTGCACTTTCGATTTCAGCAGTGGTTTCAGTGCCTGATAAACCACATCCAGCGGTGATACCGCAGTAGGATGCACATCGTAGGCCCCCTGATAATCGTACAGGGCGTATTTGTCGACGATGGTATCCTTGGACGTGGCCATATGATCCCCCCCACGCCCATCCACCTGGTCGGATAAACTCATCAATAAATTGTCATAAATTTCATCCTCAACGCCATGAGCCACCATACCCATAAAATGGGAAACCAGTTTTTTACACTCTGCCAGCTGCAGCTTTTCAGGAGGGCAGGTTTTCTGGACTTGGGAGAAATAGGAGCGATGGAATTTCGACCAGTGGCTGATCTCGGCATAAGGATAACCATTCAGGTAACCACCGTCCGGTAGGCCAGAACCAATCACCCACTGTGCCTTGTACTCTTGCAGGATACTCCTCAACGCCGGGTCAGAGACCAACTCAACGGCCTTTTTGCTCATCTGGATATGGACGCTGTGACCGGCACTGAAAGCCTTGGCCGCCAGGCAGAGACCGACCAGCAGGACCCATCTGACCCGTGAAAATCTGTTCATGGGAACGCTCCTCAATATCGACTTATTAGTTGTCGTTATTATCGGTCGATGGAGTGTAACGTTGATCGCTTCTCGCTCCTGAAGGAACGGAATTCCTGCGCGAGTATTTTTGCTACACCAGACTATTCCGATTTGGCTTCGGTGCTTTCCATTTTCTTATTCATGGCCTGTCGTGCAGATTCAAATTTGACAAATTTTCGACCCGAATTTCCAAATGCTTCTTTTGCCGCTTTCATCTTTTTCAGGCGTTCCTGTGTGAACTGTAAATCCTCGGGAATGCTATAATCATTGGCCTCTTTGTAAGTATCGTCTTCCTGTTGGTCAGACAGGCTGGCTTTATTGATCAGTTCATCAATTTCTGTACTGAGTTCGGCTTCTCTGCTTTTCAGACTGCCATAGCTCATTGCCTTATGCTTATCCTTGAGCTTTGACTGTGACATTTGTCATAAGGCAGTTTGATTTTGATGCTTATGATCACTTAAGCCTCCTGTGTTGGTGATCTGACAGCACTTACCGGCAGAGTCTGGTGGTCAGGTCAGCTGTATAACCGGGTATACCTGAGGTTCCCCATGGAGTTAAACGAAATTCGTTCCCGCCTGGCTGATTTGAAAACAGCCCATCTTGCTGATGCTGACCAGCGTCTGAGAGTGATGAACTCGGCAATAAGACCGCTTCAGACGGGGCTTAAGTTGATTGGATCGGCCTATACCGTGAACTGTCATAATGATTTTCTCACGGTGATCAAGTCAATTCAGGAGGCCCGGTCCGGGGATGTTATTGTTATTGAGACTCAGGGCAGTGTATTAGCCGTGGCAGGGGAGCTGTTATCAACGGAAGCGATGCAAAAAGGGGTTGCCGGCTTTGTTATTGACGGGGCCTTTCGTGATACGGCATCGGTAAGAGCAATGAATTTCCCGGTTTATGCACACACGTTTACCCCAATGTCAGGCACGTCAAAACGGATATTTCATACCCGGGAGGTTGTTGAGTGTGGCGGTGTAGAGGTTCGTCCGGGTGAGATTATCTTCGGTGATGATGATGGGGTACTGGTTTTATCTTTGGAAGAAGCAACACGTTTGATTCCTGTCGCTGAAGAGATTAAGGCCAGAGATGAACGGGTGCTTGCCAGGCTTCAGGAGGGGGTTTCACTGTATGACCTGATCAATTTCGATGAACACTGGCAAAAAATAGAGGCCGGTGAAAAAAGCGAACTGACATTTACGGTTGACCAGGGGTGAAGTGCAGCCTGGCCATAGCTCGCTTCAAGGCGGAATGTTGCCTGAGCGGCTTGCTGCTGGTTGGAACACTGCAGCTATGAATCCAATGTAATGGATGAGTTGCTGTTTAATCGGGAAAATGGCTTCCTTAAACCTGTATCTTACTCCAGCGCCGTGAGCGCCAGACAACCAGGAAGCTGACCGAGGTAATCATTCTCTGCAGTATGGGTACTGACCAGACTGCGGTAAGGCCAAACCCCAGGACAGGGCCTATAAGCCAGCACAGCGGTAACAGAATCAACCACTGTGCAACAAATCGGATATAGAGCACCGTTCGGTTGGCACCTGCTCCCAGTAAAGCCTGAACAAAGACCAGGGAGGGCGCATCCAGAACAATGCCTATGCCGGTTAACTGCATCGGGGTTGAGCCCATTGCCAGTAGTGAAGGGTCATGAAGAAAGAGCGACAGCACAGCCTCAGGGGTAAAAATCAACGGCAGGCTCAGTACCAGTAACACGGCGCTGGCTGTATACATGACTTCCTGCCCCCAGCGCCAGGCAACCTCTGGTTCCCGGGCTCCAAGACTCTGGCTGACCAGGGTATTGGCCGCCATGCCCAGACCCAGACCCGGCAGTATCAGCATCAAAGAGGTATTCATCAACACATGGGCGATGGCCATTTCACGGATACCTAATTGGGCAACAATGGCAAACAGCATCATCATGCCAAGGGCAAACAGGGTCTGCTGCAGGGAGTCAGGAATCGCCAGAAGAACCAGGCGCTTTAAGGCCGGCCAATTTCTCCAGTGCGTCAGGAATCCGAATTTTCTGGCTCGCTTATTCAGCATCCGGAAATTAAGCAAGGCTCCCAGGTACATGGACAGCAAGGTTCCCAGGGCCGCTCCCTGCACGCCCAGGGCAGGCAGGCCAAGCTTTCCGTAGATCAGGATAAAGCTGAAGATCACATTGCAAATATGGGTGCAGACCAGCAGTTTCAGAAAACCGTTTGGCTCACCAATGCCGTTCCAGAAACCTCGAAATGAGAGGTTCATGGCGGCTGCGGTAAGGGCCATGACCCGAATCTGAAAATAGTCCGTTGCGTCCCCTTTAAAGGTGGGAGATCCCTGATCAAATAACGCCAGCAACCAGGGGGAAGTGATGACCAGGATAATACTGACTGGCATGGCAAAGCAGAAGGCAATGATCAGTCCATGATTGGTTGGCATGGCACATTCATCAAAACGGCCTGCACCAACACGGCGGGCAACCTGAGCCTGGACAGCCGCTGAAAGGCCGGTCATCAACGATAGCGCTACAAAGTTCGCATAGCTGCCAGCACCCACAGCGGCAAGGGCACCTTCTCCCAGGGGACCCACCAGTGCGGCATCAACAAGGTTGATCATGCTCTGGGAGAGCATGGCCAGCATGATGGGTACGCCTAACTGAAAAATGGTGGCAAGCCTTTGCTTCATTAAGCTAAATATCTCCAGCATTTATGAACTATCGGGCAAAAAAAAGTCCAATAAAAAACCGTACAGAAACCTGAAATTATTATGAACATAACATCATCAAAACCGCTATGTGTACAGGATTTACAAGAAGCCATTGCCGATGTTGCCAATAAACCATTGGTCACCAGTCATTTTGAACGCAAAAACACGGTATCCTTGTTCAGATCTATACAAGACAGAACGATCACTGGCATTAGAATATCAGGGTCTGTGGCCGATAATCTGCTGTTTTTATCAACACTTGAAAGCCGACAACTATTAACCACTACTGAGGCCATGGCATTGTCACGGGCTGTTTTCAATGGAGAGTGCATTATTAGCCCGGAACAGTGCGAGTTTCCCCTGAGTATTAACCTGTTAAGATGGCTCAGTGGGTTCCTGCGGATTATGGAGCGATCGCCGTTAGTGAAAATGGCCGTTGAGAAAATTATCATTGATGCTCCGGTTCATTCAGCCGTTGATTTTTTAATGGCTGAAATGCCGGATGAAAATAAGGATAACGTGGAAGATTTCCTCAAAAAAAATGTTATGACTAGTATGTTGAAGTCACACAGCCAAATGAAGTCGGTGAAGGACCAGTGTGATAAATATATCTCTGAAAATCAAAGCTCAATGACTGATGAAGCAAAGAAGCTCTATCTCTATGGGCTATTGTTACCCTTTCGGGATGATCGGGAAGAAGATACTCAAAGTTCTTTATTAGCACGGAAGCAGTTTTTCCAACGTAGTTTTTCCTTCCATGACGAACATATGATTGAATGTATTAATCAACTTGATGAGGATATCCAATACTCAACATGTATGCATGAACGAATTGATCGACTGGGTATCAACAAAGTTTTAATACTGAAAAAAGAATTCTGTGAATTGGTAAGATCGGTCGCATTCCAGCGCTTGCCTGATGAGAATATCCCCTGTCTGGATGATATGGAATTAAACAAACTATTTGACACAAGAGCACTGCTGGATACAAGTTATGCAGAGTTTAGAAAATTCCAGACTGTTGTAAGTATACGTAGTAATAAAAGGCCGATTGTTCCAATGGCCCTGGCAGAAAAGGATTTACAACATTTGTACATTAACTACATGGGCATTCATCTTGAATTAGATTTAGGCGATAAAAGGCGGGCTAATCTGGTGGATTTTATTGGCGTCAATAGTAAATGTTATTCAGCGTTGGGTTCCCGGTTCAATAGTATTAATAAGTATATAGGGGATGTTTACAATAATAGACATGTTAAGCTTTGCTATATAGCATTTCAAGACTGGTTCAGGGGTCATACAGCCACAAATTTAGAAGCTCTGAGTTGCTTTCATCAATTGTGGCGTGATGATTATTCAAAAATGGATGATATAAAATGGTTTATATCAATAATCGCCCGGGCTGGATTGAAACCGGGTAATTGTGTCTGGTTCTCTGATAACCCGTCGTTGATCTGCCCTGAGTGTCTTTTTTCAGAAAATCTCAAAAAAGTCGAAAAGTCCGGGCTGAGTGACATGCCAGAAACAATCAGGCAATTCGCATTAGAGCTGTTACATCTGTTACAACATCACAGGGAACGTGATTGTCATTTGGCCCAGAGTATAGATCCTCAACGTTTGTGGAATGAAAAGTATGAGGGCAAACTGCCCTCGGGTTACGTTTGAGACTTTGTAATGTGCAATTTATTTTGGCAATACTCCTTACCAGGTCTAACTGGCTAGATTGGGGCGAAGCCAGCGTTCCGCTTCTGCTAAAGACCAGCCTTTACGCTCAGCGTATACTTCCAACTGATCTTTATCGATTTTACCCAGGCCGAAATATTTTGCTTTAGGATGGGAGAAATACCAGCCACTGACACTGGCCGCAGGCATCATGGCAAAGTGTTCAGTGAGTGACACGCCGGCATTTTCTTCACCGTTCAACAGAGCGAACAATGCCGTTTTCTCGGTATGGTCCGGGCAGGCCGGGTAGCCCGGTGCTGGACGAATACCGGCGTATTTCTCCCTGATCAGCTCTTCATTACTGAGCTGCTCATTGGAGGCATAGCCCCAGTACTCTTTCCGTACTTTTTCATGCATACATTCCGCAAACGCTTCGGCAAAACGGTCGGCCAGTGCTTTCACCATAATGCTGTTGTAGTCATCACCGGCTTGTTCATATTGCCTGGCCAGTTGGTCTGCACCGATACCTGCGGTCACCACAAAACCGCCCACATAATCTGACAGACCGGACGATTTTGGGGCCACAAAGTCAGACAGGCTGTAATTGGGCTTATCCTCCGGTTTTGGTGCCTGCTGGCGGAGGTGGTGCAGGGTTGTTTTGATGTCGCTTCTTTTTTCATCCTGATAGATGGCCAGGTCATCGTGATTGACCTGGTTGGCGGGCCAGAAACCAATGGCTGCCCGGGCACGGATCAACTTTTCGTTGACCAGTTTATCCAGCATCTGCCGTGCATCGTGATACAGGCTGGTGGCTGCTTCGCCGACCACTTCATCTTTCAGAATGGCGGGAAACTTACCGGCCAGATCCCAGGTCATAAAGAACGGAGTCCAGTCGATGTAATTGACCAATTCCTCCAGCGGGAAGTCATCGAACACTTTAACGCCGGTAAATGTCGGAACCGGTGGCTGGTATCGGGACCAGTCCGGTCTGAAGGCGTTATCCAGGGCTTCCTGATACGTGAGGAGTGCCCGTTTGCTGCCCCGTTTCCCGTGACGAATCCGGATTTTTTCATACTCGGAGCGGGTCTCTGCCACCAGGGCGGGCTTTAATGAATCACTCATCAGCCGGGTTGAAATCCCCACACTGCGGGAGGCATCGGTGACATAGATGGCCAGATCATCCCGGAACTGCGGCTCAATTTTCACCGCAGTATGGGCCCGTGATGTGGTCGCTCCACCAATCATCAATGGGCGTTTAATACCCTGACGTTGCATTTCTCTGGCTACATAAACCATTTCATCCAGTGATGGGGTGATCAGACCGCTAAGCCCGATAATATCAACGTCTTCTTCCACTGCGGTTTTCAGAATGGTTTCGCAGGGAACCATCACCCCAAGGTCAATAACCTCAAAGTTGTTACAGGCCAGAACGACACCGACAATGTTTTTACCAATGTCGTGTACATCACCTTTTACCGTTGCCAGCAAAATCTTGCCATTGGATCGCGCGCTCTCGCCTTTCTCTTCCTCGATAAAAGGGACAAGGTGAGCAACCGCCTGTTTCATCACCCGGGCACTCTTCACCACCTGGGGCAGAAACATTTTACCTTCACCAAACAGGTCACCCACCACGTTCATGCCATCCATCAGTGGGCCCTCAATCACCTCAATAGGGCGGCTGGCGGCCAGTCTTGCCGCTTCAGTATCGTCAACAATCCAGGTGGTAATGCCTTTGACCAGCGCATGTTCCAGCCGTTTGTTAACAGGCCATTCCCGCCAGGCCAGATCTTCCTCTTTTTTGCCGGAAGAACCACCTTCCCGGTACTGATCAGCAATGGCCAGCAGCGCTTCAGTCCCATTCGCTGAGCGGTTGAGGATGACGTCTTCAACCTTGTCTTTCAGCTCTGGGGGAATTTCTTCATAGATCTCCAGCTGTCCGGCATTAACAATGCCCATGGTCAGTCCGGCCTTGATGGCGTGGTAGAGAAAGACCCCATGAATGGCTTCCCGAACCGGGTTGTTCCCCCGGAAAGAGAAAGAGACATTACTGACCCCACCGGAACTCATGGCGTGGGGCAGATTCTCGCGAATGTATTGAACCGCATTGATGAAATCCACCGCATAATTATTGTGCTCATCAATACCGGTGGCCACGGCAAAAATATTGGGGTCAAAAATAATGTCCTGGGGCGGGAAGCCGACGTCATTGACCAGAATGTCGTACGACCGCTGACATATTTCTATTTTCCTGGCTTCGGTATCCGCCTGACCCTGCTCATCAAAGGCCATCACCACAACGGCGGCCCCATAATTGCGGCAAAGACGGGCCTGACGGCGGAAGATATCTTCACCTTCCTTCAGGCTGATGGAATTGACAATGCCCTTGCCCTGAATGCATTGCAGCCCGGCTTCGATGACCTCCCACTTGGAGGAGTCCACCATGATCGGGACCCGGGAAATATCCGGTTCAGAGGCCACCAGATTCAGGAATGTAGTCATGGCACGTTTGGCATCCAGCATCCCTTCATCCATGTTGATGTCGATAATCTGGGCACCGTTTTCCACCTGGTCACGGGCAACATCCAGGGCAGTATCGTAATCCTCTTCAATAATTAAACGTTTGAAGCGGGCGGAACCAGTGACGTTACAGCGCTCACCGACATTGACGAACAATGAGTCCCGATCAATGGTAAATGGCTCCAGACCACTTAAACGACAGGCCACCGGAATGGCTGGCATGGCTCGTTGGGGAATATCTGCAACCTTGTCGGCAATGGCTTTAATGTGTGCCGGTGTGGTACCACAGCAGCCACCAATAATATTGACCAGACCGGAGTGGGCAAACCCGGCAACAATCTCTGCCATCTCATCGGGGCTCTGGTCATATTCACCAAACGCGTTGGGAAGACCTGCATTGGGGTGAGCACTGGTCCAGGTGCCTGCGCAGTTGGACAGTTCTTCAAGATACGGGCGTAACTCACTGGCACCCAGGGCACAATTCAGACCAACGGACAGTGGCCGGGCGTGTTCTATCGAATTCCAGAAGGCTTCTGTCGTTTGACCCGACAGGGTGCGACCGGAAGCATCGGTGATGGTGCCGGAAATCATGATCGGCAAGGCAAAGCCCAGCTGGTCGAACAGGTCTCGCACCGCATAGATGGCCGCTTTGGCGTTCAAGGTGTCAAAAATGGTCTCTATCAGCAGGATATCAGCGCCGCCTTCAATCAATGCTTTGGCGGCCTGCTGATAGGCGTTCACCAGTTCGTTGAAACTGGTATTTCTGTAGCCGGGATTGTTGACATCGGGGGAGATGGAAGCGGTTCTGTTGGTTGGGCCAAGAACACCAGCCACAAAACGGGGTTTATCCGGGTTGGCCCGGGTGAATTCATCGGCCACTTCCCGGGCAAGTCGGGCTGCCTGGTGATTAATTTCCGGTACCAGATCTTCCATCTGGTAATCTGCCATGGCGATGGTGGTGGCATTAAAGGTGTTGGTTTCCAGAATGTCGGCACCGGCTTCAAGATACTCACGGTGGATCTGTTGAATAATGTCCGGACGGGTCAATACCAGAAGATCATTGTTGCCTTTCACATCGCAGGCATGGCTGGCAAAGCGTTCGCCACGGTAGTCCGCTTCTTCCAGCTTATAGTCCTGAATCATGGTGCCCATGGCACCATCAAGGATCAGAATGCGTTTTTCCAGCAGTTGTGTCAGGTCAGAGAGGGCTTTTTTTTGGTGTGGTGTAGCTTGCAGCATGGATAGCAGACCAGTGTTATTTTTTCTAGCGGGCATAGTACCAGAACTTGGCTCCCGGATGCCTCTGGTTTCTGTTGGGTCAGGAAGAAGTGTAAGTGCATGGGTTCTGTAAATAAACGATCCATGGTACCAACATAGTGAAACCTTCTTCCATCTAGGGTATCCAATTGTTTTGAAAAAAATAGATAAGCAGGAGATAAATGATGGAACCAATGAGTAGCAGCCACACCCAGATAAGGCTTAACACCGGGGATGGGAAGATGTGTTCTGATACACAACCGTTGATGGTTACACCAACAAGTGATCAAGCGCTGACTGATGCAGCCTCGATCAGAGATGGTCATGGGAAGAGCTTTGTTAACAGGGAGGTTCGTGTAATTGAAGTGTCCGAACACTCTCATGGAGTCAGTACACGTGCTCTATTGAAATCAAACCAGAATGAAACGGCTCAGGCAGCACTATGTGAAGGTGCATCAAAGGAAATTAAACCGCAGAGTGCCGAACAAGTTGAAAAAAAAACAGTTCTGGACCCGGAGATGTTGACCCGGAAGCTTGACGAAATAGAAACACAGATCATTGAACTCACCGGTGTTTATGGTGAGATACCGCAAAAGGAATTGATGAGATTTAAGTTAGCCGCACTGTATATCCAGGAGAATATCCTCACAAGAATGTTGTACGGCATGGCAAGTCAGGAGGAAGCATTCAGCAAGTTTCAATCGCTTGGAGACTTATTACCACAATCATCAAATGGTGCTGCTCTCATGAGGGTGCTGGATTTATGGTGGCTTCCCGGTAACGAGAAATACTTTCCTGATAAAACCATTGTTTCTTTAAAGAGACTTGATTCTGTTAGTGAGTATTTGGAGACAGCTCTCGGGGATTTGAATACAGCTCTCGGGGATTTGAATACAGCTGTCGAGTCTTTTGACAAAGGCCGGTTGCTTTTGACAGACAAGTTGAAAAAAAAGCTGATCCCATCAGAAGGAAGCAGTGATAGCAGCACTGCAAGTTCTCTTACCTCAGAATTTTTCAGTGAAACAGAGTTTAAAGAGGTCTTGGGCAGACTTCTTAAAAAAGGGAACAATGAATGTTTTACGGCCAGCCAGAATAGATCTCAAGTGCATGGTTCTGCTTTAAGTGATGTAGAGGATAATCCCTGCAGGGATGAATCGGAAGCCGTAAAAAGCAATAGTGTTAGGGAGTTATTAGAACAGTCATCCGAAGCTATGAAGTCTGACTTCAGTTTGACAAAACTTGATAAATTAGTGGTTATTTTTCACCATCTTTACCAAATACATAACAATGAAATGCATATTGAATCAGTTAATCTTACCAATATTGATGTTCTTGATAATTATTTTAACGAGCTTTTATTGGAAACAGAGTTATCCGTTTATGAGAAAGAGATTGCCTGTTTTGCTTTTCTACAATCATTAGGACATTTTTACCACAAGATAGCTATGGAGTGCAAAGTCAGTTGCTGTACTGGAAAAAGTAATCATGTAAAATCAGCTCATTTTAATAAGGCAATAACTTACAATACCAAGCTTCATAAAATGGCAATGGTCAGTATTAAAGGGGATATCTGTCAGGGTGCTGACTTTTGGGTTTTAAGCCTGCTCGCTTCAGGATTTTTGATGAATTATCGCTGGACATCCAGGGACAGGGCTCAATTAACCTCTCTAAGTCTGGCGGTGGAGAGAAGCCCTAAACAAGAATCGGAGATTGCACTGGCAAAATATACCTGTTTTTCTATCGCAGAACTCCTGGAGGATGTTGGAGCGTACAGAAGTGTTGCTGATAATTCTGAAAAATACAATACCTTTGCGCTATTAACCATGCTTTGGAATGATCTTGGGTTTTCCCGTTGGCCATACTCAACCACCTTGAATCCGGAAAAAGCGCTTGAATATCTGGAATTCATTCGATATGAAATAACCAATAATGATAATCAAAGCGCCGAAATGCTGAAGCAATCCATGGATATTGCCTATGAATTTAATAAATTGATGCAGGGATCGACGCCGATTTCACAACTGTATTCTGAAAGAATCGCCCTGTATTACTTTATGCTGAATGATCCCAAAAAGGCATTGGAACTTCTTAAGTTTACCAAGCGTAAAAGTAAATCGCTTTATTTCGGGCTCTGCATGGCATCAAAGCGTGAATACCAGTTTGCCATTCAGTTTATTGAAAAGGAAAAGATTAAAGATGCTTGTATTAAAGCACTGTTAGGTATTCTATGCGAAAGACTTGCCAGTTCTCAGGAAGAATCATCTGAACAATATGATGAATTGCTCACAAAAGCAGAACTTAATTATCGGGCCGTGATTGGCTCACGGCCTGAAATGAATAAATATTTAGCCATGTTGATTGAAAAACGAGGGTATCTATCAGACTCGCTAAAACACTGGAAAGCTTACCGCTGTTTTTTACATGACCAGGAAGATAAAAGTAATATAAGGTCGGTAAGGTTTAAAATTCCCATGGAGATTAAACTGGTTGGTGAAAAAATTCTGGAATTGGAGAACCTGATAGGGGAAATTAAATCTGAAAAAAAAGCAGAGTCACTATTGGGTGATGATAAATCTTATAGCGAAGAAACTGTGAAAAAGAAGCCTGGACGTCAACCTGCCAGGAAAAGAAAAGGCAAGAAAAAAAGTCGACCTGCTGCTGATAGGAAACCGGCTTGCCAGGAACAAAAGCCACCAGACTTCCACAGCGAAAAGCGTATTTCTATTCAAGTGCCGAATCTCGAGTCTGAGCCAGATCTTAACAGTGGATCAGAGTTTGAGGGACAAACCGATCCTCAACACCATTATCAACAGGGCCTGAACGAAAACCAATGGCAGCTCGTCACTGGTAAGTCTGACCCGTTTCGGCTTGTTGTGATTCAGGGCGTTAAAATTCCTGTTGGCTTTTCAATAAAAGAAGTCGAGCGTCACTGGGGAAATACCCGCGATATGAGAAATAATTTAACCAATCGGTTACTCTTCCTTGACATTGGCCGGGGAGATTATGATGGGGTTTTGGGACTCATTGATCAATATGTGGGCAAAACTGAAAATCCGGTAGCACAATTACACTTCATACAAAATAGAGAGTGGCTGTTGAGATGTAAGAGTTTTGATAACCGTGCACTTTATGTCCATTGTCGTCGTTCTGGCCAAACGATCCAGGCATTAAAGGCAGAGTTACGATTATCTATTTTGCAATGTGTGCAAAAACAGGTGGAGTCTGTTTTTCAGCATGCGTTTCAGCGCTTGCCTTCACCTCTGTGGTTCAGTAATCCCGAGTTGTTGAAAAAGGACATTAAATACCTGATAGATCACGTTCATCCTGAATTTTGTGTACAGGTTGGCGCTCAATTTTCAACAGCGGCCCATGTAATGAGAGATATTCATTGGGAGTTTACCTGCCAGAGGGTAACCGACCAGACATGTCGCTCACTGTATGGCCACTCCCCCGGGGACTATTCCAATTTGGCTGAAAAGTTCTATAAATTTCGTGATTTTATTGATCCACAACATCTTTCGGACATTATTTAGAGGGCCTTCCTGAGAATGCCTCCCAGGTATCTATTGATCAATATAAATAAACAGGCGACAGATTATGAACCCAATAAGTAGCAGCCACACCCCGGTAAGGCACAGCTTTGAGGGCGGGGAGGTGTGTTCTGACACACAACCGTTGAAAGTTACACCAACAGTATTGGCCGGTGAAAACGTTTTCACGGGAGCGGGCACGTTCAGAGATGGTCAAGGGAAAAGCATTGTTAACAGGGAAGTTCGTGTCATTGCAGCACCCGAACAGTCTCATGGCGTCATTACCCATGATCAAGCCAGCCAATGTAATGTGGCGCAAGAATCGCTGTGTGACGGTGCACAACAGGATGTGCAACCGGAGCGCACAAAGGAGGCTGAACTTCTGGCAGCTCCGGATCCGGAGATATTAGCCCGGCAGCTTGACGAAATAAAACAACAGATTATTGATCTCACCAGGGTTCATGGTGAGATACCCCATCAGGAATTGATCAGGTTTAAGTTGGCGGCTCTGTATATTCAGGAGAATTTCCTCATAAGAATGTTGTATGGCATGCCAAGTGAGCAGGAAGCATTCAGTATGCTTTATTCTCTCGGAGACTTAATACCACCATCAAATGGCAATGCTCTCATCAAGGTGTTGAATTTATGGTGGCTTCCCGATAACGACAAATACTTTCCTGAAATTGAATCCTTAACGAAATTTTATTCCGTTTGTGAGCAAATGAAGGCAGTTGATAAGGAGCTGGAACAAACTGTTGAGTCTATTGATAAAAACAAGAATTTTCTGAAAGCTTTTGAGAAGTTGAAAAAAGCAGTTGTCTCATCAGATGGAAACAATGATAGCAGTAATTCAGGTTCTTTATTTTCAGAGTTACTTGCTAAAGAGTCAGAATGCAAAGAAGCCCTGGTTAGAATAAGATCTATCCTTGAAAAAGTTCACCATGAAACTGCTATTGCTGGCCATAATCGGTTCCAAATGCACAGCCCTGCTTCAGGTGATGCAGAGGCATGTCGATGCCGGGATGAACCGGGAGCCTTAAAAAGTAACAGTGCCAGGGAACAGCAGGAGGGACAATTGGCTGAAGTTGCAAGATCTCCCTTTAGTTTGACCAAGCTTGATAAAATAGTGATTATTTTTCACCATCTTTATCAGGAATATTGTGATGATCATTATGTTGAAGTAGTTAATGCTGGCAATGTTGACTTTCTTGATAATTACTTTAACGCACTTTTATTAGAAACAGAGTTGGCCGTTCATGAGAAAGAGATTGCCTATTTTGCTTTTCTTCAGGCATTGGGGCATTTTTACAACAAGATAACTATGGAATACTCAATGTCATCCCATGGCTACTCTTCCGGAAAAAATGCCGCTGTAAAGTTAGCCCTCCCGGGACAGGTAAAAACATATAACCGTATTCTTCATAAAATGACGATTACCAGCGTTGAAAGAGGCATCTGTCGTGTTGCTGACTATTGGGTTTTAAACTTTCTCGCTGCAGGATTCCTGGTAAATTATCGCTGGAAAACGACTGACAGGGTCCAATTATCCGCATTAAGCTCAGTATTGGAGAGATGCCCTAAACAGGAATCAGAGATTGCACTTGCAAAATGCACATGCTTTGCAATCGCAGAAGTCCTGGAGGATGTTGAAGTGTTTAGAAGTGTTGCTGAAAACTCTGCAAAATACAATACTCTGGCACTGTTAACCATGCTCTGGAATGATCTTGGGTTTTCCCGTTGGCCTTACTCTACCACTTTGAATCCGGAAAAGGCACTTGAATACCTGGAATTCATTCAAGTTGAAATAAATGACCATAAAAATCAATCTGCTGAAATAGTCAAAAGAGCTATGGATTATGCTTATGAATTAATTCTATTGATGCGTGGATCGACACGAAGTGCACGACTGCGTTCTGAAAGAGTCGCCCTGTACTACTATATGCAGGGTAATCCTTCCAAGGCATCAGCACTTCTTGAATTTGCCAGGCATAAAAGTAAAACACTTTATTTCGGACTTTGCATGGCCTCAAAGGGTAAGTATCAATTAGCTATTCAGTTTATTGAAAAGGGCAACGTTAAAGATGTTTGTGTAAAAGCATTGTTAGGTATTCTTTACGAAAAACTTGCCAGCTCTCATGGTGAGTTAAGTGATCAATTCTCAGGCCTGCTGAATAAAGCAGAACTTAACTATCGGGCGGTGATTGGCTCACGGCCTGAAATGAATAAATATCTTGCCATGTTGCTTGAAAAACGAGGAAACCTGTCAGGCGCACTGAAACAATGGAAAGTCTACCAAGGTTTTTTACATGGCCAGGCAGATAAAAGCAATGTAAGGTCGGTCAGGTTTAAAATCCCCATGGAGATTAAACTGGTTGGTGAAAAAATTCTGCAATTGGAGAACCTGTTAGAGGAAATCCAATCTGAAAAAAATGCCCATTCATTATTGGGAGATAATAGATTTCACCGTAAAGAGGCTGAGGGAAAGGCACCAGAAGGTGGACCTGCCAGGAAAAGCAAAGCCAGGAAAAAGAGCCCGCCTGCTGTCGTCAGAAGACAAGCTTGCCAGGAAAATTGCCAGGAGAAAAAATTACCCGACGTCCAGACCGAAAAGCTCTTTGCTATTCAAATGCCCGATCTTGAGCCAGAGCGAACCCTTAACAGTGAACCAGAGCTTGAGGAACAAACCGATCATCAACAGCAACCGGGCCCGGACGATAACCAATGGCAACTTGTTACTGGCAAGCCTGAACCGGTTCGCCTTACTGTGCATCAGGGCGTTAAAATTCCTTTTGGCTTGTCAATAAAAGAAGTTGAGCGTCACTGGATGTATACCCGTGCTTTCAGAAATGATTTAACCAATCGGTTGCTCCTCCTTGACATAGGCCGGGAAAATTATAATGGGATTTTGGCAATCATTGATCAATATGTGGGTAAGATTGAAAATCCGGTAGCACAGTTACACTTTATCCAAAATAAACAGTGGCTGTTGAGATGCAAAAGCTTTGATAACCGGGCGCTGTATGCCCAATGTCGCTGTTCCGGACAATCGATCCAGGCAGTAAAAGCAGAGTTACGGTTATCTATTTTGCAATGTGTGCAGGAACAGGTGGAATCTGTTTTTCAGCAAGCCTTTCAGTGCTTGCCTTCATCGCTTTGGTTCAGTAACCCCGAGTTGTTGAAAAAGGACATTAACTGTCTGATAGGTCACGTTCATCCTGAATTTTGTGTGCAGTTTGGAGCTCAATTCTCAACAGCGGCCCATGTCATGAAAGATATTTTTTGGGAGTTCACCTGCCAGAGGGGAAAAGGCCAGACGTGTCGCTCACTGTATGGCCACTCCCTTGAAGACTATTCTAATTGGGCAGATAAGTTCTATGACTTTCGTAATTTTATCGATCCACAGCATGTCTCGGATGTTATTTAATGGATACCTGCTCAATGGCAACGCCGTTTTCCCGACAGAACTGTGATAGTTCTTCCTGGGGATTGCGGTCGTACTGGATGTCATAAACAATGCGCCGAATACCGGCCGCTAACAGATTTTTGGTGCATTGATCACAGGGGCTGTGGGTCACATAAGCGGTAGCTCCCTCAATGGGAGTACCCAGCCGTGCTGCCCAGATAACCGCATTGAGTTCAGCATGAATTTCATGCCTGAGCGACCAGGGATGGTGTTCTTCGTAGTCAGCCTCATTACAGTTGATATAGCCTGAAGGCGTGCCATTAACCCCTGTGGAAAGCACCCGTCCATCCTTGACCAGCAGACAGCCTACCTGAAGGCGCACACACTTTGATAATTTGGCCAGGGAGTGGGCCATCTCCATATAAACGGTATCGCTCATAGATAACAGGTACCTGAAACAGTCTGAGAAAACGGGTATGGTCATTCATACCCGATGCGATAGTAGCAGATTCAGGCAGTCTGTGGAGTGGCTTCTGATACATCGCTGGTTTTCATCAGACAGAAACCGGAGATGGCAACTGCGATTAAGGTGATCGCTGACAGCGACAGGGTACCCGCTTCAGGCAGAAAGCCGATCAGCGCACTGATCAGTGTTGCCAGCAGCATTTCAATAAAGAAAATCAGGCCCGCAGCGGTACCCATATTCTCTTTCATATGTTCAGTGGCCCTGGCCTGACAAAGCGGCATAAACAGACCAAGACCCAGTTCATAAATAGCGATACCCGCAACATAGCCGGTGATGGATTGACCATCCGTCAGCAGACCGCTCACCAGGGAAACCATGGCACCAATCATCAGCAGGCTACCGGCGACCAGGGTGCTCTGGCTTCGGCTCATGTTGGCGGTCAGTTTAGGGCCCATGGATGCACTGAGCAGGTAGCTGGCAATAGCCATAGCAAACAGGTAGCCATAGGTTGCCGGAGAAATGCCTAACTCACCAATAACCACAAAGGAGCCTCCGGCAACAAATACAAAGGCTCCGGCAAATGCCGCACCGGCGGCGATGGTAAAGCGCAGATAGCGGGCATCCGTCAGCACCGCTTTATAGCCTGCCAGCACAGAATTTTTCGATGTGATTTCCGTGGTTGTTTCCTGCCTGTGTTCTGGCAAGAGCGCCAGTGCCAGTATCGCAATCACCGCCATGGCTGCCATCACGTAAAAGCTGTACTGCCAGTCGGCATACTCCTGCAGATAACCACCGGCAATCGGTGCTGCCATGGGGGCAATGGTCAGGCAGCCGCCAATATAGGCCAGCATTTTTACTTCCATCTGGTCACGGTAATAGTCCCGGGCCATCATTCTGGCAACGGCAGTGCCGAAGCAGCCAAAAACGGCCTGGGCAAAACGGGCGGCAATGAACAGATAGATGCTGTCCGTCAGCAAAGTGATTGCTGTTGCCGCAAGGTAAAGGGAATAGCCCATCAGCAGGGTTTTCTTACGGCCCAAACGATCAGCCAACGGGCCAACAATCAGCATCGATAGGGAAAAGCCCAGCATGAATAAACCAACACTCCATTGAGCGATAGCGGAGGTGGTGCCAAAAAACGCGGTGATTGCTGGCAGTGATGGGGTGAAAATATCAATGGACACAGGTCCTACCACCGCAAACAGAGTCAGGAGAATCAGAACAAAAGCGGGGTGTTTTTCGGGAGTCAGGTGTCGCATGGTGGTCCGCTGATAAGTTGAAAAATAGGGAGATAATGCGACAGGTACGATTGATCAACAATCCGTGTTTATGCCAATTATCAGGATGTTGATCGCTATTTATAGAGCAGACATTAATTTAATTATGATGTCTGCGCTGGTTTGCCGGTGGAACTCAAGATTGATATAAGCGCAAAGGGCTGTTAAACCGATTGACTGAAGCCTTGACCAACTACTCAGCGGGGCTGAACTATTTCCTGATCATAAGGTCTAAAATTGGTGACTGATTATCAGTCGATTTTTACGAGCTAAATTATCAGGTGTTCAAAAAATGATTACAGCTACTCCGCACGCAAATTCACAGCAAGCAATCAGGCTTTCTGAGCTTGAGGGTGGTTCAGCTTTAGCTGCATCGGTTGATGTTAAATTCGGTGATACATTCCGGACTATACAACCGGTTGTTGAGCCGGGAATTCTGCAACGGGCCAACGATGCAATCAATATAGATAGCTATGATTTTGTTAAGGATAAATATCAATCAATACTGAGATCCAGACTTTGTTCACAAGTGTGGCAAGGAGTTGATGACAGTCAATGTATTTTTTCTTTAATCCCTGAAGGCTATCCAGAAACCAAAGTACGCGTACAATTTGCTCCTGATGCTCGGATTGTTAATCAGGAAAGCTTTGCGCGCCAATTAATGACCAGTGATAAGGCATTGATTGAGCTGGCAATAAAAGGTGTAGAGGTGTTGGCCGGGCAATTCTCATTGCAGGGTCAGACTGTGGAATTTGTTGCGTTGGGGATCATTCGAAATTTCATTCGCAGTGGCGGTTTAGGCGGATCTTTCTGGTCTCGTGATAGGGGGGATTATAGCCTCGTGATGTTAATGAATGATGATTCAGTTAAAGAGGGTGGTCCTTATTACACGGGAGGAGGGCTGGCAACAGCGGAATTAGAGAGTAGAGATTGTTTTGGAATATATTATGCTACTGAGGGATCTGTTGAAGACCACCCTTTCGAACAAAACCTTGGACATGTTTACTCAAACACAGGCAGTCTTATTCATCGATTCGCTAAAGCCAAATATGTCCCGGACGAAACTGAAAAGCAGCCGGCTAAACCTCGGGAAAACTATGTTGTAATGCCACCCTGGGGAAAGCCTGTTGAACAGAGGTTATTGCATATTATTATGACCCCCCTCTTATGATACCCACCAGCCAGTGTCAAGGTTTATGTCCGTCGTGTCTGACTTATCCAGGCGAGTGAAATCCTGGGTTAATGGTTAGTTGGTGATTTTTCACCCAGAGTCTCTGATTATACATCAGGTGTCAGATAATAGGCTGTCCTGTGCAGCACACCGTCATCTGCGTTGCTCCGGGACTATTGCCCGTAGCGAGGATAGCGAGAAATTGAGGATAAAATTCGGTTTTTGTCTGGCAAACAGGCCTGGGACCTGAAAAGGCCTGAATCACAGATCTTATAAGTTAACGTCATGAATATATGTGTTATTATCACGCACTGGTGATATATCAGACTTCTTTGGGTCCGGCAGACTTCTGTACCATGCATAGTAGGGTTAACTTGAGTTTTCTTAAATCAACTTTGCGGTTCTTTCACCACCAGTTTCTGAAACTGAGCTGGCTGGCTTTGCTGATGGGTTTGCTGGGCCACTTTATTTTATCCTGGGCGCTGATGTGGCTGGCGGGTGAATCGGCACTGCTGCCTGTTGATCAGTGGTTTTATTTTTATGTCACAACATCGACCACCGTCGGCTATGGTGATCTGAGTCCGGGCACTGCCTCAGGGCGGGTTCTGGCCGCGTTGTTTATTCTCCCCGGTGGCGTTGTGCTTCTTGCAGGAGGACTGGGGAAGCTTTCATCATTTTTTCTCAGGTTATGGAGTAGAAGAATGCAGGGCAAAGGGGATTACTCAGATTTGGACAATCATATTGTCATATTTGGCTGGAAGCGGAATCACACCCCGAAAATGTTGCAGCTGATTTTTGGCGACAAACGTCGTGAGAATCGTAAGATACTGCTCTGTACCAGCCAGGAAATGGAGAATCCTTTTCCTGAACAGATTTTGTTTGCCCAGGGGGAAAGCCTGACGGAGCCGTCGTTTATTCAGCGAACCGGCATTGGCAATGCGGCCAGAGTGATCGTATTCCGTGACTCCGATGATCAGACCCTGGCCACCTGCCTGAGTATTGCCGCGACAAAAACCAAAGCCCATATTGTTGCCTGGTTTGAAAGCCTGCAGATGGTACATCTGCTTCAGTCCCACTGCCCGCAAATAGAGTGTCACAGTAATCTGTCCATGGAACTGCTGGTTCGCTCAGCCCAGGATCCGGGGTCTTCCCGTGTGCAACAGCAACTGTTATCAACGTTGACCGGGCCAACACAGTACAGTGTTCGCGTGCCTGAAGATTTTGGGGGGACTACTTTTGGTCGACTGCTGGAGTTTTTTAAAATTCATCACGAAGCCATAGCCCTTGGAGTGGCCGGGTCTGCCACCGGAGATAACCTGAGGTTAAACCCGCCCGGCAATGACCGGGTGGTAGCCGGACAGGTTGTTTATTACCTGTCCGCCCAGCGGATTCACGGAAATGAAATTCAGTGGGAGCAGCTGTAGTTCCGGCGCTGCGGTAATCAACCCTATTTCTACCATTGAACTTGAGACCCATGCGGTGTTAAACATTAATACCGCAATTTGGCCTTTTTCGTTGATTCTCTTTCTTTGCCAACCTTTTGAACAAGTAAAAACCAAATCTCTCCTTATAATGCCGCAGTTTTTTCGTGGTTTTAAATTTGTACTTTAGTTTTAATTTGTGAAATATCTATTCCCGGGTTTATCTTCTCAAATCAAGAGTATTATTTGATGAATAATCATGCTTTTAAGTAATTGATATATTTTCAACAGAAATAATAGTGAACTTTTCTTCTTTTATTCGGTCTCAATAAGTAATTAATCATTATGTGATTACTCCTCAATTGGGCTTAATCACTTATTTTTCTGTTTTAAACAGTAATGTTTCCACTAATAACAAAAAGGAGCTCTGTCATGATGCAAGTTAATGGATACCCTGAATCGGCCAGCGAAATCCCGGATCAGCCCAGTTCTCATCCAACAGTTGGTCATGTTGACCCATTATCCCAAGGTGTCCATTCTGCGACCTCTACCCCGCTACAATCACCTTATGGACCCATGGCTGCCGGTCATACTGTTACGGCTGTCCCACCTGTGTCGAACCTGGGCGAACAGCAATTTGACCCTGAGAACCCTTCCAAAGTGCCTGATGATCAGGTCATCGTTGGACGCCAGCCTCGTACTCTATCTTCCCTTGAATGGCTGGGTGAAAAGATCAAAAACGGGTTTGCCAGTATGGTCAGAACGTTCAGGATGATGGGGATTCTCTTCAGTATCTATCGGCATGGTGGGAGTGTAGAGAGCCTCCAAAACGCTGCCGCTAAAGCCCGGGGGGGAATTCTGGTAAAGGCCATTCAGTTTGCATGCAGTTCTCCCTCAATTGCCAAAGATCTGTTTGGTGATAACCATGAGGATTTTACCAGGACTTTATCCTACGTTACCACCAGCAATACGCCAATGACCAAGGCTGAGCTGATTCATTGCCTTGATGAAGCGGGTATTGATTACGACCCGGAGCGATTGGATGACAGGGTTAATCTCGGTACCGGTTCAATTGGTGAGGTCAATGATATCATCTTGAACAGCGGCGAGCATCTGATTGTCAAGACCGTTTCCCCGTCAAGTGAAATCAGGGTGTATTCTGATTTACGGGTTCTCAGGTTCGTGCTGGGGCTGGTTACCTTCTTTGCACCAAGTTCAATTGAGAAAGGAACCAAGCATGCTATTTTCTCATTCTTTGACAGTGTCAAGGAAGAATTGAATCTGATCACTGAAGCCAACAGAACCCGGCAACAGGATTTTGCTAACAAGGCCGTTGCAGAGCAGCATATATTTGATATTCGACAAGACGAATTACCGGAGTATGCATACGCGCTGCCTTCCAGGCCAGATGGTTGGACTATCAAGCATCCTCGCACCGGCGATGTTTTGCTAAGGCTTCCGGTTAATTTTAAAGTTCCGGCCGTTTATGGTAATACTGCCTCTCCCCATGCCCTGGGCATGGAAAAAATTGATGGGGTTACGCTAAGTGAAAATGACCAGCCAAAACTTCGGAAGCTTGCGGCAAAGTTATTTAATCTCGATGAGACGAAACTAACAGACGATCATTTACTCGCCTTCAGGTTCAGTCTGAAAGAACTGGCATTTTCACACTGGTTCTACTGTTATGCCCAGACGGGATTTTTTAATGCAGATATGCATGATGGTAATGTCATGGTCGCCGTTGAGAATGGCAGACTGAGCATTTACTTTATTGATCTGGGTAATGCACAAAGAGTCTCGAGGAATGCGGTGAAAGCCACCTATACCATTCTTGGCGCGATGGAGAAACTCCAGGAAGAGTCCGGTGTAGCCAGGAGAAGCCACTACGCAGATGAGGTCATTCAATGTCTGCAAAGATTGGGTGAATATGAACCTGGTAAAGCAAATTGGGTTAAGCTGAAGCAGGAGGTCCTGAATCTGATGCCCTATCGTGGGGATATGGACAAGATTGATAAAAAAGTCATTGACCTGTTTAACAGAGCCTATAAGTGTAATGTGAAGATGCCAAAAGAAACTGTAGCGTTGTTCAGGGCCAAGGTATTAATTAACTCCCAGGCTACTATGACCGATGAAGCAAGAAGGTCGTTGGACAACATCGTGCCTTCAGTGATCCAACTGCTGGGCAGTGATGGCAGTTCAAGTTTGCCTCACGGAAACATCGCTGATCAAAATGCCCTGCTGATTCTGCTCCAGCAGCTTCCAGAATTACGTGACAGGTTAATTGAAGTAATGAGAACCACTCCAGTATCTGATGAGCAATTGCGTTATGCAGCTTCTCAATTACTCTCAAAAATAGGCTTACCCCCTGATGAATTCATACGTGAGGTTAATCAATTAATTCAGCAATGGCAGATGATGCCTGCTGGTGATCCCGGACATACGCGCAGTCATACCTGGGCCAGCAGTCCTTTTCCTCCACCGGTGCCAGCTTAGAGATAATTGGTAATAAGTTATCAGGCCTAACCGGTAACCGATAATACGGCAACCGGTTTTGGCCTGAGTAACTTCCGGCCCTGAGAGGCTGTCCGGGAATAGGTTGTCCTACTGCGGTGGCAGCAAATTGGCCAGAAAATCCGCTTTTGTTCGGCAAATAGCACCACTATTCACTATTGAGTCAGCAGCTTCTCCAGTTGTCTTGTCACATGGTCCGGAGAGGTGGTTCTTCTGGCCATCAATGAATACATGGCTGGCACCACAAACAGGGTTAACAGGCTGGAGACGGTAACACCGGCAAAAACCACGACCCCGATAGAGAACCGGAACTCTGAACCGGCACCTGAGGCCAGCAGCAGAGGAATGGCACCAACCACCGTGGTAAGAGCGGTCATCAGAATAGGGCGCAGCCGCAAAGCTGATGCTTCAAGTACTGCCTCGTTAAAGTTCCACCCCTGATCCCGAAGCTGGTTGATAAACTCCACAATCAGAATGCCATTCTTGGCCGATAACCCGATCAGCATGATCATCGCCAGCTGGCTGAAAATATTCAGGGTTTCACCACTGAGATAAAGACCGAACAGGGCTCCACAAATGCCCAGGGGAACGGTGAACATAACAATCAGCGGGTGAACAAAGCTTTCAAATTGGGCAGCCAGCACCAGGAACACCACCAGCATAGCCATCCCAAAGACAAAGAAAATGGCACTTTGGTTTGATCGATAGTCCAGGGATTCCCCTTTGTAGTTGACAATGGCCTCAGGAGGCAGGTGCTCGACCACTTGCTGATCGAGAAACGCCAGGGCTTCCCCAATGGAGTAGTTGCCTTCAAGGCTTGCGGAGATGGTAATGGCACGGTTCCGGTTGTAGTGCGTCAGCATGGCAGCTTTACCCACTTCCTTTACGGTTACCAGATTGTCAAGACGGATTAACCCACCGCTGGTATGGGAGCGGACGTAAAGTGAAGCCAGATCGACAGCGCTGGTAAAGTCATCTTCCCTGGCACGCAGGAAAACATCATATTCCTCACCACGCTCCATAAAGGTCGTGTCTGTTACACCGCCCAGCATGGTTTCCAGGGTTGCCCCGATTTCTTCTGCCGAAACACCCAGCTCCTGGGCCCGCTCCCGGTCAATGGTGATCTCCAGCTGTGGCTGATTCTGGTTGAAGTCAATATCCACATCCCGCAATCCGGGATTGTCACGGGCCTTTTCGGCAATGACATCGGCCCATGCCACCAGTTGATCAAAGGAACCCCCACCCAGTACAAATTGCACCGGGGCTTCGGAACGGCCACCGATGGTGGAGCGCATCACTGGAATGGCCCGGACATTGGGAATACCAGCCATCAGCTGACGTATCTGACCCATGACTTCGGCGGCGCTGACCTCCCGGTCATCCCAGTCTTCCAGAGTACCGATCAGAATGCCGGAGTTACTGCCACCGCTGCTGCCCCAGCCCGGGGAGCGGACGTACAAATATTTCAGCACTCCCTGGCCCAGATGCGGCAGCAGTTTCGCTTCCAGCTGCAACATGCTCTGTTCCATGCTGTCATAGTTAGCGCCTTCAGGACCTTTGACGATCACAATAAACTCACCCCGGTCTTCAGCCGGTGTGAAGGTCTGGGGAATCATCGGGTAGAGCAGAACCGTCAACCCCAGTGAAGCCAGCAGTAATAACAGACCCAGCCATGGGTGTTTGAGCATGTTCGCCAGAGTCTGACGATAAACGTCAGTGAGCCATTGATGTGCTTTTTCGATCAGCTGGCTTGCCTTTGAAGGTTTGATATTCAGCTTCAGCAACCGGGAACTCATCATAGGCGACAGGGTCAGGGCGATCAGGCTTGAGAAAACCACTGCGCCAATAAGGGTCATGGCGTATTCCGAGAACAGTTGGCCAACAGAGCCTTCCATAAACAGGATGGGCACGAAGGTCATCACCAGAACCACCGTGGTTGCCACCACGGCAAAGCTCACTTCCCGGGCACCTTTCCATGCGGCGAGCAGCGGTGGTTCGCCACGCTCCAGGTGCTGATGGATATTTTCCAGCACCACAATCGCATCATCCACCACCAGACCAATGGCCAGAACCAGCGCCAGCAGCGTCAGCAGGTTGATGGAGTAGCCCAGCAGGTGGATAACGATAAACGCACTGATCAGCGAGACCGGTACCGTAACGGCCGGGATCAGGGTGGCCCGCACATTGCCAAGGAAGATATAAAGCACCAGCACCACCAGGGCAATCGTCATGGCCAGGGTGGCATACACCTCATCAATGGCGGACTGGATATAAATGGAAGAGTCCCGCGTGGTGGTCATATAGGTACCTTCCGGCAGGAAAGGGGTGAACGCGTCGATCTCATCTTTCACGTTCTGAATCACTTCCAGCGGATTGGCCTGTGAAAGTGGCACAATGCCAAGGCTTAATACATTCCGGCCATTGGCTTTTGCCAGTGTCTCGATCTCTTTGGCCTCGGTACGGATGGAGGCAATATCCGCCAGATAGACTCTGCGGCTGCCATCCTGACGGATCAGCAGGCGGCGGAAATCGTCTATGGTGTTGTAGTCACGGTTTAACCGGACGGGCAGGGTTCTCAAACTGTCGGTTAATTCACCGGCAGGCAGTTCGACATTGTCACGACGCAGGGCGCTGCGGACGTCGCTGGTGGTGATTTGCCGGGCCGCCATGGCCCGGGCATCCAGCTCAATACGCATGACGTATTCCCGGGCTCCCATAAGTTCAACGGAGCTGACGCCATCGACCAGGGAAAGCCGGTCCTGCAAGGTGCGTTGCGCATAGTCAGTGAGTTCAATCAGAGACATGGTGTCACTTTGCAGACTGACATTGAGAATGGTTTCGCCACTGCCATCGTTTTTCCAGACAATGGGTGACTCGGCTTCATCCGGCAGTCGCCAGATAACCCGTGACATGGCTTCCCGGACATCATTGGCTGCCGTTTCCATATCCCGGTCGGGAGAGAACTCGATATTAATCCGGGACGTACCATTACGGCTGGTGCTTTCAATAAAACGCACCCCTTCAATACCACCGAGCTGGTCCTCAATGACATTGGTGATCTTGCTTTCAATAACCTCGGCAGAAGCCCCGGCATAGCCGGTATACACCATCACCGTCGGTGGGGTTATATCCGGCAGCTCCCGAACCGGTAACATCCGGAAGCAGATAACCCCGAAGGTAATCAGCAGCAGACTGACGACAGTGGCAAATACCGGTCGTTTGATGGATAAATCAGACAATATCATGGTTACAGCAATCCATTGGCAGCGGCAGGTGTGACCGGGTTGGCAGAGAGAACAGACGGTTCTTTGTCAAGCACGGTTACCCGGCGGCCATCGGTCACTTTTACCGCACCTTCGTTCACTACCCGCTCGCCTTCCACCAGTCCGGATAATACAACGATGTACTGGTCAATGGTTTGCCCGGTGGTAATGGTTCTGCGTTCCACCCGGTTTTGCTCATCAATCACAAACACATAACGGCGGTTACCGTCAAACAGGATGCTGCGGGAAGGCACAACTAATCGTTGTTGCTGGTTCTGGCGCTCAATAGAGATACGCATCAGCATGCCCGGGAGAAGCTGTGACTCAGGGTTATCCAGCAGGGCCCTGACCTGAAGGGTGAGATTGACCGGATCAATCCGGGGGTTAATGCTGTCGATGGTACCGGTAAAGGTTTTTCCGGGCCAGGCATCGGTGGTTGCTGAAACACGTGCCCCTTTGCTGATCTGGCCAAGGGTGTTTTCCGGCAGGTCAAAGGTCAATTTCATGGTGCTGAGATCATCCAGCGTGGTCAGCACGGTACCGGCATTGACAAGGGCTCCAACGCTCTGTTCATGGAAGCTCAACATGCCGGCGAAAGGGGCTTCCAGCGTATAGTGATCCAGTATGGCCAATTCTGCCTGAAGCGCGGCTGCAAGACGGTCAACCGTGGCACGCTGAGCCTTGAGTTGCTCAACGGAAATGGCTTTGCTGTTGATCAAAGCTTCCATATAGTCCAGTTGCCGCTGGGCATCCTCAAAGGCAATTCGCGCCTGGGCGGTGATTGCCTCCTGCTCACGGTCATCCAGTTCAACCAGCAGCTGTCCTGATTTGACACTCACACCATCGCGCAGATGCAGGGCAACAATACGGCCATTGATTTGCGGGGCAATGTCAACGGACTGGTTGGCTTTCAGGTTTCCCAGAGCCATCAGACTCTGTTGCAATGTGGTGGCCGTCACGGGAAAGGCCGTTACCGCAGGAGCCTGGCTTTTTGCCGCTGTAGCGGAAGCTACCTGGGAAAAAGCTGCCAGGCCGGTCAGGGCAATCAGCAGGATTGCCCGGGATTTGATCGTAAGTGCCCGAGCCAATACCAACCCCGGTTGTGTGAAGAGAGAGCTTGCTGTCATGACCCGGAGGTCTCCTCCTTGTGGGAATAAGGGACATCAGAATTTGGCGGAAGTCTGACTGAATTCATTAATGGGGGGATTATATCGTTAAAAGGTTCGATGGTACCCTGACGATTACGATAACTTTTCGTAATTTTGAGTCCATTCAAAAGAAAGACCAAAGTCAGTTTCGGCTTCCCTGGATTTTGCGTCAGGAAGACTGCCCCCAGCTCTTTCAGATTCCGTATTACAAGTCAATTTCCTGTGAATTCAGGGATTTCAGGAATACTAATTTATCTCTGTTAAACCATGCTGTTGATTCACAACTCCATCCGGGAAGATCAAAGCCTTGTGCACAATGTACAGCATCAAAATCAATGACCACACGTTCCCAATCTATAAAATCATCATTTTCTGAACGAGGGTATTCTTTTAATAAGTGTTCATACTTTTCATATGAGTCAATATGAAATATATTTGCTGTTTCTGAAACCTGAAATTGAGCCGCAGTTTTGCCTAAGAAAACGTGCATACCGTTATTTCTACACCACTCTATCCAGGCAGTTGTGTTTTTTTCGGTTTTGGTTTCTTCGGTTGCAGTTTCTTCTTCTTCGGTTGCAGTTTCTTTTTTTAGAGTACTTGTCCAAAAAGTATTTTCAGGTTTATCTGACGGCACTCTTAGCCATATTGGAAAATTCTTACTCAGACGTTCGGAGATAAAATGAATAGTGGGGTCATTTTTTATTACCTTCCTGCTAGAAAGCAATCGTTGTATATCAAACTGCTGATCACCTCTTGGTATGAATACTTGTTATGAATGATAATTATCATATATTGAGGATTGCTCTGAAAGGAAAGCAGCACTATGTGAACTGGTTAGCTCACCAGACTTCACAGGAGATAAATTCATAGTAAGTTCCTTGTGTTTACGTTTATGAGTGTTTATTCACAAGAAAGTTCACAAAGTCATGGATAAAATTCAAATCATGAAAAGCAGGGGACAGAAAAACAGAAAAACAGAAAAACAGAAAAACAGAAAAACAGAAAAACAGAAAAACAGAAAAACAGAAAAGAAAGCAGGGGGTAGGATTGTGTAAATATCTTTTCTTATCAGTGTAAACAACAGCTGTCATTCACAATTAAAGACCTGACCCTGATGTTTTACTCCCTTTTGATCATTTTCTGAGCTGCTGCTATTTTTTCTTCTGTCCAGCGACCCACCTGTGTTGTCAGGCTACGCTCTTCGTCGGCAAGCTCAAGGAGTTCTCCATAGTCTTCCCATGTATCTTCATTAACAGCATCAAGCTCATCGTAGGTTTTCCTGACGGTCTGCAGCCGTTCAAGGGCCTCGCTTTTCCTGGTCACGAAATCCTCCAGTAACTGTCGTTTCTCGCTGTTATCCGGGTCTGGACGCTTGCCACTGTCACCTGTTTTTGAGTGTTGTAATAAGAGCTGAAAGGCTAGAAGATCCCCCTTACCCATGTCGAGCCTGACTTTCTGGTCTTGCCAGGGCTCCTCAACGGCAAAATGGCGGACGATTCTGGTATATAAACTACCAAACAGTTCCAGCTTCTTAGTGTTGTCCAACGCGTTATTGTTCAATAGCAGCTTTTCACAACTATCCAGCCGTACCAGTGCATCGTTCAGCTTCTTCTTTCTCGTTTTCTTCTTATAGCCGGGCAGCTGTTGTTGTTCAGAGAGAGCAACGGTTGCTATCACACTTTCATGCCTGTATTTCTCTTCATCGTTCAGCGGTGACGCCTGAATGACGGTTTGTAGTTTATAAAAGGCGTCTATGCTCAAGTCAGCAGCGCTGTCCCGCCACTCTTTGCTGCTGCACTGTGTCAGAAATACATTGAGCTCGGTACGGAACTCCTGGCCTGCAGCTGCTTCGGCCCTGGAAAGCGCTGTGAATTTCCTCTGGTCGACAGGGGACAGTTCACCCATATCCCCTTTTTTCTGCCGCCATTCTGTTATTGCCGTTTTTGCCTTTTGCCATTGCGTCCTGAGATCTTCCAACTCATCAAGCGCTTCTCTGGTCGGATTTAGTTCGATATTTTTCAGCCCGATCTTTCCGGAGTTATATTTGTCTTTTCGCAATGATTTAAGTTCTGTTGTGCCCAGCGATTCCTCTGCCGCTATTACCGATTCAATGGTCTGTGTCTGGTACCCGGAATCATTGGTATCCTCGAGGTCTGCCAGCTGGTCAGCGTACTGCTCCCTGAGATCCTGGTGCAGGGTGTCATCGCCGGTTGACTCAGCGGCTTGCCATGTCTCCATGGTCGCTGTGGGCAGGGTATTGCCAGATCTGGTAGTTACCATGGTCAGGCTTTCATCTGGCATCCGATCGCTATTGTCAACCGGCAGCTCTGGTAATGGTCTTTTGTATTGCTCAAGAGGAGGCAGTAGCAGACGATTGCTATTCATTGGCACCTGCTTATCATGATGGACAAGTGGTGGCAGAGGCCTTCTGCGTTTTTTCGAGGATGACTTGTTATGTTTACCTGGCGGTGGTGGTAGCGGCCTACTATTTTTCGAAACGGGATGAGAGGTGGGGTTGTCACTATTGTCACCCGGCGGTGGTGGTAACGGCCTGCTTTTTTTCGAAACGGGATGAGAGGTGGAGTCGTCACTATTGTCGCCCGGCGGCTTTGACCGAGGCCGTTCAGGGCGTATTTGGTGCCCAGATCCCTGTTGTTTATCAACATTAACAGGTTGCTGTACTTTCAGACTGCTTACGGGTGTGGTGATTTCGACTTTTCTCTGCCGGAGGAGAAAATCCGGCACCTTTGAGATCACAAAAGTTATTGCGGTCCTGGCGATTTTTTTAACCTTTACCGATACAGATTCAGTCGGTTCATGGATCGATATCTGACGATCGATGAAGCTAGCTCTGGTGGCGTTTTTGCGCTGATTGTTATTGTCCTGATGGGTGCCGGGCTGGACAATGTGTTGATTGGTAGAATTGTTGATTTTTGGCATAAAGATCCAGTCCCCTTGTGCCTGATCTGCAACCTGCTAACTGTTTGCCATATCCGTTAAGGCAGTTTGCATGGTTATCGACGATTGTCAGAGATAATCCATGTGGAAGTAGTTATGATTACACTGTTGAGAGACGTTGAAAATATCCTGTTGGGCGCAACAAAGAAACTGTCCCCGGACGACAAAAATCTGCTCAAGGCAGCCGAGGATGGTGACCTGGCATCGGTGAAGACATTGTTGGAACAGGGGGCTGATATTGAGTCCAGGGATAATTGTGGAAACACGCCACTGTTCCCGGCTTGTTCTAAAGCCGATCTGGAGATTTTAAAGGTATTTCTCGACGCAGGTGCCTGCGTTAATGCCCGCTCTGATTCAGGCCGGACTCCGCTGCATACGGCCGGTAGCGGGGAGGTTGCGAAAGAGCTTCTGGCCCGGGGAGCCGATATTGAAGCCAGGAGTGTTGATAAATTAACGCCACTAATTTGTTCGATTCACTTAAACGATACACTTGAGGTATTCAAGGTGCTTCTGGCTGCCGGTGCCAATATTGATGCAGCTGATGCATATAAACTGACATCATTGCACTATGCGGCTAGCAAAAACTGCTTCGACTTGAATTATCTGAAGCTGCTTTTGTCCGAGGGGGCTAACCTTGAAGTCAGGCAAGACAACTGTACACAATGGACCCCGTTACATTTGGCAGCACAAAGTGGTTCGGGCAAGAAAGTACAACTATTGGTGGCTGAGGGTGCCAACTGTAAGGCGCAAGACTGGAAGAGGTGTACACCGCTGAATTTTGCCAAGGGCAGAATTCGCAACTTGAAAGTCCTGTTGGCCGAGACTGGCAGGTTTGACAACATCAATCGGAATAATGAGCCGGATAATTTTCAACCCCAATCACTTCAGGTTTGCGCCCGGGCTTCTATCCGCTCGCGCCTGGTTGCACACAGTAAAGAAACACGACAACCGTTGTCGAAATCGGTGCCGATGCTGCCGCTGAAGCCGCTGCTGCCGGTGGATAAGCCACAGCTCAAAGACTATGTGTATGAGCCTTTGATGGGAAAACTTATTTTTTGATTAGCAATATGGTATATCTGACGCCATCACTGCTGTTGCAGTGCTAATAGAGTCTGGCCAAGGTTGACTCTGGAGCTGGGAACCAGTTTCAGGTCTTGAATCCATTCAAAAGAAAGATCAAAGCCAGTTTCTGGCTCCCTGGTTTTTGCGTCAAGAAGAATGCCCACAGCTTTTTCAGAAGCAGTATTACAAGTCAATTTCTTGTGAATTCAGAGATTTCAGGAATACTAATTTGTCTTTATTAAACCATGCTGTTGATTCACAATCCCATGTGGGAAGACAAAAGTCTTGTGTACAATGTACAGCATCAAAATTAATGGCCACACGCTCCCAGTCTACATAATTGTGGTCTGCTGGATGAGGATATTCTTTTAATAAGCATTTATATTTTTCATTTGAGTCAATATGAAATATATTTGCTGTTTCTAAAACCTGAAATTGAGCAGCAGTTTTTCCTAACCAGGAATTCTCAGAATTTTCTCTACACCACTCTATCCAGGCAGTTGTATTTTTTTTGGTTGTGGTTTCTTTTTTTAGAGTAGATGTCCAAAAAGCATTGGCAGGTTTATCTGAATACACTCCCATCCCTGATGAAAAATTCTTACCAAAAAATTGAATGTTTAACAGAGCTGTGGGATCATTTTTTATTACCTTCCTGCTAGAAAGCAATCTTTGCATATCAAATTGCTGACCCCCCCTTGGTATGAATATTTGTGATGAATGATAATTGTTGCTTATTGAGGATTGCTCTGAAATGGAAGCAGCAGTAGATGATCTGGTTAACTGACTGAACTTAATAGACGGCAAATTCATAGTAAGCTCCTCGTGTTTATTTTTATGAGTGCTTTTTCACAATGAAAGTTCACAAAGTCATGGATAATATTGAAATCATTATTGCTCATGCCATAAGCCTGACTACACTTTGTTGAGCATTTTTGCTCCGAGGCTTTTTGCTTTTTGTCTTGTCCAGTCTCTTTTTATCTGTTGGACAGAACCTAAACCACAAGATAATAACTGTCATTATTATGAGGTAGTCGTTTTGATAGAGCCATCGGCCGTGTCCAGGGTAGGCACCGCGGGTGACCGGCAACCTGTAACAACAATGTCTTTTGAACCACAGGGACGTTGGGGCAGTCTGGCTGTATTCAGGGAGTCAGGGGTAGAACCGCGTTTGCCGGACAATGCTCCGGATAGAACCCTGATAAACGACAACGATGAAGACAACAACCCATCGTTGCACCGTCGTCAAACGGCCAGCCTGGCCCGCACTGGTCAGCGGCCGAATGCCGCAGTTGTGCCGGGGGTGCTGTCCGGTCTTGCCACTGCTGGCATGGCAGCAACCGTCAACCGTAACAATGACCCGTGGATTGCGGTGGCTGATGCCGAAACCCTGGGCAAGATTGGCCATGATCCGGACTACCCGCTCAACGGCAATTACCAGCAAACTGTTGCGTATATTGACGGTGGCCAGTTGCGCCAGTCCATTGGTAATGACACTCACCCCTTTACCGGCATCCTCCGTGGCAAAGAAGAAAAAGGGACCATTGGCAACCTCAGAAATTGCCTGGTGAAAACGCTGGCCGGTGAGGGTCGTGTGGATAGCCTGCGCTTTACCGGTGCCAATATAACGTCCACAGGCTCCACCGGGGTGGTGGCCTGTAAAATTTCAGACCAGGCCACAGTCAGCAATATTTGTGTTGATAATGCCCGGGTAGTGGCCTTGGGTAAAAAAGCCATTGGGGGGATTATGGGCGGGGATGTCAGTGGCTCGGTTGTCAACACCATGGCAATGAACAGCAATGTAAAAGCACACAGCTCCAGAGACAGTGGCAAGGCAGGCATCGGCGCAGGCTGGCTTACAGGGGGCAAGGTTGTCAACACCTCAGCGGTGAACTGCACTGTGGCAGCCTCGGTAGGAGGGGCCGCAGGCATTGGCGCTGGACAACTTAATGGTCATGGCATAATTGCCAACACCACAGCAGTGAACTGTAAAGTAGTTACACCTGATTATGGCAAGGCTGGCATTGGTGTGGGATACCTCCAGGTTGGTACGCTTGCCAACACCACAGCAGTGAACTGCAAAGTGGCGACTCGCAGTGGCGGGTCAGGCATTGGCGCAGGGTGGCTTGATCATCATATCAGCAGGGTCACCAACACCACGGCGGTGAATTGTCAGGTGGAAAACGCGGGTGCAGATATATTCGAATATTCTGGCATTGGCTCGGCTGGCATTGGCGCGGGTAGGGCTCATGTCTTCGACACGGTTGCTGACACCACAGCGGTGAACTGCCAGGTGGTAACCTCCGGCGAGAATGGTGACTCAGGTATCGGCGTGGGCAGAGCTTCTGTTGGTGGTGCGGTTGTCGACACCACAGCGGTGAACTCTACCGTAGTAGCCTCCGGTCAAGGTGGCAGGGCAGGCATCGGCGCAGGGCGGGTCCTCCTTAATCTGGCCACTGTTGCCAACACCACAGCCGTCAACTGTCATGTGAAATCCACAGGTCCTGGTGGAGGCGCAGGCATCGGGGCGGGTCTGGTCAGACTTAGCGCTTTATCTGAAACGATTGCCAACACCACCGCGTTGAATTGCTCAGTGTTAGCCTCGGGCAAGAGTGCAACGGCGGGTATCGGGGTGGGGGATATTGATTCCGGTGGCACTGTTGTCAGCACCACGGCGATTAACTGCCAGGTCGATAGCCTGGGTGAGGATTCAACAGCCGCCGTCAGGGGTGGGCCTGACCCCGATATCTGTAATGTCCATGTTAATGGTCTCGAGCAGAACAATACAGACATCAGTTGTCTTTCCGAGCAGGATAAGTTATGTGCAGGCTTTAACCATCGACTGCTGACAACGGATTGCCAGTTTAATGATGATTTTGTGGGATTGATCAGAAGTAATACCCGCCGGTTATGCCCTGTTACCCCAACAATAATTCCGTCTGCCTCCAGCAACAGAAGCCCGTCGACGTCAGGCCTGAGTAACGTCGCTATAGCCGGTATCGCCTTCGGCGGAGTGCTCTTTGTACTGGTCGGCATTGTGTGTCTCTACCGCTATTATTGCCACAGAGCATCGTCCAGGGCTGCGGGCAACCATTATGAGCCTCTGGTGGCCAGAGGCAGGAGAGACGTCAGCCTTACCATGGATGGACCCGATAATTCCCAGCGAAGCCGCATACCGGGTAATATTCCTGCACACACTGATAATGAACGGATGCCGTTAATTCCGCGGACATAGGCTCAAACTGTCATTGCCTGTGCAGTAAGGAACTGTCCTGAAATAACTGGTTAACACAGCCCAGGCAGTGCGAGCATTTTTATTGGCAACTGCCACCGCTGATATATCTTGCTCCTGCCACCGGCTGAGACCGGGCATCTCGTAGCGAGGACAGCAGAAAATTGAGGATAAAAATCCGGTTTTGTGAGGTTAAAGCGGAGCTATTTTAGACCAATTATAAATGGGTACAATCAGTTTGGTTTATTAAGGGTTCCAAAGGTGTTTCGGGTATTTGTGCCTGGTTCCGACGATGGTATTGGTACAAAGCGCATAGACCAATGCCTGCAAGGATCGTCATAGCTATACCCAGGCTGACACCCAGAGCCACCCCCGTGCTCAGGGTTCCAACCAATGGTGCGGGCGTTGTGGGTAGTGTCGGTGTTGAGGGCATGCCAGCAGATGTCATTGATGCTTCCGGTAACGTCACCACGGTTTCTGTCACTGGTGCTGTGGTTGTCATTGCAGCCATTGCCAATGGTGCTGTGGTAGTGATCGTGGGATTGATGGACGTTAACGGCGTTGTGATGGTGTGGCCTGTAATGGTTGTATCGGACATTACCAGCTCGCTGAGCGGGGCCGGGGTTGTCAGAGTTGGGCTGGACTGCGGGCTGGTTGTGTTGGCCATTGCCGGTTGTTGTGAGGTTGTATCAGCCATCACGGTGGTTTTATTGACGGGTGCCCCTATTGGCTGAGAAACCGAGCCCGGAGCAGTGGGGGAGCTTGAACAGTTCCAGTGATCTTCGGTGAATGAATCAGGGTTCAGCTGGCAATCACTGGTCACAAAACGTGGATCAGCCGTACGACACAACCCGGGTAAAGTAACATTGCCGAAGTTTTTCGGTTTACCGTTAACCCAACTGTTCAGGGATGCGGTACGCACCTCTTTGCCTGAACCCCCAGCCTGACCAATATCTGCATGATGGCCGGTGACTGAGCTGTTCACTGCGGTGGTATCATTAACTTGCCCCTCGTTCTCACCTGCACCAATAGCAGCCCTGGAACAGTTGTGACTTGCTGAAACAGAACAACCGATAGCCGTTATGCCGTTGATTTCACTTTGACTATTAGGGAGAAACCCACCGCCAATAGCAGCAAAGCTGTATTCACCCTCTGTACTGACATGGCTATTCAGGGCAACAAGCTCGCTCACCTTGCCACCAACAGTCGGATGCAGCCTGCCAACATGCCCTCCACCAATCGCAGCATCCCCGCCGATTCTTCCCGTCGTTTTGACATTACAGTTGACTACGGTGAGTTGTTTTATCTGGCCAGTGACCGCCCCACCACCTATAGCCGTTGGAGAAGAGCCCCCTTCGCTGGTAACATCACTGTCTCTAACGATCATGTGCTCGATGCGACCACCAACCAATCCTCCCCCGGCTCCGGTGAAGGTTTGCATCGCTGAAGAAGTGACTGAACAGTCAACAATCTCAATGTCTCTCAGAATGCTCCCTTTTTCCTGAAGCCCGGTGATCACCCCGATGCTGCTGTATTGCCCTAGAACTTTCCGTTTGCTGAATGAAACGTTGGCATGCTCAACCCGGACATCAGTGACCGCAGATCCTTCGGACATTTTACAGGCCAATACAGCAGAGTGCTGCTTTTTGGGTAGATCATCAATGTTGGTATTGGCAATAAGCAGATTGTTAACGTCGGCACCGGACCCGAGTTCACCAAACAAGCAGTCCTTCAGATCGCTTATGGTATGGCACCCACCGTCGAAATGACCCTTAAATGGCTTGGTTTCACTGCCAACCGGAACGCCGGTGTTATGGCTGAAGCTTTTTCTCTGTTGATAGTGGGCGTCCATGGGATAGTTATCGTTACTTCCGATTTTGCCCAGTGCTTTACTATCATCCACGGGTATCGGGTTGTTCCGGGACCCTGGTTTTCCTTCTGCGGGCTGGGCCGAAGCACTCGCCATCCGATCCATCGCCATCAGGGCGACGGTTGCTATGGCCGGACCGGATACACTGACTGTTGTACCGGAAGCGGTTACTGGCTTACCCGGCTTTTCAGCTTCCCGGTTTTTATTGGTGATATTTTGTGAATGGTTTTCTGACTCATTTTCCGAACCGTTGGTTGACTCTTTAACCGGCTCTTTACCCGATTCTTTACCCGACTTGCCCATATTGTCCAGGCTATGAGCCAGGGAAAAGGAAGAGCAGAGTGTTCCTACCGCATCACTCACTGCACTGGCATGTGGTACCCAGCAGGAAATTGCCTTGCTGGCCAGCCCAACCCCTTGTAAGACATTCGACACTAAATTTGTTTTGTCGTTTTTATTTTCAGCAGACATCGTATTGGCAGCCAGGGTAGTTGGCTGAATGGTTTGTCGTTGATGTTCAGGAACATAATTGGGAGAAAGAGAGCTTATTAAAGCGGTAACACCTGACTGGACAGCAACTGCAAACGTTCCTAATGTGCCGGTGGGGTTGTTTTTTGCCGGTTCGTCAAGGCCGGGATTGGCGGTTACATCTGACAGGGCTGCATGAGTTGAAGAAAGTGGCTGCATAATTCAATCCATAGATATTGTCCCGGTTAAACATTCAAAATTCCATTGTCGTATGGGTGCAAAACAAAACTTATGGTAGAGTAGTCTATAGTCTGGAAGGCTTTTTTGTCGTTATTTCAGTTTTGGTAAGATTGCTTTGGACTACATAAAGCCCACATCAATTCCTTTCCTGATTATCACTGACCTTACGTCATGAATCAGCTGCTAAAGCAACACTGGCGCTGGTGCGACTCAAAGCGCAATGTTACCTGAATGAGCTGCCGTTGAATAGCGAGACGATCTCACCAGATTCGGAGGGCAGGGACAACGAACGTGGTGGTTGGTTGCTCGAAAGAGCGTGTTTTTATAAATGGCAAGAGTGCTTTGCGATGTAAGTTTCTTTTTGATAACCACATGACCTTTGGCATTAACACCATGTAGCTGGAAACTCTTTTTACTCAGATCAATTCTGAGGAAAGCTACCGGACCTTTTTGATTAGTTCCTGATTTGTTTTGCGTCAAGAAGAAAGACCAGTGCCCCCCCCCAAGTTTTCAAGCTTTCATAGCCATAGCAATTCCTTATGCTTGGTTGACATAAATAAATAGTGAGTGAGTGGCGAGAGGTAGGAACTTTTATAAAAAAGCATGGTCCTAAGCTGTAATTCGATAATTCATTAATTCAATGAATAGACCAGCTTCTTCTCAATTAAGTCCAGCCCCTAATGGCCTTTCTGATATTCAGGGCATGTCTTTAGCTGAATCTGGTGCAACAGGTCAGGCTTTCTCCAGAATGGTTACTGAAGTTGGACAACCTGTAACTAACCATCACATGACTGACCGATCTACAAGTTCAGATAATCAAGGGTATTTAAATCCTGAAAAAAAATGGTTGAAAGATTTCGCTGTACAAAATCAAACTGGCTATGAAGATTCTCCCGCATTTCCAGTAGCTATACCACTGGAAAATTATCAGGTTGCAGAATATGACCCTGAAAATAATACTTTTTCGATATACTCCTTTACAAAGGGTGTTCAATCAACCTCGCAAAACTCGACAGATGTTGATACCAAACTTAATCCACCTATTCAAATTCCTGATCAAGACGGCATTGGTAATTTCTCTAAATCTACAGCTTCGATTGCGATTATTACCCCACAATTGAAAAGTGAACATCTTCAGCAATATACATCTCCTGCGATTCAAGCCGAAGAAGCTATTGATGAAAATTCTTCACATATTGAATGCCAACGGGAGCTTCGCAAAGATCCCGCTTACGCCGAGCGCGAAAGGGAGCGCAAAAGGGAGCTTCGCAAAGATCCCGCTTACGCCGAGCGCGAAAGGGAGCGCAAAAGGGAGCTTCGCAAAGATCCCGCTTACGCCGAGCGCGAAAGGGAGCGCCAAAGAGAGCGCAAAAGGGAGCTTCGCAAAGATCCCGCTTACGTGGAGCGCGAAAGGGAGCGCCAAAGGGAGCGCGAAAGGGAGCGCTACCAGACAGATCCCGCTTACGCCGAGCGCCAAAGGGAGCGCCAAAGGGAACTTCGCAAAGATCCCGCTTACGCCGCGCGCCAAAGGGAGTACTATAGGGAGCGCCAAAGGGAGCTTCGCAAAGATCCCGCTTACGCAGAGCGCCAAAGGGAGCGCCAAAGGGAGCTTCGCAGAGATCCCGCTTACGCCGAGCGCGAAAGGGAACGCCAAAGGGAGCTTCGCAGAGATCCCGCTTACGCCGAGCGCGAAAGGGAACGCCAAAGGGAGCTTCGCAAAAATCCCACTTGCGCCAAGCGTCAAAGGGGGCGCAAAAAGCAGTATCGTCAGTCAGCCAATTCAGCTAAAACTCAGGTGATTTACCACTGACGGGAAAAGGTCAGGTCAACCTGATTGTTACTGAAATGGCGGTCATGAGGTCACTGAAAACGGACTATTGTTAACAGCAATTGCTGTGGATACCACCCTGGGAGGCTGTCCGAGAATAGACTGCCCTACTGCGGCGACAGCAAATTGGTCTAAAAATCCTCTTTTGTTCGGCAAATAGCCCCGCTATTCACCTCACAAAACCGAATTTTTATCCTCAATTTTCTGTCGTCCTCGCTACGGGGTCGCCTAGACGGGCGCTATTCTCGGACAGCCTCCTGGAGCAGGTCATCAAAGCCACGGATGCAGAACTTTGGCAGCGACCTGAAAACACTCGGGGAGATTGAATATTGCCCGCCAGATAGCCTTGGGGGTTGGCATGTTCACAGAGAGTACCGCCTGGTTTTGTTTGTGCAAAAATGAAGTTATTGAACTTATCCCTGAATCATCAGTCTAAGGCAGTTACGACGAATATCTGAGTTGATCAAGAGGTAATAATGAAATGGCTAACGCGGTGGCAGCGGACTGTTGTGGGCTATGCCAGATGGATTTTGGCCATCATGCTGAGCTTGTCATGTGCGCCCAGGGCCACGCATTTCATAAAAAGTGCGTGGTGGTTCCTCCCCATATACGCGCGAATTGCCCGGTGGAAAGCTGTGGTGAGCCATTTACCTCTTACGAAAAGAGTCTGGGTAATCGGCTGGCCGAATCTTTTATTATCGAGATCGGGTGGAGTGATAGTTACAGGCAGGCAGTGAGGGAACTTGCCAATGAACTCGGCATTTCTTATGAGTATGCAAGTGCAGTTCTGACTGAGACTGATTTCTTGAAGTTGTGTCTTGAGGCAATACCTGAAACTTTTCTTGAATTGCTTTCAAGTCGTTCATTTTTATTGCTAGTGGGTGCAATAATTGCGTTGTATGGTTTGCCAATCCTGAGCGATTATTTTCAGCAACAATTTTATCCAGGTGATTCTGTGGCTAATGAAGAAACTGAAGTAGTAATTTCTATTCAATAACATGAGTTTTTGCCTCATCAGCCCCATCTTACATTTCACTCATTCGTTGACTCATCGCCCTCAGGGCTTCCCGCAAGCTGTTGTTGCAGGAATTGAACCACCTCCTGATGGTTCTCTTGCCTGGCAATGGAAAGTACGTCCGCATTTTCAGCCGGGTTGGAGTAGTGAATGTTGGCACCCTGTTGACACAGGTACATGACGGTATCCAGACGACCAGACTCTGATGCAGTCCAGAGTGCGCTGCCAAGACTCTGGCATTCCACATTAACGTCAGCCCCCAGCTCAACAAGATACTTCACCACATCAATAATGCCTCTTTGTGCCGCTAACCAGAGGAGGTCGGAGATGTCAGGCCTGGGGTTAGCACTGAAATGGGTCTTGAATGCGCCGAGCAGGTACTTTATTGCGTTCAGTTGGCCTCGACGGGTCGCTTCAGTGAGTGCCATGGAGATGTGTGACGGCTTGATATGCTGCAGTATCGCCTTATCTTCAAACAGGTACTCCAATACGGGGCAATGACCTCCGTTTGCGGCGACATTGAGCAAAAGGTCTGCTTCAATTATTGCGGATTTATGTACCAGATGTTTGACCAGCCCAAGGTGCCCTTGCGCTGCGGCCTCAACGACAGGCGTAGTGCGCCCGCTACTGTTGGCATTAACATCTGCACCTTTTTCCAGCAGATATTCCACGATCTTCCCGAAACCCCTACCCGTTGCTGCGTAGATAGGGGTACACAAGCCTGAATGATTGGCATTGACATTGACGCCCCTGTCAAGCAGGTATGCCACGGTATTCATACTGCCAGCGCTGGCCGCCCAATGGAGTGGCGAACCCGACCCGGCATCGTGAAGTCTTGCGCCCTTGCTGTCCAGGAATTTGGCCAGTTCAAAGTGCCCCTGGGCGCAGGCCTGGCATATTGGGGTTTGTTGGCCCCGGCAGTTGGCGTGAATGTCTGCACCCTTGTCCAGTAGCCACGCCACCGCTTTGATGGAGCCACTGCGGGCCGCGGAAGAGATCGGGGAATAGTGACCCCTCGCATTAATGTTGATGGTTGCCCTGCTGGCAATGTAATCCATCATCACCACCTTGCCACCCTCTGCAGCGTGGCGGAATAGGGCGGAGCCAAGGCCGGGAGCATCAATTCTCAGCTTGTAACGCTCAAGCAGGTACTCCACCAGTTGCCGACTGCCAGAATAGGCAGCAGCCTCAATGGGGTAAGGTTTTTTCCAGGGGTAGGTATTACTGTTGATGGCGTCAAAGTCCTCGCAACCGGCGTTGATGTCCGCCCCCTGGTCAAGCAGATATTTGACCGTTTGCAGGTTACCGCTGCAACAGGCTGCCCAGATCAGGGTATTTTCACCGGTTTCACCATGGCTATTGTTTGCGCCTCGCTCAAGCAGTAACCTGACCAGCTCAGAATGGCCGCAGGATGCCGCGGCATAAACCGGGGTAAGCTGCCCGGTACTCTGGTTATCAATGTCTTCGCCCCGATTGAGCAGATACTCTACGACTCTGGAGGATCCTATTTTGGCGGCATGGTGAATCGGGGCACCCCTGCCCGGGCAACCGATTTGCAAACGGGCACCGTTCATTTCCAGAAACGCCACCAGATCCTGATGGCCACCTTTAATGGCCCAGTACAGTGGCGAATTGACACCTGTGGTGCTGCCAGCCTGTATGTCGGCATGATGTTCCAGCAGAATCTGGACTATCTCCCGATGCCCGGCAGCGGCAGCTCCTGTCAGTGGTGCATGGAGAGGGGTACTGCACTCAAGATGTGCCCCGGAAGACAGCAGAAGCTTTACCAATTCAGGATTGCCAGTCATTGCGGCCAGCCGGAGTGGGGTGTATGACGATTCCTGCTCAACAGTCCTGGCCAGTTGGGCAGCGATAGAGGGGTCTACCCCGCTAATGTTGACAGGTTGTTGATCCAGTGTCGCAATCTGGCTGGAGAGGTTGCAATTAACATCGGCACCCTGTTGAAGTAATGCTGAAATGGCGTAAATTTCTCCATTCAAAATTCCGGACAGCAATTGCAATTGCCAGTTTTCCGGCAGGGGCTGTGGGTTATGATGCCCTGATGGTGCGATGGTTCTTTCTATCAGGGCAGTGTCGGGGACAGGGCTGTGGGCAGGGGACGTCTCTTTTGGCAAGGCAGGAAGAACAGGAGCTGACGACTTATCGGTGGCATCAAGGCCAGAAGGCTTTTTGTCGGTGGATGTGCCGATGAATGTACCCTGGCCATCAGGACTGGAAACTGCACCATACATATTTTTGATCCTAATTCAGTTTTAAAAAATTGTTGGACATTTATTTCTCCTTTTCTATCCCCCCGGATAATTATTTTTATATGGAACTAATGTATTAAAAAAGTGACTGAAACTTAAATAAAGAATGAGTTGTGAAAGAGAGGAACTTTTATCAGAAGGTGTGGTCTTAAGCTGTAATTCAACAATTCAATAATTCAATGGATCAAACCAATCAATTTCCTTCATACAATGCTTCTTTTTCTTTTCTTTGTTCCAGCGCATTAGGTTTAGTCGATCAAGAACAGCAATTTGGTGCCACCGAACAGCAGCCTGTTTATCAAGGCATACCAGTTCGATTGCTGAACCCTGTTTCTATTTACAATAGCGGACCAGAGATATATCAAAATGAAGCTGATCATTCTAATTCATTAATTAAACATAATATTGAATCTCTAATAAACTTTGATTCAGAAAACGCTTCTGGAACAGGTATTCAAGAGATACCACAATCCATTCTTGATGAATATGTTCCTTACCGGGATGATTATGAACCTGTTAATAATCCATTATTACCAACACCAAGTACTCCCTTTCAGGAGCTCATATCGTGGGACAAGCTTGAAATTAGAGAGCAAACAACAGCGAATCATACAAGCTCAGGTTTACAGTTAACCAATCTTCCTGCCGGAATTCATAGCTCACAAGATTTACGGCCAATTGCTGTCGTTAATCCGTTATACATGCACCAAGCTATAAGTGATAACCAAACAACCCAGGCAGAAGTTAATGTTGATGGCAGTTCTTCACTTGCCGAGCGCCAAAGGGAGCGCATAAGGGAACGCCAAAGGGAGCGCAAAAGGGAGCTTCGCAAAGATCCCGTTTACGCCGAGCGCGAAAGGGAGCGCCGAAGGTGGCACTACCGGACAAATCCCACTTACGCTAAGCGCCAAAGGGAGCGCAAAAGGGAGCTTCGCAAAGATCCCGCTTACACCGAGCGCGAAAGGGAGCGCCAAAGGGAGCTTCGCAAAGATCCCGCTTACACCGAGCGCGAAAGGGAGCGCCAAAGGGAGCGCTACCAGATAGATCCCGCTTACGCCGAGCGCGAAAGGGAGCGCAAAAGGGAGCGCTACCAGACAGATCCCGCTTACGCCGAGCGTATAAGGGAGCGCCAAAGGGAGCGCCAAAGGGAGTTTCGCAAAGATCCCGCTTACGCGGAGGGACAAAAGATCTATAAAAAGACCTACCAAAGAATCAAAATACAAACCTCCAACAAGGAAGAAGCTAAAGAGCAAGCTGTAATCGCAAGAGAGCGGTATCTTCAGTCAGTCCATTCAGCTAAAAACTCAGGTGATTTACCACTGACTGCTGATTTAGCTGAAACAACCCAGAGTTCTAACCCGGATATTTCATAAACTGCCCCGAATCTCGCGCGGGACTTTGTCGCTCTAAGGGATTTTGTGAGGGAGCGCCGTACCGGGGAGTACGGTCGACTGAACAAAACTCCCTTAGAGCGGCAAAGGATAAGCGAGAGCGGGAGTACGTTTATGGAATATCCGGGCTAGGCCTTTTTCTTTTTTTAATGTGTTTATTACAATGTCAGACTCGGGCAGAGGGATAATCGCTCTTTTGTTTATCGGAACCGGCGGTGGCCTGGAACCATCAAAATTGCCTTCAGCGGAACTGAGCCCGACTTTGGTAGATGGCCCCGAACTCTCGGCAAAGTACTGGCTGGTTCCGGAGGACTCAAGGCCCTGATCCCGGAACGAAAGCCAGGCTATTATTTTGGTCAGATAAATCGTTGTGTTTACCTGGCTATTAAATCTCCGTACCCCCAAATCAGGGTACCGATGATACTTGCCAGCAGGATCACCCAGTCGCACTCACTGGCTGTTCTTTTTACTTTCCTTTCGGTGATGCTGGCATTGCCGATCTGTTCAGCAAGGTCCTTTAATTTTACGTCCCCTTCCCGGGGTAATTTATGGTTGGGGGCTTCAATCATCAGCTCACGGCTTGGCAGTTTTTCACTTCTCTTTCTCAGGGTAATAAATGTCACCAACATGGCCCAGCAGACGACGACGGACCCTGACCGCTGGAAAAGTGCCTGATCGTCATCGCGGGTTATGTCTGAAATCAGCGAAGCGGTAACTGTTGTTGCGGTGGCCAGAGTGCTGAGGATAAAGGTGCTATTCCACTTTTTATTGCGTTCCCACCAGTTATTATGCCTGAGACAGGCAGGTTCTGAGCCTTCACGAGGTAATTCGTCGTTTTCCGGCCTTAAGGTGTGCATATTGATAATGTATGCATCCCGATTATCCTGCCAGGATGAAGATGATAGGCCCGGGAGAGGCGCAGTCAGCCGATTTTGGCGCAGATCACTTTTATCATCAGCCATTTTTGACTGGGTTGAGGTTAAGCAGGAAAGGGAGGAAACGTGTTCTTTTCTTGAGGCAAAAGATCGGTCATTAATCAATGCATGGCCAGGATCTACGGTTTCATCTTCTACTCTGCACGTTGACATGTTAATCGGTTCAGGAAGCTCTCTGGTGCTTCTGCCATGGAATAGAGAATCTTTTGAACTTCGTGTTTTTTGGGCTTGATACCGACTGTCATCAAGTTGGCCGGTGTTTATATCATGTGCTGACGCAGGTCTGCTGATCGGTGTACTCATCATAACCCCCCCGGGCTAACCTATAAGCCGCTGAACTGGATAGAGACCTGCCAAGTGTAATTGCTTGTTGATGACTGGTTTTCAGTTATGCAGAATTTTTTACTCAGGCAGCAAGTTCGCCATTATCAAAAACCACCATGTTGCCCGGCTGAATAGCGTGCCAGGTCTCATTAATGGTTAACGGGTCAGTGGCTACTACGGTGACAATGTCGTTTTCTGTGGTTTCCCTGGCAAAATCCACCGTAATGTCGTCATCTTTGAGACTGGCCTGATTAAACGGCGCTCTGCGGGTTATCCAGTGCAACCGGGTGCTGCAGTAGCAATAGAGGTAACGGGAGTCGGTCAGCAACATATTAAATACGCCCAGCCCACGCAGTTCGTCACAGAGCTGGCGGATGAAGCGTTGCAGTGTACTCACCCTTTTGGGTGGTTTGGGGAATCGCTCACGCACCTGGTCCATGATCCAGCAAAAAGCGTACTCACTGTCCGTGGTTCCCACCGGCAAGTAGTGTTTCAGGGGGAATTTTTTGATGCCTTTCAATTGGCCGTTGTGAGCAAAGGTCCAGTGTTTGCCCCAGAGTTCCCGGGTAAAGGGGTGGGTGTTTTCCAGGGCAATTCTGCCTGCGTTTGCCTGGCGGATATGACTGATCACGATGGTGCTTTTGATCGGGTAGCGGCAGACCAGGTTGGCAATTTCAGAATCACAGCTTGGGTTGGGGTCACGAAATTCCCGTAACCCTTTGCCTTCATAGAACGTGATTCCCCAGCCATCACTGTGGGGGCCGGTTTTACCCCCGCGCTGCATCAGGCCACGGAAGCTGAACACAATATCCGTAGGCGTGTTGGCACTCATTCCAAGAAGTTCACACATTAGTTGACAAATCGCGGTTAAGTTCAGGATTTCTGGTTAGATGCAGGGCCCAGGGCGGGTTCCTTGCGTTGATGTTGAGCGTGGTTTGTCCGGGGCTTTTGCCTTTTGTCAGGAGCTGTTTTTTTTGCCTTGCCGACCGGTAATAACACGCCTGCAATCGCTGCAACACCGGTGGCAATGGCCACAGTCCGACCCGTTCGCCACATGGCGTCAACTCCCAGGCTAAGGCCGTCATAAAGACTGATAAGGAAGGCCGGGCCAAGATAGCTCTGCTCGGGGTGAACAGTACCGGGCAGGAAAAACAGTACAGCAAAAGCCAGCATCAGAGGTCGCTTTAGCCGCGGATGCCAATTACCAACAATAAACCACAGGCTCAGCAGGCAGCCGAAGGCTCCTGCCAGGTAAACTGCCCATCCCCAAAAATACTGCAATTCCGTCATTGACTCTCCAACAACCGCCATTGAACCAATGGCGGTTAATGTTATTTACCGCCTTCCTTTGGTGTTGTCAGGAGGTGGCGCTGGTATGACCAGCCAAAATGAAACGATCGTATTAACTAAATAACCGACAAGGGTGCATTTTGCATCAATTGACCACCATATGAAAACAGCCGCTGATGATAAAATGAAATTTAATATTCAAAGACCTGAAGAGGGTTGAAATCTCCACCACTGCCCATATCTCCTGACTATCAAAATACTCAATGTGATGATTAACCGGGATTGAGGTTCTAATGGCAGTCGAAACGAAAAAAGAAACGCTGGGCTTTCAGACTGAGGTGAAACAGCTTCTGCACCTGATGATTCACTCTCTCTATTCCAATCGGGAGATTTTTTTACGGGAGCTGATTTCCAACGCTTCCGATGCCGCAGACAAACTGCGTTACCAGGCACTCAAGAACAGTGAGTTGCTGGAAAGTGACCCAAATCTTGAAGTCAGGGTGGATTACGATAAGGAAGCCAAAACCGTCACCATCGCCGATAACGGCATTGGCATGAACCGTGACGATGTGATTGCCCATCTGGGTACTATCGCCAAATCCGGTACTTCGGACTTCCTGAAAACACTGACCGGTGACCAGAAGAAAGATTCTCAGCTGATCGGTCAGTTTGGTGTTGGTTTCTATTCCGCATTTATTGTTGCTGACAAGGTGACCGTTGAAACCCGCAAGGTAGACACAGAAGAGGCCGTGCGCTGGGTGTCTGATGGTTCCGGTGAGTTTACCGTTGAGCCAATAACGAAAGAGAAACGGGGTACCACCATTATTCTGCACCTGAAGCCTGAAGCTGAAGAGTATGCTGATGGTTGGCGTCTGCGTAATATCATCCGCAAATACTCTGACCATATCTCCATGCCCATTCTGATGCGCAAGGAAGAGATGCCAGCGACAGAGGAAGAAGAAGACAAAGAAGAGAAAGACAAAGCGCCCGAGTGGGAAACGGTGAATACGGCGAAAGCCCTGTGGACCCGTTCCCGCAGTGATATCACGGATGATGAGTATAAAGAGTTTTACAAACACATCAGTCATGACCATACCGACCCGCTGAAGTGGAGCCACAACCGGGTAGAAGGCAAACTGGAATACAACAGCCTGCTTTATATTCCCGCCAAAGCTCCCTTTGACCTGTATAACCGTGATATGCAGAAAGGGTTGAAACTCTATGTTCAGCGTGTCTTTATCATGGATCAGGCGGATGAATTCCTGCCCATGTACCTGCGCTTTATCAAGGGTGTGGTGGACTCTAACGATCTGTCCCTGAACGTTTCCCGGGAGATCCTGCAAAAAGACCCGGCCGTTGACAGCATGAAAACCGCGCTGACCAAACGTGTGCTGGATATGCTGGAGAAACTGGCTAAGAAAGAACCTGAGCAATACGCCAGTTTCTGGAAAGAGTTTGGCCAGGTGCTCAAAGAAGGGCCGGCGGAAGATTATGCCAACCGTGAGCGTATCGCCAAGCTTCTGCGCTTCTCATCCACTGAGAGCCAGGGACTTGAGCAGGATCAATCCCTGGAAGGTTACGTTTCCCGGATGAAGGAAGGTCAGGACAAGATCTACTACATTACCGCAGAGACCCCCAAAGCGGCGGCCAACAGCCCACATCTGGAGGTATTCCGCAAGAAAGGGCTGGAAGTTCTGTTGCTTTCTGACCGCGTCGATGAGTGGCTGATGTCCCACCTGTTTGAGTTTGACGGCAAATCGTTCGTGGATATTGGCCGTGGTGATCTTGATCTCGGTAAGCTGGACTCTGAAGAAGAGAAGCAGTCCCGGGAAGAGGCGGCTAAAGAGCATGAAGATCTGGTCAAGCGCATCAGCGATGTGCTGGGTGCTGATGTCGAATCGGTTCGGGTGACCCATCGTCTGACGGACTCTCCAGCCTGTCTGGTGGTTGGGCAGAACGATATGGGGATGCAGATGCGCCGCATTATGGAAGCTGCCGGTCAGAGCATGCCAGAATCCAAACCGATCTTTGAGATTAACCCGGAACATCCATTGATTGGCCGACTGGATAAAGAAGTGGACGAAGATCGCTTTGCCGACCTGACCCGTGTGGTATTTGATCAGGCCAGTCTGGCGGCGGGTGGTCAACTGGACGATCCGGCGGCTTATGTTCAGCGTCTTAACAAGCTGTTGCTGGAAATGGCTGTCTGAAAATAGTGGGTTAAGCAGCAAAAAGGCGAAGTCATGACTTCGCCTTTTTGCTATCTGGCGGATGACCGCGTCAGGATGCCATGTTGACAATTTTGATGGGTCATCTTTGCCTGAATTTTCAAGATTCTACAAACTCCTTTCAGTCTTCTTCAACTTAATACTTTCGAGTACATCCGGAGTCATTTGAAATTGTTTAGGGGGGGATAATTTAGAACCCATCAACCCTGGTTTTGGTGCTATTGTCGGCTTCCTGTCACTTTTTATCACCTTCTTACCCGATAAAACAGCAGGCAGAGGTGGTGGTGGAGGAATCACGCCCGGACCCACAGGAACAGTGTCAATTTGCTTTGGAGCAACCCTGACAGGTTCTACTGGCTGAGATTTCGACTTTCGTGGTTCGGTGACCAGAACTCTTTCCGTTCCTTCTGTTTCTTTCCTGCGTTTTTTCAGTCTCTCAAACAGTTCTTCTATATGTTCTTTATTTAAATTTTCGTGTTTCTTCTCTCCCTTTTGTTCAGCACTGATATTGCGTTTGATTTGCGCCCATGTGTCAGGTTGTTTCATTATCGGCGGTGGTGGCGGCGCAGCGGGAGGAGGGGCTGCTGGTTTTTGTTCAGTCAGTGCGATTTTCGGCATACTCTTATACATTCGGGAATCACTGCCGGATTTAGTGCTATCTGAACTGGCAGGCATGTGAATATTCTCTGCACAACCAGTTATTTTATGATTTTTAAAACTTCCTTTTTTAGGCTTATTAGTATTTTTATTGTCTGATTTATCCGCAGTATGTAAAAGTTGGGCGATTTTTGGTGAAATTCTCATGGCAACTTCTCCCTTAGAGTACTTAAGCTATTCCATGGTTAATTATTTTTGTTGCGCCAATTTCTAATTCATTTAATTATTGTCTTTTTAATGATTATTATAAATAAGACTTTTGGATAAAAAGGTGACTTACGATGGATATCCGAGCCCGGAAATATCATAATTAACTTCTTGCTAATGTCCTGGTGTTGTTAAACTTCCTGCCTTGGGGGGGCTGATCCGGTAAATTTCCAGAGTACTACCACAGTAGCAGCGGTTATTTGCGATGATGAACTGTAATTCATTGATGTGCAGGAATTTTCTGACCGAATCCAGTTTTTTTGGCAAAGTCGCTGCCTTTCATGTCGATAAGTTGCTCTATCAGAGCAACTAAAGTTTACAGGCAATGAAACCACTCAACCATTCTGCCTCAACGCCTCCCACTATTAACTCTGAAAAGGAGGGAAATCAAGCCCATACCGACCAGGCTGACCGGCAACACACGAATAAATCCAAAACCCCAACTGTCACAAAACACATCCTGACAACCGAAAATGACGTTGGCTATGAAAGTCGTGGCACCTCCTTGTCCAGTCGCTCCGGGTCATCAATCGATGATAACGGAATACTCCTGACCCCATGCTCCGAAGGCTCGGAAGATTCAGTTTTCTGGGAAAACAGTGACCACTCGATACTGAGCGAACAGGCTTCAATCACTAAAACACTTGGACACGGTGCCACTGCGATTGTCGACCTGGTCGAACAAACCGATGTTCATGGAAACTCTGAAAAGTTTGCCCTGAAAAGGTCAATAACAAACTCCTGTCACGAAGCGGCTACAGAGTCTCTGAATCGGGAAGCAGAGATAATGAAAAAAGTAGGCGACCATCCAAATATTGTAAATTGCTATGGTTTTGAGCAGGTCGATAACCGGTCAGGATTACTTTTTGAGTTCATAGATGGGCAAAATCTGCAAACGCTGACCATCACACTCATACACCAACTGAAAACAGGAATTATCACGCCTGACGAGTTTTTTAATGCCTATGCCTATCTGCAGGAACAGCAACTGTTTGCCTTGGCGCATCTTGAAAAACAAGGCATTGTTCACTCTGATGTTAAACCATTCAACTGTATGTTTGACAAGAACACCCAAAGCGTTAAACAGCTGGACTTCGGGCAAGCTGCTGTAGTCGGAGAAAGTTCGCATTTTGGCAGTGAGGATTTCGCCGCACCAGATACTTTCAAATTACTGAAAGACCTGAACGCACATATCCCGGCAAAAACAGCAGACGATGCTTTTGCTTATGGTCAAAGTCTCTACAGAGTTCTGAAAGAGCTGGAAACCGGAACAGCCGCCAGCTTCTGTCACGATGCCGAACTAGACACCTTTTTTCCTCCAGAGCGTCAAGCCCGGGCTCTGGCAATTTCCCACGCCATGCAGAGATACGAAACCGTAAAGCCCGATAACACTTACCATAAGGCCATACCCAATGATAAAAAAAGCCTGGAGCAACTGAGCTTGAGAGTAGCTTCTGTAAGCCATCCAAATATCCAGGATTTCAATACACTGACCCAGAAGGCTGAGGCCTTAAAACGCTACCTTGAGCCGATGGTTTCCTTAATCAATGATCTTTTACACCCAAACCCGTCATTACGTGTTCTCCCTTCCAAAGCATTGCATTATCAGTGGTTTGAAAAATGCATCTCCAGTCCTGAGGAAGCGAAAAAGACCCAGGTTTTCGCGGTTGAAAACAGAGCATGAACCAGGCTGATGGCCGCTTTCAGGATACCATTCTGACGATTTTGATCGGTTGTGCCCTGGCATAAACGGCCAGACCACCCAATGAGGTTTCCCGGTATTTGGCCTGAAGATCCAGCCCTGTCCGGTACATGGTTTCAATGCAGCTGTCCAGCGACACCGCATGGTCACCATCGCCACGCATGGCCAGACGGGACGCGGTGATGGCCTTGATGGCGGCCATGCCATTGCGCTCAATGCAGGGAATCTGCACTAATCCTGCGATGGGGTCGCAGGTCATGCCCAGATGATGTTCCATGCCAATTTCAGCGGCATTCTCCACCTGTTCCATGGTGGCACCCTGAACGGCAGCCAGTGCTGCGGCGGCCATTGAGCATGCAGAGCCTACTTCAGCCTGACAGCCCGCTTCGGCTCCGGAAATCGACGCATTCATCTTGATCAGCGAGCCAATGGTGGCGGCTGTGGCAATAAAATCGCGAATTCCCTGCTGATTATTTCGCGAGATAAAGCGGGTGTAATAGGCCAGCGTCGCCGGGATAACGCCAGCAGCCCCGTTGGTCGGTGCAGTGACCACACGGCCCCCGCAGGCATTTTCTTCGTTAACGGCCATGGCAAACAGGGTTACCCAGTCCATGATGGCAAAGTGATCCATCAGCATGGCGTCAGGGTTGCTGGTCAGATTTTTATGCATATTCGCGGCACGGCGCTTCAGGCCGCTGACCGGAAGAGTGCCTTCCATACGCAGGCCCCTTTCGATGCAGGCGTGCATGACTGTCCAAATGGCATCAATCTTGTCGTTTACCAGGTCCACATCACCCTGATGTCGGGCAACTTCATTGTCAATGGTCAACTGAGCAATGGTCAGGTTGTGCTCATGGCACAGATCAAGAAGCTCGGCGGCCGTTCTGAAAGGATAGGGAATCTGACCGGAATCTTCAGCGCTGTTGGCCGCCTCTGGCTGATTGTACTCTTCGGCACTGACCACAAAGCCTCCGCCAATAGAGAGATAAGACTTGTAATAAATTACTACACCATTGTTGTCGGAAGCGAAAATTCGCATGCCATTGGGGTGCTCAGGCAGCGTTTCGCCGTTATGGAAAATCAGGTGCGAATCGTAATCAAAGACAATGGGGTGTTTGCCGGCCAGGTTGAGGGCTTTATTGGTTTTGATATGCGCAAAAATCTGATCAGCCTCATCGGGATCAATAGTGTCCGGGCGATAACCGGCCAGGCCGAGCAGGGTGGCCTTGTCGGTGCCATGGCCAACACCCGTCAGCGCCAGCGAGCCATAAAGACCAACTCGAATGGATGAGATACTGGACAGGGTGCCTTTTTCTTCCAGCTCCTTCAGAAAGCGGTGTCCAGCCCACATTGGGCCTACCGTGTGAGAGCTGGATGGGCCAATGCCCGTTTTGAAAATATCAAAAATGCTGAGCATAGTGTTTACTGGCTCGGAAAAAGGTTAAAAAGAAAACGGCGGATTTCTGATGCCTGTCAGGGTGTTGCTGCTGTGCAGCCCGTGGCTTTTTGAGGCACTTTTACCTGAAAAGTTCTTGTCCTGTCCTTGTCCTGTTCTATTGTGCCGTCATTTGTTCGGGACTGATATTGCGGCAGTGCTACACGCTCCCCCGGTTTTCCGAATGATAACTGTGACTGTTCCGGGGCAATTTCACTTAAGCGACAGAATTATGACAGGATTAAGCTGCCCGGACGTATCATCAGGGCTGATATCTAGTGACTAGTGATTGGCTTAACTGCTTTTTACATTGACAGAAACCGGATCCTCAGGGTCTCGGGGCTGTTGCGAAACCCTGAGGAAAAATGATTACTGGTAACGCTCAAATACCAGGCAGGCGTTGGTGCCACCAAAGCCAAAGCTGTTGGACATAATCCGGTTCAGTTTTTGTTCGCGGGCTTCACCGGTCAGGATGGGCAGGTTTTTAGCCGCTTCATCCAGGTTCTGAACATTAGCAGAAGCGGTGATGAAGTTGTGCTTCATCATCAGCAGGCAGTATATGGCTTCCTGAACGCCAGCAGCACCCAGAGAGTGGCCGGAAAGTGATTTGGTGGAGCTGATCACTGGCATCTGATCGCCAAATACCTCAGTAAGCGCTTTCAACTCAGCCACATCACCGACCGGGGTGCTGGTGCCGTGAGTATTGATGTAATCAATAGGGGCGTTAATGGTTTCCATGGCCATGCGCATACAGCGTGCAGCGCCTTCACCAGACGGAGCTACCATGTCATAGCCATCGGAAGTGGCACCATAGCCGGTGATTTCAGCGTAAATCCTGGCACCACGGGCTTTGGCGTGCTCCAGCTCTTCCACCACAATCATGCCGCCGCCACCGGCGATAACGAAGCCATCCCGGTCAGCATCATAGGCACGGGAAGCCTGCTCAGGGGTGTCATTGTACCTGGTGCTCAGTGCCCCCATGGCATCGAACAGACCGGTTTGCGTCCAGTGTTCCTCTTCACCACCACCGGCAAAGACGATGTCCTGCTTGCCTAGCTGGATCTGTTCAATGGCATTGCCAATACAGTGTGCGCTGGTGGCACAGGCAGAGGTAATTGAGTAGTTAACGCCCTTGATTTTAAACGGGGTGGCAAGGCAGGCCGACACGGTACTGCCCATGGTGCGGGTAACCCGGTAGGGGCCGACGCGCTTGACACCTTTTTCTCTCATGATGTCTGCAGAGTCGACAATATTTTCTGACGAGGCTCCGCCAGAAGCCGCAATCAGTCCGGTACGGGGGTTGGAAACCAGATCTTCAGTCAGGCCCGCATCGTCGATGGCCTGCTTCATGGCAATATAGGCATAGGCAGCGGCGTTGCCCATGAAGCGCAGGGTTTTGCGGTCAATAAACTGTTCGAAATCGATGTCTACTGTGCCGGACACCTGGCTGCGGAAACCATGCTCCTTATAGCTTTCATTGAAGCGAATACCGGAGCGCCCAAGTTTAAGGCTCTCGGCTACCTCATCCTGGGTGATACCCAGGCAGGATGTGATGCCAATCCCTGTAACTACAACACGTTTCATTGATGTCAACCTGAATAGCCTGTTTAAGTCAGAAAAAAACCAGAGTCAGATCCCGGTTATCCCTCCCGTCCAGCGGGCAAGAGGGAGCAGGGAAATCAGAAAGCGTCAGTGTTCTGGAAAAGACCTACCCGCAGTCCTTCCGCGGTGTAAATTTCCCGGCCATCAACACTGACTGATCCATCAGCAATGCCCAGAACCAGTTTGCGTGCGATGATACGTTTAATATCAATACGGTATGTTACTTTTTTGCTGGTGGGCAGAATCTGGCCGGTAAATTTTACCTCGCCACTGCCAAGGGCGCGTCCCCGGCCGGGGTTGCCCATCCAGCCCAGGTAGAAGCCAACCAGCTGCCACATGGCGTCAAGTCCGAGACATCCGGGCATAACAGGGTCTCCCGGAAAGTGGCAGGAGAAGAACCAGAGGTCCGGATTGATATCCAGTTCTGCGATGATCTCGCCTTTGCCATAGGCTCCGCCCTGTTCAGAAATGCGAACGATGCGGTCAAGCATCAACATATCAGGGGCCGGGAGCTGAGCATTACCAGCACCAAAAAGCTCACCCTGTGAACAGCGTAACAAATCTTCTTTGCTGAAAGCTTCTTGTTGGCTAACGGCTTCTTGTCTGAGGCCAGATTTCGATGGTTGCTTCATTCGTTTATTGGTTCCTGGAAGGTCCAGCACCTGCATGGCATCAGGCCAGTGATGACACCCGGGAGCCGATACTATGATCGGGACTTCCCTGCCGATACGGCATTCACATCAGGGGCCGATGACCCCGCTTAATCCTGACAGTCTTGCAAAATGCATTACTATCGTTCCGGTGAGGAACTATACCATTGCTTTTTATCTGTGATAGTGCTGTTGGGCTCTTTGTAACAAAAAGACAACACTGAGCCACTGAAACAGTGGCCAATGATAAGTGTCATAGCATTTTATTACCAGAGAGTTGATCAGCGTCAGGCCTGTTGCATCACTGGCATAATTTGGCAAAGTACCGGCAAAGGCCAAAGAGTCTGTGAAGGCGTATGGCGTATATTGCTAAACGGGAAGTAAAGGTAATACAGTCGGGAATGGTTTTCTAGCATTGCACAATCGTACAATATTGAGGAGCATTACCTTGATTCGAAAAAAAATTCAGTTTCTGGTAGCTATCTTCTGTGCAACGCTTTTTACTGGTGTGATTAAATAAAGCTTTTACCGCAGACCTCAAGAGATTTTGATGCAGTTTTTGCGGGTAAAACGGGATTAACTATATGACAGACAGGCCACATGGCACCGCAGAAAATGGCGGTACTGGGGAATATACAATCGCTGTTCTTGGTGGCGGCAGTTTTGGTACGGCTCTGGCTGATATCTCCGCCACCAATGGCCACAGGGTGAAGCTCTGGATGAGAGATGCAGAGCAGGTCAGGAGTATTAATGATGACCATGTGAATGCCAGGTATCTTCCCGAGTTCAGGATTCATCCCTCCGTTAGCGCAAGCACGGATCTGTCGGCGGTGGTCGCTGATGCTGATATCGTTTTTATTGCCATTCCCAGCAAATCTTTCCGGGAGGTGGTCAGAAAAACCAACGGACTGCTTTGTGGCAAGATAGTGATCAGTACCACGAAAGGTATCGAACCCGTTACCTTTGATCTGATGAGTCAGATTCTGATGGAAGAGCTGGAAAACCCTCGTATCGGTGTTCTGAGCGGACCGAACCTGGCCGGTGAAATCATTGCCAAGGCTCTGACAGCCACGGTGATTGCCAGTGACGATGAAGATCTTTGCCAGGTTATACAGTCGGTATTGCACTGTGATTACTTCAGGGTTTACTCCAACACGGATGTTTATGGTGTCGAATTGGCAGGTGCTTTAAAGAATATTTATGCCATAGTCTCTGGCATGGGAGCGGCACTGGGCATGGGTGAGAATACCCAAAGTATGCTGATTACCCGGAGCCTTGCGGAGATGAGTCGCTTTGCGGTAACGCTCGGCGCTAATCCCATGACATTTTTGGGATTGGCCGGGGTGGGTGATCTTGTGGCTACCTGCACGTCTGACCTGAGTCGAAATTTCCGGGTTGGTTATGCCCTGGGCCAAGGCTGTTCGCTTGATCAAGCTGAGGCGAAACTGGGACAGGTGGCAGAAGGGGTGAACACCCTGAAGCAGGTAAAGCAAAAGGCCGATCAACTGGGGGTCTATATGCCGCTGGTGGATGGTTTGTACAGCATTATTTTTGAGGGCAATGCCATTGGTGCGCTGGTTAAGGGAATGATGCTCCGGGAACAGAAAACCGATGTGGAGTTTATGTCCACGCAGTAACTGAATCTGAATAATACAACTTTTCTTTAGAGAATACGGGCTTAAAAGACTATGGAGAGAAGCGTGATGGATGAGAAAGTAGTTAATAACCTTAAATCGGAGTCTCGTTGGTTGAGGCTGGTCTTTATGGTGGTTTTCGGCGTTGTGGCTTATCTTGCTGCTTTTCTGGTGATGCTGATGGCAATTGTTCAGGCGGTTCACGGGTTTATTATGAGCGAACCCAATGATCGTCTGTTAAAATTCAGTGCCGGTGTGAATCAGTACATTTACCAGATTGCCGGGTTTCTGACCTACAACTCTGATACTAAACCCTATCCATTCTCAGACTGGCCTGTCCCTGGTGGAGACAGAGCGTCAGGCGATGATGAGAAAGAACTGAACGGATCGGATAATGATTAAATCATGAAACTTATCATTATGCGCCACGGTCAGGCATCATGGTCTGCCCCTTCGGATAAGGAAAGGGACCTCACTGAGCAGGGTATCCGTGAGGTCAGGGATACCGTTGCTTTATTGGCTGCTCAGCGGGTAGATTGTGTGTTTGCCAGCCCGTATCTTCGGGCTCAGCAAACGGCCCATATCGCGGCAGAGGCGTTTGGGCTCAGGGTTGCAACGCTGGACGAGCTGGAGCCTGATGGTAACCCGGTAAAAGTACTCGACGCTCTCCCGGGCTCCGGCGTAGTACTATTGGCCAGTCATATGCCCATAGTCGGTTATCTGACCGGTTTACTATGCGACGGAACCCCTAAGGTTGGCCCTTCCTTCCAAACCGGCATGGCTCTGGTTCTGGAGGCGGATATTCTTGCTCCCGGAATGGGGCGGGTCATTGAGCGTATTATCCCTTAACCTCAGAGACTATTGGTTCGCATAAGAACAGCCGTTTACTTTCAGAATTCCAGAGCATTTTCCCTGATTGTGGAAAATATTATTTTTCCCCTGTTTTCGGGCTTTAAGTCTGCCTCTTAAAGCCATTTATGGTTAATAGATTCAAATTTCTGTCTACTCTGGTGATTTTTTAATGAACTTATTAATTGTCATCTAATCTAACCCTGCTCTGACCCCATGTTGAAAACATTTTATATAGGGAAAGGGTATTAGGGATAGTTAGGGAGTAAGTACGGTGGCGACAAGTTCTATAAGCCTCAGAGGCATTATTATCTGCTCAATAGCAGCATTGTTCTGTTCGTATCAATTTATGCTTCAGGGGGCACCATCGGTAATGGTGCCTCAGTTGATGTCGGCTTTCGATCTTGATGTGGCAGATATCGGTTGGTTAACCAGCAGTTTCCTCTGCTTTTATCTTCTGTTTCAGGTTCCGGGAGGCTACCTGGCGGATCGCTGCAATGCCCGGCTATTACTGGTGGTTTGCTGTGTATTGATGGCTGTTGGCTGTTACTGGTTCAGTGTTTCTGAAACCATGTTGTCAGCCAGCGCATCCCGGGCATTTATGGGCGTGATGACCTCCCCGGTGATTGTGGTATGCATGAATCTGGCCAGTCGCTGGTTTCCGGAACGTTATTTTCCAACCCTTGCGGGGGCAATTGAAGCTTTTGGGCTGGCCGGTGGCGGGCTTGGCCCACTGATACTGCCGAATCTTATGGAAGCCTATGGGTGGCAGGGTGCCATGCAGGCCGCCGCCATTTTTGGTGCTGTACTTGCTGCCCTGATTGCCGTCTTTGTGAAAAGCACGCCGCCGGTCTCCGTCAGTGATGCCAGGTTGCATGATGTGACCTGTGGAGGTGGTTCTGAGACTGACCCCAGCGAAAAGGTGCCATTTGATCGGGCCTCTTTAATCCTGTGCTGTTTGTATGGTTTTGGCCTGTTTGCCGTCATTACCAGTTTTGCTGGTTTGTGGGGAATTCCTTTCTTCTATGAGCGTTTTCCCGGTGAGCAGGAAGCGGTTGCTGATATGGTTGCGTTGATTTTTGTCGGTGCCGCTATTGGTGCTCCTCTGCTGGGCTGGCTGGCCTGCCTGGTTGGGTCAATGCGCAAGGTGATGGTGGTTTGCGCAATCGCTTCTCCTGTGTTGTTCAGTTTGCTGATCTTCTGCCCATGTTCCATGCTGGTCATGTCCATGATCTGTTTTATGGCCGGGATCAGCAGTGTTGGCTATATGCTGGCATTCTCCGTGGTGAAAAGCATCAGTCCACCGGAACGGATTGGCGTCCTGCTGGCGATTACCAATGGTTCCATGTTGCTGGCAGGTCCGGTTATGCAGCTGATCATCGGGTTTATCCTGGAGGGGCTCGGGCATGATGGCCTGGGTGCCTTGTCCATTGAGGACTACCAGCTGGCTTTTGTGCCTTTATTGCTTTGTCAGCTGATGGCTTTGATAGTAGCGATTTGCCTGAAAAAACAGTGATACTGCTACCCATTGCCAGTGGTTGGCGTTATTCTATTTTGTTTTTTCAACACTTTCGGTTGTTAAGCCTTTGCAGGTGCGGATAGCTGGCAAAGGACTTCACCTCCTGGATGGATAATGCCGTTACTTAGATTCGAAAAGGTCAGCCTGGCTTATGGTGACCAACCCCTGCTGGATCATACCGAGTTTCAGATTCGAAAAGGTGAGAGAGTCTGCTTATTGGGCCGCAATGGCGCAGGCAAATCTACCTTAATGAAGCTGGTGTCCGGCACTATCCTGCCTGATGATGGCACCCTCTGGCGTAAGCCTGGACTGAAGGTAGGGGTTTTGAATCAGGACCTTCCTGACCAGGATGAAAAGAAAGTTTATGATGTGGTTGCCTCAGGCCTTGAGGCGGTCGGTGAACTGATCAGTCGTTACCACACCCTATCCATGAATATCAGCACTGACGCTGATATGAAAGCACTGGAGAAAGTCCAGCAGCAGCTGGAGTCCGTGGATGGCTGGAGCCTCAGCCAGAAGGTGGATACGGTTATTCAGAAACTGGGTCTTCCGGCTGAAAAACAGATGAAAGAACTGTCCGGTGGCTGGCGTCGGCGGGTGGAACTGGCCAGGGCGCTGGTGGGCGACCCTGATCTGCTATTGCTGGATGAGCCTACGAACCATCTTGATATTATTGCCATTGACTGGCTTGAGAAACAGCTGAAAGATTTCTCCGGAGCCTTGCTGTTTATTACCCACGACCGTTCATTTCTACAGTCGCTGGCGACCCGGATTATTGAGCTGGATCGGGGGCAGCTGACCAGCTGGGAGTGCGACTATAAAACCTTCCTGGAGCGCAAGGCTCATGCTCTTGAAGTAGAGGCTGAGCAAAATGCCCTGTTCGATAAAAAACTGGCGCAGGAAGAGGTGTGGATTCGTCAGGGAATTAAAGCTCGCCGTACCCGTAACGAAGGGCGGGTTCGGGACCTGAAAAAACTCAGGGAGGAGCGTCGTCAGCGCCGTGAGGTGCAGGGCAATGCCAGCTTTGGACTGGAACAGGGCGAAGCGTCAGGCAAGCTGGTGCTGGAGGCCAAACATATTGCCCAGTCGTTTGATCAGCATACTGTCATCAAAGATTTCAATCTCCGGCTGATGCGCGGTGACAAGATTGGCTTGATTGGTGCCAACGGGGCAGGGAAGTCAACGCTGCTCAGTATCCTTCTGGGCAATCTCAAGCCAGAAGCTGGATCTGTCAAAATGGGGACCAGGCTTGAGGTGGCTTATTTTGACCAGCTGCGCAATCAGCTGGACCTTGAAAAAACCGTGATTGATAACGTGGCTGAAGGTCGTGAGAGTATCACCATCAATGGCTCAAGTCGGCATGTTATTGGCTATCTGGGAGATTTCCTGTTTCCACCCGGTCGTTGTCGTGTGCCGGTCAAGGCGCTTTCCGGCGGGGAAAGAAACCGATTATTGCTCGCGCGTTTGTTCAGTAAACCCGCCAATTTGCTGGTAATGGACGAGCCTACCAACGACCTTGATGTTGAGACTCTGGAGCTTCTGGAATCCTTGCTGGTGGATTTCACTGGCACCATTCTGCTGGTCAGTCACGACCGGACATTCCTGGATAATGTGGTATCGAGTACTTTGGTATTTGAACCAGGTGGTCATATCAGTGAGTATGTGGGTGGATTTGATGACTGGTTGCACCAGGGCGGTTCGATTTCAAGCCTGGTAGCGGAACCGCAGGTGGTTAAAAAAGAGGAAAAGGCGAAAGCGCCACCCAGTCAGCCTGAAGCCACCAGCAAGCCAGTGAAAAAGAAACTCAGTTACAAACTGCAACGCGAGCTTGATGCTTTGCCGGAGGAGATTGAGGCACTTGAAGAAGAGCTTGGTCAGCTGGAGGCTCAAACTGCTGAGTCGAGTTTTTATCAGGGAGATCAGTCCGAAGTCCAGACTGTGCTTAACAGGCTGTCTGAGCTCAATGAGTTGATAGAACAGAAAATGGAACGGTGGGAAGAGTTGGATAATATGTAGGTATTCACAAGAGCCACAGGTGTCGACTGTGGCTCTTTTTTATAACAGGCTTAGCTGTTTTTACCGACTCTCACTGCCAGTACATCGCAACCGGCACCATGCAGGATGCTGGTTGATGTAGAGCCTAAAATCAGTGCCAGTCCATGACGGCCGTGGCTGCCAACCACAATCAGGTCAACGTCTGACTCTTCGGCTATCCGGTGAACCTCACGCTCGGGTCGGCCATAGACCACATGCTGTTCACCTTTCTTCAGCTGGATGGAATCGGCCAGGCGGGCGATGCGTTCTTTTGCCTGTTCGGTGATTTCATCCTGCAAGGTGGTGAGGTCGAGAGGGATATCGCTGCCATAGGCAACGCTGAGTGGCTCGACAACATGAACCATGGTCAGTCTCGCCTGGTGTTTTTCGGCAATGGATTTGGCTTTCTCGAGCACCTCGTCGGCTTCGTCGGACAAATCGATCGCAACCAGAATATGCTTGTAGAGGCTCATAAGCTGTCTTCCTTCTTGAATAGATGCAAAAAGTGATCCGCCCTGTAACATCTGGATGGCCAGACCGCTGTCGCGATTCCTCATGATCATCAATAAGATGGATTGAGGAGTTCATGGAGGGCATGAATGCTTCTAAAGTCATGGCATTTCCATTGTAAGGCCTATCCTGGTTTTATTCATCGTTTTATTAGCTGTCTGTCCGGTAATTTTCCATCAGCAATGCTCCGGATTCGGAAGTGGCTATTTTCTGGATGAGTAATCTTGTGTAACTGTGGGGAAAAGGTGGCATCTTCATGGTGTTTCAGGCTTGACTTTAAACACCATTTCACAGAAGGTAGGCACTAAATTCAAACAGCCGTATGAATTTGCTGGGATGCACTTGGTAATTGCCAGGGTAAAGTCAGGAAGTAAAGCAATAATAATCAGATAGCTGCCATAGTTCATGTAACACTTGCATCAGCCCTGTTAATGAAAGGTTGGTCGCCTCAGTATGGTTAGCCTGTCTATCTTCAATCCGAAAGGAGAAGTTCATGATCTACCAGGGGAAGGCATTCAGGGTTTTGCCTGTGGAAGATGGTATCGCCGAATTGCAGTTCAATCTCGAAGGCGAAAGTGTCAATAAGTTCAGTCACTCTGCTATTGAGGATCTGGAGGCTGCGCTGGAGGCCATCCGTGCTGATGAAGCGGTCAAAGGCCTTATTCTCACCAGTGGTAAGGATGTATTTATCGTTGGTGCTGATATCAATGAATTCACCCAGACCTTCAAGCAGGATGATGAGACGTTATTGACCGGAGTGATGACGGTAAATAAGGTCTTCTCCGGTTTTGAAGATCTTGACATACCAACAGTCGCTGCCGTGAATGGCATTGCCCTGGGAGGCGGTTTTGAGATCTGCCTGTGTGCCGATTACCGGGTTCTTTCCACAGAGGCCAAGGTAGGCTTGCCGGAAGTCAAGCTGGGTATCTATCCGGGCTGGGGTGGTACCGTCAGGTTGCCAAGGTTGATTGGTGCAGATAACGCCGTTGAGTGGATTGCCAGTGGCAAAGAGTATCGCCCCGATGCCGCGCTGAAAGCAGGAGCGGTTGATGCCGTGGTTGCGCCTGAAAAACTGAAAGATTCTGCGGTAGCCCTGGTGCGTCGCTGCCTGGATGGTGAACTGGATTATCAGGCCAGAAAGCAGGAGAAAAAAGGCAAGCTGAAACTGCCGCCGATTGAATCGATGATGGTGTTTGAAACCTCATCTGCCGTGGTAAAACAGCAGGCCGGGCCACACATGCTGGCACCGATAGCGGCAGTCAAAACCATCCAGAAGCACGCCTTCATGGACCGTGACAAGGCCCTTGAAGTGGAAGCCAAAGGGTTTATCAAACTGGCCAAGTCTTCCGTGTGTAATGCCCTGGTTGGCCTGTTCCTGAACGATCAGTTCCTTAAGAAAAAGGCCAGGGATTCTGCCAGTATTGCCGCTGAAACCAACAAGGCGGCGGTGTTGGGTGCGGGCATCATGGGTGGTGGTATTGCCTATCAGTCTGCACTGAAAGGTACGCCCATCCTGATGAAAGATATCAATCAGGACGGACTGGATCTTGGTCTTTCCGAAGCCACCAAACTGCTCTCCAAACGGGTTTCCCGGGGGCGGATGGATGCCAGCAAGATGGGCAGTGTACTGAATAAGATTGTACCTACGCTGTCCTATGGTGACTTCGAGGGCGTCGATGTTGTTGTTGAAGCCGTTGTGGAAAATCCCAAGGTCAAGAAGGCCGTTCTGGCCGACGTAGAAAACCAGGTGTCAGAGAACGCTGTCCTGACGTCCAACACCTCCACTATTTCCATCAATGAACTGGCCAGGGACCTGAAACGTCCGGAACAGTTCTGTGGCATGCACTTCTTTAACCCTGTTCATGCGATGCCATTGGTTGAGGTTATCCGTGGCGAGAAGACCAGCGATGCCACCGTAGCAACCGTGGTTGAGTACGCTCGCAAGATGGGTAAAACACCCGTGGTGGTTAATGACTGCCCAGGGTTTATGGTGAACCGCGTCCTGTTCCCCTACTTTGGCGGCTTCGCTGGCTTGCTCCGTGATGGTGCCGACTTCCAGCAGGTGGATAAGGTCATGGAGCGCTTTGGCTGGCCAATGGGACCTGCCTATCTTATGGATGTGGTGGGTATTGATACCGGTAACCATGGTCAAAGCGTCATGACTGACGGGTATCCGGATCGCATGAAGCGTGACTTCAAAACCGCTGTTGATGTGTTGTATGAAAACCAGCGCTATGGCCAGAAAAACGGTGCCGGTTTCTATAAGTACGAACAGGATAAAAAAGGCAAGCCAAAGAAGGTGGTCGATGAGGCGGTTTACAGCCTGTTCAGTGAGGTGTGCGCTGAACAAAAACCTTTTGATGATGAGGAAATCATCGCCCGCATGATGATCCCACTGTGCATGGAAACCGTTCGTACCCTTGAAGATGGCATTGTTGATTCCGTCGCTGAAGCGGATATGGCACTGATTATGGGTATTGGCTTCCCTCTCTTCCGTGGTGGTGCCCTGAAGTATATTGACACCATAGGTGTGGCGGAGTTTGTTGAGCTTGCCGACAAGTACGCTCATATCAGCCCACTGTATGCGCCGACTGACAAACTTCGGGAAATGGCTCGTGAAGGCAAGACCTTCTACGGTTGATGGCTCTGTGAGTAACCAGGTGAGTCTTACGTTATTGAACCATTTTCAGGGACTATAAAAGAGAGAATATCATGAGCCTGAATCCAAGAGATGCTGTAATTGTTGACTACGGGCGTACCCCCATGGGTCGTTCCAAGGGCGGCATGTATCGTAATGTCCGTGCTGACAACCTGTCTGCCGAGTTGATTACCGGCGTACTTAACCGCAATCCTGAATTGAACCCGGCGGAGGTGGAAGATGTTATCTGGGGTTGCGTAAACCAGACCCTGGAGCAGGGTTGGAACATCGCCCGAATGGCATCGCTGATGTCACCCATTCCCAATACTTCCGCAGGCCAGACGGTCAGCCGTTTGTGCGGATCCTCCATGAGTGCCCTGCAGACAGCCGTTCAGGCTATTCAGACCAATAACGGTGATGTCTTTGTGGTCGGCGGTGTCGAGCACATGGGGCATGTGGGCATGATGCACGGGGTTGACCCGAACCCAAGGTTGTCCAAATACGGTGCCAAGGCTGCCGGTATGATGGGGCTGACCGCAGAAATGCTGGGCAGCATGCATGGCATCAGCCGCCAGGCACAGGATGAATTTGGTGCCCGGTCACACCAGCGGGCCTGGGCTGCCACCGAAGCGGGTAACTTCAAAGATGAAATTATCCCGATGCAGGGGCATGATGCAGACGGCAACCTCCGTCTTTTCACTCAGGATGAAACCATTCGCCCGGAAACAACGGTAGAAGCACTGTCACAGCTTAAGCCTGCATTTAACCCCAAGGGGACAGTGACCGCAGGAACGTCTTCACAGATTACCGATGGCGCTTCCTGTATGATCGTTATGTCTGCCCAGCGGGCTAAAGATCTCGGTTTGCAGCCCATGGCGGTGGTCAGGGCCATGGCGGTTGCCGGAGTTGATCCTTCCATTATGGGGTACGGACCGGTTCCCAGCAGTAAGAAAGCCCTTAAGCGTATCGGCTTGACCATCGATGATATTGATCATGTAGAGCTGAATGAGGCGTTTGCTGCCCAGGCACTGCCCGTCCTGAAAGACCTTAAATTGCTGGATAAGATGGAGGAAAAGGTTAACCTGAATGGTGGTGCCATTGCTCTCGGTCATCCCTTTGGCTGCTCCGGTGCCCGAATTTCCGGAACACTGCTGAATGTGATGAAACAGAATGGCGGCACCCTCGGGCTGGCAACCATGTGTGTTGGCCTTGGTCAGGGTATCACTACCATTTTTGAAAGGGTTTGAACGACGTTTTGAGGCGTCTGTTGTAATCACTTTCTACCATCATACATAAGCCCGGTTTTGTCCGGGCTTTTTTTGTCAACGGTTTGGACTCCCACGTTCCCGAGGGTGTTGCGAAAAGACTTAAAAAGAAGGACACCACAAAGGCACAAAGACGCAAAGGTTTTTCTGGGCTTGCCTGAGTTACGCTCAGCAAATCAAAAAGGCTTCCTTTGTGCCTTCGTGTCTTTGTGGTTCAAGGCTTTTATAACTTTTGCAACAAACTCTCCCCCTTGGGAATGCATACCGAACCTTTCCGCAAATGTAGAACTCCATTTTTCCTGTTTTATAAGATTCTTGCGCAATACCCGTTGCGAATAATTCAAACGGTTCTTTTTGATGCCTGAGTCTTGTCTATCCTTGCCTCATTTTGCGAGGTAATAACTTTGATATCCCAATCTGCCGTTCAGTCCACAGGCGCACCCATTGCTTCTGGCTCCGTACCCGATAAGCCAACAGAAAATGGCGGGCTATTTGCCGGGTTTTTAAAGGTCGTCGTTTGGGGCGGTCCGATACTGTTTTTGCGGTCGCTTCATCCCGGTTATATTCCCCCCGGGACGGAGCCGTCGGTGCAACCGGATGAAGGTCCGGCCTTCACTTTTGGCAGCCCCGATGGGCAGGACAGTAGCTTTTTCCAGGGGGTTGAGCTGGGTGCCCGGCTGGTGTCGCCTTATACTGTGCTGCCAGCAGAAACCCGCACGATGCTGGAGGGCATTGTCACCTTTTCCGCAGCGACCCGGCTCAGGTATCTTTTGGGCGCGTTTGGGGCGACGAAAGGTTCGCCACCAGAGCAAAGCCGGGCAGACAGCCCGGTGGATGGCTCCCCAACAAACGACAAAGGCAGGAAAAAAAAGACACCGCAACAAGTACGACAACGGACCAGCCCACCAGCCATCGCCTCCGTCCGGACTGGCCTGCTACCAAAAGCCGCCGTGGCACTGGGTGCCCTGTCCGGCCTGACCGCTGCGGGTGCACAAGTCGCAACGGCAGAAGAGATTACAACGTCTGCACATACGGCAACTTCCATACCAACTACAGAGCCTCAGACACCCTGCGATGATGATCAATTTCGCTGTGACAACGGCCAATGTATTTCTGCCAAAAAACGATGCGATTGGTATGGCTTCGAATGTGACGATGGTTCCGATGAAGTGAGCTGCACACGGCCTGAATGTGAAAAACCAGGGCTGTTTTTTTGCGATAGCTCCAAATGTTTACCTTCCAGATATAAATGTGATGGCACTATAGATTGTAAAGATGGCTCGGATGAAAACTGCACACAGTCTGAATGTGAAAACTTAGAGCAGATTTTTTGCGGTAGCGGCAAATGTATTTCTTTCTTCGATCTATGTGAAGGCTCTAAACATTGTGATGATGGCTTGGATAAGCGGGCGGAGTTATGCAACCCTGTATCTTCCAGCCCTACGCCGCCAATAGTCACGGCCACACCTTCACCGGTGACAGAAACGATGGCGACGGCGTCGAACACTACCATGGAAGTCACCGACCTGCCGGGGGGTACCATTGCGCTGCCTGCCAGTGCGGCACCGCTGGCGATTTCTCTGGGTACTGGTGCAATAGCCGGTATCACCTTGGGGGCTTCTGCCTTTGTGCTGGCAGGTGTATGCATCTATCGTCATTGTTATCGCAGGTCATCCGCTGCCGATGACCCGCAGGAGCTGGTGACCATCAATACTGTGGGTCAGGCACAACAGGCGATTGGTCAACCGATGATAGAAGCCGCCAGGAGTGAGGCAAGAGAGAAACCTTTCGGTGAAGATACTGGCATATATGAATATGTTGATATTGGTAATTCCAGCAGAATGAGAACTGCTGAAGATCATTACAAGGAGTCTAAGGTGTAAACCTTGTACCAAGGGACCCGTCGGCTGACTCATTTCGCAGTCCAGGTCCTACCCCCGGGCTTTTTCCTGATTTATACGATTTTTGCGCTTTGCCCGTTGCGAATAATTCAAACGATTCTTTTTGATGCTTGAGCCTTGTCTATCCTTGCCTTATTTTGCGAGGTAATAACTTTGATATCCCAACCTGCCGTTCAGTCTACAGGCGCACCCATTGCTTCTGGCTCCGTACCCGATCAGCCAACGGAGAATGGCGGGCTATTTGCCGGGTTTTTAAAGGTCGCCGTTTGGGACGGTGCGATCCTGTTTTTGCGGTCGTTTCATCCCGATTATATTCCCCCCGGGATGGAGCCGTCGGCGCAACCGGATGAAGGTCCGGCCTTCACTTTTGGCAGCCCCAATGGGCAGGACAGCTTTTTCCAGGGTGTTGAGCTGGCGGCCCGGCTGGTGTCGCCTAATACTGTGCTGCCAGCGGAGATCCGCACGCTGATGGAGGGCTTAGTCACCCTTTCGGCGGCGGCCCGGCTCACGGATCTTTTTGGTGGGTTGTGTTTGACTGCCGCTTCGGCACAGGGGCTGAGCCAGAAAGACACTACGGTGGACGGCTCCCCAACAAACGACAAAGGCAGGAAAAAAAAGAAACCGCAGCAAACACCACAACGAACCAGCCCACCAGCCACCACCTCCATCGGCACTGGCCAGCTACCGAAAACCGCCGTGGCACTGGGTGCCCTGTCCAGCCTGAGCGCTGCAGCGGCTGCCTCCCTATCCGGCAATAAAACTGAAGGGCCGATTGAGGTGCCGGATGCCAACACCCTGGGCAAGATTGGGCGTGATCCGGCCTATCCACTGAATGGCACTTACCGGCAGACTGCGGATATTGATGGTAGTGACTTGTCCCACTCCATCGGCAATAAAACCCACGCATTTACCGGCCAGTATGATGGCCAGTGTCGTACCATTGGGAATCTCAGCCAGTGCATGGTGAAAGCGCTGAAGGGTGATGTTGATAGCCTGCGTTTTACCAATGCCAGTATACGGTCCAGCGATCCGGCCGGGGTGGTGGCCTGTCGAGTGTCACATGGCGGGACTGCCAGTAATATCCGGGTCGAACATTCTCATGTTACCCGGGAGGGGGATGGCTATGGAGGAACTGGAATTGCAGGAGGCGATATCAGAGGTACTGTTGCCAATATCACAGCCGTTGACTGCTCTGTCAGAGCCAGGGGTGTGACCGGTATCGGCGGAGGCTATGCAAAGGGAACTATCGATAACATCACCGCGATGAACTGCACTGTGGAGGGAAGTTTTGCCGGTATCGGCGTGGGAAGTCTTTATCATGGCAGCGTTGCCAACACCATTGCGATAAACTGCACGGTGAAAACCCATGAGTGCCATGCCGGTATCGGGGCGGGATTAATTTACCACGGTAGCGTTGCCGACACTACAGCGGTGAACTGCAATGTGACAGCGTTCAATGGTCATGCCGGTATCGGGGCAGGGTTAACTTATCATGGCAGTGTTGCCGACACCACAGCGATGAACTGTAAGGTGGCAGTCACCAGTTCTGAAGGCCATTTCAAAGGCCATGCTGGTATCGGGTCAGGGGCTGTTTATGATCATGCCAGCGTTGCCAACACCATGGCCATGAACTGCACGGTGAAAAGCCACGGGGGTGATGCCGGTATTGGGGCGGGGGCAGTAAAAAACGGCACTGTTGCCAACAGTTATGTGGCTAACAGTACCATCGACAGTGAATACGGTAATGCGAATCTTGGCGGAGGGCCTGCCCCCACAAACTGTAATGTCCGTGTCAACGGTGAACTGCAACCAGACAGCGCCGGGGACTGCCGTTACTTGCCGGATCCTTTCTGTGAGGATATTCACCCAAGCCTGGTCAGCCCTGATTGCCAGCCCGGTGACTATCATTTTGGGACAACCAGCGACACTGTCAGCGGGTTTGAGTTATGTCCTGTGCCCGGGGCCACCCTGGCACTGCCCACCGGTGTGGCACCGCTGGCGGCTTCCCTGGGGGGTGGCACAATGGCCGGTATCACTCTGGTGGCTTCGGCCGCTGTGCTGACTGGTGTGGCAGGGATGTATATCTACCGTCAGTATAATCGCAAGTCATCCTCCGCCGGTGCTTGATAAAAGAATTCATCAATTATATTGAAACCCTGTACTAACGGACCCGACGACTGACTCACTACCCAATTCAGGACCCGTCCCCCCGCTTTTTCCTGTTTTATAAGATTCTTGTGCATTACCCGTTGCGCATAATTCAAGCGGTTCCTTTCACCGCCTGAGTCTTGTCTATCCTTGCCTCAGTTTGCGAGGTAATCACTATGATATCCCAACCTGCTGTTCACTCCACAGGCGCACCCATGGCTTCTGGCTCCGTACCCGATCAGCCAACGGAAAGTGACGGGCTATTTGCCGGGTTCTTAACGGTCGCCGTTTGGCGCGTTCCGATCCTGTTTTTGCGGTCGCTTCATCCCGGTTATATTCCTTCCGGGACGCAGCCGCCGGCGCAACCGGATGATGGTCCTGCCTTCACTTTTGGCAGCCCCGATGGGCAGGACAGCAGCTTTTTTCAAGGTGTTGAGCTGGCGGCCCGGCTGGTGTCGCCTTATACCGTGCTGCCAGCGGAGGTCCGCACGATGCTGGAGGGCATTGTCACCTTTTCTGCAGCGACCCGTTTCAGGGATCTTTTGGGCGCTTTTGGGGCGACTGAAGATTCTCCTCCAACGGAAAGTCGGGCAGACATTTCGGAGGACGGCTCCCTAACAAACGACAAAGACAGGAAAAAAAAGAAACCGCAGCAAACACCACAACGAACCAGCCCACCAGCCACCGCCTCCGTCGGCCTTGGCCAGCTACCGAAAGCCGCCGTGGCACTGGGTGCCCTGTCCAGTCTGAGCGCTGCGGCGGCTGCCTCCCCATCCGGCAGTAGAACAGAAGGGCCGATTATTAATGTGACGGATGCCAAAACCCTGCGCAAGATTGGTCTTAAACGTTATTCGGAGGACTACCCACTGAATGGTATTTACCGGCAGATTGCGGATATTTATATTAATGTTACCCACCGGTTCCGCTCCATCGGCAGTGAAAAACGTCCATTTACCGGTGAGTACGATGGTCAAAATCGTAGCATTTATGGTCTGGACCACTGCCTTGTGAAAAATCTGAAGGGTAAAGTTCGTCGCCTGCGCTTTATAGATCCAAATATAAAGAGACGTGGTGGTGGGACAGCTCCGATCGGGGTAGCCGCTTGTAAAATGTCAGACGCCAAAGCCGAGATCAGGGATATTTACGTTGAAGGTTCTGACCTTGATGGTAATAAGGCAAGAGCAGGTATTGCCGTGGGCATAGTTGATAGAGGAACTGTTAATGGCACAACCGCAGTAAACTGCAAGGTGATAACCTTCAATGATGCCGGTATCGGGGCGGGCCGTGTTGATAAAGGAAGCGTTGTCGACACCAGTGCAACGGGCTGCACGGTGGAAACGTCCGGAGGCAGTGCTGGTATCGGAGCGGGGCATGAGAGTTCGTCAAGCGTCGTCAGGACCAAGGCAGTCAACTGCACGGTGGAAAGCGCCGGTTCTTTCGGTAGTGCCGGTATCGGGGTGGGGCTTGGTACCGCTGTCGACACCACAGCAATGAACTGCAATGTGAAAAGCTCGGGTTCTTACGTTAGTGCCGGTATCGGGGTGGGGAATGGGGACGCTACCGACACCACAGCAACGAACTGCAAGGTAACAACCAATGGTGAGGGAAATAATGCCGGTATCGGGTCGGGGGATGGAGGTACTGCTGATAACACCATAGCAAAGAACTGCACGGTAGAAACCTACGGTATTGAGGGGAATGCCGGCATCGGGGTGGGGGGCGGCATCGCTGCCGACACCACAGCAATAAACTGCTGGGTAAAAACCTACGGTAATTCGAGTAATGTCGGCATCGGGGTGGGTAAGGGGGCTGCAGCCGACACTCTGGCAATTAGCTGCACGGTGGAAAACCACGGTTCTTATGGTGGTAGTGCCGGTATCGGAGTGGGTAGGGGGGCTGCTGTCAATACCACAGCGATAAACTGCACAGTGGAAACCTCAGGTGTTTCCAGTTTGGCCGGTATCGGGGCGGGGGTCTCTACTCCTCCTGTTGGAACCGGCGAACCCCATAGAGTTGCTAACACAATGTCATTCAACAGCAAGGTTAAAAACTCCGGTGCTCTTGGTTTTGCCGGTATCGGTTCTGGGCATATTGGCAATGTTGTCAACACAAAGGCCGTAAATAGCACCGTTGAAAGTAGTCAGGCCGGGTTTGCGAATATCCGTGGAGGGCTTAACCCCACTATCTGTGAGGTCCGCGTTAACGATAGACTGCAACGAGACACCATCAGGGATTGCAGTTACTTGCTGGATAATTTCTGTGAAGCTGTTGACCCCCCTCTGGTCAAACCGAATTGCCAGCCCAGTGACTGCTATTTTGAGGCATTAACAGGTGACAGTGTCGCCGGGTTAGAGTTATGTCCTGCTGCTCCGGAAGCCATCCCAACCACTGGCAGCCAAGTCACCGCATCTGCACAAACCTCAACACCAGAAGCAATGACAGCTTCTGCACACACCCTGACTTCCAGCTCAACGCCGCCAACAGTCACCCATCAGATGAGTGAAGTCACCAACGTCTATACCCTGAGTAAAATTGGCACCGACCACGAATCTCCTGAACCGAAAACCATCCCAACCACAACGTCTCCACACACTGCAACTTCCCGTCCAACGCCACCAGCAACAGTAGTACCGACCACGGCAGCACCGGTGCCGACGGCATCGAACACCACCATGAGCTTCCCGGGGGCCACCATGACACTGCCCACCAGTGCGGCACCGCTGGTGACTACCCTGAGTACCGGTGCAATAGCCGGTATTGCGGCTGCCGCGTCTTTTGTGTTGGCAGGTGTGGTGGGGGGGTACATCTACCGTCATTGTTGTCGCAGATCATCCCCCGACGCTGCCGGTGACTGGCAGGAGCTGGTAGCAGTCAATAAAGCGGGGCAGGCACAGGAGGCGGTTGATCAACCGATGATGTTACTTGAGGAACCCGGGGATAAGGGGGGGCACCAGCATGGACACATATATGAAGAGATTGACATTTACAATCCCCGCAGAATGAGAACCGCCAGAGCGCCTGATTATTAATGCAGCCAGAATTATATTGAAACACTTCAGGTAACCATTCGCTAAATCCATTATTCAAGCATCAATAGCCCTGTTCAGCTATCCTTGATTGATGCTTGAAATCACTACGCCTGAATGAACGCATAGCCTCTCAGCGAGATAAAGAACTGGTACGATTACGGCTGGCTGAAAAAGCGGAAAAGGTACTTGAGAGCCTTGTGAACCATTGGGAAGGGCTCTGCCGGTTTATTCAAAATCCGGACATTCCGATGGATAACAATATTGCTGAACAGACGTTGCGAGGTCCCGTGGTTGGCCGGAAAAACTATTACGGCAGCGGGAGCGACTGGAGTATGGAGCTGGCGGCCTGGTTCTTTACGGTGCTGGCAAGCCTGAAGATCTGGAGGATCAATCAGAAGCTGTGGTTGAAGTGCTATCTTGAGGCTTGCATTGTTAATGAACGTAAGCCATCAGAAGATTTAAGCCAGTGGCTACCTTGGCAGATGGATGAAAGTCGTCTCAAAGAATTGCGAATCCATGACCCACCTGGCTGAAAAAAGTTCATCCAGGTCCGTAGCCATTATAAGGCAGGTATTCCTTACCAGTCTTGGTAAGCTGGTTTGCAGGGTTCACTGAATAGTTACCGGGAACTTTTTACTGATTGACTCATCTATCTGTTTTACAGGTAAAAATGAGTTAACCATAAAAAGGCCATTTTCATGAATCAAGCAGCATTTTCAAATATTGAGCTTCGTAGTTTCGTAAAGGCTCCACAAAGCGATGCCGAATCGGGTGTGAGGCAGAATAATCGAAGAAGTTGTGGGACCAGGGCGGTTAAATGGATTGTCCGTCGCCCTTTTCTGGCAATTGCTGGAGCCATTGGGTTGGTTGGGGTTGCGTCTGGTGGCATTTATGGCTTAACCCTTTTAGGTGCGCTCCTGTTGCAACGGCGTTGTCGGGCAGAAATGTAACACTCTCAGGTACAGCAGCTTCTGATGTAACGGTGTTGACTCGTCGAAATGTAACCACCGATACCACGACCACCGCAGCAACCACCACCAAAGCGCCGACCACCGGAGCAACGACCACCGGAGCAACGACCACCGGAGCAACGACCACCGGAGCAACGACCACCGGAGCAACGACCACCGGAGCAACGACCACCGGAGCAACGACCACCGGAGCAACGACCACCGGAGCAACGACCAC
>NZ_JAGHQW010000129.1 GCF_017744115.1 Salinisphaera sp. G21_0 | reverse complement strand
CGAAGCCTCACGACCACACTTCATGCATTGACTTCAGCGGGTGTTTTTACCCCTCATAAACCCGTGGATGAGCGTGTCAGGCACACTCAGGTTGCCTTATTGTCAACGCTACTTGATGCAATAATATTCAAGTGCAACCAACAACCTCAAGCCCGGGACATTGATGCCCGGGGCATCGCCAACCAGCTGTGGGCAATAGCGAAACTGGTAGACAACGGACAGGAGCACACACCAGGGCTCAAAGAGGCCGTGGCCGCGCTGTTGCCACATGTGAATGCAAAGAAAGACCAATTTATTCCTCAGGGCATTGCCATCCTGCTGTGGGCTATGGCGAAACTGCTGGACTACGGGCAGGAGCAGACACCAGAGTTCAAAGAGGCCGTGGCCGCGCTGTTGCCCCGCGTGAACGCACAGAAGGACCGATTGAAAGCTCAGGACATTGTCAACCTGCTGTGGGCCATGGCGAAACTGGTGAACAACAGGCAGAAGCAGACACCAGCGTTCAAAGAGGCCGTGGTTGCGCTGTTGCCCCTCGTGAACGCGCAGAAAGGCCAATTTAATGCCCAGCATATTGCCAACCTGTTGTGGGCCATCGCGACACTGGTGGACAACGGGCAGGAGTGGACACCAGAGTTCGAAGAGGCCGTGGCCGCGCTGTTGCCCCACGTGAACGCACAGAAAGGCCAGTTTAGTACCCAGGGTATCACCAACATGCTGTGGGCCATGGTGAAACTGATGGACAGCGGGCAGGAGCAGACACCAGAGATGAAAGAGGCCGTGGCCGCGCTGTTACCCCATGTGAACGCACAGAAAGACCAATTTAATACCCAGTGTATCGCCAACCTGTTGTGGGCCATGGCGAGCCTGGGTGAGTTCGTTGAGCTGAACGTGGTTACATTTATGTTTGAATCGCTTGTCTACCGAATCAGTGAAAATCCTCAGTCCTCTCAACAAGAGATATTGATGTCTCTCTGGGGAGTAATGGTGTGCTGTGCCAGGTTGTCTCTGGTCCGCAATGCCAATAAAATTAACGTGCTTGAAAAGCAAATGGATGACCTGTTTACTCGTCTTGAAAATACATCCTCAGACAGTGAAGAGGATCAACGAATCATTGCCATGGCCGCAAGCTGGCTTGGTAAAGCCTGCCCGGTCGCCCCCCATTACCGGACAAATATTTCAAAACCTCAAGCCGACTTTCACAATCAACTCCAATTATGCATGCCATCTTTAAAGATTGAAGAGGAAAAGAGTCTGAACTCATTATCGCCGGTTGACCTGCTACTGCCAGATCACAACATTGTTATTGAAATTCAGGGACCGACTCATTACGTGAGTGGTGATTTCAAAACCAGGAAGGGTTCGACTCTGCTGAAAATCGCACTGCTGAAAAAATCAGGATTTGAGGTCATTGAAGTTCCGACTAACACGCTTTGGAACCGGGATTTATTAAAACCCTGCATTGATCAAATAAAGACCAGGGTCAACATCTCGTTACAGAGGTAAGTAGTTGACCAAATAAAATCGTTACTTAACCGTCAAAGAACATTCAGAAGAGCAAACAGACAAACCAGAATACAGTTAATAACTGTTTGTCTCGCTCCGGATGATTTGCAAGTAGATGGATTGAACTAATGACCAATACTTCGGTCTTGATAAGTAAGCACAGGCTAATACCGGCTCAAGCTGAATAAACTGTTTGATCTTATTGATGACTCATCGGCATGGAGAAATGTAATGATTAAAAGTATGGTCACTGATAATTTACAGGCTCCGACTACACAACAGGGATTTACCAGAGAAACTCTCCCTGACCAACCTGATCATGTCGGGCAAAAACTTAACATCGCCCCACAATTGACAACCGACGTCGATGGAATTCAGGAACAACAGGCCGCCAGTCTTTCCAGCCGAACCATTACTGGCTTGAACCCTCATTCTGCGTCGTCACCTGAAACTTACTGGGAAGCAGCCCACATGGATAATAATCCCCGGCGCAATTGTTGTGTGAGCTATGTCAATGTATCGGGTACGGCTGAACCGAAAACTGTCCAGATTGGCAACCAGCAACTGATGACACTGGATGCTTCGCAAGCATTTGTTGATTGGGCTCTAGAGGAATACAAAAGCCATATAGAATTCCATAACTTCAGCTTCCTGGTTGATTTTTTAAGGAAAAACAGCGAAATCGAATACATTGTTGATATTGGCTGTGGTTTCGGAGCAATATCCCTGTTAATGCAAAACTATCTCAATGAGCTGTACCCCCAGATCAAAGTAGTTCCTGTAGATATCAAAAATGCTTACGCTAATTGCGATGGAACTTTTTGTGACGATCCACAGCCCATCAACATAATTCCGGCTCAGGAAATTGCTGGCGCAAATCCTGCAACCACTTTATTTACCGCTATACACGCTTATACCGGCTTGCCTTCGGAAAAAAGGCAACTTTGCCAAGAGATTGCACAGGGGAAAACAGAGTTTTATCTCACTACACTCATAAAAAACAATCCTGGTTGTTTTGTCCTGATCACCGAAGACCCGTGCGTATGCTCACCCCAGCAATATATTCCCCCGGAGCTGGTGTACACCAAACATTACCACGCGCTTGCGCAGAGCTGTACGCTGGAGGAGCTTGCGACACAACCTCTTCGCCAGGCAAAAGCCGCAGAAATGAACGCAGAAAACGCTGATATCTACCGGTTAAACCAGTTGCTGGCAAAACTTCCTGCGCAGCAGGATCATTATCTATCTTTGACCTCCATGTATACAGAAGATCTTCAATGGCAAATTCGCTCAGTACCTTGGCGATACACGCCGGATTATATCTTCAATGGTGCTCTTAAAAGGATGACACTGGACGAGAGGATTAAATCCTTCGATAGCATCAAATCTGAGGTCAAAAAACATAACCTGGAGTTACGTTGCTGGCATGTCTATCGCCAGGATATCAGTGCCTCAGAAGCTTCCCGGTGAATCTGGACAGCCACCAAGACACACTCAACTGATGGTCGGACAGAATTACCTCAAACACGCTTTTATAGATATTTCAGCAAAATGAACTTCTGAACAGAACAGCAGTCTGCTTTTTATATTTTCATGAATTAATGAAATGTAATTATGGATAGCCCCCCTGCTGGCATCAGTGGTCAATACACAAGACCAGGCAATGATTACAACCAACCGGAAAATCGTGCCGCTTCTTCAAGGCCCGGGCGATATAGACATGCCGCAGTCAGACAATGGGATTACCCCTCCCGCACTGCACCGGGTCGCAATGAATTTTACCATTCTCCTGGCACACACTCTTCTCAACATCTACTGCGCCGTTCAGTAAACCCTGCTCAAAATTTTAATGCCCTCATCAACCAGGAAATAATGGCTGGTCTGGTGAGTAAATCGAATCGTTTCGGTCATAGCTATAATGGGAGACCTCACAGCCAATATGCCAATTCAATTAAAAAATACACGTCAGCTTCTAACCCGAATATTTCATAAACGCTGCTACAGTTCGAGTGTTTGATGTTTTTTCGAACAAACATGGTCTGTCAGATTGTATCAGCGTATTTCTCTGCGGTGACATTGCATCCCGACATGTTTTTTT
>NZ_JAGHQW010000128.1 GCF_017744115.1 Salinisphaera sp. G21_0 | reverse complement strand
TGTGCAGGACGCCGGTCATTCCCAGGTCAGCATCCAGTTTTTTGCTATTGGCTCCAAACTGTTTCAGGGTATCAGCCGCTATTCTGAACAGTAAATCGTACACCTGTCGTTGATGTTGCCAAGCCAGTGCATATTCTGGTAACACTTGAACACCCATTCTGGTAACACTTGAACACCCATTCTGGTAACACTTGAACACCTATTCTGGTTTCTTTTGAACACTTTTTGGTGATTTCCAGAATCACCGTTCAAGCTTCCAGAAACGCTGTTCAACAGACCATAAACCGGTCTCATACAGCTAACAAATATCTTCTTATGCATTGATTTTCCATAACTTTGGCCGTTCTTATCTGTACCAAGAGAGGGAACCGGCCATGACAGAAAACAGGATTACCATGCGTAAGCTTCTAGAAATTCTCCGGATGCGGTTTGGCAGCCAACTCAGCTTCCGACAAATTTCCCGCAGTGTACGAGTCAGTGTGGGGACGGTATCCAACTACGTTAAGGCCTTTCAGGAATCGGAATTAAGCTGGCCCCTGGCAGAGGATATATCTGAGCCTGAGCTTATTCAGGCGCTGTTTCCCGATGCCTCGATAGCCAATCGAAAAGGGTTGATTGATCCTGACTGGGCTGAGGTGCATCAGGAACTGAAGCGCAAGGAAGTGACCAAACAACGACTCTGGGAAGAATACTGTCAGGCTCACCCCCTCAATGCCTACAGCTATGCCCAGTACTGTCACCGTTACAATCAGTGGCGTGGTTGTCAAAAGCGATCTATGCGACAGCTGCACAATGCAGGTGAAAAGTTATTTGTTGATTATGCCGGGCCAACCATGCCAATCATCAACCCGGACACCGGCGAAATTGCCCACAATGCCCAGATATTTGTGGCTGTGCTGGGAGCTTCCAACTATACCTACGCTGAAGCGACTCTGTCACAAAAAACAGAGGACTGGCTGGGGTCTCATGAACGGGCCTTTGAGTTCTTTGGTGGGGTGCCGGAAATTGTCGTGCCAGACAACCCAAAGTGCGCAGTTATCAAAGCCTGTCGGTACGAGCCGGATCTCAACCCGTCATACCAGCACCTGGCTTGTCACTACCAGGTGGCAGTCATTCCGGCACGGCCCTACAAACCCAAAGACAAGGCCAAAGCAGAAGTCGGTGTACAGGTAGTGGAGCGGTGGATACTGGCCAGGCTTCGTCATGAAATGTTCTTTACCCTGGCAGAGCTGAACCTGCGGATACGTGAGCTGTTAATCGAACTGAACCTGAAGCCCTTTAAGCAGTTGCCAGGAACGCGACGTAGTGCGTTTGAACAACTGGATGAACCAGCCCTTAAGCCACTGCCGAAGCAACCTTTTGTGTTCGCTGAGTTTATCAAGGCCCGGGTGAATGTTGATTATCATATTATCTGCAAGGGGCACGCCTACTCGGTTCCCCATCAGCTTGCCAGGCAGGAAGTAGAAGTACAGGCGACTGAGCACTGCGTCACGATCTACGCTAACGGTAAAGTGGTGGCCAGCCACGCCCGAAAGCACACACGTGGATTTACGACGTTAGCAGTTCATATGCCGGAACGACATCGTCACCACCAGGATTGGACGCCTGAGCGTTTACTTAACTGGGCTAACGACATTGGTCAGGAAGTCTATTGCTTTATTCAATCACTGCTGGATAGCAAGGAGCATCCTGAACAAGCCTATCGAGCTTCACTGGGGCTGCTAAACCTGCAGCGGGAATATGGAACTGAACGACTCAACAACGCCTGTGCCCATGCCAGGAACATCGGGGGTTACCGGTTAAAAAATGGCCGATCAATCCTCCAGTCAGGCAAAGACCTGATACCATTGGAGCCACAGTTAAAACAAACGACAGACCCCTTGCATGATGGTCACGAAAATATTCGTGGCGCTATTTGCTATCAATAACCGGAGGCGAAGATGATCAATGAAACACTGGCTCGCCTTAGGTCACTGCGACTGACCGGAATGGCAGATGCCCTCAATCAACAGCTGGACCAGCCGGGCACCTACAGTAGCCTTAGTTTTGAAGAACGACTGGCGTTGCTTACTGAGCAGGAAGAAACAGAGCGATAAATAAAAAGGACACCCACTTTTTAAAAAGTGAAGAGCGGGCAAAATCAAGGACACCCAAAAACTACCTTAACCGACCATGGCAGCCAGCAGCCAGAGGGACAGCCAAACCGCTACGCATTTTGTCTGCCCCTGTTGGCTAAATAAAAAGGACACCCACTTTTTAAAAAGTGAAGAGCGGGCAAAATCAAGGGCAAAATCAAGGACACCCAAAAACTACCTTAACCGACCATGGCAGCCAGCAGCCAGAGGGACAGCCAAACCGCTACGCATTTTGTCTGCCCCTGTTGGCGGCGTTAGGTGCTTGTTCAAAATCCGCTGAATATCTGTATTCGATGGAGTATAATCGGGTATGATTTTGATTTAAGGGTGTCTAAATGCCAACAATATCAATGTTTTATGGCTTGATTGTCCGTATGTATTATTTTGATAATCAGCAACATAATATGCCGCATATCCATGTTCATTATCAGGATTGCAGTGCAATTATTGAGATTCCGACAGGAAATGTCTTGGAAGGAAGTCTGCCAAAAAACAAACAGAAATTGGTTGATGCATGGATTGAAATTCATAAAGAAAGTCTTATGGCCAACTGGGATTTGGCAATTAATGGTGATTCGGTATTCAAGATTGATCCTTTAAAGTAGGTGTAAATATGAATCCATCTGTTAAGTCTGTTCAAGCTCTAGAAAATTATAAGTTGAGGGTTGAGTTTGAAAATGACGAATTCAAAGATTTTGATGTCACGCCTTTTTTAGAAAAAGGTATTTTTTCTGAACTCAAAGATGAATCTTATTTTAAGCAGGTTAGAGTAGCATTTGGCTCAGTAGAATGGCCTAATGAGCAAGATTTCAGCAAAGATACTCTTTATCTTCTTGGCGTTTCAGTGAGTCCAGCTCCCCGCTCAAACAAAACATTGACAACGCACCTAACAAGAGCATCCAGCGGACGGCGCTAGACGCGCTGCCGCTTATGCAGGCGTTAGGTTCTTACTCAGCATTCTTTTTCTCATCTTCATCATCAGGCCACATAATCCACCAACAAACTATTACTACGAACAAATAAAAATGATCGAACACGAACTCGCCGATATTGCTGGCCATCCAATAAGTAAAGCCCTTGGAGCTATCATGCTCGCTTTTCTTGTTTACTTGCTCAACGTCAGCTTTTTTCAACGAAAACGATTCATTGCTAGCCTTGATCGGATTTCTGACAGCTTCAGAACTGATCTTGAGAAACTTGCCAACGAAGAAATACGAGTTATTCATATTCTCACTGACCAAAGATTTAAAGAGCATGAGAGTATCATCAATAGCGAGCTGAACAAGCTGCCCTTTCTCCTTCGTCTCCGCATGCGCCATGCCTGGAAAAAATTGGCTTATGGCAAAAATAAGAAGGAAGGCATGCTTCTTTTGTATGCCCAGTACGCTGATTACAGGTCTATAAGCGTAAACGAAGATATTAGAAAATTGGCAAGGCAACGTATCACCTCCATCATAAACTTGTGCAAATGAACCTAAATCGGGTAAGGGCTGGTCTTTCTCCAACCCTCCCCACAGCACCCGGCATGCGGGTCCGCACCGGGCGGTTCAACAATGATGGTGAAACCTGATCCATAAGTCTTTCAATGAAACAAGCCCAATT
>NZ_JAGHQW010000127.1 GCF_017744115.1 Salinisphaera sp. G21_0 | reverse complement strand
GGGGCAACAGCGCGGCCACGGCCTCTTTGAGCCCTGGTGTGTGCTTCTGCCCATTGTCCACCAGTTTCGCCATGGCCCACAGCAGATTGGCGATATGCTGAGGAATAAATTGGTTTTTCTGTGCGTTGACGAGGGGCAACAGGGCGGTCACAGCCTCTTTGAGCCCTGGTGTCCACTCCTGGCCGTTGTCCACCAGTTTCGCCATGGCCCACAGCAGGTTGGCAATATGCTGAGGAATAAATTGGTCTTTCTGTGCGTTCATGTGGGGCAACAGTGCGGCCACAGCTTCGTTGAGCCCTGGTTTTCGCTCCTGCCCGCTGTCTACCAGTTTCGCCATGGCCCACAGCAGGTTGGCGATTCCCTGGGCATCAATATCCCCGGCTTCAGGTTTTTGGTGGCAGTTGAATATTATTGAATCAAATAGCGTTGACAATAAGTTAGCCTGAGTAAGTTTAACTTGCTCATCCATGGATTTATAAAGGGTAAAAACACCCGCTGACGTAAATGAGTGCAGTGTTGTCGTCAGGCTTCGCCAATTCCAGCTCCGTGTTGCGGTAAAATTTTGCAGCAAACGTATCAGCTGGTTTTGTTCCGCTCGATTTAATGGTCTTTTAGCAGCTGACGTGTATTTTTTAATTGAACTGGCATATTGACCGTGATTTCTCCCATCATAGCGATGACCGAAACGATAAGATTTACTCACCAGATCATCCATTATTTCCTGTTTGATGAGCGCATTAAAATCTTGAGCAAGGTTTACTGAACGGCGCTGTAGATATTGAGAAGGGCTTGCGTCAGAAGAACGGTAAAATTTATTACGCCCAGGGTTAGTGCGTGGGGTATCATCCCACCTGACCGTGGCATGTCTATATCGTCCACGCCTTGAAGAAGCGGCATGGCCACCCGGTCGGTTATAATAATTATCTGATCTTGCGTATTGACCACTGATACCAGCAGAGTTTCTATCCATAACTTTTCATTAATTCATGAGAATATAAAAAGCAGACTGCTGTACTGTTCAGAAGTTCATTTTGCTGGAATGTTGATAAATGTGAGCAGTGGTAGAAACTCATCTACTCCTGATGCCAACCATCCGTTATCTTCAAATCATCCGGGGCGAAATTCAGGGGCAACAGGTCTTCAACGCTGGTAGAACTTTCCTGGAATGTGAAAACGGTTCCAGGGTCGAAAAGAGGGGATTACTGGCTGTTTTTTCTCTTCCTCTTGGCTGGTTTTCCGGTTTGCTCTTCTACTTCTAAATGTTCTTCTGCAGTTAAGTCACCGTGATCTGTGGGTTGCGTGCTTTTATCAGCAGTAATGTATGAATCATCTGCCCACCTTCTTTTAAGTGATACAGAGCCATGCCCCTGTGGCGGGAAGCTTATCCTGGTCTTTATTTGATCAATGTATGGTTTCATTAAATCCTGATTCAAAAGCATGTTAACCGGAATTTCAATGACCTCAAATCCTGCTTTTTGCAGCAGTGCGATTTTAAGCAGCGACGAACCATTCCTGGTTTTGAAATCACCACCCACGTAATGAGACGGTCCCTGAACTTCAATCACCATGTTGTGATCTGGCAGTAGCAGGTCAACCGGAGGTAATAAGTTCAGACTTTTTTCTTCTTCAATCTTCAAAGAGGGAATGCGCGATTGGAGTTGATAGCGGAAATCGGCTTGAGGTTTTGAAATGGTTGTCTGGTAACGGGGGACTACCGGACATGGTCTCCCAAGCCAACTTGTGGCCATGGCAATGATGCGTTGATCCTCTTCATTGTCTGGGGATGTATTTTCCAGGCGAGTAAACAGTTCATCCATGTGCTTTTCAAGCAAATTATTTTTATTGGCATTGGGGACCAGAGACAACCTGGCACAGCATACCATTACTCCCCAGAGAGACATCAATATATTTTGCTGAGAGAGCTGAGGGTTTTCACTGATTTTGTAGACAAGAAATTCGAACGTAGATGTGACCACGTTCAGCTCAATGAACTCACCCAGTTTCGCCATGGCCCACAGCAGGTTGGCGATATGCTGAGGAATAAATTGATCTTTCTGTGCGTTCACATGTGGCAACAGCGCGGCCACGGCCTCGTTGAGCTCTGGTGTCTGCTCCTGCCCGTTGTCCACCAGTTTCGCCATGGACCATAGCAGGCTGGCGATTTCCCGGGGGTTAAAATGAGCTTTTTGTGCCTTTACATGGGGCAACAGGGCGGCCACTACATCATTGAACTCTGGCGTCCGTTCCTGCCCGTTGTCCATCAGTTTCGCCACGGCCCACAGCAGGTTGGCAATACCCTGGGCATTAAATTGATCTTTCTGTGCGTTCACATGTGGCAACAGCGCGGCCACGGCCTCGTTGAGCCTTGGTGTTTGCTCCTGCCCGTTGTCCACCAGTTTCGCCATGGCCCACAGCAGGTTGGCGATTTCCTGTGGCTTAAAGTTAGCTTTCTGTGCATTCACGAGGGGCAACAGCGCGGCCACGGCCTCGTTGAGCTCTGGTGTCCGCTCCTGGCCGTTGTCCACCAGTTTTGCCATGGCCCACAGCAGGTTGGCGATACCCTGTGGTTTAAAGTTAGCTTTCTGTGCGTTCACGTGGGGCAACAGCGAGGTCAGGGCCTCGTTGAGCCATGGTGTCAGCTCCTGCCCGCTGTCCACCAGTTTTGCCATGGCCCACAGCAGGTTGGCGATATGCTGAGGAATAAATTGGTTTTTCTGTGCGTTCACGTGGGGCAACAGCGCGGCCAGGGTCTCTTTGAGCCCTGGTGTCTGCTCCTGGCCGTTGTCCACCAGTTTCGCCATGGCCCACAGCAGGTTGGCGACACCCTGAGGAATAAATTGGTCTTTCTGTACGTTCACGTGGGGCAACAGCGCGGCCACGGCCTTGTTGAGCTCTGGTGTTCGATTCTGCCCGTTGTCCACCAGTTTCGCCATGGCCCACAGCAGGTTGGCGATTCCCTGGGCATTAAATTGGTCTTTCTGTGCGTTCACGTGGGGCAACAGCGCGGCCAAGGCCTCTTGGAGCCCTGGTGTCTGATCCTGCCCGTTGTCCACCAGTTTCGCCATGGCCCACAGCAGGTTGGCGATTTCCTGTGGTTTAAAGTGAGCTTTCTGTATGTTTACGTGAGGCAACAGCGCGGCCACGGCCTCTTTGAGTTCTGCTGTCCGTTCCTGCCCGTTGTCTACCAGTTTCGCCATGGCCCACAGCAGGTTGGCGATATGCTGAGGAATAAATTGGTCTTTCTGTGCGTTTACGTTGGACAACAGCGCGGCCACGGCCTCTTTGAGCTCTGGTGTTCGCTCCTGCCCGTTGTTCACCAGTTTCGCCATGGCCCACAGCAGGTTGGCGATTTCCTGGGTGCCAATATCCCTGGCTTCAGGTTTTTGGTTGCACTTGAATATTATTGCATCAAAAAGCGTTGACAATAAGGCAGCCTGAGTAAGCTTAACACGCTCATCCATGGGTTTATGAAGGGTAAAAACACCCGCTGAAGTCAATGAATGAAGTGTTGTCGTCAGGCTTCGCCAATTCCAGCTCCGTGTTGCTGTAAAATTTTGCAGCAAACGTATCAGCTGGCTTTGTTCATCCCGATTTAACGGTCTTTTAGAATCTGACGTGTATTTTTTAATTGAACTGGCGTATTGACCGTGATTTCTCCCATCATAGCGATGACCGAAACGATCCGATTTACGCACCAGACCATCCATTATTTCTGGTTTGATGAGGGCATTAAAATCTTGAGCAGGGTTTACTGAACGGTACTGTAGATGTTGAGAAGAGCGTGTGAAAGAAGAAAGGTAAAGTTCATTGTGCCTCGGGGCTGTGCGGTGGGGATTATCCCATGGCCTGACTGTGGTATGTCTATATCGTCCGCGCCTTGAAGAAGCGGCATGGTCATTCTCTCGGTTGTAATCATTATTTGATCTTGTGTATTGAC
>NZ_JAGHQW010000126.1 GCF_017744115.1 Salinisphaera sp. G21_0 | reverse complement strand
CGTTGTCCACCAGTTTCGCCATGGCCCACAGCAGGTTGGCGATATGCTGAGGAGTAAATTGGTCTTTTTGTGCATTAACATGGGGCAACAACACCGCCACGACCTCGTTGAGTTCTGGTGTCCGCTCTTGCCCTTTGTCCACCAGTTTTGCCATGGCCCACAGCAGGTTGGCGATATGCTGGGGAATAAATTGATCTTTCTGTGCATACATGTGGGGCAACAGCGCGGCCACAGCATCTTTGATCTCCGGTGTTTGCTCCAGCTCGCTGTCCACCAGTTTCGCCATGGCCCACAGCAGGTTGGCGATTTCCTGTGGGTTAAAGTTAACTTTCTGTGCGATCACGTGGCGCAACAGCGCGGCCACGGCTTCTTTGAGCTCTGGTGTCTGCTCCTGGCCGTTGTCTACCAGTTTCGCCATGGCCCACATCAGGTTGGCGATTTCCTGGGCATTAAATTGGTCTTTCTGTATATTCACTTGGGGCAACAACGCGGCCACGGCCTCGTTGAACTCTGGTGTCCGCTCCTGCCCGCTGTCCGGCAGTTTCGCCATGGCCCACAGCAGGTTGGCGATATGCTGAGGAATAAATTGGTCTTTCTGTGCGTTTACGTGGGGCAACAGCGCGGCCACGGCCTCTTTGAGCCCTGGTGTCTGCTCCTGCCCGTTGTCCACCAGTTTCGCCATGGCCCATAGCAGGTTGGCGATACCCTGAGGAATAAATTGGTCTTTCTGTACGTTTACGTGGGGCAACAGCGCGGCCACGGCCTCTTTGAGCCCTGGTGTGCGCTCCTGTCCGTTGTCTACTATTTTCGCCATGGCCCACAGCAGGTTGGTGATACCCTGGGCATTAAATTGGTCTTTCTGTACGTTCACATGGGGCAACAACGCGGCCACGGCCTCTTTGAGCCCTGGTGTGTACTCCTGTCCGTTGTCTACCATTTTCGCCATGGCCCACAGCAGGTTGGTGATAGCCTGAGGAACAAATTGGTCTTTTCGTACGTTTACGTGGGGCAACAACACGGCCACAGCCTCTTTGAGCTCTGCTGTGCGCTCCTGCCCGTTGTCCACCAGTTTCGCCATGGCCCACAGCAGGTTAGCGATTTCCTGAGCACCAATATCACTGGCTTCAGGTTTTTGGTTGCAGTTAAATATTATTGCATCAAGCAGCGTTGACAATAAGGCAGCTTGAGTGTGTTTAACATGCTCATCCCCGGGTTTATGAGGGGTAAAAACACCTGCTGAAGTGAATGAATGAAGTGTTGTCGTCAGGCTTCGCCAATTCCAGCTTCGCGTTGCGGTAAAATTTTGCAGCAAACGTATCAGCTGGCTTTGTTCTGCTCGATTTAACGGTCTTTTAGCAGCTGACGTGTATTTCTTAATTGAACTGGCATATTGCCCGTGATTTCTCCCATCATAGCGATGACCGAAACGATCCGATTTACTCACCAGATCATTCATTACTTCCTGTTTGATGAGGGCATTAAAATCCTGAGTCGGGTTGACAGAACGGCGCACTAGATATTGAGAAGAGCATGGGCCTGAAGAATGGTAAAATTGATTGTGCCACGGGGTAGAATGGGGGGGATTATCTTGATGTCTGACTGTACACAGTCTATACCGTCCACGCCTTGAAGCAGCAGAGTCATCCGGCTGGTTGTAATCACTACCTGGTCTTGCGTATTTATCACTGATACCGGCAGAGCTTCTGTCCATAATTATATTTCATCAATTCATGAAAATATAAAAAGCAGACTGCTTTTCTGCCCAGAAGTTCATTTTGCGGGAAAGTTTACTTGAGTCATGATGGGAGAAAGACGATTACTGGCTGCTTGTTTTCTTCCTCTTTGCTGAGTTGGTTTGCTCTGCTAAATGTTCTTCGGCAGTAACGTATGCAGCACCTGCCCACCCTCTTTTAAGTGATACCGAGCTATGATCCTGTGGCGGGATGCTTACCCTGATCTTTATTTGATCAATATATGGTTTCATTAAATCTTTGTTTAAAAGCTGGTTAGCCGGGATTTCAATGACCTCAAATCCTGCTTTTTGCAACAGTGCGATTTTCAGCAGAGTCGAACCATTCCTGGTTTTGAAATCACCACCCACGTAATGAGAGGGGCCCTGAACTTCAATAACAATGTTGTGATCTGTCAGAAGCAGGTCAACCGGAGGTAATGAGTTCAGCCTCTTTTCTTCTTCGATCTTCAAAGATGGAATAGATGACTGGAGTTGATCACGGAAGTCGGCCTGGGTTTTTGAAATGGTTGTCTGGTAATGGCGGACGACCGGACAGGCTCTGCCAAGCCAACTGGCAGCCATGATCATGATTGATTGATCTTCTTCATTATCTGGCGAGGTATTTTCCAGGCGAATCAACAGCTCATCCATGTGCTTTTCAAGCACGTTACTTTTATTGGCATTGGAGTCTGGAGACAACCTGGCACAGCATACCATTACGGCCCAGAGAGACATCGATATCTCTTGCTGAGAAAACTGAAGGTTCTCACTGATTCGATAGACGAGCGATTCGAACGTAGAGGTCGCCAGGTTCAGCTCAACGAGTTCACCCAGTTTGGCCGTGGCCCACAGCAGGTTGGCAATATCCTGGGCATTAAATTGGTCTTTATGTGCGTTAACGTGGAACAACAACGCGGCCACAGCCTCGTTGAGCCCTGGTGTCTGCTCCTGTCTGTTGTCCACCAGTTTCGCCATGGCCCAAAGCAGGTTGGTGACACTCTGGGCATTAAATTGGTCTTTCTGTCTGTTCACGCAGGTCAACAGCGCAGCCACCGCTTCGTTGAACTCCTGTGTCTGCTCGTACCTGTTGTCCACCAGTTTAGCCATGGCCCACAACAGGTTGGCGATATGCTGGGGAATAAATTGGTCTTTCTGTGCATTCACGTGGGGCAACAGTGCGGCCACAGCATCTTTGAGCTCCGGTGTTCGCTCCAGCCCGCTGTCCACCAGTTTCGCTATGGCCCACAGCAGGTTGGCGATTCCCTGGGGATTAAATTGGTCTTTCTGTGCGCTCACTTGGGGTAACAGTGTGACCACCGCCTCTTTGAGCCCCGGTGTCCGCTCCAGCCCGTTGTTCACCAGTTTCGCCATGGACCACATCAGGTTGACAATGCCCTGGGCATTAAGTTGGTTTTTCTGTGCGTTCATGAGGGGCAACAGGGCGGCCACGGCCCTGGTTGAGCTCTGGTGTCCGCTCCAGCCCGTTGTCCATCAGTTTTGCCATGGCCCACATCAGGTTGGCGATTTCCTGGGCATTAAATTGGTTTTTCGGTGCGTTCACGCGGGGCAACAGCGCGGCCACGGCCTCTTTGAACTCTGGTGTCCGCTTCTGGCCGCTATCCACCAGTTTCGCCATGGCCCACAGCAGGTTGGCAATGCCCTGGGCATTAAGTTGGTGTTTCTGTGCGTTCACGTGGGGCAACAGCGCGGCCACGGCCTCTTTGAGCCCCGGTGTCAGCTTCTGCCCGTTGTCCACCAGTTTCGCCATGGCCCACAGCAGGTTGGCGATACCCTGGGCATTAAATTGGTCTTCCTGTGCGTTCACGAGGGGCAACAGCGCGGCTACGGCCTCGTTGAGCCCTGGAGTGTGCTCCTGCCCGTTGTCCACCAGCTTCGCCATGGCCCAAAGCAGGTTGGCGATAGCCTGAGGAATAAATTGGTCTTTCTGTACGTTTACGTGGGGCAACAACACGACCACAGCCTCTTTGAGCTCTGCTGTGCGCTCCAGCCCGTTGTCCACCAGTTTCGCCATGGCCCACAGCAGGTTGGCAATATGCTGAGGAATAAATTGGTCTTTCTGTGCGTTCACGTGGGGCAACAGCACGGCCACGGCCTCGTGAGCCCTGGTGTTAGTTCCTGCCCGTTGTCCACCAGTTTCGCCATCGCCCACAGCAAGTTAGTGATTTCCTGAGCACCAATATCACTGGCTTCAGGTTTTTGGTTGCACTTGAATATTATTGCATC
>NZ_JAGHQW010000125.1 GCF_017744115.1 Salinisphaera sp. G21_0 | reverse complement strand
CAGTTTCACAGCAGATTCCTTGAACTCTGCCGTATAGGTTTTGACTTTCTTTTCTGACATCTGGACACACCTTGAGGGGCTTTGATATTACCCGAGTCTGTGTGTCCGGAAAACTATAACCACTTCATACATCAGTAAAGGCAGGTATCAAGAACAAGCGACACAAATGTGGTTGGGATGAACATTATATGATGAATGTTCTTGGATTGATCAATATGTGATCATGTTTTTGCCGTAATCATGACTCCGGAACAGTGTTCAAATTCCGGCAAAATGAACTTCTGAACAGAACAGCAGTCTGTTTTTTATATTTTCATGAATTGATGAAATATAATTATGCACAGAACCTCTGCGGGTATCAGTGGTCAATACGCAAGATCCGATAAAGATTACCACCAGCCGGATGGCCGTGCTACTTCTTCAAGGCGCGTAAAATATAGACAGAATACCGTCAGAAAATGGGATAACCCCCCCTGCACTACCCAGGGGCGTAAGGAATGTTACCACTCTTCTGGCGTATGCCCTTCTCAACATCTACAGAACCGTTCAGTAAATCCTGCTCGAGATTTTAACGCCCTCATTAAACAGGAAATAATGGATGATCTGGTGAATAAATCCTATCGTTTCGGTCATCGCTATGATGGGAGAAATCACAGTCTGTATGCCAGTTCAATTAAACAATACACGTCAGCTGCTAAAAGACCGTTAAATCAAACGGAACAAGACCAGCTGATACGTTTGCTGCAAAATTTTACCGTAACACGGAGTTGGAGTTGGCGAAGCCTGTCAACAACACTTCATGCCTTGGCTTCAGCGGGTGTTTTTACCCCTCATAGCCCCATGGATGACCGTGTTAAGCACACTCAAGCTGCCTTATTGTCAATGCTACTGGATACCATAATATTCAAGTGCAATCGAAAAGCTGAAGCATGGGATATTGATGCCCGGGGAATCGCCAACCTGCTCTGGGCCATGGGGAAACTGGTGGACAACGGCCTGCAACAGACACCAGGACTGAAAAAAGCCATAGCCGCGCTGTTGCCCCACGTAAACGCACAAAAATCTAACTTTTCAGCACAGGGAATCGTCAACCAGCTGTGGGCCGTGGCGAAATTGGTGGACAACGGGCAGGAGCAGACACCAGGGCTCCAAGAGGTCATGGCCGCACTGTTACCCCAAGTGAACGAACTAACAGCTCACTTTAAACCCCAGGAAATCGCCAATCTGATGTGGGCCATGGCGAAATTGGTGGACAACGGGCAACAGAGAACAGCAGAACTCAAAGAGGCCGTGGCCGCGCTTTTGCCCCACGTGAACGCCAGGAAAGACCAATTTATTCCTCAGCATACCGCTAACCTGCTGTGGGCCATGGCGAAACTGGTGGACAACGGTCAGAAGTGGGTACCAGAGCTCCAGGAGTCTGTGGCCGTGTTGTTGCCCCAGGTAAACGTACAGAAAGACCAATTTATTCCTCAGGGCATTGCCAACCTGCTGTGGGCCATGGCGAAACTGCTGGACAACGGGCAGGAGCACACACCAGGGCTTAACGAGGCCGTGGCCGCGCTGTTGCCACGCGTGAATGCAAAAAAAGACCAATTTATTCCTCAGCATACCGCTAACCTTTTGTGGGCCTTGGCGAAACTGGTGGACAACGGCCAGGAACAGACACCAAGGCTTAAGAAAACTGTGACCGTGTTGTTGCCCCAGGTAAACGTACAGAAAGACCAATTTATTCCTCAGGGCATTGCCAACCTGCTGTGGGCCATGGCGAAACTGGTGGACAACGGGCAGGAGCACACACCAGGGCTCAACCGGGCCGTGGCCGCGCTGTTGCCCCACGTGAGTGCACAGAAAGACCAATTTAATGCCCAGGACATCGCCAACCTGGTGTGGGCCATGGCGAAACTGGTGGACATCGGGCAGCAGCGGACACCGGATCTCAACGAGGCCGTGGTCGCGCTGTTGCCCCATGTGAACGCACAAAAATACCAATTTATTCCTCAGCATATCGCCAACCTTCTGTGGGCCGTGGCGAAACTGGTGGACAACGGGCAGGAGCGGACACCAGAGCTAAACGAGGCCGTGGCCACGCTGTTGCCCCACGTGAATGCCAAGAAAGACCAATTTAATCCTCAGCATATCGCCAACCTGCTGTGGGCCGTGGCGAAACTGGTGGACAACGGGCAAAAGCGAACACCAGAGCTCGAAGAGGCCGTGGCCGCGCTTTGGCCCTGCGTGAACGCACAGAAAGACCAATTTAATGCCCAGGCTATCGCCAGCCTGCTGTGGGCTATGGCGAAACTGGTAGACAACGGGCAGAAGCAGACACCAGAGTTCAACGAGGCCGTGGCCGCGCTTTTGCCCTACGTGAACGCACATAAAGACCAATTTAATGCCCAGGCTATCACCAACCTGCTCTGGGCCATGGCAAAACTGGTAGACAACATGCAGGAGTGGTTACCAGGGCTCAGCGAGGCCGTGGCCACACTGTTACCCCACATGAACGCACAGAAGGACCAATTTAATGCTCAGGGTATCGCTAATCTGCTGTGGGCCATGGCGAAACTGGTAGACAACGGCCAGGAGCAGACACCAGAGTTCAACGAGGCTGTGGTCCGGCTGTGGCCCCACGTGAACGCAAAGAAAGAGCAATTTATTCCTCAGCAAATCGCCAACCTGCTGTGGGCCATGGCGAAACTGGTGGACAACGGCCTGCAACAGACACCAGTACTTAAAAAAGCTGTAGCCGCGCTGTTGCCCCACGTGCACGCAAATAAAGCCACCTTTACACCACAGGCAATTGCCAACCTGCTGTGGGCCATGACGAAACTGGTGGACAACGGAGAGTGGACACCAGGGTTTAAAGAAGCCGTGTCCGCGCTGCTGCCCTGCGTAAACCCACAAAAAGACCAATTTGATCCTCAGCAAGTCGCCAACCTGCTGTGGGCCATGGCGAAGCTGGGTGAACTCGTTGAGCTGCACGTGGTTATCTCTACGTTCGAATCGTTCCTCAACCGATTCAGTGACAACCCTCAGCTCTCTCAACAATTTATATTGATGTCTCTCTGGGGAGTAATGGTATGTTGTGCCAGGTTGTCTCTGGCCCCCAATGCCATTAAAAATAACGTGCTTGAAAAGCACATGGATGACCTGTTTACTCGCCTGGAAAATACATCCCCGGACAATGAAAAGGATCAACGCACCATTGCCATGGCCGCCAGTTGGCTTGGGAGAGCGTGTCCGATCGTTCCCTGTTACCAGACAACCATTTCAAAACCTCAAGCCGACTTTTGCGATCAACTCCAATCATGCATGCCCTCTTTGAAGATTGAACAAGAAAAAAGCCTGAACTCATTGCCTCCCGTTGACCTGCTGCTGTCAGAACACAACATGGTTGTTGAAATTCAGGGACCGTCTCATTACGTAAGTAATGATTTTAAAATCAGGAATGGTTCAACTCTGCTTAAAAAAGCACTTCTGAAAAAATCAGGATTTGAGGTCATTGAAATCCCGGTTAACCACCTTTGCAGCCAGAATTCAATGAAACTATGCATTGATCAAATAAAGGCCAGGGTGGACATCCTGCCACAGGGTCATGGCTCTGTATCACCTGACATCGGATCGGTAGAGGAGACAAACGTTACCGCCGATAAAAAGTGGCAATCTTCAAGTCATTGTTACCTAGCCGCCGAAGAAAATTCAGAAAAGCAAACAGACAAACCAAAAAAAAGAAAAAGGAAGAGAAAAAAAAAGCCAATAACCGCATCCCTTTCATCATGACTCCAGAACCGTGTTTACATTCGGGCAAAATGAACTTCTGAACAAAACAGCAGTCTGTTATTTATATTTTCATGACTTAATGAAATATAATTATGCATAGAACGTAAGCGCCAATTTAACCAGCGTAATAGCCAACCCTACCAGATCAGCTTATTCTTGAGATGCCTTCACTGCCCAGGGTAGAAGCTGCTCCAGTTTCTCAACCGTGTCCGCATAAGGCAGCTCTTTT
>NZ_JAGHQW010000124.1 GCF_017744115.1 Salinisphaera sp. G21_0 | reverse complement strand
CCGGAACCCTGACCCTGTCGCTGGACGGTGGCACCTTCGAGGATAACGGCGCAGGCAGTCTGCTCCATAAAAGCGGCACCAATAATTACAGCAAATTGACCGTGGATTATGATCTCGGGGAGATTAACGTCTGGCGAGCGAGCAGTTATACAGCGGCCACAGCCAATGCCTCCTATCAGCCAGCGGTGGCCATAACTGGCGCTGCAATCAGTGGGGCTATCCCGGTCTCTAACCAGAACCGAGGTTCCAATTACACCCTGAACATGGCCGAGGCCAAGCCAAGGCCGGGAACACTGGTGGTCAGCTATATCGCCCTCGGCAAATGGCAGGATATCCGGGATAACGGCGCAGGCCAGATGATCGGCTCTGGAACCGGCACCATTATCTTTGCAACGGGATCGGCAGCAATCACGCTCGATGCTCTGCCCGATCCAGACAGTGCCATTGTTCTCAGCTATGTGGCACAAAATGATAATGAGGTGACGATTAGAACCGGATCGGTGCCGGTGGATGATATAACCTTCCGGCATACTGTTCAGAAGCCCGGTATCAAACCCGGTTCCATGACGGTGACGTATGTTTCGTCTGGGGAGAATAAAACCCTGACCGATCAGGCCAATGGTCTGCTAACGGGCGATGGCAGCGGCGCTATCCATTACGCTCCCGGCGAGCTGAGCTTTAAGCTGGATAACCTGCCCGATAGCGGCACTGAAATACAGCTGACTTATGAAGAAGGCACCAGTGCCGGTGGCGAGGTCATTGTGGCTGTGGATGGTCAGGGCGTAATGAGCGGCACTATTCCGGGGGCTCCCTTGCTCCCGGGTTCTATTCAGCTGCAATTTTTGGTCGAGCAGTTATCCAACGTTCCCAACGGTGCAAGACTTGAAGATGATTGGACGTCCTATGAGTCCACCAGAAATGTTGCCAGGCAGATAAGCGATGATACTGCCGGTGGCTGGCGAGGAGTAACCGGCAGCATTGATTACCAGACCGGGGCGTTTACCATTCTGGCATTGCAGAATTACAACTATCCAGAATGGCGGGTAAGAACTTACGCCGGTGGTAAAATCAGGGAGGTCGAGGCCACCAACGTCCCAAAAGTCCAAACCTTTAACGGCAGCACCATCACCGTCATTGCACAGGCGAGTAACCTGAGTCATGCGCCTTACAATGAGAATATTACCTCGCCAGAGCTGACCATTGATTTGTTGCCCTTGATGGACAATACCGTTTTGCTCCCCGGCAGCGTGGTCTTTGAATGGAACGGTGAAACCTACTTTGACCGGGACGGCTTGCTCTATAAAAACCTGAGCACAGAAACCAATGCCGGTATTCAGGTTGGCAGAGTCGATTACAGCGGCGGATTGGCAACACTGGCCAACTATCCGGCTGGCACCGTCAATACGGCCACCATTCAGGCAGCGGCAACCATCGGGGTGGGCTTTGGAATAGATGCGGTGGCTTTCCGAACTCCCGGCGCTCCGATCCGTCAGGGCAGCTTGCAGCTAACGGCGGTGCGGATAGATAACGGGGATATTATTACGGCAACGGCAGATTTCAATGGTGAGTTTGATACTGCAGAAGTGAGCGGGAACATCGACGTGAATACTGGCTGGTGCGAGATTGAGTTTACTGACGGAACTGATCCGATTTACGTGATCCCGCAAAGTGTCCGTTACAACTGCGTGGTGGAAACCAGCCTGCCGCTCGATGCTGAACTGATCGATCTTGACCCGGTGCGTCTGCCTCCCGATGGCAAGGTTCCCATCTATCGAGCCGGGGACATTGTGGTTATCAGTCATACGGCAACCACCGATGCAGGTACACCAATCGCAGGACAGGTGATTAACCTGGTACGTGACCATCAGGCAGAAATAGTGGTGGAAGATAGCAGCGGGGCTTTGCTGGCCAGCGATCAATATACCGTCGATAGAGAGGCAGGCACCGTTACCTTTGCTGATCCGTTGAGCCTGGTTGATCTTGGTAGTAACCCACTGGCTGCACCCTTCACCATTAAGGATCGGGTCGAGCACATGAGCGTTTTAAGCGATGTTCAGATTAATGGCGATCTGTCCATTATCTCCCCGGTGCCTTGGGATTTACCCGCCTCCGAAACCACGGTGAGCAGTGCGGTGGTCTATGGCGATCTTCAGGCCAGAGTAAAGAACTTTTTCAGCCAGAAGGTATTTTCAGATTGTAGAGGAAAAGCTCGGGATCATAGCTAACGGCAGCACAACAACGGATACCGCTCCAATTAACCCGGAAGCGGGAGTGCCTTATTTCACCTTGAAAGCCGATGGTTGGGGCAGCGGCTGGTCAACAGGCAACGCTATCCGGTTCAATACCGATGGGTGCCTTGCGCCTGTTTGGATTTGCCGGACGGTGCTTTCAGGTCAGGGTACGGAAACAAACGATGATTTTACGCTACAGATCCGGGGGGATGCTGACTGATGCCTGTTACTTTTTATTCTTCAGAAGATCCGGGAGCGCCACAATTTGTTTATTCAGGCTCAAACGGCAGCTATAAAATCGGAATTATTGAAATTATGGATTCCATTCTTGTGAATGGCTATAGCGGCAAGACAGGTCTTGGCTGGACAAAAGTAATGACCAGTGCCGTTGCAGGGAGTGATCGCACCGTTTACAGAAACCAGTCAGCTTATCAATCGGATTGTCATTTGCTGGTCGAGAGCAGTCCAACTAATTCAGGCTGTTTTAAAATGCAGATTGCTGATGTTGTTTCATCCCCTGAAGATTACTCCGGCTATAGTCAGGTAATTAATGTTTATGTAAGTGGCTACAAATGGATGGCTGTTGGCGATGAACGGAGTTTTATTTTCATTGCATACCCATCAACTATGTATAACTACACCAGCAGCAATTTCCACCTTGTTGTACCTTTGTGTATTTACATTGGTGATGTTGACCACTTAAACAATATGACACATCTTGGTCATGCTTTGATTACGGATTCGATGTTTGCAGGCACTATGGAAACTGTCACAAGCTATAGCAGCAGACCGACTTTTTTTGATGACTTTGGGAATAACATCTTAACGAACAAGACAATTCGACCAGTAACACAGGTTCCCGGTGAGGAATGGTCTGAAAACGATTGCTATCATTTTTTGACCAGCATTTTGCCTGAAAATAATGCTAACGCAGCAGGTGCTGGAAAAAACATCAATTCATTTGAGCAGACTGCACAGCTCCGTGTCCCTTGGTTTTTGGTAATTAATCAATTGTACGTTTATCGCCTTCGGGGACTTTATAATATTTACCCGATGCTTGACCACAATGATGAGAGCGGCAGTGCTCACATGCTTAAGCCTATTAACATAGATGGCATAGAATACAGGGGAACCAAGCAGAACACTGATCGATTTAATGGAGTTCCGATGTCTTATTACATTCAAACATCAGGAGACTGGTAATGTTTACGGCATCATGGCATCTGTTCTCGGAAAAGCCTCCTGCTTATGCAAATCGAATCGTCGGAACATTAACCGTAGATGGCCTGCCTTATGAAGGTATAGTGTTTGCACTTGCTGTAGGAAAACTAAGTTATATCTCCGGTCAACATGTAAAAAACGGCGATTTTCACATTCAATTAATCCCGGAAAAGTACAGCACCAAAACCTTAAATCTGTTGGTTTTTAAAGATGGTCGGGCGCTCGCCAGTGAACCCGTTACTCCCGACAGCGTGGTTGTCTATGACCTCACCATCAGCACCAGCGGAGGCGGTGGTGCGCCAACGGGCGACCCGGCCACCATCAGCGGCAAGGTAGAGCGAGTGCTGGACAATTTGGCCGAACCCGCAGCAAGGCAACTGGTGGCCATTGAGCATAAGCCCGATGGTACATGGGCGGTGATCGGCAATACGACCAGTGACGCAGGAAATGGCAGCTATACGCTGGATGTGCTGACCGAAGGCGGTGATACTTTTGTGCTGACGATGGACGAATACGGTGTTCCTTTCACGGCTACAGCTTCTGTGGTTCAGGGAGAGTTAATTCATCCCACCGTACCCAATGGCCATGTTTACCGGGTTGAAGCAGGCGGCAACTTGCCAGCTACCGAACCAACCTGGTGGATTGATACCGGCACCAACCATACTCGCACCATTGAAGGGGATA
>NZ_JAGHQW010000123.1 GCF_017744115.1 Salinisphaera sp. G21_0 | reverse complement strand
GAGGACGTTAAGGGCAAGCCGCTCGACCGGGCACTGGTCACCAATATTTCCTCCATGTGTAATGGCAAAGGCTTACCGAAAGATAAGGACGTGAAGGCCTTCCTGACCCTGCCCTGCTTGAAAGAGGACTGGCAGGAGGGTAAGGACGAGGACGTCAAGGGCAAACCGCTCGACCGGGCACTGGTCACCAATATTTCCTCCATGTGTAATGGCAAAGGCTTACCGAAAGATAAGGACGTGAAGGCCTTCCTGACCCTGCCCTGCTTGAAAGGGGACTGGCAGGAGGGCAAAGACGAGGACGTCAAGGGCAAACCGCTCGACCGGGCACTGGTCACCAATATTTCCTCCATGTGTAATAGCAAAGGCTTACCGGAAAAGACGAAAGTGCAAGCCTTTATTCAATGGCTACCCTCGCATGACAAGAAGAGTCTTCTGAAACTTTCTTGCCGCTTATTTGCAGGCTTTGGAGTACCCTCAGAAGAAAAACTGACTGATAATGAGAACAAACTCCGCCAATGTCTTAAACAGCAAGGTTATTCTACGGACATTGGAGGCGACAGCAGTGATGAAGAAGATGCACTTTTAGAATCAAGTCAAATGAAAGCACTGGCTCTGTACTTCTCTTCTGCGTCCGCAAAATGGAACATGACAATTGCCGAATTCCAACAATATCTTAATGCCCACAAAAGTCCACGAAATAACAGAGTGGCTGTTCGTGCTGCGCTGAGATCATTGCTGCCGATATTGGCTATCCATGGAGGAACTGGTATCCAGTTCTGGATTGAAAAACATCGTGAAGATCCACGCTGCAATGAAGTACTCACTAAGGCATTATCCATTCCTGCACCACTGGCTTTAACAAAATTTGCACTAACGCAGCTCCCTGAACCTGAGAGGAAGGAATACCTTGAACTGTGCAGAAACCTGAAGCCAGCCCCAACCCCGGCGCAATGGAATGCATTACAGCCACTGCGCCAACAGCTTGGCCTACGATGGGAATTCACGCTATCTAAACGTATGATGCTGGAGATTCTCTGGCGACAGTCCGAAGATAACCGCGCAAAATACGCTGACAGAATGGACGAGCTATTCAGAACTGTGCCTGCAATCTCACAGTGGTACCGACTACACCGGGTACTCAGGCCACAGAAAATGCAGCAATTCATGGATGCCTGTCTTGACTACCAGGCTAAACCTGAAACCGTTCCGGAGTTAGCGACTCAGCAACGGTTGTTGGAAGGAATGCTCCTGATAAACCATTATCTACCGGAACACGGGAATATCCCGGATCTCTGTTTTTCAAACCGGGTGTCAACTGATGATGAAAGAGGCGTGGTTGTTGATGGTGATCACGTCATGTTGGGCCAGGAACGCCTGTGGCACTTTATCACGGCCATACTGTTCGAGCTTAAACAAACAGAGTATCAATTCAGGAATCAAAAGCTTACTGTCATGCCACCCGATGGTGAACCGACTGTACTCCCAAAACCAGAGTTTACCGTCACTGACACCGGTTTTGTTATAAATAACTGGACCCTTGAACAGTTGACCGCATTTTTCAAGGCAACCGAATTCACAGAACAATGGTATGAAAAGCCTCAGGACAAGCGGGAACCCTATGCGATCAGGCTTGAGGCTAAACTGGCCCAAATGAAAACAAGAACCAACGAGACCAGGAAAGCCAAGCCTGAAAAAGTAGCATTTCTGCTGTCACCTTCTATGATCATCAATATCATCAAATACAACAAACCATTAAAGCCAGTGGTGTGGTCATCTCTGGAACACTATGCCCGCAACGATCAGCTAACCACCAGTTTATGTAAGGCGCTCAGCCCGGTTATCCGAAATGATAATGAGGGTGTTGTTCCTGAGCTCGTTAAAAATGCAGTGGCTGAAAAGTTGGTACAGATTGAGGCAACAAAAACACCCGTAGTAACAGCAATCGCTCTGCAACAAACTCCTGCAAGCACGACATCCCCTTGGGATCAGGATTCCACCAGGAGCATTCAAGGGCCGAAATTTACCTTTGAAGCGGCAATGGAAGAGCTGGATCGTTTTCCGATATTGGGGAATAGAGAACTTGAACTATTGGAACCCTATCGGAAAGAGATGATACTTCCGCAGTTAATGAGTGTTCTTCAAAAGATCAACCATTATGATGTGGATAGACAGACACAAAACGCTTGGCATTCAGCCTTGGAATGCAGAAAAGAAGACCCTCTTGGACTGAACGGAATTGACATTGACATTTGGGAATCGGATTTTGATTTATTGTCGCCGGATTTTGATTTATTTGCGACCGGGTCAGAACGGGTCAACAACAACCATGACTGGCTTGAAGAGTTCCTATAAGGATAAACCAGTTGTTACAGCAATTCCCGACGAATCCTGAAGCACAACAGCCACATGAGATGCAGAATAGGTAAAAAAAAATCATGCCCGCACAATTCTTCGACTGAAATTGTATTATGTTACTCAATCGTTGTCGTCGGGTCAGTCATGGGTACGTCTATTCAGAAAAATGTCAGGCAATTCAGCAGGGCTTACGCACCAACGGCTAAAAATCGGTAGACCTTGGCATCTGTGACGTATAGGCAAACCAATCACCAATCGCATGTCAAAAAAACGCATATATGCGTCAATAGACGTTTAAAATAATGACTATTTTGATTAATAATCCTGAAAAATAATCCTTATGCGGTAATTTTAACTGCGTTAACCTATTTTGATAGTGTTAACTGATGCGTAAGCCCTGGGCAATTCAGTGCTTCTTACTTGATAAAAACAGTGTCAGAATGTTTTGACAGCATCCAAGATCTTTATCTGCTTCCTATTGATGGTACTGGCCTCTTTTATTCGGGATGAAACAGAACGGGTTAATGTTCTGTATTACATTGAAATCGACAAAAAAGGGAACCAGCATGTCTGGTGCTGGGTAACCGATCTTGAATTAACCGATGATACCGTTGAATCCATGATGCGAGGAGGACGTTGTAGATGGCGCATTGAAAATGAAACGTTTAACACCCTGAAAAATCAAGGCTATCAACTTGAACACAATTACGGTCATGGCGCAAAACATCTGGCTACGAATTTTGCCTACCTTACTTTTCTGGCATTCCTGGTTGCTCAGATTCAGGAACTGTCTTATCCAAAATTCCAACAGGCTTTAAATAAGCCAGTGAAGCCTACACGAAAGCGATTATGGAGGAAAATCACCAGCTTCTTTCTCACGTTAATGATTGATAGCTGGGACAGTTTGTTTAAAGCCATTGCCCATGGTGCTAAAGCACAGAAGATAGCTTTTGACACATCATGATTTGGCAAGATAGTCAGAACTTTCAGGGGGTGATAGTGATTTTTCTTAGCAGTGAAAGCTGCTGGCTCTCTTATGTTTTCAGAAATTATGAATACGTCAGCTTTCAGACTATGGCAGTTGACGTGTATTCGTCTGGAGTAGCGGCAGCGGTGCGCTATCCAGTAATACATCCCACAGCCAGTCTGCCTGACCAAACAGGTAAGGCTTCTCTGATACCCGTTGCCTGGAACTTTACCGGGCTGACAAGGTCGTACTCTATCGTTGTCATTCCCAAACGATTCTCCAATTGGAAACAGGGAGGACCTCCAAACAAACCATGCAGTCACCTTTCACCTCAGCAACCGCGGATACTGTATCCCGGTTAACATCCACTGAAGCTGGGAGAGACGAGCCGTCCTCCAGCCGCAAACACAAAAGAAAGCGGAGCATCGCAGGCCGCCAGATTGAACAGACAACAACGGCCACAGGAGCGTTTCCACCGCATCAACAGCAATCTGAATCCGGGACCATTCCCCCCATAAAGCTCAGGCGTGTTACTGGCAATAACTCGTGTATTGAGCGCTTTTCTTCGACTTCGGTTCAGGGTAATCCGGAGCCAATGGAGACTGACTCGGGCATGTCTGCTGACGCAGCTTCCACGCTTGTGGGGGAGGGCATATCAATAAATCTACCAACAGCCAGCGACAACAGGCTGTTAACTGGCAATGAGCATACCTCAGAGATGGTGCAGGATATGCCAGTACCAATGGAGGATGTACCGCTCACTACAGAAATTAACAGTGAAACATCAATTTCAGAATTTTCTGTAAGCCAGCAAAAT
>NZ_JAGHQW010000122.1 GCF_017744115.1 Salinisphaera sp. G21_0 | reverse complement strand
AAAAAGGCCACACAGAGGCCATCCAGACATTGCTGGACTTTGACCCCTCCCTGGCCAAAGAGAAAAATAAGTTTGGCGAAACGGCTCTCCACGCAGCTTCTTTTTTTAAAGGCCACACAGAGGCCATTCAGGTATTGCTGACCATTGCCCCTTCCCTGGCCAAAGAGAAGGATAAATATGGCAGAACGGCTCTCCACGATGCTGCTGAAAAAGGCCATACAGAGGCCATCCAGGCATTGCTGGCCTTTGACTGCTCCCTGGCCAAAGCGAAGGATAAATATGGCCAAACAGCTCTCAACATAGCTGCTGAAAAAGGCCACACAGAGGCCATCCAGATATTGCAGGCCTTTGACCGCTCCCTGGCCAAAGTTAAGGATAAGAATTTCGAAACGGCGCTCAATTTAGCTAAGGGCTTAAAAGAGACCGTCAAGGTATTAAAGAACTTTGCTGTTTTCCGGGCCGATCATGAAAAAGACAACAGTACGCTCACAACCAAGGTGAAGATCGACGATACCGAAAAAGCTGACAAAACAACTCAGGCTGGCTCTGTTGCCACTAACGATCCTGCCCCGACTGATAGTTAAACTGCGGTTGACTCTCGTAAAAAGTCATTCAATGAAGGTCCGGATACTGACCCGGCACCACGGGAACTGCCAACAATTGAGTCAGCTGCGCATTCCAGAGCATTCGGCCACCTATTCCACTAACATCCGGCCACTGATTCCGGAAGTATTTGGCCACCCATTACGGAAACATTCGGCCCACCCATCGGAGCGCAGCGACGCATCGATTTGCAGCTTAGGGCTTAGGTTCGGATTTCGCCAGTTTTGCGTGTTTCTTGCGCAGTGACTCACACTCTAAAGGGACGCAGTGAGCGTTATGAATCAGCTGGTCCAAAATCGTATCTGCCAGTGCCGGATCACCGATCAGTTCATGCAAGTGATCAACCGGCATCTGGCTGGCAATCAGGGTGCTCTTGAGGTTATGCCGGTCTTCAACCAGCTCCAGCAAGTCATGCCTCTGACTCTCGCTTAAGGGGCCCAGCCCCCAGTCATCCAGAAGGAGTAAGTCAGTTTTGGCCCGCGTCGTCATGATCTTCAGGTAACGACCATCAGCTCGGGCAAGACTCAGGTCCTGAAGCAGTCTTGGCAGCCTCTGATACTGGACTGTATAACCATCACGGCAGGCTTTCTGTGCCAGGGCACAGGCCAGCCAGGTTTTACCAACCCCGGTTGGCCCGGTGATAATGACGTTTTGATGATCCTTTATCCAGTCACTGCCCAGTAACTGTTGGAACTGCTCACGCTTGAGACCGCGCGGATGGCGGAAGTCAATGTCTTCCATGCAGGCATGCTGTCTTAGTCGTGCATTTTTTAAGCGGGTTTTCAAGCGACGGTTATCACGAACAGTAACTTCACGATCAACCATCAGCCCCAGCCGTTCATCAAACGACATTTGTTCTATGTCTGAGCTGTTTAATTGCTCATTAAGTGCTTTGTACATGCCGGACCGTTTCAGTGTTTGCAGTTTTTCCAAAGTCGGACTCAATAACATAGTTTTGGTTCCGTTCTCTATTATTCGTGATGGTTTAGTTGAAGTAGTCAGAGCCACGAAGGTTCTCATGATGATCCGGCAATGCAGGTTCCGGTTCCGGTTCCAGTTGCGGCAGCGGCTGTTGATCCAGGTTGTGCTTCAGGATTGATTCAAGACTGCGGTAAGAGCAGGCATTAGTATACAGTACACGACGGCAGGCGTTTTAAAGGCAGTTTTCATCATAACTTTTTCCCAGCCTCATGATGCCAAGGCAACTGCGATAACCTTGTTGCGGATAACGCCGGTCTGAGAGGGTTCGTCGTATCACTGCTTCCGTTTCCGGCCCTGTTTTGACGGCCCGGTTCTGGAGCCTCTCGGGTGTCCACTCGGCATGCTGTCTGTGCTTTTCCGGCATGTGTTTAGACACCGGCCTTACTGGTACAACCGTTGATGCCTGGCGACCCGTTTCCCCTGGTAAAAGCACTCAATCGTATTCTGGGTGAAGCGAACAGAGAGTTGCTTTTTGGCCAGCTGGTAAGGCACGGAGTGATAATGGCCTTCTACTGACACATGGTAGTCAATGTGTACCAAGGCCTCTTTCCTCTCAGCGTATTGATAACGCTCTGCCGGTAAAGTCTTGAGTGCCGGTTTGTCCAGCTCCTCAAACAGTGAGCGACGACTACCTTGTAATTTCTGGAACGGTTTGCTGTTCAGGCAATCCAGCAGGCTGAGAATCGCCTTGCTCAGTGCTGGCAGGGTAAAGAATGTCTGAGCACTCAGTCTGGCCAGTATCCAGCAATTAACCACCTGTACGGCAGATTCAACCTTGGCCTTATCCTGTGGTTTTCTGACCCGGGCGGGAACGACGGCTACCTGGTAATGCTCGGCCAGATCCTGATAGCTGGTTGCCATTGCTTGCATTCCAGACAAACGATTACTGTCTAGTGAAAATTGGTTCCGTGCCTGACTTTTGATTTAAACGATAATCTTCTTGTTAAAAATTCTGTTTTTTGTGGAACTTACCCTGCTGATTTTTTGTCCTACGCGAAGTTTTGAGTCAAATGGCAGGCTAAAGCGATGGATGGTGTCGGTAGAAACGGGGCAGATGTCCGCTTTAATTGTTCTTCTATCTGTATAAATGACGAACATATCAGAGTCCAATTTGGTGGACACTCACTGGTCGAAACATCTTGCAAACCGGAACCCCACGTTTTCCACCTGGGGTGCATCACCCGACACCTTGATGAGCAGAGTGAAACAAGTCTTGATCAACGCCGATGCAGTGAATGTGAGCAAACGGCACTGCCGCTGATTCGTAAGGACGGGGAAAGCGACGATGACGATGAATCGCCTTATTGTGAATCCCGAATGCTTAATGTCTGCCGTAGCGGTAATCTGAGAATGCTGAACCGGCATCTGGAGAAAGACAAGACGTTGGTCAATCAGCCTTACCGCTCGGCACTCACCGGTCATCCTGAATACCTGTTAGCTGTCGCCTTAAAGCACCAGCATACGGGTTTAGCCCGGACTTTGATCGACCACGGTGCCGATGTCAATGCCGCCGATCATCAGGGTGAGACGCCCCTGCACACTGCTGCCCGTCAGCGTTGCACCGAGGTCTTCAATATCCTGATCGAGGCCGGGGCGAATATCAATAATGTACTGCGCACCGCTGTCCGGGAGGGCAATGATTCACTGCTTGAATACCTGATCAGCACCGAACTCAGCCAATCTAAACTTAATATCGCTCTGCGCGAAGCCGCCGGACAGGGACGATCGCAGTACCTTATACCCCTGATGAATAAAGGAGCAAACGACCTTAACGGTGCCCTGCGCGAAGCCGCCGGACAGGGGCAAAAGCAGTGCCTTGAAACCCTGATCTCACCGCGAGTCTCACAGCGAACGCCAGACCTCAACGGTGCCCTGTGCGCTGCCGCCGAGGGGGGGCAAACGGAATGCCTTAGATTCCTGATCGAGAAGGGTGCAAACGAACTTGATCTTGATCATGCCTTGAACCGAGCTATTCTGGCGCGAAACAACCCGAGCCGGACCGTGCTGGTCGAAGAAGGAGCAAATATTACTACCGTAGTGCACACTGCTGCCAGAAAAGGTGATTGGGAATTTTTCAATTACCTGAACGATCCGACAGAGATCAATGCCACCGATGGGGAAGGTCAAACACCGCTGCATATCACCGCTGCCAATGGGGATAAAACATGCCTGAAAAAACTGATTGAAAAGGGAGCGAACGTAAATGCCAGCAATAATAACGGCGAAACAGCCCTGCATATAGCCACCAAAATCAGCATAACCAAGGGCCGTCAACAATGTGCTGCCATGGGCATAGATATCACTGGAAACTTTATTAACGGCAAGACCTTCGAACACTATACCATCGAAAAAGAAAACGACATTGGGTGTCTGTGTGAGCTTGCTGATAACAGAGGAGTGGACTTTAATGCCCGTGATAACCACGGCATCACGCCTTTGATGATAGCAACTCTTTGGAGCAAATTAGATCACCTGACTTATTTGCTTGAAAGGGCGGATATCAATATCGCTGATAACAGCGGCAATACGGCATTGCATTTAGCCGCTTGTTGGGGGCAAACCGATTGCCTGAGAAAACTGCTTGATAAGAAAGTGGATGTCAATGTCAAAACACATACAGATGGTGC
>NZ_JAGHQW010000121.1 GCF_017744115.1 Salinisphaera sp. G21_0 | reverse complement strand
GAACTGGCATATAGGCCGTGATCTCTTCCATCATAGCGATGACCGAAACGATCCGATTTACTCACCAGACCAGCCATTATTTCCTGTTTGGTGAGAGCATGAAAATTTTGAACAGGGTTTACTGAACGGCGCAGTAGATATTGAGAAGGGCCTGCGGCAGCAGAATGGTAAAATTTTTTACGCCCCGGGGGTGTGCGTGGGGCATTATCCCACTGTCTGACTGTGGCTTGTCTATATCGCCCACGCCTGGAAGCGGCATGGCCATTCGGTTGGTTGTCATTATTACCTGATCTTGCGTATTTGCCACTGATACCAGCAGAACTTCTATCCATAGTTATATTTCATTAATTCATGAAAATATAAAAAGCAGACTGCTGTTCTTCCCAGAAGTTCATTGTGCGGAAAAGTTTACTTGAGTCATGATGGGAGGAAGGCGATTACTGAATGTTTGTTTTCTTCCTCTTTGCCGGGTTGGTTTGCTCTTGTAAATGTTCTTCGGCAGTCACGTATGCAGCATCTGTCCACCCTCTTTTAAGTGAAACAGAGTCATGACCCTGTGGCGGGATGCCTATCCTGATCTTTATTTGATCAATATATGGTTTCATTAAATCTTTGTTCAAAAGCTGGTTAGCAGGGATTTCAATGACCTCAAATCCTGATTTTTGCAGCAGTGCGATTTTAAGCAGAGTTGAACCATTCCTGGTTTTGAAATCACCACCCACGTAATGACACGGTTCCTGAACTTCAATCACCATGTTGTGATCTGGCAGAAGCAGGTCAACTGGCGGTAATGAGTTCAGACTCTTTTCCTCTTCGATCCTCAAAGATGGAATGGATGATTGGAGTTGATCGCGGAAGTCGGCCTGGTTTTTTGAAATGGTTGTCCGGTAATGGCGGACGAACGGACACGCTCTGCCAAGCCAACTTGCAGCCATGATCATGTTGGATTGTTCTTCTTCATTATCTGGCGATGTATTTTCCAGGCGAGTGAACAAGTCATCCATATGCTTTTCAAACAAGTTATTTTTATTGGCATTGGAGTCTAGAGCCAACCTGGCACAGCATACCATTACTCCCCAGAGAGACATCGATATCTCTTGCTGAGAAAACTGAGGGTTCTCACTGATTCGATAGACAAGCGACTCGAACGTAGAGGTAATCACGTTCAGCTCAAGGAGTTCACCCAGTTTCGCCATGGCCCACAGCAGGATGGCAATACCCTGGGCACTAAATTGGTCTTTCTGTGCGTTCACGTGGGGCAACAGTGCGGCCACGGCTTCTTTGAGCCCTGGTGTCTGCTCATGCCCGTTGTCCACCAGTTTCGCCATGGTCCACAGCAGGTTGGCGATACCCTGGGCATTAAATTGTTTTTTCTGTGTGTTCACGTGGGGCAACAGTGCGGCCACGGCCTCTTTGAGCCCTGGTGTCTGCTCATGCCCGTTGTCCACCAGTTTCGCCATGGCCCACAGCAGTTTGGCGATTTCCTGGGCATTAAATTGGTTTTTCTGTGTGTTCACGTGGGGCAACAGTGCGGCCACGGCCTCTTTGAGTCCTGGTGTCCACTCCTGCCCGTTGTCCACCAGTTTCGCCATGGCCCACAGCAGGTTGGCGATTTCCTGAGCATTAAATTGGTTTTTCTGTGCGTTCACGCGGGGCAACAGCGCGGCCACGGCTTCTTTGAGCTCTGGTGTCCGCTCCTGGCCGCTATCAATCAATTTTGCCATGGCCCACAGCAGGTTGGCGATTTCCTGGGCATTAAATTGGTTTTTCTGTGCGTTCACGCGGGGCAACAGCGCGGCCACGGCTTCTTTGAACTCTGGTGTCCGCTCCTGGCCGCTATCAACCAATTTTGCCATGGCCCACAGCAGGTTGGCGATATGCTGAGGAATAAATTGGTCTTTCTGTGCGTTCACGTGGGGCAGCAACGCGGCCACGGCCTCTTTGAACCCTGGTGTCTGCTGCACCCCGTTGTACAAAAGTTTTGCCATGGCCCACAGCAGGTTGGCAATGCCCTGGGGATTAAGTCGGTTTTTCTGTGCCTTCAGGAGGGGCAACAAGGCAGCCACGGCCTCTTTTAGCCCTGGTGTCGGCTTCAGCCCGTTGTCCACCAGTTTCGCCATGGCCCATAGCAGGTTGGCAATGCCCTGGGCATTAAGTTGGTTTTTCTGTGCGTTCACGAGGGGCAACAGGGCAGCCACGGCCTCGTTGAGCTCTGGTGTCTGTTCCTGCCCATTGTCCACCAGTTTCGCCATGGCCCATAGCAGGTTGGCAATGCCCTGGGCATTAAGTTGGTTTTTCTGTGTGTTCACGAGGGGCAACAGGGCAGCCACGGCCTCGTTGAGCTCTGGTGTCTGTTCCTGCCCATTGTCCACCAGTTTCGCCATAGCCCATAGCAGGTTGGTGATATGCTGAATAATAAATTGGTCTTTCTGTGCACTCACGTGGGGCAACAGGGCGACCACAGCCTCGTTGAGCCTTGGTGTCTGCTTCTGCTCGTTGTCCGCCAGTTTCGCCATGGCCCACAGCAGGTTGGCAATGCCCTGGGCATTAAATTGGTCTTCCTGTGCGTTCACGAGGGGCAACAGCGCGGCTACGGCCTCGTTGAGCCCTGGAGTGTGCTCCTGCCCGTTGTCCACCAGCTTCGCCATGGCCCACAGCAGGTTGGCAATATGCTGAGGAATAAATTGGTCTTTCTGTGCGTTCACGTGGGGCAACAGCACGGCCACGGCCTCGTTGAGCCCTGGTGTTAGTTCCTGCCCGTTGTCCATCAGTTTCGCCATGGCCCACAGCTGGTTAGCGATGCCCTGGGCACCAATATCACTGGCTTCAGGTTTTTGGTTGCACTTGAATATTATTGCATCCAGTAGCGTCGATAATAAGGCAGCCTGAGTGTGCTGAACACGCTCATCTATGGGTCTATGAGGGGTAAAAACACCCGCTGAAGTAAATGAGTGCAGTGTTGTCGTCAGGCTTCGCCAATTCCAGCTCCGCGTTGCTGTGAAATTTTGCAGTAAACGCATCAGCTGGCTTTGTTCCCCTCGATTTAACGGTCTTTTAGACGCTGACGTGTATTTTTTAATGGAACTGGCATATAGGCCGTGATCTCTTCCATCATAGCGATGACCGAAACGATCCGATTTACTCACCAGACCAGCCATTATTTCCTGTTTGGTGAGAGCATGAAAATTTTGAACAGGGTTTACTGAACGGCGCAGTAGATATTGAGAAGGGCCTGCGGCAGCAGAATGGTAAAATTTTTTACGCCCCGGGGGTGTGCGTGGGGCATTATCCCACTGTCTGACTGTGGCTTGTCTATATCGCCCACGCCTGGAAGCGGCATGGCCATTCGGTTGGTTGTCATTATTACCTGATCTTGCGTATTTGCCACTGATACCAGCAGAACTTCTATCCATAGTTATATTTCATTAATTCATGAAAATATAAAAAGCAGACTGCTGTTCTTCCCAGAAGTTCATTGTGCGGAAAAGTTTACTTGAGTCATGATGGGAGGAAGGCGATTACTGGCTGTTTTTTTTCTGCCTCTTTGCCGGGTTGGTTTGCTCTTGTAAATGTTCTTCGGCAGTCACGTATTCAGCACCTGCCCGCCCTCTTTTAAGTGATACAGAGTCATGACCCTGTGGCGGGATGCTTACCCTGATCTTTATTTGATCAATATATGGTTTCATTAAATCTTTGTTCAAAAGCTGGTTAGCCGGGATTTCAATGACCTCAAATCCTGCTTTTTGCAACAATGCGATTTTCAGCAGAGTCGAACCATTCCTGGTGTTGAAATCACCACCCACGTAATGAGAGGGGCCCTGAACTTCAATCACCATGTTGTGATCTGGCAGTAGCAGGTCAACCGGAGGTAATGAATTCAGACTCTTTTCTTCTTCAATCTTCAGAGATGGAATAGATAATTGGAGTTGATCGCGGAAGTCGGCCTGGGTTTTTGAAATGGTTGTCTGGTAATGGCGGATGACCGGACAGGCTCTGCCAAGCCAACTTGCAGCCATGATCATGATGGATTGATCCTCTTCATTATCTGGCGATGTATTTTCCAGGCGAGTCAACAGGTCATCCATGTGCTTTTCAAGCACGTTATTTTTATTGGCATTGGAGTCTAAAGCCAACCTGGCACAGCATACCATGACTCCCCAGAGAGACATCACTATCTCTTGCTGAGAAAACTGAAGATTCTCACTGATTCGATAGACAAGCGCTTCGAACGTAGAGGTAGCCACGTTCAGCTCAACGAGTTCACCCAGTTTGGCCGTGGCCCACAGCAGGTTGGCAATACCCTGGGCATTAAATTGGTCTTTCTGTGCGTTCACGAGGGGCAACAGCGCGACCACAGTCTCGTTGAACCCTGGTGTCTGCTCCTGCCCGTTGTCCACCAGTTTAGCCATGGCCCACAGCAGGTTGGTGATTTTCTGTGGGTTAAAGTTGGCTTTTTGTAC
>NZ_JAGHQW010000120.1 GCF_017744115.1 Salinisphaera sp. G21_0 | reverse complement strand
AGTGTACTTTCCAACCGTGAACTTGACAGGCGCACCGACAACGATGTGTTTGCACTCGGTGGGAAGTTCGGGGAATCAGGGCTGCCTGTGACAGTCGGGGTTACCGTGCTATTGACCGGTGTACCCAGAGGTGAAGATAAAAGCTCAGTGGTTGCCTGAACGCTGTCAGCTGTGGTGGGAGCAACAGTACTTTCAGTGGTTAGCATCGCTGTCGAAGCCCGTGAACTGGTCGGCAGTGGGCTTGACAGACTCGGCGGAGACATTCTGCTCAATTGTGAAATGGTCGAAGTCGGTGACGCAGACTGTGCACCTGACAGCATGGATGATGACGTCAGACCGGTCGATTCTGACATTGCCGCAGCCGACGATGAAGTGATTGTACTTTTCAGTTGTGAGCTTGATAGCGTTGATGATGGCGTTGCAGAGCTGGTCAATTCTGAGGTTGTCGGAGCCGACAAAGAAGCCATTGAGCTGACCAGCTGAGAACTTGACAACGATGACGATGGCGTTGCAGAGCTGGTCAATTCTGAGGTTGTCGGAACCGACAAAGAAGCCATTGAGCTGGCCAGCTGAGAACTTGACAGTGCTGACGAGGGCGTTGCAGAGCTGGTCAATTCTGAAGTTCTCGGAGTCGGCGAAGAAGTCATGGATCTGGCCAGCTGAGAACTTGACAGTGACGACGATGGCGTTGCAGAACTGGTCAATTCTGAAGTTGTCGTCGTCGACGAAGAAGCCATGGATCTGGCCAGTTGAGAACTTGACAGTGCTGACGATGGCGTTGCAGAACTGGTCAATTCTGAAGCTGTCAAATCCAACGACGAAGTAATTGTATTTTCCAGCTGAGAGCTTGATCTTGATAGTGCTGGCGTTGGCGTTGCGGAGCTGGACAATTGTGAAATTGTCTGAGTTGGCGAAGAAGCTATTGAGCTAGCCAGCTGAGAACTTGACAGTGCTGACGATGGCGGTGCAGAGCTGGTCAATTCTGAAGTTGTCGGAGCCGACGAAGAAGCCATTGAGCTGGCCAGCTGAGAACTTGACAGCGATGACGGTGGTGTTGCAGAACTGGCTAATTGTGAAGTTGTCGGAGCCTGCGACGTAGTATGTGTATTTTTCAGCTGAGAGCTTGATTGCGTTGGTGTTGGTGTTGATGTTGGTGTTGATGTTGGTGTTGATGTTGGTGTTGATGTTGGTGTTGATGTTGGTGTTGATGTTGGTGTTGGTGTTGGTGTTGCAGAACTGGTCGATTGCGAGGTTGAGGCAGCAGTACCAGGCGATTCTTTACTGGTTCCCGGATTTTGGTCTTGCGTCGTCTGGCCCCCACAACCCGGCAGGCTGGCCAGCGCCAGACAGGCCATAGCCACCTGGTTAATGGTATTGAAGTAGCTATCGGCGGGTATGGCTCTCTGGGCCAGACGCAGGGCCAGCTCTTTAGGTTGAATTTTCAGCTGTATCCATGGGCCATCCGACTGATCAGTCCGTTGTCCGGGGTCAAAGCCAGGATGAAAGGATTTAGCCACTGACTTGCTGATATTCCAGAAACCCGACCAGGCAGAGCCCTGTCCAAGGTTATGGCTGGTATCAGTGTCAGCCGAATCAGACGGTGGTGTCATGGTTACGCAGGAAGTGAGTAGAGGGGTCATCTAGGTCTCCGAGGTTACAGGATTCGGAATACAAATGTAGATGCAAATAAGAATGATTGTTTTTTTTGTTTTTAGCAGTACCGGGGTTACTGAGAGGTCTTGCCAGAAATGTTCCTGGCTGACAGCGTTTGCTGCCAGCCAGGAGGAAATATCAGAACTGTTTGAGAATCTGCTCAACACTGTCGGTGGCATCACCAAACAGCATACGGCTGTTGTCACGGAAGAACAGTGGATTCTGAACACCCGCATAGCCGGTAGCCATCGAGCGTTTGAAGACGATCACTTCTCCGGCTTCCCAGACCCGCAATACCAGCATGCCGGCGATTGGGCTGGTTGGGTCTTCGACCGCCGCCGGGTTCACCGTGTCGTTGGCACCGATCACCAGAACCGTATCGGTATCGGCAAAGTCATCGTTGATTTCATCCATTTCTTCCACGATGTCATAAGGCACCTTTGCCTCAGCCAGCAGTACATTCATATGGCCCGGCAGACGACCGGCCACTGGATGGATACCGAAACGAACCTGATCCCACGGTCCCGCAGCTTCTTGACCAGATCACGAACCGGGTGGTTGAGCCTGGGCAACCGCCATACCATAGCCAGGGGTAATAATGACACTGGCGGAGTTCTTCAGCTGTTCCGCAACGTCTTCTGCGCTGACTTCCGTATAGTCACCCTGCTCACCACCTTCGACGATCGCCCCCTCTGCGGTACCAAAGCCACCCAGAATCACCGAAACAGTTTGCCTCGGGACAACCAGAATTTTCCAGCCTGGTTCTCCCATCAAGAAGCCAACTGGTCAGATTAGTGTTACAAGCAGCAGTGTCAGTAAATCTGGGGTCAGGGTCGGCAGCGGCAATACCAGTGTGAAAGCCAATGGCACTGACTTAAGCTCACTTCCCTTGGTATTTCTTGAGTCTGCGTGCCTGCGACCTTGAATGCTGGAGCCTTTTATGCGGTTTTGGCCGTTTCTTAACGGCCCTTGGCTCCGACCGACCGGGTCGATTTCCAACAATATGCTGTCCTATGATGTCCAACACATTAATGATTTTCTGTTCCAGCCAGTCACCCGATGCTCCCAGCAACGTCTGAAGGAATGACACCAGCGTTTCCTGAGCCGTTTTAAAACTCAATTCCCGTGGAGTCTTGTCAATGTGCTTTGCTGTTTTCCCCATCAGTGCCCGTATCAGGTTGTATACCAGAAAGTTGATGCATATTTCTTTTCTCACCATTTCCGGACTTTTACAGCGCAGCATATCCATTTTCATGGTCGTTTTGATGACATCAAAATCAATCTCGACGTGCCAGCGTTTCAGATACAGCGCAATGATCTCTGTCCGGGGATACTCCTCAGCATCCAATAAAGTGGTGATGATGGTGCGACGTTTGTTCTTGACAGCACGGATTACCAGCTCTGCAGGCATCTGATCATAAAGCTCCTGACTCATCCACTCAGGTCGGACTGGTCTTGTTAATTTGAATAATCCATCCTTGCTACCCAGCTTTTGATCGCATTTCCGGAAATCAATATGGCGGGCACCATTTTTCTCGAAAACCACGTCAGCCTTGGCTTGGAACAGCAAAGCCAACAGGAAGTAGTTCTCAAAATTCGCATCACCTAACAGGATGTCGCCATCCTGCAGATGGGAGAACAATTTCCTGAGCAAAGCTTGTTCCCCGGTTTCTTTCCCTTCGTAGGCAGCCACAGCAAAATCAAGCAATGCGCAACTGCCAAGACATATCAAAACAAGAATTCTGAGAATCGGGAAACCAAGCCCTTTTTTTGGGTGCCGGGCTGAGAATATTCTTTCTGATTTTTCTCAGTGTCAGGCATCAACAATGTCAACAATGTCAACAATGTCAACAATGTCAACAATGTTGAACCATCAGTAAGCAGTACACGACGTTGATGCCATAGCCATGATTCTGGTGAGGCGTGATCAAGGCTAAGTAGTTGGCCAAATGGAATCGTATTTTCTGGCTAAGTGGACAGTTACTATGCAAGGCACAACGTAGGGAGCATAGCCGTAGCTATGTGACCGTAGTTGTAACGCCGCACGACTGCATGGATGCAGGAGATAGAGCAACGCATGAGCAGTTGCCGAGAGTGACTGTCCACTTAGTCAGAAAATACGATTTCATTTGGTTAACTACTTATTGCCAGATATGCGCAGCAAACCTCTTACGGATGCTTCACTCAACCGTTGCCGCGCTTTGCAATATGCGCTGGTTTCAGTGTTGGGCACTTTCTTCTTGTTGCCCCTGACGACCTGGTCTCTCGCTTCATCAATGAGGGCGTGGCAATGAGAGCGTGGCGACATGATTTGGTGTCACTGGCCACCTGTCGCATGAACAAGGTTAATGTTTTGATGGGTGGAAAATCCCTTACCCTGCAGCCGGGGTAACAATTCTGAAAAGAGTTAAGGTCATCAGAGGTAAGGATTGATGAAAATTCATCACTTTCAGTCTGTGCAAATTGGTTAAGGCAATCATCTGCGAGGGATAGGAACTCTTGGCTACACTTGTTCATGGCTTGCTCGGAAGGGAAATATTTAGTTTTGTGACTTTTTATAGTCGCTTCTTTCCGAGTAAGCCTTGAATTATCAAGGGCTGAGGCCTTAAGTCAGTGCCATTGGTGGATTACAGGTTTTTTTCACGGAGTTGCAACAAAATATCTGTCACATTACCTGGGCTGGCGAAGGGCTCCTAGCTGGCATTAATGCTTTAACAACTGATCGGTTGACCAACAAGATTTTGGAATTTATTCACTTTCAACCCTTAAACACAACATAGCCCTTGTAGGAACTCTTCCATCCAGTCATCGTTGTTG
>NZ_JAGHQW010000011.1 GCF_017744115.1 Salinisphaera sp. G21_0 | reverse complement strand
CTGCGGTCTGGTCATCTCTTGAACACTATGCCAGCAGCGGCCAGCTAAACGCCCGTTTATGCACGGCACTCAGCCCGGTTATCAAAGATGATAAAGACGGCATTGTTCCAGACCTCGTTAAGAAAGCAGTGGTTGCAAAGTTGGAACAGATTGAGGCAGCAAAAACGCCAGTAGTAACATCAATCCCTCAGCAAGGACTTCCAGCAAGGGCAAGCATACCAACTCAAGGGAACCAGGTTTCCTACAGTCGCATTCAAGGGCCGCTATCTGACTTTGACGCGGCAATGAAAGCTCTGGATCGTTTTCACGAATTGGGAAATGCAGAACTTGAACTGCTGGAACCCCACCGAAGCCGAATGACTTATGTTGAATTAAGCACTGCTATCTGCAAAATGAGCTACGCAGTGGATTCAGAAACACGGAAAGAATGGCATGAAGCCAGCGAGAAAAGGAGAAGAGACCCACTTGGGCTTGATGAAATAGTGGAATGGGATTTTGATTCATTGGCGACAGAGTCAGAACGGGTCAACAACAATGACTGGATGGAAGAGTTCCTACAAGGGCTGTGATATGCATTCACACGTTGCAGGTGAAAAACACCTTCTATAACCCGTATTCCAGAGGATGACACCAGTGCTTAAAGGTGAACCCCAAGGTTCTCGCAAGCTTCTCATGTGCAAGGCTTGCATCTGAGTCAGTTTGAAAGCTCATTATTTTTTGTTTTATCCGATTCTCTTTTTAAGGCAGTCGCTTGCCTGGCAGCAATTCTTGCTCCTTCTCTATCACCGGTATTTTTGAAAACTTGATAATAAGCCTTCTGGTAAACCTTCTGGTATGCCCTCTGGCAAGCCTTCCGTTTCTCGGAATTCTCATAAGCCCATCGGGCAGCCTTCCCTTTTTTGGACTTATTGTAAGTCTTATTGTTAATCTTCTGGGCAGCCTTCCGCTTTTCGGACTGTTCGTAAGCCTTTCGGGTAGCCTTCCCTTTCTCGGAATGTGCATAAGCCTTCTGGGAAGCCTTCCGTTTTTCGGACCGTGTTTGAGTTTTCTGACACACCCGTCCTTTAACGGGCTCACGGTAAGCTTTCCGGGTAGCCTCCCGTTTTGTGGACTGGGCATAAGTCTTCCCTTCCACGGACAGTGCCAAAGCTCGTTTGGACGCCTCACGTTCTTTGGACTGGGCATTAGCCTTCTGGTACGTCTTATCAGATATGGTCAGAGATTCACCAGAGCCGGAAGTAGAAACTTTAACATTCGACTCATTTACGGCAGTGCCTTTCAGTGTTGAAGCAGGTGGGGTGTGATTAGCATTGGTAGAATATAAGTAAGCATTCGCTTCATCTCCTATACTCCAAACCCAATCAATTCTTACTTCAGGTTGAGCGGTAAGGATTTTAGCATTTTGGTCGGCTTGCCGGTATGTTCCGGGTCTATGTGATAAGTCTACCGGTTCGCCTTGTTCAGATTCTTGAGAATAAATAGCACTGGCAGGCACTTTTTTAAAATGAGCATCCCTGACCGGGTTATTGAAGCTTGCACCACATGGAATCGAAGTATCCAAATACCTGACAGGTGCAGTTTGTTCAACCTGCAGTCCAAACGCTAAACCTCTTTGCTGCGGCGAGCCATACCAAACCAATCCATTGTTCGACTTAACAGACTCGTACGCTTTTTGAAACTCCAAACACAGAAAGTGAGAGTTAAAATATGGATCAGTCATTGAATAATTGAATAATTGAATAATTGAATCAAAAGCTGGGACTGTCCTTTTTTGTAAAAGTTCCTCCATACCATGAACCGCCCAGGGTTTATGTCAACCCGGCAGAAAGAAAGGCAATAGATATTAACAATGATGATGTAAAGCTTTTGGCAAGCCAGCGCACGGCTGACGAGGGAGACGGTGGTCACCGTTGCTGGCTATGCCAATGCAGCCATGCGCAAGGACCACCAACAGTGAAAGTTAAAGGCTGTACAGCTTCGCCAGGTACTCAGCCACCGCGTGGTCATCACAATGACCAATACGCTCAAACCCCGGCAGACTGTTTAGCAGCGATGGGTCAGCGTTACCCATCACCACACCTTTGCCGACGCTGGACAGCATCTCAAAGTCATTCATACCATCACCAAAAGCGATGGCATCCTGCAGACCATAGCCTTTCAACTTCAGCACCTCTTCCAGCGCTGTCCCCTTGCAAACGCCCGGTGCCATAATTTCAAAACACTCCGGCAGAGAGTAGGTCATATAAAACTGATCACCGTAAAGTTCACGGGCCCGGTCAGACAGTGGCAATAAGTCAGCGTGGGATTGTGCGACAAAAAAGATCTTCTGGATGGCGCTGGTTTCAACCACATCAAAATCAGTCAAATGATAGGTAAAGCCGCTCGCCTTGCTGAACCCATGGAGGTCCTTATGCTCAACCTCAACCCGCCACTGGTCTCCCTGATAAACGCTGGTATGAACCTTATCTGCAAAGGGTTTTCGCAGGGACAATAATGGCTGCACAAATTCGGGATTAATATCGTGCTGAACAATCATTTCGCCCTTCGGATTATGGACTCTGGCACCATTGCTGGTGATCAGATACATATCCACGCCAAGCTGTGATCTTATTCTTTCAACATCCTGAAAGTGGCGGCCAGTAGCAAAAATAAATTTGATACCTTTCTCACTCAGGTGCCGAATCACGTCACGGGTTCTGGGAGAAAGTTCATGCTGTTTGGTGAGCAGAGTTCCATCAAGATCGGATACAACCACTGGATACATATAAATACCTCTATGCAAATCCTATTGCAGATTTTACAAAACAGAGGAAGAGTATCCTGAGGAAGCAGGCAGTCCCTTCCCTTAAAAAAATACCTGCTAACGTAAGGCCTGGTGGAAAATCGTTCAATCCGTAGTTTTCTCAATCAGGTAAACGCCAGCTCCCCATCCTGCACCGCCACCTTAATGGTATCACCTGGTTTATATCGACCCGATAGAATAGCTTCAGCCAGCGGGTTTTCTATACTCCGTTGAATAGCCCGCTTTAACGGCCGTGCACCATAAACCGGGTCAAAACCAACTTCTGCCAGCTGATCCATTGCCTCATCAGAAAGCACCAGCCGGAGATTATTGTCCGCCAGCCTGCGATCCAGGTTAGCCAACTGTATGCTGGCGATGGATTTGATCTGGCTGGCACCCAACGGATGGAATACCACTACCTCATCAATCCGGTTAACAAACTCTGGCCGGAAATGCGTCCCTACCACTTCAATCAGGGTACTCTTCAGCTGTTCAAAATCGGTTTCACCGGTCTCTTTGTTCTGGAATGTCTGAATAAGGTCAGACCCCAGGTTTGATGTCATGACAATAACGGTATTTTTAAAGTCTACCGTTCTCCCCTGACCATCGGTCAGGCGACCATCTTCCAATACCTGCAGAAGAATATTAAAAACATCCGGATGCGCCTTCTCAACTTCATCCATCAACACCAGAGAATACGGCTTACGACGTACGGCTTCGGTCAGATAACCACCTTCCTCATAACCTACATACCCCGGAGGCGCACCTAACAGGCGGGAAACCGAGTGTTTCTCCATAAACTCTGACATGTCGATACGGACGATGGCATCTTCCGTATCAAACAGAAATTCAGCCAGCGCCTTACACAGCTCAGTCTTACCAACACCGGTTGGGCCAAGGAACATAAAGGAGCCGTTAGGGCGGTTGGGATCCGCTAACCCGGCCCGGGAGCGCCGTACCGCATTAGAAACCGCAACCACTGCCTCATCCTGGCCAACCACCCGTTTATGGAGCGCATCCTCCATACGCAGCAACTTCTCTTTCTCTCCCTCCAGCATCTTGGCAACCGGAATGCCTGTCCATTTGGACACCACTTCGGCAATCTCTTCTTCCGTTACCCGGTTTCTCAGCAGCTGATGTTCGCCGGTTTCCAGGGCATCCGCCTGAGCCAGCTGTTTATCCAGTTCCGGCAGGGTGCCATACTGAATTTCAGACATTTTGGTTAAATCCCCTGCCCGTCTGGCGGCTTCCAGCTCAATCAACAGTTTTTCTTTTGCTTCACGCAGCTTCTGCCCACCCTGCAACTGGGCTTTTTCTGCTTTCCAGACATCTTCCAGGTCGGAATATTCGCGCTCCAGTTCACCAACCTGCTCATTCAGCCTGGCCAGACGCTCCCTGGACGCTTCATCATCTTCTTTTTTCAGGGCTTCCTGTTCTATTTTGAGTTGAATCAGACGACGTTCCAGTCGATCCATGGCTTCCGGCTTAGAGTCCATTTCCATCCGAATACGGCTGGCGGACTCATCAATCAGATCAATCGCCTTATCCGGCAGTTGTCGATCAGTAATATAACGCTGGGACAGTTTGACCGCGGCAATAATGGCCGGATCAGTGATATCAACCCCGTGATGCGCCTCATAGCGTTCCTTCAGGCCACGGAGAATGGCAATGGCATCCTCTTCCGTGGGTTCATCCACCAGCACCTTCTGGAAACGCCTTTCAAGGGCTGCGTCTTTCTCAATATATTGTCTGTACTCATCGAGGGTCGTGGCACCGACACAATGCAACTCGCCCCTGGCCAGTGCAGGTTTCAGCATGTTCCCGGCGTCCATGGCACCATCCGCTTTACCGGCACCCACCATGGTATGTATTTCATCAATAAACAGGATGATCTGTCCTTCCTGTTTGGCCAGGTCATTCAGCACCGACTTCAGCCGTTCTTCAAACTCACCCCGGAACTTGGCACCAGCGATCAATGCACCCATATCCAGCGATAGCAGTCTTTTCCCTTTCAAACCTTCAGGCACTTCACCATTGACGATACGCTGGGCCAGACCTTCAACAATGGCGGTTTTACCGACGCCCGGCTCACCAATAATCACCGGATTGTTTTTGGTTCTTCGTTGCAGAACCTGGATCGTCCGCCGGATTTCATCATCCCGGCCAATGACCGGGTCCAGCTTACCCTCTTCTGCGCGTTCGGTCAGATCAATGGTGTATTTGCTCAGGGAGTTTCGGGAATCTTCCGCATTCGGGTCGTCAATCGACGCACCGCCGCGAATATTTTTAATGGCGTTTTCCAGCGCTTTCTGGCTGACTCCCTGGCTGCTCAGTAATTTTCCCAGCGGACCACTGTCTTCCATCATGACCAGCAGCACGGCTTCACTGGAAATAAACTGATCGCTGGCCTGTTGTGCTTTTTTGTCCGCAAGGTTCAACATTCGATAGAGAGCCTGGGACATCTGAATATCACCGGTCGGCGATGACACCCTGGCCAGCTGTTCCAGCATGCCGGTCAGCTCACCACGAAGGGTGTTCACATCAAAGCCGACCTGCATCAGCAGAGGCTTGACCGAACCTCCCTTCTGGTCGATAAGCGCAAGCAAAAGGTGGACGGGCTCAATCTGACTGTTATCTTTGCCGATGGCCAGAGACTGTGCATCAGACAGAGCTGACTGGAGCTTGCTGGTCAGCCGATCCATTCTCATAATGACCTTCTCCTACTCATGATCTCACTTCCGGTTTTTACTTCTAAATAGCCAGAAACAGACGATTTCATATGGTTAGGTATCTATATAGTGCTGGTGTGTGGCATTTCAAGGATGAACAGTAAATCGTAACTGCGAAAACGTCTTTTTATTGCATCAACAGGAACCAATCCCCCCTATTGCCAGTCTGCTTTTTTTGAGTCCGCCATTATGAGGATAAACTGAATGAACTGTTTAGCTGGAATCAGCCGGTTCAATTTCACCCGGCAAAACTCTCAAAATGTTTCGACACCGACAGATGCCTACCAAAAAAAACCGCCAAACACCATTAACCAGTTTAAACACGGACAAATAGCAACAATAAGTTCACCAACCCGGCATTTACAAAATTTCGATAGTCTGGCCGGAAACTTCGTAAGACAAACATCCACAGCGCAAGTAACCTCAGAAAGCCAATGGATCGAGCTGGCTGTGCGCAAAGTAGAACCAGCACAGGTACCCCGTATGAGTACTTTCCAACCGGTATCTGAGCCAGCAGATAACTGTTACCCGGAAGAGAACCGTTGTCTGATCAAACCTGACACCGATAAACAACAGGCATCAAAACCCCATGACCACCATTGGACTGCTAAATGCACCTATACCAAAACACTCCCCCCCATTCCTGAATGAATCTTCCCCCTCCCCGAAACAGAAGCAGGAAGCATTCAGGCGGGAAGGCCCAAAGCTCCGGGGAGGTCTGTATCAGGCTAGAGATGGCACTCTCCAGATCAGGGAGGCCATCCTTCCCGACCCTTTTCCATCGCGACGGTAAGAATAGAAAAGATCAGACTGGTCATAACTACAGAACTCACCACCGTACACCCGGTTAATGCCGAGCCTGTTCAGCCGCCTGCGCGCCAGCAAATAAAGATCGGCAAACCAGCGATCACCACGGCCGGGAATAAAGGCTTCAGAGCAGCCAGCATCTTCCGCCAGGAACTGCTCTCTGACTTCCGGCCCAACCTCAAAATTATGCTGACCGATGGCAGGTCCCAGCCAGGCCATAACGGTTTCCGGAGCCACTCCCATGGAATGAACCGTCGCTTCAAGAACCCCGGCCACTAACCCTTTCCAGCCAGCATGAGCTGCCGCGACCACCGTTCCTTCCAGGTTACAGAACAGAACCGGTAAACAGTCTGCCGTTAACACAGCACAGACTGCTCCCGGCTGGCGGGAAACCGAAGCGTCTGCTTCCGTTTCCTGTTGATCAGCATTGGCATCGGCAACTGCAACACCATGTACCTGTGTTAACCACAGCGGGGCTGTTGTCAGACCAAGATCCCGCTCAAGTAGCTGCCGGTTTGCCCGAACCGTGTCCTGGTCATCACCGGAGTAGAGCCCGAGGTTGAAGCTGGAAAAACCAGCGTCACTCAGCCCACCCTTTCGGGTAGTCACTAACGCTTTAACACCCTCCGGAGCAGGCCAGTCGGCCCACAGGAAACGCTCACTGCTCACTCACATTCTCCTCTGTATCAATCTGAGAGCGGCTCACTGGCAGCCAGGCTGTCCAATAACATCTGGAAATCAGCGGTCAGCGGCACCTCCCATTCCATATACTCTCCGGTGGCCGGATGTATCAGGCCAAGCTGACGGGCATGAAGGGCCTGTCGCCTGAATGCTCTCAGAACGGCTTCCAACGCAGCCGGACATGACCTGGGCAACTTAAGCCCCCCACCGTAAAGGTCATCACCCACCAGGGGGAAGTGCTGGTGACTCATATGCACACGGATCTGATGAGTTCTGCCCGTTTGCAGGTTAAGTCGGATATGGGTGTGCGCTTTATAACGTTTCACTACCCGGTAATGGGTAACAGACGGTTTGCCACCCCGCACAACGGCCATCTTCAAGCGGTTTTTCGGGTGTCGGCCGATCGGCGCATCAACCACACCCCCTCCCGTCATTACCCCGCGCACAACCGCCTCATATTCACGATGAACCGTACGATCCTGCAGCTGCGCAACAAGGTCGGTGTGCGCTGCCAGGGAACGGGCAACCACCATCAGGCCGGTGGTGTCCTTATCCAGCCGGTGCACAATGCCAGCCCGGGGCAACGCTGCATTATCCGGATAGTGATACAACAGGGCATTGAGCAACGTCCCGGTATAGTTTCCCGCAGCGGGATGCACCACCAGACCTGCTGGCTTATTGATCACAATGATATGGTTATCCTGATAAACAACGTCCAACGGGATATTTTCCGCCGCCCATTGCCCTTCAGGCTGAACCTCAACGGACAGAGATAACTGTTCCCCGCCATAGAGCTTCTCTTTTGGTTTTCGGGCATCGCCATCCACCATCAGAAAGCCCTCACGAATCCACTCCTGAAGCCGGGCCCTGGAAAACTCCGGAAAACAGGCCGCCGCTATCTGATCAAATCGACGACCACCCTGATCATCAGGCACCGTGACACTCTCTTTGATGCTCTCTTTGATAAGATGTTTAATAACTTCGCCCATTCAGCAACACTCAGTTCATAAATCTACTTTCAGTACCGACAACTCAAACCGCACATGGCTATAACTGGAACGCCGTAAAATCTTGTCTTTTCGTTTTCCGGCAGACTATGTTTAAATGCAGGTTTAGTAAGTCTATTTATCGGTGTGAAGAGTTTATCACAAGAAGACTCTGAAGCCTGAGTGGTTGTCGAAAGCAACAGAAAATGATGTGTAAAGAGCACGGGATAAGTACGGAAACCAATCAACACCATGACCATCTTGACTGCAAAATTTCCCCGGGTACTGCCCCCGTTTGTCACCAGATCCATTTTGATGGTGTTTGCCGCTATCCTTCTGGCGGGCTGTGCATCCACCGAAAATAAAGAGCAACTTCCGGAAGCCCTGTCTGAGCCCGAGCTTTACCAACTGTCCAGCAAGGCGCTTGAGGATGGTCGCTATTCCGAAGCCATTAAATCTCTGAGAACCCTGGAGTCCCGCTATCCTTTTGGTGCATTTGCCGAACAGGCACAACTGGATATCATTTACGCCTATTTCAAAAATGCCGAGCCGGAAGCCTCCAGGGCTGCCGCTGACCGCTTTATCCGCCTGCACCCGCAACACCCGGATGCAGACTATGCCTATTACATCAAAGGGCTGGCGTCTAACACTGCATCCATGGGCCTGCTGGAGCGATACCTGCCAATGGATCTGACTCGCCGCGACCCTGGCCAGGCCCGGGTATCTTTTAACGAGTTTTCTGAATTGCTGAGCCGTTACCCCGAGAGTAAATACGTGCCGGATGCCCGCCAGCGCATGGTTGCCCTCCGTAACCGGCTGGCCGAGTATGAAATTCATGCCGCTAACTATTATCTGAAACGTAAGGCCTATGTCGCTGCGGTCAACCGTGGGCGCTATGTTGTTGAAAATATGCAACAGACACCCGCCGTTCCCGAAGCCCTGGCCATTATGGTCGAAGGCTATCAACATCTGGAACTGCCAGAACCCGCCGGTGAGGCCCTGGAGGTGTTGAGGTTGAACTACCCGAACCACCCGGCACTGGACAAGAATGGCAATTTTGTAGGTTACAAGGTGTTTGAAGATGTGGATCCATCCATCTGGAGCACGCTGACCTTCGGCTTGATTGGCAGCTCCAAACCCAAAATTCAGGACGCACCTCCACCACAGCCACCTGTGGTGAATTGAGGTGATAAGTAGCTGGCCATATGGAATCGAATATTTCTGGCTACTTATACCTTTTCCAAGTCTATCTGGCTAGCATCATGACCAAAACCGTTAAATGCCCACAGTGCGGAAAAGCCGTGAAGTGGGTTCCCGATAGCAAGTTCCGTCCCTTTTGCTCAGAACGCTGTAAGCTGATTGACTTTGGTGCCTGGGCAAAAGAAGAACATACCATTCCGGGTGATCCGGCCTTTGATGACCTTATGTCCCAAGAGCTTGATGACATACCCACCCGACATTAAGCAACTATGTTCAGGGGCTGTTGACGCTCAAGACGACATGAAAGCCAATCAAAAAAAACCGGGGATACCCCCGGTTTATGGCACTACTTTTCAAGCCTTGCTGCCACGGGCAAACGATGGCTTGAGATCAGGTGAGTCCCGAAGATTTATTCCACTTCTTCACCATTAGTATTAGTCTTCACAGATTCCGAACCTTGCTTATCATCTGAAACCTCTGCTTCAGTTTGTTTTACAGGGCCATTGTAATCCACCGAAGAAAAGAAACTCTCAGGAGATTGTCCTGGATGATAAGACGGCGGCACGAAACAATCAAACAACAATTCCCCATCATTATCATCAAAAAAGCTGTTAAATTCTTCAGACTTCAGATCTTCAAAGACCCTTCTAAGACCTATTCCTAAATCCTTCCTTTCAGCATCAAATTGTTCAAGGCGTTCCAACAAAATGTTCAACTGACTTAAATTGAGACTAACAACTCTCTTAACAGCCCCTGGCACTTGAACTGAAAGCTTAAAGATTGGTTCCTTACCATCCTCGTTCTTTTCAAGCTTTACAGTTTTATTTATATAATTCAAATCTTCTCTACGTACCAAATTTTCATTAGGCTCCAAATCTTCCAAGTCTATCTTAACACTGAAACCTTCAAAAAGCTTATTCAGAAATTTCTCTTGCCAGGTTTTTTCCTGTTCCTTTAACATCCTTTCTGCCATAAAACGGGTTGCTTCATCTTCCTTTTTCAACTCTTCTGTCAAAGAATCGTTTGCTTCCTGTGCCTTTTTCAACTCTTCTGTCAAAGAAAGGGTTGCTTCCTGTTCCTTTTTCAACTCTTCTTTCACATTAAAAGAGTTTGTTGATGCGGTGAAAGCTGCTGTAAAATTATCAACTGCGATTTTCTTGAAAGTTTCAGCTTTATTCTTATGATGAATAGCAACAGCCTTGAAGTTTTCCACATCCACATTCAGTGCTGCAAGTCTCTTTTCCTGAGCGTCCAATTTATCTGCCTGCCGTTTTAATTCCATGCCCTTGGCTTTAAGTTCCTCAAGTTCCTCATGCTGCTTGCGGATACAACGAACTTTGGATTTGCGCTCTGTAAGGAATTTATTCTGTGCGTTCTCCAAGAGCTTTTTCTTTTCTTCTTCAGCATTACGAAGCAGAGCATCAGCTTGACTTTCAGCACGAATATTAAGGTCCTCATTTTCAAGCTTTGCTTGCTTGGCATCCGCTTCTGCAGCAGAAACTCTCTTAAGCAGTGCTTCTTTATCCGTTTTCAGGGCTTCTTTTTCCGCTTTCAGGGCTTCTTTTTCCGCTTTCAGGGCTGCAAATTCCTCCATGGTCGGAATTTTCTTTTCAACTGCCTGTGTGGTTTCAACACGCCTGTCAGAAAGGTCTTTACCTCTAATACCGTGGATGGCATCACCAACCAGGGAAGGCAAGATTCCAAAAGGCACAAAGACTGCTGCAACTGCACGTCCAAGCCATTTACCGAATGTGCTTCCTTCGTCAAATTTTCTGGAAACACTATCGGCAACTTTGTGGCACCATCTCACAATGGTCCAATCTCTTTTGTGGGGTTCCACAACGATTACTTGAGGTGCAGGTGCACCGATTGAACTAGGCATAATAACTTCCTCTATTGGTTGTTTGTGATTTTTTAAGTGATACTGGTGTTTTAGAGAGGAAAATTATGAGTTGGTTCAATAGTCAATTATACTTTTTAGGAATTAAATAACTTCTATTTATTTAAAAATAATAATTAAAGCGAAACTGGCCAATAATTGATAGACCCTATAGCTCTGAGCAGGCGTTCCGAAGCCAGAGAAAATCAGTCCCGGAAAGCCTGAATGGCAGCAATTCCCCTGGCACCCAGCTGCCGGGCAAGCTCCGTATCTTCTGGATTCATCCCCCCAAGCCAGAACACAGGTACTTTTGCCATGCCAGTCAGCATCTTAGCCCGCTCCAACCCCAGAGGGCTGGCCTCAGGATGGGAAGTGGTTGCCTTGACCGGTGACAGGGTAATAAAGTCCACCGCCATTGCCTCGGCCGCTTTGATCTGCGCCTTATCGTGACATGAGGCGGCCAAAAGCTGGCCGCTATGGCGCTTTTCAGGTTTAAACGGCAAACCCAGCTGACGGGAGGTCAAATGCAGCCCATGGCACCATGACTCTGACAAAAGGGAGAAATCCCCTTTGATGATCAGCGTCCCACCAGCGGCCTGAACGAAACTCGACAGTTCCCGTGCCAGCCGCAGATAGTCACCCCCCTCAAGCCAATTAGCCCGAAATTGAATCAGTTGAATACCGTTATCCAGCGCTGCCAAAACGCTGTTGAAGAGCGCTTCTTTTTCCGCAAAATGCCCGGTAATCATATAAAGGTCGGGGAGTTGCAGCGCCCGGAGAATCACCTTATTGGCTTCAGGAAACTCATAGTCATTAAGACAATCCTTCTCAACCCACTGAATCAACTGACCCTCATTGCCTTTCGGCTCACCCTGAATACCACTGACCACCCAGGTATCCAGCAATACGGACTTATCAGGGTAGTCATGGCGAATTTTGATTAATGGTGAAAAAGTGGCAACGCCAATATCCAGCTCTTCACGAAGTTCGCGGCTCAGGGCGACCCTGATATCTTCCCCGGGCTCCACTTTACCGCCGGGAAACTCCCATAAACCGCCCATGTGTTTATCTTCAGGACGTTTGGCCAGCAAAACCCGGCCATCGTCCCCAAGAATCACAGCAACTGCCACATGAAGCACGTTTCTATTGTCAACCTTGCTTTTTTCGACCATAGCTTTTTCGTTAGTCGCTTTTTCGTTACCAGCTTGTCAATAATTATTGAGGCAATGGGTTCAGGTGCGATACTCGGCGTTGATCTTTACATACTCATGGGATAAATCGCTCGTCCAGATCTCTTCGGTGCAATGGCCTGCGCCCAGGGAAATCCTGATCAGGATGTCCTCCTGATCCATCACTTTCTGGCCGGCTTCTTCGGTATAACCCTCTGCGGGCTGGCCACAGTCAACAATGGCAGTATCCCCCAGCCAGATGGATACACGATCAATCTCAAGCTTCGGAATATCGGCCCGGCCAACCGCTGCCAGAATTCGCCCCCAGTTTGGGTCACTGGCAAACAGGGCCGTTTTAACCAGTGGTGAATGGGCGACGGTATAAGCCACTTCCAGGGCGTCCTGATGGGAGGCCGCCTCTGCCACTTTTACGGTGACAAATTTGGTGGCTCCCTCGCCATCCCTGACAATCGCCTGGGCAAGCTCAACAGCCACCTCTCGAAGGCTCGCCGCTAACTTTTCGGCCAACCCGGAATCCCGGGAAGTGATTGCATCATTACCAGCCGCCCCTGTGGCAACCACCATAAAGCTGTCATTGGTCGATGTATCACCATCAATGGTGATCCGGTTAAAGGATTGGTTGGTAATGTCCAGCAGCAGGTTTTGCAGAAACGTTTGTTCAACCGCCGCATCCGTTGCGATATAAGCCAGCATGGTGCCCATATTGGGCTTGATCATTCCGGCACCCTTACTGATTCCGGAGACCGTATAGGTGGTTCCCTCATGCTGAAATTGACGGCTGCTGCCTTTAGGTCGCGTATCGGTGGTCATGATGCCTTCCGCTGCATGCAACCAGTTATCTTCTTGCAAATCAGACAGCGCCGCTGGTAGCGCTGCACAGAGCGTATTGACCGGAAGCTGCTCACCAATCACGCCGGTTGAAAACGGCAGGACCTGACACTCATTAACGCCGGACAACGTCGCCAGCTCGGATGACGTCTGCCTGGCTGCTGCCATTCCCTGCTCACCGGTGCCTGCATTGGCATTGCCGGTGTTAATCAGAAAGTAACGGGGATCATCGGTTAAGCGCTCCCGGCTTAAATGAACCGGGGCCGCACAGAAGCGGTTAAGGGTAAAAACCCCGGCCACTGAGCTGCCCTTATCCCAGTTCATAACCACAAGATCCCGGCGGCCGGGTTTTCTGATACCCGCCATAGCCGTTCCCAGGCGAAAGCCCCTGACCGGTTTCACTGCTGCCCATTCCCCAGAACCCGTTGCCATGATTGACTCCATTGGTGATATCGTTGCTTATTCTTGACTGATTTTGTTGTTACGCCTTGAGCAGATGCTGATGCACAAACAAAAACGGGTCAGCCTGTTAAGGCTGACCCGCAGTTTAAGTTACCTGCCCTGATCAGGCAATTTTACCGTGGCACTGTTTGAACTTCTTACCGGAACCACATGGACACGGATCGTTCCGCCCCACTTTACGCCCTTCCCGGACAAATGGCTGGTGCGCTTCCTCTTCGGGTGCTTCGGTTGCTTCTGCTTCTACACCCTGGGCCCTGGCATGCTCAAACTGCATTCTCCGGGCCATTTCCTCACGACGCTGACGTTCCATCTCAGCGGTTCGATCATCTTCCTGCACCTGCACATGGGAGATAATACGAATTGTGTCGTACTTGATATCCTCAAGCATCTGCTGGAATAACTCAAACGCCTCACGCTTGTATTCCTGCTTGGGGTTCTTCTGGGCATAACCACGGAGATGAATACCCTGTCTCAGGTGGTCCATGGTGGCCAGATGCTCTTTCCACTTGTCATCCAGAATCCGCAGCAGAATATGCTTTTCAAAGTTGCGCAGAACTTCAGCACCGGCCAATTCTTCCTTCTTGCGGTAGGAATCGATTACCCCCTGGAGAATACGCTCGCGAAGCGCCTCTTCATCCAGACGATCATCTTCATCCAGCCACTGCTGAACCGGCATACGCTCATTGAGCTCGCTGGCCAGCTTTTCTTCCAGTCCTTTCACATCCCACTGCTCTTCCAGGCTCTGGGGTGGAATGTGCTGACTGATCAGGCCACTGACCACGTCTTCACGGAGTGCTTCAATACTGGAAGAAACATCCTCTGCACTGAGCAGTTCATCCCGTTGATGATAAATGACCTTACGCTGGTCATTGGCAACATCATCATATTCCAGCAGCTGCTTACGAATATCAAAGTTGCGACCTTCCACTTTACGCTGGGCTTTTTCGATGGCATTGGTCACCATGCGGTGTTCAATGGCTTCACCTTTTTCCATGCCCAGGGCTTTCATAAAGTTCTTGACCCGCTCAGAAGCGAAAATCCGCATCAGGCTGTCTTCCAGAGACAGATAAAAACGGGAGGAACCCGGGTCGCCCTGACGACCGGAACGACCTCTTAACTGGTTATCAATACGTCGTGACTCGTGACGCTCGGTACCGATAATATGCAGACCACCGGCTTCAAGCACCGCCATGTGGCGTTTCTGCCAATCCGCTTTAATCTGATCAATTTGCTCCTGGGCCGGGTTATCCAGCTCGGCAACTTCTGACTTCCAGTTACCGCCCAGCATGATATCGGTACCACGACCCGCCATATTGGTGGCAATGGTGACCGCACCGGGTCGACCAGCCTGGGCAATGATATCCGCCTCTTTCTCATGGAATTTGGCATTCAGTACCTGGTGAGCAATACCGGCTTTATCAAGGGCTTTGGACAGATGTTCAGAAGAGTCGATAGACGCCGTACCCACCAGAACCGGACGCTCGGCTTTCACCGTTTCCTTGATATCTTCAATAATGGCGTCGTATTTTTCCGCGATCGTCAGATAGACGAGATCATTGCCATCCTGACGAACCATCTCCTTGTGGGTAGGAATAACAATGACGTCCAGGCCATAAATCTGACGGAACTCGAACGCTTCGGTATCGGCAGTACCGGTCATGCCGGACAGCTTGTCATAATTCCGGAAATAATTCTGGAACGTTGTGGAAGCCAGAGTCTGGCTCTCCGCCTGAATACGCAGCCCCTCTTTCGCTTCAATCGCCTGATGGAGACCTTCCGAGAGACGACGGCCCGGCATGGTACGACCGGTATGCTCATCCACCAGCAGAACTTCATTATTCTGAACAATATATTCCACATTGCGGTTAAACAGCACATGAGCCTTCAGGGCTGAGTTCGCATGGTGCAGCAGGTTCAGGTTGTTGGAGGCGTAAAGGCTTTCCCCTTCCGGCAACAAACCTTCCTGTTGCAACAACTCTTCAATAAACTGATGGCCCAGTTCATTCAACTCAACCTGGCGGGTCTTCTCATCTACTGAGTAATGACCGGTAAGTTCAACGGTATTGGGATCCTGATCTTCAGGAATGGGCTCCTGTCTTTGCAGCCTGGGAACCAGCTGATTCATCTTTTTATAAAGTTCAGAGGAGTCTTCAGCCGGACCGGAAATGATCAGCGGTGTTCTGGCCTCATCAATCAGAATCGAGTCAACCTCATCGACAATAGAAAAGAAGAGATCACGCTGGAAGCGATCTTCCTTCCGGAAGGCCATGTTGTCACGAAGGTAGTCAAAACCAAACTCGTTGTTGGTTCCGTAAGTGATATCCGCCTGGTACGCCTGACGCTTCTCTTCCGGATCCTGCTGCGGAACAACAATGCCCACGCTCATCCCCAGAAACTCATAGAGCGGGCGCATCCAGTTCGCATCACGACGGGCCAGGTAATCATTTACGGTAACCACATGAACGCCCTGACCGGGAATCGCATTCAAATAAGCAGGCAGGGTGGCCACCAGTGTCTTACCTTCACCGGTGCGCATCTCGGCAATGCGCCCTTCATGGAGGGTCATGCCACCAATAAGCTGGACATCAAAATGACGCATGCCCATCACCCGCTTGCCCGACTCACGAACCACCGCAAACGCCTCAGGCAAAAGGTCGTCAAGGGTTTCGCCTTTGTTGAAGCGCTCGCGAAACTCTCCGGTTTTAGCCTTCAGCTCATCGTCGCTCAAAGCCGCCAGGCTTTCTTCCAGGGCATTGATTGATTTGACAATCTTGCCCATCCGTTTCAGCTGGCGGTCATTCCGGCTACCAATAACTTTCTTAATTAACGAAGCAAACATAAGTTGTTAACAGTCTCACACTCTGTTTCCGGAGCTGTCCTCCTACCAACAAATCCGGGCCGGAGCAGACAAGCGCACAATAGTCCAACATTCTATGACAATCACGGCAAAGTCTCACCTATATTAGCTGTATTTCTGTGCTGTCAATTAAGCTGAGTCGGTAAAAAATATTCAATGCTTTCAGGCTGGTTTAGATTTTTGCACTGGTATTGAACTGACGGCATACTGGTGTGCCTGAAAATCTGACCAACCCTTTGGCAACAGAGTTCAGAAAAATATCAATCAGGGTGGCGAAAGACAGCAAGAGACATACCCTTATGATTTACAATTCAATTTTAGAAACAATCGGCCAGACTCCCATCGTTAAAATCAATCGCCTGGCACCGGCACACGTCAACTTCTACGTGAAGGCCGAGTACTTTAACCCTATGGCTTCCGTCAAAGACCGATTGGCATTTGCCATCATCAACGACGCCCGGCAAAAAGGTGAACTTGAAGAAGGTCAAACCGTCGTTGAAGCGACCTCCGGTAATACAGGTATCGCCATGGCCATGGTGTGTGCGGCATTGAACCATCCTTTTGTGGCGGTTATGACCGAAACATTCTCTGTTGAGCGACGCAAAATCATGCGTGCCCTGGGTGCCAAAGTTGTACTGACGCCTGCTGCCGAGCGTGGTACCGGCATGGTGCGGGTTGCCAAAGAGTTGTCCGAGAAAAACGGCTGGTTCCTGGCTCGACAGTTTGAAAACGAAGCCAATCCTGAATATCACCGGAACACTACCGCCCCTGAGATTTTGCAGGATTTTGCCGGCAAGCGGCTGGATTATTTTGTCAGTGGTTACGGCACTGGCGGTACCATCACCGGTGTCGGTGAAGTACTTAAGGCTGCCCGTCCAAACATCAAAATCATCTGCACCGAACCTGCCGGTGCGGCATTGCTCAGTGGCAAAGAATGGGCACCGCACAAGATTCAGGGTTGGACGCCGGATTTTATCGCCTCGGTCCTTAACCGTGAAGTCATTGATGAAGTATTGCCGGTTGATGATGTGGTTGCCCGTGATACCGCGCTTGAACTGGCCCGCAAAGAAGGCATCTTCTGTGGCATCTCTGCCGGTGCAACGGTTGCGACTGCACTTGAAGTGGCTGAAACTGCTCCTGAAGGCTCTACCATTCTGGCCATGTTGCCGGATACCGGCGAACGTTACATGTCTACTTTCCTGTTTGATGATATAGCCGAAGGCTCAGACGACGAAGTACTGGAAACCTTAAAGTAATACTGTCTTGAGTTATTCGATACAGCTCCTCGAAGACGGCTCCAGACTGTTTACAAGTACGAAGCCGTTCACCCTTGCCAATGGCCGGGTATTGGAACACTGGCAGTTGTGTTACGAAACTTTCGGCCATTTGAATAAGCAAAGGGATAATGTTGTTCTGATTCATCATGCCTTGAGTGTCGGACCCCATGTAGCTGCCACTGAAGCCAATCCGAAAAAGGGTTGGTGGCAGGCAATGGTGGGACCGGGCAAAGCGGTTGATACCGACAGGTATCATGTTATTTGCATCAACAATTTGGGCAGTTGTTTTGGTTCAACCAGTCCGGTGACCATTAACAAGGTGACCGGTAAGCCCTGGGCAGGGGAATTTCCGGAGGTGGTGATAGAAGACATGGTGCACAGTCAGAAGTTATTGCTTGACCACCTCGGCATTGAGAGTCTGTATGCCATGATCGGTAACTCAATGGGCGCTATGGTTTCACTGACTTGGGCAATTGCTTATCCCGATTCAGTGCAAAGGGTGCTGTTGACCAGTTCGTCCTATAAGGCATATCCGGCCAATATTGCTAACCGTCGTATCCAGCAGGAATCGATTCGGCTGGATCCTGCTTTTAAAGATGGTAATTATGAACCGGATGCCCTGCTGAACGGATTTCGATTGGCACGAAAGCTTGGGCTTTATACTTATCGTAACGCCGCCGAATGGAACCGACGCTTCAATAGTTTCAACAACATCGGTATGCGTGATGAAGAAATCAACAGTTATATGGACTATAACGCCGATCTGTTTTGCCGCAGCTTTGATGCCAATTGCTATTTGGTGCTAACCGCCGCAATGGACCGATATGATGTGACGCAGCCATACGAATCGCTCGCAGCCACTTTCGGCAGAATTACCGCTAAAACCACAGTGATTTCGGTAGAGAGTGATATTCTGTTCACTCCGCAACAACAGCAAGAGCTGTACCAGGGTCTGCTGAAGGGACGGGTGGACTGTTACTATATCAACCACCCCTCCCAATATGGCCATGATGCCTTCCTGGTAGAAACCGAAGCCTTCGATCACTACCTACGAGTATTTCTCGACTGAAAAAACCCGCCCTGAGGAAGAAAAAATCAGCCTTAAATCCTACTTACTTGCTCTGTAGATATATCTCGAAGGGTCCTGAGGCTTACCATTTTTCAAAACCTCAAAGTGAACATGTGGTCCGGTTGACCGCCCGGAACTGCCCATTTTGGCAATGGCCTGCCCTCTGGTGACAATATCACCGACCTTGACCAGATTTTCTTCATTGTGGGCATAACGTGTCAGATAACCATTGCCATGATTGACCTCCACCAGAAGCCCAAAGCCTGAGCGGTTGCCTGACCAGACAACAACACCTGCCGCCACTGAAATAATATCTGAGCCGCGCTTACCGGCAAAATCCACCCCCTTATGCCAGGCACCCTTACCAGTAAACGGGTCTGTACGGCGACCATAACGGGAAGAGAGCCAGCCTTTTCTGACGGGCAAACCCGCCAGAAATGCATCGTCGTGAAGGGTTCTGTTGGAAATAAGGTTATCCAGAAGGTCCAGCTGTTCTTCACGGTTATCGATCTGATCCGCCAATTGATCAATAGCCTCAATCAGACTCACCTTGCTGTAGGCTGCTTCCGCTTCAGCAAACTCCTGAGGGCCACCCAGTGCAGGCGCTTCACCGAAGTCAAACTCACCATCATCCAGCTTTGCCTTGCTGGTAAGGCGTTCGCCAAGGGCATCAAGTCGGGTCATACGCCCTTGAAGTTCAGACAGCCTGAGCATCAGGGCATCCAGCTGGTTTTGTGCCTGCTGACGAACCAGACCAAGATCCTGTTGCTGTGTATCCAGAACCTGTTTCCAGTTTTTTACGCCTTCACTGGTTAACATGTGCTCCTGGTTATTAGTCAACCAGGCATACATTGCGCCACCACCAACGGCCATGGAGAGCAAAAAAGCACAGCAAAACAGAACCCCTACCCGTTTTCCACTTCCGGAATAAGTTCGGGTTCGAGAATGATCCTGGTTAACAACAATAATTTTCATCAGCAGCCCTTAATGCCAAACCCGCAGCATATCTCCACTATTGTATTTCAGGAGCATGCAAAATACAGAACCAGAGGACGGATTTCCTCACTTCTACAGTTACGCTCGTCTACATCCCACCCTGCCTTAAAGAGCCACCTGATACTGATGTTATCGTTGTAAAACGGTATTTTTTAATGCGATCAACGACAGTTCAAGATCAAAAAAACAGTACTATTGAATAACATGCACTTATCAGAAACCAGTTTGGGATAAAGACTTTTTACTGACAGCCTCCTAAAAAAAAGGCCACTATCATTGTGGCCTGATTCAAGACTAAAATTTTCCAGCCTCGCAAAAAAACACGTAACAGATCAGCATTAACTCAAGAAGCACTCATCAAGCCGTTACAGCGACGGGCTTCTGATAGGAGATCGGAGAAACCTCAGCCTCTTCAAAAGTCACTATCTCCCATAATTTCTCATTGGCAAGCAACGTTCTAACCAGTTTATTGTTAAGTTCATGGCCAGATTTATAACCAATAAACTGACCGATCAAACTATGCCCCAGCAAATAAAGGTCGCCGATCGCGTCCAGCATCTTATGTTTGACAAACTCATCGTGATAACGGAGGCCATCTTCATTGAGAATTCGGTACTCATCGACAACAACCACATTATCCACGCTGCCGCCAAGGGCCAGATTCTGGGAACGCAGGTACTCGACATCACGCATAAAACCGAAAGTACGGGCCCTGCTGACTTCCTTCACAAAAGAGGTACTGGAGAAGTCAATCGACGCTGTCTGAGAGCGGCTTTTGAAAACAGGATGATCAAAGTCAATGGTGAAACTTACTTTGAAACCGTCGTATGGTTTGAACGTTGCCGTTTTATCCCCATCCGTCACCATCACATCTTCTTTGATGCGAATGAACTTCTTGGGCGCATTCTGCTCCTGGATACCTGCGGACTGGAGCAGGAAAACGAATGGACCAGCGCTGCCGTCCATAATGGGAACTTCGTGGGCACTGACCTCAACGTAGGCGTTATCAATACCCAGCCCGGCCAGAGCGGAGAGAAGGTGTTCAACAGTGTCAATTCGGGTGCCGTCTTTATGCAAAGACGTGCACAGTGTCGTCTGCCCGACATTCAGGGCATGTGCCGGAATTTCAACGACCGGGTCAAGGTCTGTACGACAGAAAATGATGCCGGTATCTACGGGAGCAGGCTTAAGAGTAAGGTAAACCTTTTCACCGGAGTGAAGGCCCACGCCCGTAGCACGAATAATATTTTTCAGTGTACGCTGTCTGATCATGATAACGCTGTTCCGCGACCTGTAAGGTCCCTGTTATTTGGATGCAACGTCACATTGTAACAAAAGTAACAATTGAGACAAGTTCGCATTTATACGCCCTGATTAATCCGCCTGACGCCTTAGAAATGCCGGTATATCGAGGTAATCGACACTATCTCCGGTAGCCACCGCTGCCCGTTTACCTTCTTCCCGCGGACCCACTTCCTCTTCCTCCTTCTTTTTGTCACGCAACAGAGGAGAAATGTCCAGCCTGCCATAGTCAGGTGTGCCGTCTTTGTTTTTTGGCGGTGCTTTTTCAACCACCTTCAACTGTTCCCTGGCAACGCCGCCAGCACCAATACCGGTTGCCACAACAGTCACCCGCAGCTCGTCCGCCAACTCCGAGTCAATAACAGTACCGATAACGACGGTTGCATCGTTAGACGCAAACTGACTTACAACATCGCCTACCTGGTTGTACTCACCAACGGTAAAATCAAGGCCGGCAGTGATGTTAACCAGAACACCTTTGGCTCCCTGCAGATCCACATCTTCCAGCAGCGGACTGCGGATGGCTTTCTCGGCGGCTTCTGCTGCACGGCCGCTACCCGTGGCAACTCCGGTACCCATCATCGCCATACCCATTTCTGACATCACTGTGCGAACATCGGCAAAGTCAACGTTGATGAGACCATCACGGGTAATCAGTTCAGAAATACCCTGCACCGCACCCAGCAGAACATCATTGGCAGCACCAAAGGCATTGAGCAGACTGACATCACTGCCAAGCACTGGTAATAACTTTTCATTGGGAATGGTAATCAGCGAGTCCACATGCTCCTGAAGCTCTTTAAGACCTTCTTCGGCAACCGCCATTCTGCGCTTGCCTTCAAAACCGAATGGCTTCGTGACCACGGCGACGGTCAGTGCGCCAAGCTCCCGGGCTATCTCGGCAACCACCGGAGCTGCGCCGGTCCCTGTACCACCGCCCATACCAGCGGCAATAAAGACCATATCCGCACCTTTGAGGAGCTCGGCGATACGCTCCCTGTCTTCCATCGCCGCCTCGCGACCAACATTCGGGTTCGCGCCTGCACCAAGCCCTCGCGTGATCGAGGCACCCAGCTGCAGGTGAGTATGGGCCTGCAAATGCTGCTTTTTCAGCGCCTGGGCGTCGGTGTTTGCACAGACAAACTCAACACCTTCGAGCTGACTCTTCAGCATGTGGCAGACTGCATTACCACCACCACCACCGACACCGATAACTTTTATGACCGCTTCCTGCGGTACGTTATCCACCAATTCAAACATGGTCATCTCCTTTTTATCACCCTTAATCTAACAAATACTTACCAATACCGTTACTGAAAATCTGCGCGGCCACACACTTAAAAGTTCTGAAACCAGCGCTTCATCTTGTCCATCAGCCCAGCATCCTGAGGTTTGCTGGCGATCGACTTTTTCAAACCGTCTTTCTGCATTTTCTGGCCATAGTGCAACAGCCCGACACCCGTTGAATAAATGGGATTACTGACCACGTCACTCAGCCCTTTCACTAACTGCGGTACACCCAGCCTGACCGGCATGTGGAAAATCTCTTCTGCCAGCTCAATAGCTCCTTCAATCTTGGAAGTACCACCGGTCAGAACGATGCCTGCGGGGATCAGGTCTTCGAAACCACTGCGCCTGATCTCTGCATTAATTAACGTAAACAGCTCGTCATAACGAGGTTCTACCACCTCTGCCAGTGCCTGCCGTGAAAGTTCCCTGGAGGGTCGCTCACCGACACTGGGAACTTTAATGGTTTCATCGGCTCCGGCCAGCTGGGCCAGGGCACAGGCATATTTAATCTTTATGTCTTCGGCATTTTGCGTAGGCGTTCGCAAGGCCATGGCAATGTCATTGGTCACCTGATCACCGGCAATGGGAATCACTGCCGTATGCCGAATGGCACCGTCAGTAAAGATGGCGATATCTGTCGTGCCACCGCCGATATCCACCATACAGACGCCCAGCTCTTTCTCATCTTCTGAAAGCACCGAATAACTTGAAGCCAGCTGCTCAAGAATAATATCGTCCACTTCCAGACCACAGCGACGAATGCAGTTCTCAATATTCTGGGCCGCATTAACAGCGCAGGTCACCAGATGAACCTTGGCTTCCAGCCGGACACCGGACATCCCATGAGGCTCCTTGATCCCCTCCTGGTTATCAATGGCATACTCCTGTGGAAGAATATGCAGAATCCGCTGATCCGCCGGAATTGCCACCGCCTGGGCGGCATCAATCACCCGGTCAATATCGGCACCATTCACTTCACGCTCACGTATCGCAACGATACCGTGGGAGTTAAGACTCTTGATGTGATTGCCGGCAATACCGGCATAGACCGAGTGTATCTGACATCCGGCCATTAGCTCAGCTTCTTCAACGGCTCTCTTAATGGCATGGACCGTAGAGTCAATATTAACCACAACGCCACGCTTAAGCCCGCGGGAAATATGCGAGCCGATGCCGATGACTTCAATGTCACCCTCAGCGTTGAGCTCTCCGACAATAGCCACGACTTTCGAGGTGCCTATATCCAACCCAACGATCAATCTTCCATTATCTGCCGCTGTCATGGCATCAATCTTCCCAAACTTCTCTAACGATCATAAATCTGAGCCTGGCTGACTTATTTTGACCCCGTTTTCACCAGCGTCTCACTCCAGGCAACCGAAGCACCGTTCAAATATCGCAAATCTACCCGCTTTACCTGATCCCAGCGAGGCTCCAGCCTGGCATGATAAAGCCGGACAAAACGCTGCAGTCTTTCCATCCTTCGGTCACGACCAATATTGACCTCAACATGTCCTATGGTAAATCGCCATGATCCACTATTGCTACGCTTCAGCATGGTCAGCCTGAGCCCCATAGGCCTGAGCAACTGGCTGATGGCCAGATATTGCTGCATCACCTCAACCGCCATCTCTTCCGGGCCACCCAGAACCGGCATGGCGGAAAAACCGGCAATATCCTCTGGTGCAAACACCTCACCTTCATTGCTGATCAGGGCGCTGCTGCCCCATCTCGCCACGGGCTGCTGTTCGGTCAGGCTCACCTGGACACTGTCAGGCCACTGTCGTCGAACCGAGGCAGTCTTAACCCAGGGCATTGCCATCAGAACCTGCTGCATCTCCCGCAAATCCAGGGCAAAAAAACGGTCCTGTAAATGAGGCTGCAAAACACCCTCTACCTGCTCCCTGGATAAATACTCAAAGCCTGCATGAACTTCCACCCGTGCTATCGGCTGATTCAACCAATTCACCAACCATGGCATTGAGCCCAGCAAACCTGCCAACAGAACAAGAGACACCAGAACCTGAAGCACTCTTTTCCACGGCAGTGTTTTTTTCCCTCTGCCACCACCCTGTTGACTGTCCCTTCGGGATGCACCCCGTACTTCCCCGGACCAACCGGCTGAAACAGACAAACCTGCTCGATCAGACATCCGCTGTTTTCAATATTTCAATCACCAGTTCATCGAAAGATAACCCGGCATCCGCTGCAGCCATAGGTAGCAGACTATGATCTGTCATCCCCGGAATAGTATTGACCTCAAGCAACCAGAATCGACCCTGCTGATCCTGCATAAAGTCAACACGCCCCCAGCCTGAACACCCAAGGGTTTCAAATGCCGTCAGGGCAACCGCCTGCAGTTCCTGCTCCTTAATGGAAGTCAGGCCACAGGGAATGGAGTAGCGGGTATTATCCGACAGATACTTGGCCTGGTAATCATAAAACTCACCCTCTGCCTCAATCCTGATAACAGGCAGTGGCTGACCATTAAGAATACCCACCGTGAACTCAGGCCCATCGATAAACGACTCCACCAGAACAGCACCCTTGTGCTCCGCTGCGCGCTCGCAGGCAGCCTCAAGGTCTTCCCGTCGATCAACCCGTGCCACACCAACACTGGAGCCCTCCATGCTTGGTTTGACAAAGGCGGGCAACAGCGACTCGGCATGGCCAAGATTGTCAACTCCCATGACCAGGGCAAATTCCGGTGTTGGCAGCCCAATGGATTGCCAGAGCAGCTTGCAGCGGTATTTATCCATCGCCAGGGCCGATGCCATGACACCACTGCCGGGATAGGGAATACCCATGGTTTCCAGCAACCCCTGTATCGTTCCATCTTCTCCCCCACCGCCATGCAAGGCAATAAAGGCATAATCAGGCGCATATTGCTGAAGCTGCTCAACAACATTCTCACAGGTATCAATCAGTTGGCATGTCACACCCTGTCGATGCAACGCGGCATAAATACGCTCACCACTGGTCAGGCTCACTTCCCTTTCTGCGGAGTTTCCACCGAAAAGTACAGCAACCTTGCCAAAAGCTTTTGGATCGAAGTGATCACAACTCCGGTCGTACTTCATGCACTGTTTTCCTTTACTATTCAATTCGTAGCTTTACTGTTCTGTCTTCGGCAGAGCCAACTCAGCACTAGCCAGCCTGAGAGCCAGCGCGCCAATATCCCCGGCTCCCTGAGCCAACAGCAAGTCACCATCCTGAAGCACATCCGCCAATACTGACTCAACTTCTTCAGGACGGGCAATAAATATCGGATCAACCAGTCCACGCTGGCGAATACTCCGGCATAGTGAGCGACTGTCCGCCCCTGCAATCGGTTCTTCTCCGGCAGGGTACACTTCCATTAACAGAAGAACATCAACCCTGGACAGCACATCGACAAAATCTTCATACAGATCACGGGTACGAGAGAAGCGATGAGGCTGGTAAATCATCACCAGCCGTTTGTCATCCCAGCCATCACGAACCGCTTTAATGGTCGCATCCACTTCCGTCGGGTGGTGGCCATAATCATCCACCAGCATCACGTCGCCAACCCGGGTAGTAAACTCTCCCAGCACCTGGAAACGTCGACCAACACCATCAAAACGACTCAGCCCTTCAGCAATCACCTGATCCGGAATGCCTTCATCAGCCGCCGTGGCAAACGCGGCCAGAGCATTCAACACGTTATGGCGTCCGGGAATACCCAGTTCAATGGTCACAGGGGCTTCTTCGGCATCACTGCGACGAACAAGGTCAAACGAGGTTCTCATGCCCTGCTGACGAACATTCACTGCCCGGAAATCCGCGTCTTCACTGAAACCATAGGTAATCACCTGTCGTTTGATTTCCGGCAACAGTTCCCGAACAACCGGACAGTCGATACAGACAATCGCCACACCGTAAAAAGGCAGATTGTGCAAGAATTCAATAAATGCCTTTTTCAACTTGCCAAAGTCACCGTCGTAGGTAGACATATGGTCAGCATCAATATTGGTGATAATGGACACCATCGGCTGCAAATGCAGAAAAGAGGCATCAGACTCATCCGCCTCGGCCACCAGGTAACGGCTGCCACCCAGTTTTGCATTGGTACCGGCCGAGTTGAGCCTGCCCCCAATCACAAAAGTCGGGTCCATGCCACTGAACCCGAGGACCGAAGCCAGCAGACTGGTGGTGGTGGTCTTGCCATGGGTACCCGCCACCGCAATGCCGTGGCGATAACGCATTAATTCCGCCAGCATCTGAGCCCGGGGAACAATGGGCAGCCGACGCCTTTCCCCCTCAACCACTTCCGGATTATCTCCGGCAACCGCGGTTGAGGTGACAATAACATCTGCGTTGATCACATTTTCGGCACGGTGGCCAATAAACACCTCAATCCCGAGCCCTTCAAGGCGCTCAGTCACTGATGATGCGCGAATATCCGAGCCAGAGATTTCATACCCCTGATTCAGCAGGACCTCGGCAATGCCACACATGCCGGAACCACCAATACCGACAAAATGGATTTTGCGGATACGCCTCATCTCTGGCACCGCCACAACGGGAATCCGACTCGTTACATTAGGCATAAGAGACCTCCTTACCAGCCGCTTCAAGGCAGAGCCTGACCACGACATCAGTTGCCTGTGGCAAACTGGCCGTTCTTGCTGATGAGGCCATTCGTTCAAGCTGTTCAGGATTATCTGCCAGCTTCAAAATCATGTTTGTCAAACCGTCCACATCCAAATCTTTTTGCTGAACCATCAGGGCTGCACCTCTATCGACCAGGTAACGCCCATTCACTGTTTGATGATCGTCCACCGCAAACGGGAAAGGTACCAGAATTCCGGGTTTTCCTGCCGCTGCCAGTTCTGCGATGGTTAATGCGCCGGAGCGGCAGATGACCAGATCCGCCCACTCATAAGCCTGAGCCATATCATCAATAAACGGCTCTACCCGACCGGAAACGCCGAGCTGCTGATAATCTGCAAGGCACTGCTCAAAGGTTCCCTTACCGGTCTGGTGCCAGACTTCAATCTGAGCACCACAGTTTTGTAAAACCCGGGGAATCAACTGGTTGATTGCCAGGGCTCCGCGGCTTCCCCCCACTACCAGCAGCCTTAAGGGAGTGCGTGGTATATGGGAAGGAACGGCGACAATCTCCGGACGCACCGGATTCCCGGTCAGCATGACTTTCCGGGCAATGCGTGAAGAGAGCCCCGCAAAGGTTCCCGGAAACGCTTCAAGCACCCGGGTAGCAATCCTGGCCAGCAGTTTATTGGTCAGGCCTGCCACGGCATTTTGCTCATGAACCACCAGGGGAATTCCCAACAACCGCGCCGCCACACCACCCGGCCCTGTGACATACCCCCCCATACCAACAACACAAACCGGTCGGTGTTCTCTCAGAACCCGAACGGCTTTAAATAACGAAACAGCCAGACGCCAGGGGGCTTTCAACAGAAAACTCAACCCTTTTCCCCGCAGGCCGGTGACCGGAATAAAGCTGATATCAATGCCATGCCCGGGCACAAGCTCAGCTTCCATACTTCCGGGAGTGCCCAGCCAATGCACCCGGCACCCCTGCTTAATGAGCTCCCCGGCTGTAGCAAGCCCCGGGAAAATATGTCCTCCGGTACCCCCTGCCATAATAATTACTTTGGGTGCATCCGGAGGCGTTTGAGAAACTGCCTGCTCAGCCATTTGTATTACCTCCAGCGGCTTCACTCGTCTTTCGCTCTTGAGACTTGCGCCCCGCAACCGGCTTAACCTCTGTGGCTTTAGTCAGACGACGTTCAAAATCAATGCGTAACAAAATACCAAATGCCAGACAGTTGACAATTAAACTGCTGCCTCCATAGCTGATCATGGGTAAGGCCAGCCCTTTAGTGGGCAGCAGTCCGGTATTCACAGAAATGTTAATCAATGCCTGACAGGCAAAAAGCAGGGCAATACCATAAGCGACAAAGCCATGGAATAACATTCCCCTGGCTTCCGCTCTTGAGCCTAGCTGCAGTGACCGCCAGGCAACAAACAGAAACAGCCCAAGCAGCAGCAACGAACCAATCAGGCCAAACTCTTCTGCCAGGACGGCAAAGACAAAATCCGTGTGCGCCTCCGGCAGGTAAAACAGCTTCTGGATGCTATTGCCCAGCCCTTCACCCAGCCAGGCTCCCCGACCAAACGCGATCAGAGCCTGGGTTAACTGATAGCCACTGCCAAAAGCATGGGCCCATGGGTCCATGTAAGATGTGATACGAGCCATACGATAAGGCTCCATCCAGATCATCAGGACAATCAGGATAATCACGCCGGCAATCATGACCAGAAACTGGTGGAAACGTGCGCCCGCCATAAAGATCATCCCCATCACCGCCACGGTCAGCACCACCAGCGCACCAAGATCCGGCTCCGCAAGCAGCAGCAAAGCCAATCCTGACAGCACCAGCATGGGTTTGATAAAGCCACTCCAGCGAGTACGCACTTCATCAAGATGTCTCACCAGGTAGCCTGCCAGATAAATCACCACACACAGCTTGGCGACCTCTGAGGCTTGCAGGTTAAAGAAGCCAAGGGGAATCCAGCGGACACTGCCATTAATTTCCCGGCCCACAATCAGAACCAACACCAGCAGGAAGAAGGCAACCAGCAAGCCGACCCAGCTCATCTGCTGAATCCGGCTGACAGGCACAAGCATCATAATGCCCATGGCAAACAGCCCCGCCACCATAAACAGCAACTGCTTAAAGACAACTCTCAGTGGATCACCAAAGGTGGCACTGGAAACATCCATAGAGGCTGACCCCACCATCACCAGGCCAATGGCCAGCAGGGCAAGCACAGACCCAAGCAGGACCATGTCAACATTCGTGGACATTGCATCCTGCTCTATGGACTCTTTCTCAGTGAGAAAGCTGTGTCGAACCCGTTTCAGCATAAAATCAAACCATTGACCAGCTCTGCAAATCGATCACCCCGATGCTCAAAACTGTTGAACATATCAAAACTGGCGCATGCCGGTGCCAACAGCACCGCATCACCTGGTTCAGCCAACTCCGCAGCAAGACTGACGGCATCATCCAGACTGGCAGCCTTGTGAATCTCTGCACTTCCCTTCACGGCCTGCTCAATGGCAGGCCCATCACGTCCAATCAATATCAGATGACTGACATAACGCCCAACTGCTGGCTGCAAATCAGAGAAATCCGCACCTTTACCATCACCACCGGCAATCAGAATAATCTTGCCTGCAAGCCCTTCACCCAAGCCTTCGATGGCCGCAACGGAGGCTCCGACATTGGTGGCTTTGGAGTCGTTAAACCAGGCAACGCCACCCTGCTCACCCAACCATTGGCAACGGTGCTTCAACCCGGGAAAGGCCATCAGCGCTTCAAACATGGCATTGGCATCAAGACCTATCGCCTCTCCCAGGGCCAAAGCAGCAAGGGCATTCAAATAATTGTGACGGCCTTTGAGTTTCATCTGCCGGGTATTGATCTGCTTTTCCAGCCCCTTGCTCAGCCAGATGCCGTCATCGTCAGCAAGAAGCCCCATCTGGCCAAGATCCGGAGACCCACTGGTAAAGGTCACAGCTCCCGCAGTCACTGGAAGCAATGGGGAAGTAAGAGGATCATCCCGGTTAAATACGGCGGTTCCGCACCCTTTGTAAATACGCTGCTTGGCCTGGTGGTACTCAATCAGCGTCGGGTAACGATCCATATGGTCCGGGCTGATGTTCAGAACCGTCGCCGCCGTTGCACGGAGACTATGGGTGGTTTCCAGCTGGAAACTGGAAAGCTCCAGAATGTAAACATCAATACTGTCATCATCCAGCAAATCAAGTACTGGAGTTCCGATATTACCCCCTACGCCGGGCTTAAGCCCTGAATAGCTGACCATTTCACCAACCAGCGTGGTCACTGTGCTTTTACCATTGGAGCCGGTAATGGCGACGAGCGGCTTCTTTTTTGTTGAGAAAGCCGAGTCAGCATTGACTGCTCGACAAAACAGCTCAATATCACCAATAGCAATAGCGCCATTGTCCATCGCCCTGGCAATGGCCGGTTCCGACAGAGCGATACCCGGACTAACCACCAACTCATCGGCAGTCATTAACCATTGCTCATTGAAACCACCGGTATGCAAAGGTACATCAGGAAATAGCTGACGGCACTGCGCTTCACCCGGTGGCGTTTCCCGGGTATCAATAATTTTGAACGGCAAACCCTGGCGATAAAGATAACGGGCACAGGACAACCCGGTCTTACCAAGACCGATAATCACACGATTACAGCTCGAGCCAATCAGCCCTGATGGCTCGTTATCTGCTGACTCCTGAGCAGCTGTTTTCTTAACAAGAGTGCTTCTTGTCACAATCCCGTTACCTTTAAAACCCGTTATCGAATTTTCAACGATGCCAGTCCAATCAGAACCAGCACAATGGTAATAATCCAAAAGCGCACGATGACCCGGGGTTCAGGCCACCCTTTCAACTCAAAGTGGTGATGCAGCGGTGCCATGCGAAATATACGACGACCGGTTAACTTGTAGGAGCCCACCTGCAAAATGACTGAGACCGTTTCCATAACAAAAACACCGCCCATAATAATCAGCACGATTTCCTGGCGAACGATAACAGCAACAACCCCGAGGGCAGCACCCAGCGCAAGAGCACCCACATCGCCCATAAAGACCTGGGCCGGGTAGGTGTTAAACCAGAGAAAACCAAGGCCTGCCCCGGCGATGGCAGCACAAAATACCATCAGCTCTCCGGCTCCAGGCACCGCAGGAATCAGCAGGTACTGGGCAAAAGTTGCATGTCCACTCAGATAGGCAAAAACTGCCAGGGCTGAAGCCACCATCACTGTGGGCAAAATAGCCAGACCATCCAGGCCATCCGTCAGGTTAACGGCATTACTGGAACCGACAATGGTCAGGTAGGCCAGCACCACAAAAAATGGCCCCAGCTGCAACGTGACATTTTTGAAAAAGGGAATAATCAGGGTTGTTTCTGTCGCGGATGGCGCAGTAAAAAACAGGAAAAAAGCCGCGCCAAGGCCAGCAACCGATTGCCAGAACATTTTCCAGCGAGCCGGCAGACCACGGGAGTTCTTTTCAACCACTTTGCGGTAATCATCCACCCAGCCAACCGCACCGAAAATACCGGTAACGAGCAGCACAACCCAGACGTAGCGGTTACTCAGATCGGCCCATAGCAAGGTGCTGATGGCAATACAGATAAGAATCAGGGCACCACCCATGGTCGGGGTGCCAGCCTTGCTTAAATGGCTTTGCGGACCATCATCACGGACAGCCTGGCCAATCTGGTAAAAACTCAGCTTGCGAATAAAGTGAGGCCCAAGCCATAAGCTCATGGCCAGAGCCGTGAGGACCCCGAGAATACCCCGCAACGTGAGGTACTTGAACACCAGAAATCCATGGTAATACTGGGCTAAATAATCTGCCAGCCAGACCAGCATCAGGCATCTCCCTTGTAATCAGACCCAATCAGAGCCTGGATAATGTCCAACATCTTCATCCCTTTTGATCCTTTCACCATGACAGCCATACTGTCGCTGTTAGTAATGCTCTGAAGCTGTGCTTTCAGAAAGGCAATCAACTCGCTTTTATCATCGAAGTGCTGTCCGCTGCCAAAGGCTTCACTGGCCAGGCGTGCAGAAGGCCCGAAACTCAAAAACTGCTGGATACCCAATTCTTGCGCATAGCGGCCGATGTCCCGATGGCGTTCATCGGATATCTCACCCAGGTCCAGCATGTCACCCAGAACCATAATGGTCCTGCCTCCACAGTCCGCCAGTTGCTCCAGTGCCGCCAGCGTCGCTTTCGGGTTGGCATTGTAAGTTTCATCAATCAGGACCGCACCGGACGAGTGTACAAAGCGTTGTCCACGCCGCTGATAAGGTCGGGCATTTTCCAGCCCACGGGCAATAATGTCCAGCGACAAGCCACAGGCCAGTGCAACCGCCGCCGCACAACAGGCATTCGTCACCTGGTAGCGACCCCAGAATGAAAGCTGCAGCGATTGTTGCTCTGACTGCTGCCCATGTCTGCGAATATGTAACGTGAATCGGGTGCCTTCCTGATTGGGCGTGATATCACTGGCAAAGCAGTTCGCCTCAGAACTCTGGGCACTGAAACTGATAATGTGTCGACCGGACTTTTGCAGAACCCGTTCACACCACTGACCGTAGAACCGGTCATCCATATTCAGAACTGCTGTACCATCGTCTGGCAGAGCATCCAGAATAAAACCTTTTTCCCAGGCAACCCCTTCAACACTCTTCAAATCCGCCAGATGGGTTTCAGCGGCATTGACGATCACGGATACGTCGGGGCTACCCATATTGGCAATGTATTCAATTTCTCCGGGAGCACTGGTACCCATCTCAACCACGGCAAACTGATGGGATCCGTTGATTCTTAACAACGTTAAGGGTGTGCCCAACGCATTATTGAGGTTGCCCTGCGTTGCCAGTGTAGGGCCAGCTTCCGAGAAAATGGCCAGCAACATCTCTTTGACCGATGTTTTTCCGCAGGAACCGGTAACACCGACCAGACACCCGGCAAAGTGATTGCGATTGGCAGCCCCCAACAGCCCAAGTGCCTGTTCGGAATTTGCTACCACAATCTGCGGCAGAGCGGCACCCGTGACATAGTGTTCTGTCAGGGCAGCAACAGCACCTGCCGCCTGCGCCTGGCCCAGGTAATCGTGGCCATCGAATCGGGGACCTTTAATGGCAATAAAAAGATCACCCGGCTGCAATGTTCGGGTATCAATACTGACACCGGTGACTGACAGCTCACCATTTGGCAGATCATGCAACTGACCGTTAACAATCTCGGCAACCTCGGAAAGGGGCAACGCTTCAATCATGCCTGCACGCCCTCTTGAACATTTTGCGACCGAACGCCTGTGCATTGCGATTGCAATACCAGCTGCACCTGCTCTGCATCATCGAAGTGATGTCGAACACCATCAATTTCCTGATAATTTTCATGCCCCTTGCCCGCGATGACGATAATGTCACCGGCACTGGCGGAAGCAATTGTGGAACGGATGGCTTCAGAGCGATCCGCAATCACTTGAATACGCCGACGGTCATTCTCTGTAATACCGTCCAGCGCATCAGCAATGATCTGGAGGGGATCTTCAGTTCTGGGATTATCACTGGTCAGCACTGCCTTATCCGCACCGTTCAAAGCGGCGAACGTCATCAAAGGCCGTTTACCTCTGTCCCGGTCACCACCACACCCATATATACAGACAATATTCCCGGCGTCTTGTTCGCAATCTTTTGCGGAAAGCATCATTCTCTCTATTTGCGCACGGTGCTCACGCAATGAAGAAAGCACACTGTCAATGGCATCCGGCGTATGGGCATAATCAACCAGCACCAGCGGCTGACCGTCGCCGCCAAACCGCTGCATCCTGCCGGGAGGGGCAGAAATCGCCGGAATGGCCGCCAGAAGGCGATCAAGTGCATATCCCTGAACACCCAACGCAGCAATAACCGCCAACAGATTTTCCAGGTTAAAACGCCCCAGCAATGAAGTAGCCAGTGTACCCACACCCCAGGGCGTATGAAGGGTTGCCCTGAAACCTTGTGGTAACGTCTCAATGTTACTGAGATACACATCTGCCGAAGCATCTTCCAGGGACCAGGTGGTGATATTGGCATTCTGTGGGCAGGAGGAAAGCATCAGCGGTGAAAACTCATCGTCCTTGCCAATAACCGCATACCGGTAGGTACACTCGGAAAACAGCCGGGCCTTGGCCACTGCGTAGCTTTCCAGGGAACCGTGATAATCCAGATGATCACGACTGATATGGGTAAACAGCGCCACCTCAAAAGAGACACCGGACACCCGCCCCTGGTCAAGCCCGTGGGATGACACTTCCATGGCCAGCGCCTCTACGCCATCCGATACCAGTTGCCCCAGGTACTGCTGCAGAGAAATCACATCACTGGTGGTATTTAAGGAAGCCTCCATCTGCCCCGGCATCCCGCGCCCCACTGTGCCCATCAATGCACAGGGCTTGCCCAGCTGCCCGAGGATTTCAGAGATAAACCAGCAACAGGAGGTTTTGCCATTGGTGCCGGTAACACCAATAATGTTCAGTTGTTCAGAAGGTTGCCGATAAAAACGATCAGCCAGAGATCCCACCTTGCCTCTGAGGCCCGGAACAAAAAAAACGGACTCATTACCTGCCGCTGCAGACAGATCAAACCCTTCACTATCATCCACCAGCACCGCTGCGGCACCTTTTTTCAGGGCATCGGCTATGTAGTTGCGGCCATCGGACTGAATACCGGGAATCGCAATAAACAACTCACCCCCGGTAATCTTGCGACTATCGAGGGTCATATGATTCAGCTTCTTGTCTACCGCTACCACCGGTAGCTGCAGTTCGGCAAGCACGCCATTAAGAGTATTCTCTTGCTCAGCTGTCATTGCTTTTCGCTTTAACCTTCTTCCAATGGTGTAGAAATTTGCTCATCCCGATCATGGGGATTAAATACCATACGCCGATCTGCCCCCGGATTACCTAACTCACCGGGCTCAACCCCCAGCATTCGCAGCGCCCCGGCTGCCACCCTGGAGAATACCGGCGCGGCGATCAGGCCACCGTAATAGTTCTTGCCAGAGGGGTCATCAATAATGACCACCATGGCAAACCGTGGATTATCAATAGGTGCCAAACCGGCAAACATACCTATGTAGCGATCCTTGATATAACCGTTTGGCCCCACCTTTCTGGCCGTTCCGGTTTTCCCGCCAACCTCAAAGGCATCGATCATCGCCCGGCCACCGGTTCCGCCATGGACCACCTCACGAAGCATTTTTCTCAAATCATCAGCAATCTGCTGATCCATTACCCGAACTCCATCGGGCACCACATCTCTCTTGATCAGGGAGACCGGGCGCATTATTCCACCAGAGCCAAGTACGGTATAGGCCTGAGCCAGTTGCAACGGTGTCACCGTCAAACCGTAGCCAAAGGATAAGGTGGCAATCTCAATATCACTCCAGCGATCCCGATAGGGCAAATAGCCCGGATTTTCACCGGGAAAACCGGTTCCGGTGCTTTGACCAAGGCCCACCCTCTGGAGCAAATCCAGCACCTTGTCCGGGCCAATGGCCAGTGCCATTTTTGAAACCCCGACATTACTGGACTGTCTCAGCACAGTGGTCACATCAATAGCACCGTAATTCCGGTGATCCTTTACCTGATCCCTGCCAAGTCGCAGGTAACCGGGTGCGGTATTAATCACTGAGTCTTTGTGAAACTGACCAGACTCCAGGGCAGCCGCTACCGCAAAAGGTTTCATTGTGGAACCCGGCTCGACCATATCGGTCACCACCCGGTTGCGCATCTTATGGGCCTGCATATCTGCCCGGTTATTCGGGTTGTAGGCAGGCTGGTTAACCATTGCCAGCACTTCCCCGGTCTTGACATCCAGCATAATCAAAGAACCGGCCTTGGCCTTGTGCTGCTCAACCGCCTTTTTCAACTCACGGTAGGCCATATACTGAAGCCTCAGATCAATACTGAGCATCAGTTCCTTGCCGGGGCTGGCACTTTTCATCAGCTCAGCCTGTCGGGCAAGCTGACCTTTACGGTCTTTCAGCACCCTTCGCTGACCAGGCTCGCCGGACAGCCAATCATTGTAGGCTAACTCCAGGCCTTCCTGACCAGACTCATCGATATTGGTAAAACCCACCAGATGGGCGGTCACCTCGGCAGCAGGATAGTAGCGCCGGTGCTCATTGATCGCCCGGACACCCGGCACTCTCAATGCCATGACCTTTGCCCCCTGCTCCGGAGTCAGCTGCCGTTTGAGGTAGATAAAATCCCTGGTTTTGGCCGCTTGTACGCGATCCGACAACCACTTATGGGAAACTCCCAACGCCTTTGCCAGCACCTGCCAGCGGTCACTGGCCTGATACAGCACTTCAGGGTCAGCCCAGATCGTTACAACCGGCGTGCTGACCGCCAGAGGGTCGCCATTGCGGTCAAAAATTACGCCCCTGTGCGCAGCCACTGACTCATAGCGAACAGAACGTTTATCACCTTCATTTTGCAGAAAGTGTCGATCCAGCAATTGCAAATCGACAATCCGGTAACCAATAGCCAGCCCTGCCAACAGCAGGACGGACTGCAGCATTTTCAGTCGCCACTTCCGGGTCAGGCCATTCACCACACGGCCAATCCAGATAGACCCCTTGCCAGCTTTGCTCTGGGCAGCTGACCGGTTTCGCTGTGATACTTTCTGTCCCTGAGTTCGCCCCTGAATCATGGCAGAACCATCTCTATCTGGCTGGTCTTTGGCACATCCATGCCCAGTTTCTCCCTGGCAACCTGTTCAATTTTTCCCGGTGATGTCAGTGTGCTGTGTTCCAGCAACAACTTACCCCACTCAACCTGTGCGCTGTTCCGGTTCTCCAGCTCCTGCTGAATCCGGTTATTCAGAAGACGGTTCTCGTAGGAAACATACCCCACAGACAATCCCGACAATATCACCAGTAACAACAGCAAAAGGGCAGCACCATAAGAGCGAATAAGATGCATACACACCAGAAGACCACTATCCATCAGGCCCATCATCAAACCAGCTTTTCTGCCACACGCATAACCGCACTTCGTGCCCTGGGGTTTTCCTGCACTTCCTGCCTGGAAGGTTTGATCGCCTTGCCCAGACTTTTCATCCGTCGATTCAACTGATCTTCTGTTACCGGCAGCCAGCTTGGCAGCTCATCCCCCTTTTGATGCTTGCGGATAAACCGTTTTACAATTCTGTCTTCCAATGAGTGAAAGCTGATAACCACCAGTCGGCCACCGGGCTTCAATTTTTCCAGGGCCCGATCCAGGCAAAGCACCAGATCCTCAAGCTCCCGGTTGATATGGATTCTGATGGCCTGAAACGCACGGGTCGCCGGGTGCTTACCCTTCTCCCTGGTGGGGCAGGCCGCAGCAATAATATCGGCAAGCCGCCGGGTGGTCAGAATCGGTTCAATATCCCTTTCCCTGACAATGGCTCTGGCCATCCTCCGGGAAAAGCGGTCTTCGCCATACTCCCAGATTACCCGGCTGATCTCCTGCTCCTCCGCCCGTGCCAGCCAGCCAGCGGCAGTCTCGCCATCCTGGTGATTCATCCGCATATCCAGAGGCCCCTCTTGCATAAAACTGAAACCTCTTTCCGGATCATCCAGCTGGGGTGAAGAAACCCCAAGATCCAGCAAAATCCCATCCACTAACTGATCACTGTGCACGGAGTCCACATCGGTAAAAGAACCATGATGAATTGCAAAGCGTGGGTCATCGCTGGCCAGCTGGACACCGGTGGCAATGGCCAATGGATCTTTATCAATACCCACCAGCCGTCCCTGCTCTGTCAGGGCGTTCAAAATCAAACGACTGTGGCCGCCTCTGCCAAAAGTGCCGTCGACATAGACTCCGGAAGGATCAGTCAGCAACGCATCGACAGCCTCATTCAGCAGCACTGTTTTATGTACATGGTTAGCCACCTCATTTCCGGGCATTACCATTTTATGGCCACCTTTATCACCACCTGCCTGACCACCAACACGATTTAACGATTTCATACACTTTTCACAAAGCTTTCTTAACTCAAAAACAGCAAAAAAATGATTTACAAAGAGAGCGACTGCAATTCCATCGGAATCTCTTCTGATTCACTGGCTTCTTTCAGATATTGGTCGCGGCGCTCATTCCAGCAACGTTCATCCCAAAGCTCGAATTTCTTGCCCTGACCCAGCAAAATACTGTGCTTTTCAAGACCTGCGTAGTCACGCAACAGTGGAGGGATAAGAATACGCCCATTGCCGTCCAGCTCTACATCGGTGGCGTGACCAATCAAGAGCCTCTGAATCCGGCGGGTCATTGAATGAAAACTGGGAAGCGCTTCAATTTTCTGCTGAATAAGCTCCCACTCATCCAATGGATAAATCAGCAAGCAAGGTTCGTCGGTGTCAATCGTTGCCACCAGAGCACCACCGCAGCGATCCCGCAACACCTGCCGATATCGGGCTGGTATGGCAAGACGCCCTTTGGCATCCAGATTAATGGCATTCACACCGCGAAACACATTACCTTCTCCCTGGTCCCCGAACCCCTGAAAACCTTAAAGCAATCATCACTTATAAAAAGCACTAATGAGAGCCAACTCCATTCGGCCACCCAATTCGCCCCACAATAATCCACTTTACACCACTAAAGCACACTATAGGAATCTGAAAAACCCACGTCAAGCAGGGGTTCTACCTCTTCCCCGTCATTATTGGACAACCCAATAAAAGAACAGTTTGAAAAATGAATAGCGAAAGCCTTTAAACAAAGGGCAAAACAGAATCTATGAAGGAATTAAAGAACTATGGTTCTATTTTTTTAAAGACAGCAACATCGGGCGCAAAACACTTTTATTGCGATAAAGACTTTCGATTTAAAGACAGTGAGACAAAGACAGAAACACGTCCCGTGGCAACAGACACCCTGACAACCACAAAAACGATCAGGAAAAGCAAACTTGAAGCGGAAAAAAGAGTCGCGAGCCAGCCTGTAAGCCGGGTTCTGTCCAGCCTGCCAAAGCAGGCCTGGGCAGTCATTCATCTGGGATGTCTGTCACCAGACACCTCAAGCAACCTACCCGAATCCAGTGCGGGTCACACCTATAGGATTCCTATTTGGTCTTGCTCCAGGCGGGGTTTACCGTGCCATGGACTGTTACCAGCCATGCGGTGCGCTCTTACCGCACCCTTTCACCCTTACCGGCCAATTTCTTTTCAACAAACATTGAAAAGAGCACTGGCTTAGGCGGTCTACTCTCTGCTGCACTTTCCGTAGGCTTTCGCCCCCCAGGCATTACCTGGCGCCCTACCCTCTGGAGCCCGGACTTTCCTCCCTTCACTCTGATCAAACAACCAGAATAAACAGCGACTGCCCGGCCAGCTCGCGGCGGAGAATATTACTTGTGAAATCTGCAATAATCAACAGTAACAACAAATCACTCGGTTCCGGGATTGGCAAAAACTGTTATTCATATCTCCAATTGCAGCAAAAACCCACTTATGATTTGTCCCGGAATACCGTCATCATTTTACTTGGCCTGGTAAAAAGCCGCTGCCCACAAAAGCACATTTCGGGTAGCGGGCGGCGGGAAGCGGGAAGCGGGAAGCGGGAAGCGGGAAGCGTCTATTGCAGGACAACTCCCGTGATCAGCAACTACTCCCCCTTCTTCATGTCCAACCCCAATTCATAGAGGTCTTTCTTTCTCAACCCGGTCAGATCAGCGACCACGGCAGCCGCTTTTTTTATGGGTAAATCCAGTAACAGACGTTGCAGCATTTTTGCAATGTCCGGGCTGATTTCAGAATCTTCTTCCTCCTTAAAGCCCTCGATCAGCACCACAAACTCGCCACGCTGCTGATTGGCATCGGATTGCAAAACGGCCTGAATCTCAGACACCGTCCCGGTCAACACGGTTTCAAAGGTTTTCGTGATTTCCCGGGCAAGAGCTATGTACCGGTCACCACCCAGCACCATTTCCAGATCTTCCAGAAGTTCCATAATACGGTGTGGCGACTCATAAACCCCCCAGGTACTGGAAAAAGCCGCCAACGATTCTATTCGCTTGCGACGCCCCGCCCCTTTCGCGGGCAGAAAACCTTCAAAATAAAAACGGTCCGTGGGCAAACCACTGACTGACAGCGCGGCGATAAATGCACAGGCCCCGGGTATGGGAACCACCCGAAATCCCGCCTCTCTCACCGACCGGACCAGATAAAAGCCAGGATCAGAAATTAACGGCGTACCGGCATCACTGATCAGGGCAATGGTTTCCCCCGCCTGCATACGTCGCACAATCATTCCGGCCTGATGTCGTTCATTGTGGTCATGACAGGGAATCAGCGGAGTATCAATACCAAAGTGATTCATCAAACGCTTACTGTGCCGGGTATCCTCTGCGGCAATAACGTCAACCTGACGAAGCACCTCTATGGCCCTGGGCGTCATATCACCCAGATTACCCATTGGTGTAGAGACTATATAAAGAAGCGAGTCAGACATGACAATAAAGAACCGATATGAATTTTCAGGCAGTAGCTTACCATTTTGATCACGACACATCCGAAAAAAATCCAGACAGAATCAGAACTCTGATTACCATTCAGGCAGAAGACTTTAGCCCCGGCAAGGAACATGAACACCTGCAAGGGAATAAGTCACCAGAAGCCATTGTGAACGCACGAACCCAGGTTAGTGTACGGAACTTTTTTTTAATCAATAGGTCAATTTATGGTGAATGCTTTTTTCCTGCAATTACTGAGATGAGCTATGATCCGGGATATTTCTACTTCCACCTGTTTTAACACTGATGCTCCACCCACTTATCAGGAAGCAATCGATGACAGTCTTTATTCAATTGAACAGCTGGCAAAAAAATTTATTCTCAACGCCGAAGCAATCCGTAAATCCAAACGAGGGGACATTAGGCAATGCCAAAAATCACTGTTTGCCAGAATGGTCAAGCAATTAAATGAGCGCATCCCCAGACCTTTCATACTCCCGACTGAACTGAGCGTACTAACCAACCCAAAGGATTTTAGCCATTGCGATTGGAAAGAGTGGCAAGACAACGTCGACCAGAAGGTTTTTGATCAGGGATATGATGCCATCGAAGAAATAGGAGACAAGATCGGATCGGAGGACACAGCAAAACTTCTGTTTGAATTTTTACCATCATTGGACCCGGAGTATTATGACTTTTATTCTGTCACTTCTATTTTGGATAAAAAGAGGCCTTTTCAGCAGGTGGCCGGGCTAATGCGAGGCCGATGTATACCCGCAAAAGACTTTATTATGAAAGCTATCTCAATGGGACTGGTGGAAGAAGAACTTGTTAACAAGATATACGCTTGGGGTTTTAAGGATCAAGCCAGTTCAGTAAATGATGAAACACCGAATAACCAGCTGCCGGATTACAATACTTCATGCAACCAACCTGAGGTTGCCTCAGCCTGCGATCTGGCTGGAGAATTCATAACAACAGCTATTACCAGCGGGAGAGATACTGATGCCGGTAAAACTGAGCTAATGCATCAGTTTACTTCCTATCTAAATGAAACTCACAGATGTAATATCCGTGTCATAGGTGTTAATCCAGGGCAGTTCGGTAAGAATCCGACCCAAGTGATTAAGTCAGATTGGTCAAACTGGCAAAAGGCCGTTTATCAAGAAGTCGAAAAAAACAAAACCTGGATACCACGAAACGAAAAAACCATTGACAAGGTTGAAAATATATTATTAAAAAGCAACCTTGACTTTGACATCCTGTACACTGTTTTTCAGTCAAATCCTGATATTCTTGATTTGAACTTCAAACCTGAGAAAAATGTACGCTACAGTGAAGATTTACTTAAGTCATCGTTCATGTTTTGTGGAGGCGCTTGTCAACCAGTAACTAAAATCATCACTGGTTTGATTGAGTCAGGCTGTTTAACCAAAAAAACCATTAATAAGATTTATTCACTGGGTATCAAATCTTAAAAATACAGGTTACCAAGGCTGAACAAGATCGGCACTTCAGTTTAATTAAAAAACTGCTGACGTGTATCACCGACTCTGATTTGCCCAAGATCGCTGAACAGCCTTGCTTTACTATACGACAGGAAATATTCCGCCTCTGGATTTTATCCTCTCAATGATTGCAGCCTTGGCTGGAGTTGGAAACTTTGATACCCGGGTTGTTTGTTCGCTTTTCTGAGTTGCTTGTGAGGCAGTGAATATTGGGGCTTTCACTTCTACGCGGGTAGTCATTTGGAGGGCTGCCTGTGCGGCAGTGAACAATCAAGACTACATCGCAGGCGTCAAAATAGATTTCTAAGCTGCCTGTGCGGCAGTGAACCTACCAAGGGTCAAGGTGACGCCAGCGCTGAATTTCTAAGCTGCCTGTGCGGCAGTGAACTGGTCCACGGCATGGCCAGAAACCGGTTAACATTTCTAAGCTGCCTGTGCGGCAGTGAACTGATCTTAATTATACCGGCGAGTACGACGATGTTTCTAAGCTGCCTGTGCGGCAGTGAACTCTGGCATTTGAAACAGTTCTTTTACAGCTATTTTCTAAGCTGCCTGTGCGGCAGTGAACCCCATAGCATCAGACAAGGGGCGCAAATACTTTTTCTAAGCTGCCTGTGCGGCAGTGAACTATCGGCCCTGCGGTAATTTAGGGTATGGAAATTTCTAAGCTGCCTGTGCGGCAGTGAACGGTCAGGTGGACGCTGTTCGTGATGCCGAGCTTTTCTAAGCTGCCTGTGCGGCAGTGAACCCAGCCCTATAGGCAGATAGAGTAACACCAAATTTCTAAGCTGCCTGTGCGGCAGTGAACAGCGGGTTTTGCTGGCCATGTCCTTTCTCTGTTTTCTAAGCTGCCTGTGCGGCAGTGAACGCGAACAGGAAGACCTTGAAGACTACCTGCACTTTCTAAGCTGCCTGTGCGGCAGTGAACGGACTACTGGTACCCGGGCATCACCGCCGACTTTTCTAAGCTGCCTGTGCGGCAGTGAACTTTGATACACCAGGCAAGGTGCAGCCGGTACTTTTCTAAGCTGCCTGTGCGGCAGTGAACTGAGAGACAAACGGATATACGACGCATTCAAATTTCTAAGCTGCCTGTGCGGCAGTGAACGCTGCTATCCGCCAGGCCTTGAGCCTGAAAGATTTCTAAGCTGCCTGTGCGGCAGTGAACCTGGCATTGGCTGCCTGCTCAATTCGCTGCATTTTCTAAGCTGCCTGTGCGGCAGTGAACGTCCCGAACCAGTATCCTCTCCCCTCCGTGTATTTCTAAGCTGCCTGTGCGGCAGTGAACTTGTCCGGCACCGCTGGCGGCGGATTGGTGGCTTTCTAAGCTGCCTGTGCGGCAGTGAACCACCAGACTCAAAGCAGGCATAAAAAAATCATTTTCTAAGCTGCCTGTGCGGCAGTGAACAAAGCGATACGAAAAGCGAACCAAGCAGAGCATTTCTAAGCTGCCTGTGCGGCAGTGAACGTTTTCTTGAAGCATTTTGTGGAACTCCGAAATTTCTAAGCTGCCTGTGCGGCAGTGAACATTTCCAGAGGATAAAGAGGAATTTGAAAAATTTTCTAAGCTGCCTGTGCGGCAGTGAACACCAGCAGTACATTCAAACGGTTTGTTTCCAATTTCTAAGCTGCCTGTGCGGCAGTGAACTTCAGCTCTCGCATATCCATCAGATCGGGCAATTTCTAAGCTGCCTGTGCGGCAGTGAACTAGGTGGTGAAGTATCGGAAATTCCTGTTAATTTTCTAAGCTGCCTGTGCGGCAGTGAACCAAGGCTTCTTTGTTGGTGTCTGCCAGGCTGTTTTCTAAGCTGCCTGTGCGGCAGTGAACGATGACTATGCCCTGTCCTTGCGGGCCTTGCTTTTCTAAGCTGCCTGTGCGGCAGTGAACGGGTCTGGAAACTACTGTGTTTAAACCACTCATTTCTAAGCTGCCTGTGCGGCAGTGAACTGAATCAGATCAGCAATAACCTGCTTCTTGCATTTCTAAGCTGCCTGTGCGGCAGTGAACTTAGGCTTTTGTCTGGCAGGCACGTCCCTAAATTTCTAAGCTGCCTGTGCGGCAGTGAACTCCGGCATAGTGCGCCAGTTCATCCGCCGTCATTTCTAAGCTGCCTGTGCGGCAGTGAACATCCAGCCTTCCTTTTTGGCCTTCTTGCGAATTTTCTAAGCTGCCTGTGCGGCAGTGAACAGCGTTTTGTAAAGAATCGCTAGGGGTTGTTATTTCTAAGCTGCCTGTGCGGCAGTGAACTTTTCTTCTGATGCTGGTTCATGTATCTGATATTTCTAAGCTGCCTGTGCGGCAGTGAACGCTGACTCGTATAGATGAGCAGAGAAACGAATTTTCTAAGCTGCCTGTGCGGCAGTGAACTAATTCACTGGCTGATTACCTGTGTACCACTTTTTCTAAGCTGCCTGTGCGGCAGTGAACTACCCGCGTCGGTTTGAGTTGTTATTGTTGGGTTTCTAAGCTGCCTGTGCGGCAGTGAACGAACTCTAAAAATTATCTCTATGTGGGGTGTATTTCTAAGCTGCCTGTGCGGCAGTGAACCGTTGGAAGCTGTTGTTATATGCGAGCAGCAATTTCTAAGCTGCCTGTGCGGCAGTGAACAGTAATAGTTGCGCCAGACGTGCTTCGCCAGATTTCTAAGCTGCCTGTGCGGCAGTGAACAGGAGACCATGCCGGGATTCATACGGAAAACCTTTCTAAGCTGCCTGTGCGGCAGTGAACATTGATACCCAGATACTGGCGCAATACCTGACTTTCTAAGCTGCCTGTGCGGCAGTGAACTTATTCGTTGCCTTGCCTGCTTGCTTACACACTTTCTAAGCTGCCTGTGCGGCAGTGAACAAAGGGTGGGATAAGGAACGGCTGACCCCGAATTTCTAAGCTGCCTGTGCGGCAGTGAACTACAAGGGTTGGGATCTGGAACATATCAAACATTTCTAAGCTGCCTGTGCGGCAGTGAACGAAAACGTGATATGCTTTGTCAGTTTCACTGGTTTCTAAGCTGCCTGTGCGGCAGTGAACCCCAACTCCTTGCGGTAGGTTTCCTCCAGCATTTTCTAAGCTGCCTGTGCGGCAGTGAACGGGATGCCTCTCTCACTGCCTGTATGCTTTCTTTTCTAAGCTGCCTGTGCGGCAGTGAACATCACCAAAAATCTTAGCTTGTTTTGAGTTCATTTCTAAGCTGCCTGTGCGGCAGTGAACTTTACATCTGTATGGGACACCGCTTGCACCTTTTTCTAAGCTGCCTGTGCGGCAGTGAACGACTGCATGGGGTTTCGGTGTCGTCATTAACTTTTCTAAGCTGCCTGTGCGGCAGTGAACACCTTCGGGTTTGGTCGTCTCCATAATCTTTATTTCTAAGCTGCCTGTGCGGCAGTGAACGAATCATTCCTTCCATGAATGAAAGCATTGAATTTCTAAGCTGCCTGTGCGGCAGTGAACTTCTTCTTCAATTACAACGATCTGCCGGAAGCTTTCTAAGCTGCCTGTGCGGCAGTGAACTTTAGCGAGTTCCGCTTTTTCTTCCAGTGACATTTCTAAGCTGCCTGTGCGGCAGTGAACTTACGAAGCGGGGATGCGTAGCCCAAACGGAATTTCTAAGCTGCCTGTGCGGCAGTGAACGACCACTACGAATTAAGAGAGGTCGCATAAGCTTTCTAAGCTGCCTGTGCGGCAGTGAACAAGCTGTTGTTATGCGCCGAGTGGCACGAAATATTTCTAAGCTGCCTGTGCGGCAGTGAACGTTTGAGCAACTGGACCAGCAAACCAGAATCATTTCTAAGCTGCCTGTGCGGCAGTGAACCCAGCCTATCGTCAAGCCTGTAAGAAGCTGCGTTTCTAAGCTGCCTGTGCGGCAGTGAACCCGAAAGCAGTCAAGCTGGTTGTCCGTAAGCATTTCTAAGCTGCCTGTGCGGCAGTGAACCAGAGTTCTGAGTATAACCTCCCCCGTATTTAAAGGGATAGAACTCTAAAAAGGCTTTTTGACCCAAAAAATAACACCATCTGTAACCACTTGATTTATAAGCTCCATTTTTTTGCCCCAGAAAAAGGGTGAAATATAGAACTCAGATCAATTGAATCAATATTCACTCACCGGCACAATGCACTAAGGTTCACCCTGCCAGCTGGGCAGCATAAATTGCAAAACAAGGCAGATAAGTTGATCAAAATACAAGCAGCGTTTCCCTCTATCTCTGCTACCCATAAGCATCTGACGCGTAGAATGAACGATAGAGTTCAGCACAGGAGTATCTCACAATGGAAGTGCTGACTGATCTCAAGGCGATTCTGCATTCCAAAAGGGCCAATATCTATTACCTGGAAAAGTGCCGGATCATGCAGAAGGATGGTCGGGTGCTCTATCTCACCGAAGCCAAAAATAATAACCAGTATTGGAATATCCCCATTGCCAATACCACCTGCCTGCTATTGGGAAACGGAACCTCCATCACCCAGGCGGCTGTTCGTATGCTGGCTTCCGCTGGTGTGTTAATTGGCTTTTGCGGTGGCGGCGGCACTCCCTTACTTATGGCAAATGAAGTGGAATGGTTATCGCCGCAAAGTGAATATCGCCCCACGGAATACATGCAAGGCTGGATGCAGTTCTGGTTTGATGACCAGAAACGATTGCAGGCAGCCAAACAATTGCAGCTCGCCAGAATTCAGTTTATGAAAACCATCTGGAGCAAAGACCGGGACCTTAAGAGTGAAGGCTTTCTCATTGATATCATAATGCCTGAGCTTGAGAGTACTGAAAGCACAATCAACAAGGTAGGTAAAGTCAATGATTTGCTACAGGCAGAGGCCCGGCTGACCAAGACGTTGTATAAGTTTGCAGCACGGCAAACCGGTTATGGCTCATTTACCCGTGAACGCAGCGCAGAAGATCAGGCCAACAGCTTTTTGAATCATGGTAATTATCTGGCTTACGGACTGGCAGCAACCACGCTTTGGGCATTAGGTATCCCTCACGGCTTTGCAGTCATGCACGGCAAAACCCGGCGGGGAGCCCTGGTATTTGATGTAGCTGATCTCATCAAGGATACGCTGGTTCTTCCATGGTCGTTTATATGTGCGAAGGAAGGTGCCACAGAGCAAGAGTTCCGGCAACAGTGTTTGCAGGCTTTTACGGATCATAAGGCTCTGGATGTTATGTTTGACCAGGTAAAAGCAATCGCCTTGAAATCTGACTGGGAGTAATCAGCCATGATGGTCACCTTTATCTCCCAGTGCGAAAAAAATGCCCTGAAAAAAACACGACGGGTTCTGGATGCTTTTGCGGATCGAATTGGTGACAACACCTGGCAAACCATTATTACTCAGGATGGATTAAACGCCGTTAAAAAACTGCTGAGAAAAACAGCGACCAAAAGCACAGCAGTCAGCTGTCACTGGCTTCGGTCACGGTCGCGCAGTGAGCTGGTTTGGGTGGTGGGCAAACGCAATGCCTTTAGTAACAAAGGCCTGGTGCCAGTCAATCAAACCCGGCGAACTCTGATTGGCACAGAGTGGGAAAACAGCTGGGCTATGGCAACCTCTATACAGATTGTTGCCGTACTCGCTGCACTCCTGCATGACCTGGGTAAAGCAACGGTTGGATTCCAGCGAAAACTTAAAGAATCCGGGAATCAACAATCGGACCCTTACCGTCACGAGTGGCTATCCCTGCGCCTTTTTGAAGCACTGATTTCTGGCTGCTCGACGGATAAGGAGTGGCTGGCAAGGTTATGCAACCTTCCCGTCTATTTCAAACAGCACCCCAATTGGGTTGACTCCCTTTACAACGACTATGCACACAAGAATAGATCCAAAGGTATTGCCCATCTTCCCCCATTGGCACAACTGGTTGCCTGGTTGACGGTTACCCACCACCGACTCCCTTGTGATGACAGGCATAATTTCAGAGAAAGGGAGAAACTGCGCCATCAATCCAAATTTTTGGGACTGGATATTGCTCGCTTCTACAAACGACTGTCTGCTTATAACTACTGGGTTTTCTCGGAAAAAGCGCAAAATGAACGCAATGACGTGGGCGATTTTTGGCGCTTTTCCGCTCAGGCCACAGACAGCCTGGTGTGGCAGAAAACCGTGAAGCGCTGGGCAACTAAAGCATTAAACCATCCTCCGCTCTTGAACTTACCGGAAACAAATAATCCACTGTTGATGCATTTGGCGCGTTTATGTCTTATGGTGGGTGACCATAACTACTCCAGCCTGCCTGCGGATGACCAACGCCGCGTCACCGGCGACCAAAGCCTTACAACGTCACTGATCGCTAATACTGATCGCCAGTCAAAACAACCAAAACAAGCGTTGGATGAACACTTGCTGGGGGTTGCCCGGTTTACGGGTGATTTTGCGCGATTACTACCACGGTTTGCCCACGAACTGCCGTACCTCGAAGATATCAGCCCATTTTCCAAACGTACTTCAACGCCAAGGTTTCAGTGGCAAAACCAAAGTTGGAACCTGGTGAAAAAGCATCAGAAAGAGGCTCGTCAGCAAGGCTTCTTTGGTGTGAACCTGGCCAGCACTGGCTGTGGTAAAACCTTGGGCAATGCACGGATTATGGCCGCACTCGCTGATCCCGAGCGGGGCCCCCGCTTTACCATTGCCCTGGGCTTGCGGGTATTGACCCTTCAGACAGGGATAGCTCTGCGGGAAAGACTAAACCTGGATGATACCGAACTGGCTATCCTGGTTGGTGGTGCAGCACAACGCACTTTGTTTGATTTACAGCAGCAGGCGGCAGAGGAGAGTTCAGAGGATAACGGCAGTGAATCAGCCAGCGATCTGATTATCGATAAACTCGACTACGAAAACTGTGTACTGGATAAATCAACCCTGGGAACCATTATTCAAGACCCAAAAGCCAGCGACCTGCTCTATGCACCGGTGGTTTCCTGCACTGTTGACCACATTATCAGCGCCACAGAAACGCTGCGCGGTGGACGACATATTGTGCCAATCCTCCGCCTGCTGACCAGCGATCTTATTCTTGATGAGCCGGATGACTTTGATCAAAATGACCTGCCTGCCCTGAGTCGTCTGGTGCATATGGCAGGTATGATGGGGAGTAATGTCCTGCTCTCTTCGGCAACCCTGACACCCGATCTGGTTCAAGGGCTCTATGTAGCCTACCAGAAAGGTCGCCAGCTATGGCAGCTCAACCAGAATGGGAAAAGCACAGGGGTCTACTGTGCATGGTTTGATGAATTCCACCAGCATATTGAGCCATGCAGTAACGAACAAACCTTTGCCGAACGCCATACACAATTCACTCGCAAGCGTATTAAAGCGTTGAACGCGCTGCCACCGAAACGTGTGGGAGAGATTCTGCCCACAGCACTTCCCCGGGCAACTGAGGAGGAAAAAATTCACAACCGCACTCTGGCCCAAATTATTACCGATGCCTGTACGCGCCTGCACAATAACTACCATGAAACCTGCCCTGCAAGTGACAGAACCGCCAGTGTTGGACTGATACGGATGGCCAATATTGATCCGATGGTTGATCTGGCCAGGGCACTGTACCAGTCACCGTTGCCAAAGAATATCCAACTACACATCTGCTGTTATCACGCCCGTCAATTGCTCTTTTTACGCAGTCGGCTGGAACATAAGCTGGATCGCATTCTTAACCGGAATAATGGTAAGAATCTGTTTGACCATCCGGAAATTACCAACGCCGTTCACAGTGGTGATAAAAAACATCATATTTTTATCGTTCTCGCCACAGCCGTTGCTGAAGTGGGTCGGGATCACGATTACGACTGGGCCATTATTGAGCCATCATCCATGCGCTCAATCATTCAGCTGGTTGGGCGAGTCTGGCGACACCGGCCAGACAAGGTAGTGACCGAAGCCAATGTGCTGATTCTTGATAGCAATATCAAAGCCCTGCAGGCCGGGAGTACTTTGGGGGTCGGCGTCCCCGTCTTCCTGCGGCCCGGATTTGAGAGCAACAACCATCTTCTCAATAGTCATCGCTGCTCCGATGACCTGATTACTGATCAGCAGCTGGCCAATATCAATTCGATCCCCCGAATAGCCAGGCCCGCTCATCTCCAGCCAACCCAACGGCTAGCCGACCTTGAACACGCGGTTATGGCTGATCTGCTCAACGCAACGGGTACCAACGTTGTCAATGCCTTCTGGCAGAACAACAGTGCAGCACAGGCCAACACCCATATGCAGCGGGCGACGCCATTTCGATACGATCCGATACCGCAAGTTGATGTTGTTGCGGTGCCTGACGAGGACTCCTGTTCAGGTATTCGATTCCGTTACGCAGAAAAAGCCTGGGAGAATCCCTTAGGGCAGGACAGTATAAACAGCAAGTTTGCTTATCAAGAGTTTGTACCGGAAAGTACCACAAGCCAGCCATGGCTAGTCAGTGATTACCACACGGCACTGGATGATCTCTGTGCACAACTGGGTAACGAATCATCACTAAAGACGGCTATCCGCTTTGCTTCTATACGATTGGCTAAAGAGAGGAGCTGGTGCTTCCATCCATGGTTTGGATTCTGGCCAAGCTAAGCCTGCCATACAAAAAAGAGCTTCCAACAGAAAGCCCTTCAGGAGTCTGCCTGTTCGGCAGTAATTTGTGCGTAAAGAACCGCACTTGCATTTTATAAGCTGCCTGCTCGGCAGAGGGTGAAAGTCTAACACAGCCATAAAAATTTGTAGGTCTTTATAAAATCTTTAGAAACGCACATGCATGGCAAAAATAATTTGCTATACTGTCATTCCTTTTGAGCAAGTAGAGGTGAAGATAAGCCATGGAGTCAATCACACGTGATGACGTCATCCAGGCTATTGATCAGTATCTTAGCGAGCAGCTCCAGAGCAAGCTGGAGCCAGAACAGAAGAAACTGGACAAGGCAGAGCCTGGCAGCGATTCAGAAGCAAATATTCTCAAATCTATAGAGAATACAAAGCATAAATATTCCAAGCCCATGCGAATGGAAGTATTCGCAACGAAGCTAGCTAAACAGCTAACATTTGGATCTCATTTTTCAAAGGGTATCCACCCAGACTCAAAAGGGGATAACATTAACTTCCGCCCCCAAAACAACCTTCCCAATGGAATTGTCGGCTCACAACAAGCTTTGGGGAATGAGTTGGATGCCAGTGGAAACTCTGCGGCCTTGCCATTAGCTGATTTTTTTGACATCCAAATTCAGGGAAATAAGCTCCGGGACCTGCTAATCGGAAAACATCCATCTTTGGAAGGAGTTTTTTCTGATGACATAGCGGCTTCAAAAAAATATCAAGAGAGTTTTTATAACTCTCTGACTAGCACACAGGAATCGCCAAAAGCATCAGGAGTTAACAAACAACTACTTTGGCCTATGCAAAATGCGATAAAAGAAGATAGTTACCATAACCTTCTACCTCTTCATCCAACCATTTTAATTTACAAAGCATTTACTAAAATTGAAAATGCACGCAACAGTGAAGACAATAAAAAAAATAAAACTAATAGATATAAGAAAAGTAGCGAATCAGCCCCCTATGTCACCACTTCGTCAATTGCAAAATGTATCCTGGGTGGAGGAGGCTTTTTAAAATCGAGAAATGTGAGCGCAATAACTGGTCTGCAGGGTGGTGTTAACCTGCTGCTTGAATCCCTGCCACCCACCTATTCCCGACAGCAAGATTTTTCTCTAAGCAAACGACAAGAAAGCTTCTTTAGCAGGAGTATGGCTTATCACTGTTATGAAGCTTTGCAGATGCTGTATGCAGTCATCGAGGCTGCCAACAGCAACAAGGATATCCGCGATCAGCGCAAGGAGGCTCTCGACCTTATTCTTGGCCAGATTCTTCAAATGGCAGCCTATGTACAACAAAGTTTTCCTGCAGGATGGAGTGAAAACTACCAGCTAAAAATGGCACACAAACTCTGGCTTGATCCTCTGCGGGCAAACCAGGAGGGTCAAACCGCCTTCAAACAACAGAGGGAAAGAGGTGAATGGGTCCAGACCGTTATGCAGGATTTCGCACTCTGGTTGAATAACCTGCTACAAACCAGATTCAAAAAACAGGCCACAGCCTTTGACGATATGGAATTCATAGAATGGCGACGGGAAATAGAAGCAACCATTAAAGCCAGCCAGCGAAATAATGCGGGAATATTTTCATGAATGATGTGGATTTCTACCTGCATATTTCCCAGATCAAGGTACAAGGTGCCAACGCGATCTCCGGCCCCCTCAGTTATGGTTTTCCTGCCCTGACTGGTTTTTTAGGTGCTGTTCACGCTCTTGAACGTAAAATCCGGTTTCCTGCAAGCCTGACGTTTGACGGCGTATTGATAGCCAGTCATGAGTGCCGGGTAAGGCGTTATCGTCCCCATGCGTTCAGCGATTACACATTAAATCAAAGCCGCAACCCAATCAGGAAAAACGGAGAGACAGCAGCAATAGTCGAAGAAGGCAAGGTTGATATGACCATCAGCCTGGTTCTCCCCATACGCTGTGCAGACTACGATGACGAAGACTGGCTTAATGACAATGAGCAAGCGTTTTGTCACTGGGTCAGCCAAACCCTGCAGCAACAGAGAATGGCCAGTGGCAGTGTGTTTGGTATCAAATCGGTTGAGCTGGTACCGGCAGAAAATCTGGATCAACTAAAAGCCCGCCTGGCACCGGCCTTTATTCTTGTGGAGGCCCGTCAGGAACTGATAGAGATTACCAGGCAGCTACAACAGCAATCACCCGATGCAACCGCTCTGGATGCACTTCTCGAAACGGCGATATTGCATCATATTCCCGAGCAGCGGCCCACCAGGGGTGAAGACAAAGAACCAACCGTGCACTGGAAGACGACCAGTGTCAAACATGGTCGTGGCTGGCTGGTGCCGATATCGGTCGGCTATCAGTCAATCTCACCGCTTTTTGAACCGGAAGCTATGCAACATAGCCGGGCTCCCTACTACCCAAGCCAGTATGTCGAGACACTCTACAGCCTTGGCCGCTGGGTTTTCCCTTATAGCCTCAACTCACTGGATAATGCCTTCTGGCGGATGAACAGCGGTGAAAACGGCTTGTACTTGATTGAGCAAAATGGCAACTGATATCAAAGGAGTTATGCAATGACTAAATTAACAACAGCCTCAGTTCTCGCCTTCGAACGTAATCTGGATATCTCCGATGGGGTATTCAGTCAGTTCAACAGTGAACTGGAGCACCCTCAGGAGTCTGTGATTGCCATTCGCACCAAATCCATTCGGGGCACTATCTCTAATCGTCTGAAAAACAAGGATGCCAGCGACCCGGCAAAGCTGGACGCAAAAATTCAGGTACCTAACCTGCAAACCGTCGATGTAGCCATGTTGAATAATGACAATGACACTCTCAAGGTCAATTTCACCTGCAAGGTTATACCTTTTGATGGCACCCCCAGTGTCTGTAATAACCAACCCTATCAGGCCAAGGTGAAAGAAATTGTTGCTCAATATATTCAGGAGCATGGTGTAGAAGAACTGGCAAGGCGTTACGCAGCCAATATTCTTAACGCCCGCTGGCTGTGGCGTAACCGCATCGGCAGTGAGTCGGTTTCAGTCATTGTGCGCTGTAAAATAGATGGCGCAGAGAAGAGTGTTGCCATCGATAATGCCCGCCAACTGAGCCTGCAGAATTTTGATCACCGGTCCGAAGAAATCACCACTGTCGCTCAATGGATAGCTTCTGGTCTGCGTGGTGAGCATTTTATTCTTCTCAATATTGAAGCTCATGCCCGCCTCGGCTTTGGTCAGGAAGTTTACCCTTCTCAGGAGCTGGTACTGGATACAGGAAAAACCAAGAGCAAAGAGCTCTACGTTGTCAATGAATCCAATCGTCAAGCAGGCATGCACTCGCAAAAAGTCGGTAATGCTATTCGTACCATTGATACCTGGTACAGTGATGATGCAATGATGCCCATCGCCATTGAGCCCTATGGATCTGTAACCACCCTTGGCATGGCCTTCCGGCAGCCAAAGGCAAAGATGGATTTCTACAGCCTGTTTGATAATTGGGTACTCAAGGATAAAGAACCTTCTGTAGAGCAACAGCATTATGTAATGGCTATCCTGATCCGTGGTGGCGTCTTTGGCGAATCCGGCAAGGAGTAATTATGGACAGCTACTGTGAGCTAAAAGCACTGCCCAACCCAGAGATTATCCAGTCTGCTGTGGTGTCGGCACTTATGCAGGCACTGCACTCGTTGCTGCCGACCTATGGGGGGCGAATCGGTCTTGCTTTCCCAGCCTACGGACAACAGCACACACTGGGTGGCATAATACGTATCCTTGGTAAAAAGGTGGATATTGATGCTTTCCATTCGGTGCTGGCTAATCATTCCGTTATCCGGGATTACGCTCTGCTGACACCAGTCAGAGGGATACCTGAAGGGATCTCTAAACACAGCTGCTACTCCCGGAAGCAACCTAAGGGCAACAGCCGTTACCAGAGGCAAAAAAAGCGCCACCTTGAGCGGGGAACCTGGTCAGAGGCATTGGAGCAGGCTATCCATGCACAAATCTCGAAACCACTTCACCTTCCTCATGTTGGCCTGAAGAGCAGCAGCAACGGGCAAAGTTTTCTGTTGTTTATAGAGCGCCATAACAAAGCCAAGGCTGTAGATGGTCAATTTAACAGCTACGGCCTGGCTTTGGATAAAGCCACTGTTCCTGAGTTCTAGTGCAGAAAAGCGCTAATACCCATACGTACTCCCATGCTTGCGTGGGAGTGAATACCGAAACCTTCTGAATGTGGAACAATCTGTTTCTACCCGGAATAATGGAAGTTAAACGGAGGTTTTAATTTGTACAATGGTTTGGTATGCATTCTCACGGGAGTCCGTGGGAACATGTTCGTAGGACTTGAACAGCCTTGAGACCTTGGGAATGAGGGTTTGTGTGCATAACAAAGCCAGGCCACATTAGTGCCCATAGGAAGCCGCTGTCGCCAGCGGCACTCAAAGACCCTTTTTTTTCGCTTTTTAAAAATATATTTAGAATCAATAAATTAAATTAACTCCAAAAAAATAGGGTGACACTCCCTTTTTTCGATGAACCCCTTGCAACAACTACTCTTTGCTCATATTGTCCTTGTTCACTGCCGCACAGGCAGCTTAGAAAATTCTTGAATGGCTTTCTTGGCTTCCCACTCCGTTCACTGCCGCACAGGCAGCTTAGAAATGTCTCTTTCGCCCATGGCGACCGATCCACCAGTTCACTGCCGCACAGGCAGCTTAGAAACGTCAGTGCAGTCTTTATAAGGGCATTTCAGCGTTCACTGCCGCACAGGCAGCTTAGAAAGCTATCACGACGCCAGTAAACGCTATGACGTAGTTCACTGCCGCACAGGCAGCTTAGAAAACTATCCGTCCATGGCCGTTGATGTGGTGCCTGTTCACTGCCGCACAGGCAGCTTAGAAACGCAACCAGCAATGTTTTTAGTCAGGTATTTAAGTTCACTGCCGCACAGGCAGCTTAGAAAATTACAGCGGAGAATAATTTCGGGGTAATTTCGTTCACTGCCGCACAGGCAGCTTAGAAAATTTTTTATGAATGTCACTTTTATCCTGCCCCGTTCACTGCCGCACAGGCAGCTTAGAAAATGTTGAAGGCTCTTTTAATCGTTCCCACATCGTTCACTGCCGCACAGGCAGCTTAGAAATTGAGTTAGTGCAATCTTCCGATCAGGCACAGGTTCACTGCCGCACAGGCAGCTTAGAAAGTCGGATGGATAGAGGCGCAGCCATGGATATTGTTCACTGCCGCACAGGCAGCTTAGAAATTTGGTGGTTTGATTTCCCCGGGGAAGGTAATGTTCACTGCCGCACAGGCAGCTTAGAAATGATAGATTTGATGCCAGCCAAGTACTCGACCTGTTCACTGCCGCACAGGCAGCTTAGAAAAGTGTCGGTGTGTTCAAACTCAATTCACTGATGTTCACTGCCGCACAGGCAGCTTAGAAAGCCAAGAATATTCTCTCGCTCGGGCATGCCCGGTTCACTGCCGCACAGGCAGCTTAGAAATTTTAGCACTAACTCAAAACGTCGAGGCTCATGTTCACTGCCGCACAGGCAGCTTAGAAATAAAGGCGAACGGATCAAGAACGCATTGAGAGGTTCACTGCCGCACAGGCAGCTTAGAAAAGCGTCCAAGCTCACGCAATTCTTTAGGGGTCGTTCACTGCCGCACAGGCAGCTTAGAAATTACGGGAGTAAACCCCCTGAGTACCAGTACCGTTCACTGCCGCACAGGCAGCTTAGAAATTTGGGGGTTTTGATCTGACGAAGAGAAAAAAGTTCACTGCCGCACAGGCAGCTTAGAAAGTCATCCAAAGAGTTTAAAAGCCTGGTGCCACGTTCACTGCCGCACAGGCAGCTTAGAAAATCCTTGGCCATGCCAAACAAACCGCCTCGCTCGTTCACTGCCGCACAGGCAGCTTAGAAAGTGAAGTTTCTGGCCACGGATTTTGATGACCAGTTCACTGCCGCACAGGCAGCTTAGAAAGTGAATGGATAGGCGTGTTTTGGTGTTGGTAGGTTCACTGCCGCACAGGCAGCTTAGAAATGGCGCGGCGGGTCGCTTCACGGGTTGCTCCGGTTCACTGCCGCACAGGCAGCTTAGAAAGATATAACCGCCGGCGGCAAAGATTTCTTTGGGTTCACTGCCGCACAGGCAGCTTAGAAACTGTATTCTCCGGTGAGGTTCCTGGATTCGGAGTTCACTGCCGCACAGGCAGCTTAGAAAAACCAGACGAGTTATATTGTGTTGGAGAAACAGTTCACTGCCGCACAGGCAGCTTAGAAAGAATATTGCTGATCATCAAACAATCCTTTGGCGTTCACTGCCGCACAGGCAGCTTAGAAATAAATTAGCTTTAACGGCTATTAAGGCGGGTGGTTCACTGCCGCACAGGCAGCTTAGAAACTAGCCAATGCCCTAAGCCATGCCTGCCTTTCGTTCACTGCCGCACAGGCAGCTTAGAAACTTTTTTAAAAAGTTGCGCCCCTCGCAACTATGTTCACTGCCGCACAGGCAGCTTAGAAAAACAGCAAATGGGAGGGGGCAACCCCTAGAGAGTTCACTGCCGCACAGGCAGCTTAGAAAAGTTCAAGGCCCCAGTCCTGAACGGCGTACTCGTTCACTGCCGCACAGGCAGCTTAGAAAAAGTTTAAAAATGTCTGGCGATTAGAAAATGTGTTCACTGCCGCACAGGCAGCTTAGAAAGATCAGTTCCAGGTACGCATCGTCGGTGGTGTGTTCACTGCCGCACAGGCAGCTTAGAAAAGATTTAAGAAGCGAAGAGTTAGAAAGGTTGCGTTCACTGCCGCACAGGCAGCTTAGAAAATCATTGAGCCGGAAGATTTAAAGGGCTTTAGGTTCACTGCCGCACAGGCAGCTTAGAAATTGCCATCAAGATAAACAACCAAAACCGCTTTGTTCACTGCCGCACAGGCAGCTTAGAAATTGCCATCAAGATAAACAACCAAAACCGCTTTGTTCACTGCCGCACAGGCAGCTTAGAAATTCGTTCGCCATGGAGATCCACAGTGCCCGCAGTTCACTGCCGCACAGGCAGCTTAGAAATCTTAAAAGAAGTGCTCAAGCTGAACGGCCTGGTTCACTGCCGTACAGGCAGCTTAGAAATCAAACCGTTTTTTATCTTCCGGTAACAGATCGTTCACTGCCGCACAGGCAGCTTAGAAAAAGAGAATTGAACATCTTTCATATTGTAATAAGTTCACTGCCGCACAGGCAGCTTAGAAACAATGAATCCAGCATCTTACCTACCTCCTGACGTTCACTGCCGCACAGGCAGCTTAGAAACGTTGGTGCGGCATTGGTGCGAATCATTATGGAGTTCACTGCCGCACAGGCAGCTTAGAAATTTGCCAGAAGTACCAAAAGAATTGGGCAACTGTTCACTGCCGCACAGGCAGCTTAGAAAGATCCCGCGCCCGCCACGGATTCACCCACTCAGTTCACTGCCGCACAGGCAGCTTAGAAACACCAGTTCATCCCGCGCCTTGTCGATAGGCTTGTTCACTGCCGCACAGGCAGCTTAGAAAACACAGCAGGAGGTGTAATGCCCTCCGTTTTCTGTTCACTGCCGCACAGGCAGCTTAGAAATCAACCCCATACTCTTTTTTGAGTCTTAACAGTTCACTGCCGCACAGGCAGCTTAGAAAAATTTCCCGCAGTCTTTTCCATATCTCGTATCGTTCACTGCCGTACAGCCACCCTGAATACAAGACAAACGCCCCACCACTATCAACAACTTTTGGGATATAGAGGGATGTTTACCCCTCTCCCCACAACACCATAAATGGAACCAAATAATCATATTGAGGTCGAAAGGCGGTGTTTATAGTCCAAGTGTGCAGGGTTTATCTTGAAAGCAACAGCATCAACCTACTCTCACCCGAAGCCTGTTTTACGGGTCGGTCGACAAACCGGTTCCAGCGGGATTCCTGCCCCCTCCGGCAGCACATTCATCGGTAAAAGAATATCAAATCTTCAGTCTCACAGAGGGAGATCCACTGCCCCGGATGAAGGCAAATGGATTGAGGATGCCTTTTGGAAAAGAAAATCATTAAACGGGCGTCAAGTCACCTCGGCTGTAGTGCTTCAAGCTTATTATAAATATGACAAGAGCTCTCTAAGGTCTGGCCTCTTCCTGCAAAAACTTTGCTTACAGAATATTCAATATGGCAATAAAAAGATTACCACAGATCAGGTCATGCAAGAATTCAACCGGGAACCAAGTCGAAACGATAAGCAGCAATTAGCGATAGCACGCTTCAAAGCAGAATGTTGCCTGAGGGGTCTGTTGTTGAATAGTCAGGAGGTCACACCGGAAGCAGTGGTTGAAGGTTATCAGGCAGCCAAAGCCACACTGGAGCTCGCCCGTTTCAAGCAAGAATGTTGCCTGAAGCAGCTGCCGTTAAATGGCAGGGAAGTCACCCTGGATGAGGTGATTAAGAGTTTCCCGGTTAGTCCGGAAGGCAGACTGGGGATAGCACGCTTCATCGAGAAATATTACCTGAGTGGGCTGGCGTTGGATGGCCAGCAAGTCACGTCGGATACCGTGGCCAAGGGTTATCTGACAATCAATGCAACACTGGAGCTGACGCGCTTCAAAGAGATATGTTACCTGAAAGGCCTGCCGTTGAATGGCCAGCAGGTCACACCGGACGAGGTGATTAAGGATTATGAGACAGCCGGGGCAGTACTGGAGCTGGCACGTTTCAAAGCGGAATGTTACCTGAAGGGCTTGTCTTTAAATGGCCAGGAGGTCGCTCCGGGGGCAATAGCCGGGGATTTTCAGGCAGCCAATACAACACTGGACCTGGCACGCTTCAAAGAGGATTGTTGTTTCAGGGGCCTGACGTTGAATGGCCAGCAGGTCACACCGGATGCGGTGGTTAAGGATTTTCAGGCAGCCAGGGCAACTCTGGAGCTGGTGCGCTTCAAAGCAGAATGTTGTCTGAAAGGTCTGCCGTTGCATGGCCATCATGTCACACCGGATGAGGTGGACAAGGAGTTCCCGGACAGCCCGGCAGGCAAACTGGGCAAAGCACGCTTCAAAGAGGCATGTTGCCTGAGGGGCCTGCTTTTGCATGGCCAGCAGGTCACACCGGATGAGGTGGTCAGGGACTTTCAGGAAATCAGGGCAACAGTGGAATTAGTGCGCTTCAAAGCCGAATGCTGCCTGAAAAGCCTGTCATTGAATGGCCAGCCAGTCACACCGGATGCGGTGGTTAAGGATTTTCAGGCCGACAAATTAATACTGGAACTGGCCAGCTTTAAGGAACAATGTTGCCTTTTGGGCCTGGCGCTGAATGGTCAGCAGGTCAAACCGGATTCAGTGGTTAAGGATTATCAGGCCGCCAGGGCCACACTGGAACTGGCACGCTTCAAAGCAGAGTGTTGCCTGAGGGGCCAGCTGTTGAATGGCCAAAAGGTTGCACCGGATGAGGTGATGAAGGATTTCCCGGATTGTCCGGAAGGCAGACTTGAGGCAATGCTCTTTAAAGAACAATGTTGCCTGAATGGCCTGGCGTTGAATGGCCAGCAGGTCATGCCGGATGCGGTGGTTAAGGACTTTCAGACAGCCAGGTCGACACTGGAGCTGGCACGTTTCAAAGCGGAATGTTGCCTGAGGGGCCTGTTGTTGAATGGCCAGCAGGTCACACCGGATGAGGTGGTCAAGGGTTTCCCGGTTAGTCCGGAAGGCAAACTGAGAATGGCGTATTTCAAAGCAGAATGCTGCCTGAGGGGCTTACCGTTGGGTGGCCAGCAGGTCTCACCGGATACAGTGATTAAACACTATCAGGCACTTCAGGCCAAACTGGAGTTATCGTACTTCAGAGCGGCATGTTACCTGAAAGGCCTGCCGTTGAGTGGCCAGCAGTTCACACCGGATGAGCTGGACAAGCACTTCCCGAATAGTCTGGAAGGTAAACTGGGGATAGCGCGCTTCAAAACAGCATGTTTCCTGAGGCACCTCCCGTTGAATGGCCAGCTGGTGACACCGGATGAGGTGGTTAAGGGTTACCGTGCCGTCAGGGCAACCCGGGAGCTGGCACACTTCAAAGCGGAATTTTGTCTGAGGGGCCTGCCGTTGAATGGCCAGCTGGTCACACCGGATGAGGTGGTTAAGGAATATGAACGGGGAGGCTGGTTACATGATCGAGATTTTTTTTATTCTCATCTGCCATTGCCTGCAAAATCTGAGTTAACTTTAAGTATTTCATGATTTCTTGAAAGTAACGCCAGTTATCGATAATGAGACTTACTAGAAGTAGACTGCCGCTCATTAACTACGTTTTGTTGCAGCAAAGAGTGGTATATTTGATGCCCTCTCCCAACATAAACGGAACCTGATAGTTATATTGAGGTCAAATGTCGTTATTTGTAGTCAGGGGGTTATTTTGCAAGCAACAGCCTCAGCTTACTATCACCCGGGGCCTGCCAGCCGGGTTGATCAACAAGCCGGTTCAAGCCGGTTTCCTGACCTCTTCGAAAGTACCTTTAACGGTAAAAGAGTCACCAGCCATCAGTATTATGGAGGTACCGCCGTTCCCCTGGATGGCAAGGATGTTGAGGATGCCTTTTGGGAAAAAAAACCATTACAAAAACGTAAAGTAACCCCGGCTGATGTGCTTACCGTTTACGGAATGGACAGCAGTTCTCTTAGAAGCGGCTTCTTCCTGCAAAAGCTCTGCTTACGGCACGTGCGATGTAACAGAAGAAAGATTACTCCGGATCAGGTCATTCAGGAATTCACCCGGATGCCAGACCGAAATCATAAGTACAAATTAGCGATAGCGCGCTTTCTGGATCAATGTTGCCTCAGAAGACTGCCGTTGCATGGTCAACAGGTCACACCGGATGCGGTGGTTAAGGGTTATCAGGCAACCGGGGCAGCACTGCCGCTGGCGCGCTTCATAGCGGAATGTTGCCTGCGGAGGCGGCCACTGAATGGCCAGCCGGTCACTCCGGATATGGTGGTTAAGTGTTTTCAGGCCGCCTGGGCACCTCTGGGGGTAGCGCGCTTCAAAGCAGAATGTTGCCTGAGGAGGCTGCCGCTGAATGGTCGGCCGGTCACTCCGGATGCGGTGGTTAAGGATTTCCGGGCCGTCGGGGCCACATTGGAGGAGGCACGCTTCAAGGCAGAATGTTGCCTGAGACATCTGCCCTTGAATCGCCAGACGATCACTCCGGATGAAGTGGTTAAGAATTATCAGTCAGTCGGGGCAACATTGGAAGTGGCACGCTTCAAAGAGGCATGTTGCCTGAGAAATCTGCCATTGAATGGCCAGCCGGTCACTCCGGATGCGGTGGTCAGGGAATATGAACGGGGTGGCTGGTGGCGCGAAAGAAATATTTTTTGTTCCCAGCTGGAATTGAGTACAAGAGAATCGAAAATTCCTGCCCGGATAACAAGGAGGTAACCAGAAGCGTTTAGTTTTAACCACCAGCAAAAACACTCCTGCCTGTTCCAACACTACCGGCCCTGCTTTTAAGGGAAGGCAGTGTTGCATAGGAATCTTTATCGCTGACCAGCATATAAGCACCACTGGGCCTTATTCCCGTTCGCCTGGCGTAGGCTTTCACGGAAGGGTAGTTGATTCCTGTGTCCGGATTATAACAACTGCCATCTGGCCGCTGCATAATATAGTGATCCCGCCGGACTTTGAGACCATGATCATCCAGGCCGAGCATGGAGTAATTGCAAACATGTACCAGCAGCCGCTCATTCTGGCACAACCTCGGCGGTGAAGTGCGATGCACCGGACAATATTGTTTAATTTCTCTCCAGTTGACAGGATCTCTCTGCCCAAAATACCACTCGGTAAGCCATGATGAGCAATAGAAGCGACTATCAAGCCCAAGCAGTCTGGCAGCATTCCTGATACCCACCGGACCGGAAGCAGGGCCGTTATTCAGGTCTCCCAGAAGATCAGGCTGCAACTCCCCATTACCGCTGACCAGCCTGCCGCTAATTGCATAAATTGCCGCCTCAGCACTTCTGTCGAGAATGGACTGGCCATTAAATTGATAGAGTCTGTTGTTGGGTATTTGATTTATACCAAGCTCATAAGCTGCTTGCTGCAGGCACCTTGCCGCACAGCTATTGTGATACTGTTGCTTTGGCAAGGTATCGAAGTGGTTTGCACCAACCAATGTTACGCGCCTGCTGCCCAGGTAAGACTTGATAAATCTGGCATCACGCAAATCCCAGATTTGCCTGACCACATTGGATTCCGGCACCGTCACTTTCCAGCGAAACAGCCAATAGGCAAACCCTTTAAGCCTGCCCAATCCCTTGCCGGTATTGTAGATACAGGATGCAGCATCACGACCGGAAAACTGCACATAACCTTCACTGATAGCAACACCCATATTTTCTTCCCTGAATAGCTGTCACAACCCAACAGTGGTTGGGCATTTGGAGTATCTTACTTCGTCATCACCAAAACTTGAGTGACGAAGCAGCAAGCAAACCTGACAATTACTTAACCACCGGCCCCGCTCCACCCGGGTATGCACTGCGATCACAGATTAATAAAGCTACGCCTGTGTATGAGTAACCACTGGACTGACTGTACTGTTCAAGACTTTTATAGAGAGCGGCATCCTTGGGGTCATAACAGCTGCCATCGGGCCTCTCCATAAGCCAATGAAGTGCTGTTGTATCTTCGCGTCTTACCGCATGAATGCATCGCTCATTCAGGCTTAATTTTGGTGGCGAACTGTTTTTTACAGGGCAAAGCGCTGAAGCCCTGCCCCATTCTTTGGGGTAACAAAGCTTCAGATAGTACTTCAAAAGTAGTGAAGAGCAATAAAACCGGCCATCAAGCCCCAACTCCCTGGCAGCAGCCAGCATTCCATCAGGTAAGCTATAACCGCCATACTTTGGAGACGTTAACTGCCGCTTCATGGTGTCATCAAGCAACCGGCCTGAAATACCATAAATCGCTTCTTCAGCACTGTCGTCTGCAATACTTTGCCCCTGAAATTTATATATCTCCTTGTCAGGAAGATGGCTGACACCAAGGTCGAATGCAGCCTGTCTTAAAGCCTGGGCACCACAGCTATTACTATATTGTGATTTTGGCAGTTGCGTTACCATTTCAGGAACCTTTGTCACAACCCGGGATTGCAAAAACGAATGGATAAAATAAGATTCTCTGTATGCCCAAATCATATTGTGCAGCTCCTCGGCCGGACGCATCACCTTCCAGCGAAACAGCCAGTAGACCGCCCCGAGCAAACAGGACAACCCTGATTTTGTATGGTAAAAATATGACGCAACATCCCTGCCGGAGATCTCCACGCTGGTATCGCCAACTACGCTCATTGCTTCTCCAAACGCTTATGTGAAACAGCACGTAATAATCGATTCACAACGATTCTAATAGTTTTGATGGATAGAAAGCATAACAGGAAGGCAAGAATGGCTAACACTCATTCACTGAACGTAAGTATCACTGTGCCTCCGGCAAAAGGGGAAACGGTATAAATTCGAACCAACAATAGCCATAACCTATAGTGTCGATTCCATGGCCTGTGTACAATCGAAGCTATTAACAAAGCCCCCTCTGGCCCACGACTGCAAATGATGACTTATACAACCGCTCTGAGTAACAGCCTGCCCCGAAAGCTGGCAGCCATTGCTATCGCTGCGCTTATTCCTGCACTGATGACTGCCTGCTCATCACAGCCTAAAAGTCCACTTGTGCCAATCGCAAAATCGATCAAAAGCATCGACCAGCAGTTGGCCGAGGCAGCGCGGCTCAGTTACCCGGAGCGGGCCACCCGGACGCTTGCCATCACCAGAGAGCTGATGAGTAAAGAACCAACCCGCACACAGCAGATTCTGGATCAAATGCCGTACCAGCAACTGCCAAAGCCAATCCAGGCGGAACTGGCGGTTCAGCAGGCTCAGATTGCCCAGATCAACAGTCAGGACTGGGCGGTGTTTGAGTGGCTTGATCGCGAGGCCGTTATTGTCAGTAACAGCACCTCCATTAATGCCCGGGCGCATACTCTGAAAGCACTTGCCTATGCCAGATTTGGTGAATATCAGGCTTCCCTGGATGAGTGGCTGCTGGCTGGCCCCTACCTGACCGAAGCAGAACGTGAACCACATTACGACAGCTTCTGGCAGACACTCCTGCATGTCCCGGCGGAGCAGCTCGACAGCCTGTATCAACAGGAAAAGTCACAAAAACTGAAAGGCTGGCTGGCCCTGGCCTTAATCTATCAAACCGGTCGCAGCCTGGATCAGCAACTGGCCGGACTTGAACAGTGGAAGCGGGACTGGTCATCCCATCCGGCGCACAAGTATCTGCCCGGGGACTTTGAAACCCTGAAGAGCAGCTCAACCAGGCGTCCTGACAAAATCGCTCTGCTACTGCCGCTGTCCGGAAGGCTGAGCAAGGTCGGTGAAGCCCTTAGAGACGGCCTGCTGGCCTCTCACTATGAAGCCATGGGGTCAGGAGAACCTCTCCCGGAACTTCAGTTTTATAATACCCAGGACACCGATATCAACGATCTGGCCACCCGGGCCATTGAGGAGGGAGCACAGCTGATTATTGGCCCTCTGAGTAAAAGCCGGGTAAAAGCGATAAACAGTGATATTACCAACCGCATCCCGGTTCTGGCGTTGAACTATATTGAGGACGCAGCCGACCCGCTGTCCGTTGATGGAGTACCGGCAACACCGGCCGGGTATCGTGCGGGTCTCTACCAATTCGGGCTCTCGGCAGAAGATGAAGCCATTATGGCCGCTGAACGAGGCAAACTGGATGGACACAGGACGGCCATTATCATTACACCCAACACCGAGTGGGGAAAGAAAATCAACGCCACTTTTGCAGCCCGATGGGAAGAACTCGGCGGTGAAGTTGTCGGCTCCGGTGAATTTGACCCGCAAACCCAGTTCAGCGCCCTGGCTGGCAGGCTGTTGCACACCGATCAAAGCGAAGCGAGAGCCAGACAGCTGAAACGTGTTCTGGGCGAAAACCTGGGATTCCAGGCTCGTCGGCGCCAGGACGTGGACATGGTCTTTATTGGTGCCAGCCCTCAGGAAGGAAGACAGATCAAGCCTGCCCTGGCCTATCAATACGCACGCAATGTTCCGGTCTATGCAACATCCAGCGCATTTTCAGGCATCACCAATACCAGTCAGGATCAGGATATGGACGGTATTCGGGTTCCTGTTATGCCGTGGTTAATTCCCGGAACACCGGATCCGCTGGAACAGCAGATCAATACCCTGTGGCAACAATCCAAAGGCCAACTGGGCACACTTTACGCGCTGGGTGCCGATGCCTACAAGCTCTACCCAAGACTCCAGCAACTGGTAAACCTGCAAGGCAGCCAACTGCAGGGAATGACCGGATCATTAAGTATTGCTCCGAGCGGAAAAGTCCGTCGTGAACTCTCGTGGCAAATATTCAGGAATGGCCGACTCACGCCACTCCCTATCGTGAAGCCCAAAACCCCGGAACGTGTCACCTCTGTGAAAAACAGAGCGACAAAACCAGTAACCACCACTACTTCCGTCCTCTATGCCCTGGAAGCTCAACCTTAGTAGCAGAAAGGGTGCCGAGGCAGAAAAAAGCGCCCTGTTGTTTTTGCAGCAGCAGGGACTGACGCTTTTGCATAGAAACTTTGCCTGCAAAGCCGGTGAAGTGGATTTGATTATGCTGGACCACGCCACCCTGGTTTTTGTCGAAGTTCGCTCACGAAGCCATGTCCAATTCGGTAATGCCGCCAGCTCAATTGACCGAACCAAGCAACAGAAAATTCGCAAGACCGCCGCCGTTTATTTGCAAAAATACCGCCAGCACAGCCACAGGATCTGTCGATTTGATGCAATATCCATTGACAATCATGACGGCACAGGGCAAAACAGCTTAAAATGGATTAAAAGTGCTTTTTAAGAAGTTATCTTAGAAGCAGAGAAATCTTCTGATCGCTGTTCAGAAGAGCGACTTCAGAAGAAAGAAAACCGGATGGTTTTCATTTCAAGGTTTCAGGCATGCATGAACGTATAACGCAACACTTTTCCGACAGCATCGACGCCAAAATCCGCTCGGCCGATACTCTCCCTCCGCTCATTGCCGATGCAGCAGAGATGATGGTTCAATCTCTGCTGAACGAGGGAAAAATCATGGCCTGTGGCAATGGCGGCGCGGCTGGCGATGCCCAACACTTTGTTTCTGAGCTGCTTAACCGGTTTGATCGTGAACGCCCTGCCCTGCCAGCCCTGTCACTTTGCGCAGACAGCCTGACCATGAGTTCCATCGCTAACGATTCAAGTTACAACGAAGTGTTCTCTAAACAGATACGGGCACTGGGCCATGAAGGTGACATACTGCTGGCTATCTCAGCCCACGGCAACTGCCCCAACATGGTTCAGGCCATACAGGCCGCCCATGACAGGAACATTCAGGTGATTGCCCTGACCGGCAAAGACGGCGGTGACATGGCGCGCCTGCTCCACCCGGAAGAGGTGGAAATCAGGGTGCCTGACATCAGCCCACAGCGCATACAGGAAGTGCATACCCTGATTATTCATTGCCTGTGCGATCTGATTGATGAGTTTCTGTTTTCCGCTGAATAACCTGGCATCATCTCCAGAAAACCTTAATTTTTCACTCTGCATGAGGGTAATCATGAAACCTATCGGCATTGCGCTCTCCACCTGCCTGCTCACCGGATTACTGACCTTATTAAGTGGTTGCGCCGCGCTGGTTGACTCCGTTAACGAAGAGCCTGTCAACATTGATAACAGCAAACGGACCTGGGGGTCCTGGATAGATGACCAGACCATTGAAACCGTCACCGCCGTGAACATTAACAAGGCAGATCCAGCCCTGAGAGAGTCAAGAGTCAAGGTGATCAGCTTTAATGGTACTGTCTTGCTTATTGGCCAGGTTCCCAACGCAAACCTGAAAAAGCTGGCTGGCCAGACGGCACAAAGGGTGGAAAAGGTTCGCCAGGTCTACAATGAGCTGGAAATTGGCCCAAACGCCGATATCCTGGTGCAAAGTAACGACAGCTGGTTAACCACCAAAATCAAAACCTCAATGGTGACCAATGAAGCCGTTATCGCTGACCGAATCAAAATCAATACGGAACAGGGAACGGTTTATCTGATGGGACTCATTACGCCCAAAATGGCACAGGAGGCCGTATCGATTGCCGCCAATACCTACGGCGTTTCTCGCGTTGTCAAGGTGTTTGAGTACGTTCGATAATCAACAAACAGAAATACCAATCGAACTTTCGATTGGTATGTTTTTTTGATGAGCTGGAAGCCGGTCAACACCACTGATGCCAGCTTATCGAATGCACCGTAAGAAGCATTCTGACCAGCAAGCAGCGATGGGCATTCACTGTGATGAGTGGACTTTTCTTTCTTTTATGGCGGTTTTTATCATTTTCACAGTTTCTTCGTCTCCGCTGTACTTTATGGCAGCGCCAAGAGGAGACCTGGCTGAAGAAAAAAGGCCCAAGCTCAGGGTTTTCATTTTTTTCTTTGGGTCTGCTCCACCAGCTAATAAGAGTCTAACAATCTCATTGTTACCATCCTGAGCGGCAAAAAAGAGTGGCGTGGCCCCGTCTTTAGTAGCCAGGTTAACTTTAGCCCCGTTGTCGATCAGCAGCCGGGTTAGCTCAACATTCCCATGGTCCGCTGCACAAGCGAGCGGTGTGGATCCGTCTTTAGCAGCCAGATCAACATCAGCGCCCCTGCTGATCAGCAACCGGGCCACCTCATTATTAGCCTCCTGAACTGCCATATAGAGCGCCGTAACCCCCTTTTTATTAGCCAGGTTAACTTTTGCCCCTTCGTCGATCAGCAGCCGGACCAGCTCAACATAACCTTCAAACGCAGCATTCATGAGCGGCGTGAACCCTTTTTCATCAGCCTGATCAACATGAGCCCCTTTACCGATCAGCAGCTGGGCCAGCTCAACATGATCTTTTTTCACAGCACACATGAGCGGCGTGAACCCATTTTTAGTGACATAGTCAACATAAGCTCCTTGATCGATCAGCAGTCGAGCCAGCTCAACATGCCTGTGAGCAACTGCAATAACCAGCAAGGAAACGATATCCCCGGATTTTACGGACCGGTAATCCTTATTAACAATAAGCCTGTCATGTTGCAGCTCCCTATTCAGACGCCCGAGATTGCCGACCCTGCAAGCCACCAGTGCTTCGGGCTCATTGTAGGGATTGGCACAGCTTGCTTCAGAATTGGCAGAACCGGGTTCATCAAATCGCTGATAGGAGGACAATCCAAAAAACCTGCTAATTGACTTCATAGATCCCCGCATTGATCCCCACATTGTCTGGTCTGGGAGGCTGTCGGAAAACAGCCTCCCGGCTATCATCACAGCTACATGCCATTGCGGAACGTTTTGTGATCAACGACCCCACTCTCTCTGACGTGCTGTAACCCTGTTGAATAAGCCTTCAGCAGTTTAAGGCAGTAGTCCACCCGGTCCTGCAGATGCTTGTCCCCTTCAGGATCCTCGCCAGTGAACACCTGCCCGACATGACGGACAATCAGATGATCAGGCAGATAACAGATACGGCAATTCTTGTAACTACTGGTACGAAGTTCCACCACAGGATAGGCCCCACCCTGCCCGGCAGAAACCGCCGTAATCAATGCGGGTTTATGGCCCAGCTCAGCGGTACCAAACAGAAGAAAGAAGTTCTTCAACCCCGCCGGTACCATGCCGCTCCACTCCGGTGCCACGACAATCAGCGCATCCGCTTCTTTCAATTTTTGTTTCCAGGGTGCCAGTCTGGCCTGCCACTGCTCATCACCACGCCAGATGGACTCATCCCAATGGGGAAGCGGATTACCCGCCAGCGATAGAATTTCAACCGAGTCAAATAGGGAAAGCTCAAGCACACGGTTCGCCAAAAACTGACTGATCCGCTCACTCTGGGATTCCAATCGATGACTGCCACTGATAATTGCAAGCTTCATTTTTCTTCCTGTTCTGCTCTGGACAATTGCACTGAGAACTTTAACAGAGAGTTTCAACATCCGGGTTTATTTTTTACCAATCTTGCCAGGTCGTCACTACCGCTTCCTGCAATGCTATGATTAGACCTTCAGGTATTTTAAATAAGTAAAGTTGGCAAGGTCTCACAATGCAGGTATCAAATGGGTCAAATAATGCAGCGTCATCAGCAACGTTATTAACCGGGGTCAACACCAGCGGCACTGCTCGCACCGATACTTTTGACACACAATTAAATCGTCAGACTCCGCCATCAAATACTTCGCTGGAAAAACCGCTAACCGGCTATAAAATCGAAGAAATAAACCCTGCATCAGCAGTTAAAGCAACTTCTGAGCATGGCGCAGCATCGAGCCCTCCCCCGGAAATCGCGCAAAAAGACCTGCCGTTAGCCAGTGCGGCAAAAATTACACAACCCTCTCTGGCAACAGCCAAGCGGGCTATCTTCCATGAAGTGCTGACGGAAATCATGCACTTTCACAATGATCATCCGGGGCAAATGGTTATTTTTGGTTCCTGTGGTATTGACCTGCTACACACTCGTATCAATGAAAATGTGAATGATATTGATATACTGTTGAATGATGAAAAAACCACCAACAATCTGCTTATTCAACTCAATCGAAAACTGCAAAAGATTGTTTTTAGCAAAGATTTTCCCTGGAAAGACTGTAGCCCGAACCTCCGTCTTGTGGGTAACCAACCGTATAATGCTGAGCTATCACCTTTATCAGGACAATTAACCCTGTTTCATACCGGAAAACCCTGGATCAAAATTGAATGCTCGGTTAAAACCACATGGATGAAAGAACTGGACCTCATCCGGGATGATTATGTCATCAGAATCCCCACCCATATAAGTACACAGTACGAAGGTACTATTCCTGTTTTGTCGACCATGGGTTATCTGGCTCTCGACCTTCTTTCGTTGAAAAAACTTCATGACAACTTAATCACAACGACAGAAGACAATCAAAAACTGAGAGTCATACTCAATAGCGCAATAACTCTTTCAAAAATAGAGAAGCACGTTTTCACCCTTTACTATCACCCAAAAAATCCGGATTTACATAAGTCAGAACCCTTTAAGGCACTGAATAGTGGGTTTGTTGAAGCAATTACTTTAATCAGGAACATCTACTCTGCTGATCAGCTATATCACAGCTTTTTTGATTCACCCTATCAGCTAAAACATTCCAGATCCCAGGAAAAAAGGGCGTTGATCAATATTCTTTCGTCCGATAAATGCAGGCATGAAACGGCCTACTCATTCAATGAACTGATGATTTTACTGAGAAATGATTTTGATCTGGAAAATACGGCAAAAGATGGCAATTGTTTTTACGCGTCCCTCGCCAGTGGACTGAATAAAAACAGAGCAGCAGCAACCAACTTCCTGAAAACCTATAATGTTCTGCTGGGCACCTCGCTCCACGATACTGCACATGAGCAGGTTGTTATCCGTCCTGACATGGTAAGGCATATAATCCACTGCTGGATAGCCTCTGCACTTAACGCCGGATTGAGCGCCTCTGAGTACGAGGAACTGAATACTCTGATCCTTCCGGAGCCGGGCAAATCCATCCATGACCTGCTGAAGAGCCGACTCATTGCCGATCCGGCAGGTAATCCCAATGATACCGCCCACTACGGATGGAGTTCTCTATTGCACATAATGGCTATTGTCACCGGGACAACCATTATCTTGCTGAAAGTCAATCCCAAAAAACAAAATATTGAGAAACATAAGCACAGCATTCATGAAGCCAATCAATTAACGCCAAATCTGATTAAAACACTAAGGGCTAAACAGCCAGCACTGTTTAATAGCGACGCGAATGATGCACGATTAACCAGTTTATTATTTATTGCTCACTCCGGAGGAGACCATTATTATTCAGCCTCACCATCGCCAGGGCTGATTAACGTTTTCAGACCCTATATGCTGGCTGAACATTATCTTATTACGCCTTTCCGGGTTAAAGAAACTGAGTGTAAACAGCCACCACATCACGCCAGTCAACCACCAGCTCATCAGCTGGCTATCACTGAAGATACATTGGGCCTCATACACCCAAGCCTAGAGGTTGTCGAACAGAAAACCGGAAGCCTACCCCCGGAAAGACCAGTAAGCAGTGTTGCAGAAATAGAAACGCCATCAAAAGAAGCAACAGCCGGACCAGCGAATCCGGCAGAGACCACAGAGTCAGACCGAGAGGAACGCATCAAGAAAAAAATTCAGATCGTGTTAACCATAATATCCAACCCGAAAACCAGTAATAGCCTGAGTAAGAAAAAACTGGACAACCTGGGCGACAGTTTATTTGATGAGGTGTTAAAGGTTATTCAGGAACCCGACCAGACGAATCCGATAACGGTTGACATGAGAGCCTTTTCGGATACGACACTGTTAGCACTGGAAACAGGAAAGCGGTTAAATCACATAGAATCCATACTGTTTCTGGCACTGCATAAGATCATTCACCACTGTGACGCGAACAACCCGATATTCATGACTGAAATACTCAGGGACCTGCATACCGTCAACCGTGCAGGGTACATAAAAGCCTCCGTTGTACTGGCGATTCTGGCGGCCCGGACCGGATCTCCTGAAGCATTCAATCTTGCCATGCAGCCATTCAACCCGACATACAACACACAGACATATCATGATCTGCGCTTCACTCTTCCTGTCGAGTTCGACGAGATCTACCCTGATTACCAGACCATTATTCCCCAACAGATTTACAATGCCGTGCACTTTATAGTAAAAAAGAATCTTTCTGCCGCTGACTGGCAAGCGATTGATCTGAATTTCCCGGTAAATGAAGAGATCAACAGCTTATTAACCCCGACACTGTTAATCAGTGATTCCCCTGAATCAGCTAAAACCGACATCACCACAATACGCTCGGCACTGCTGAACTGCGCATACAAGGGCAATATATTCCTGCACCGAGGTGACATTCCACGCTCCCTGACGTTCTTTTTAAAATCAGCCATTGCCTACATAATGGCCACTGATAACGGGGCTGATATCAGTCATTATGAAGAGGCGGCGGGCCTATCGGCTATTTATATGACCATTCGCCTGATTTCCCGTATTGATCCGCAGTGCAACCTGCAGACAGAAGCGCCTTTTCTCCATAGCTGGATGCCTCATTTTGATCTTATCCGATACCGCCTTGAGACTGCCAGCCTGAAAACATTGCTCTATGCCATCAAGGCTCAACGAGCTACCGAAACACTATGGACTCACAGCTGGTTTACCTACGCCTACAGCAAAACAGCCACACTGCTGGGGCAGACACTGCCTGAGTCTTTTGAGACGTTTAAGTCGTTAATGGATCACCAGACAAAGTTCCTGTTTGATCATGGCAGCCCCATTCAGGAACTCCCGACCCACAATGCCAGGCAAAAACCCGATAAGACAGACACAACCTCTCTCGTCGCCAGAAACAGTAAGGAATACAGACCGGCCAGCTCTGCCAGTGGCAATAAAACCCAGTGTGCAGACCCGGTATTGCAGGCAAAGTACAAAATCAGCGAGAAACTGGAAGCAAAAAAACAAACCAGAAAAGCGGTAGAGATTGTTCGAACCCTGAAACAACGTGTTGACCTTTTGTCAGCTGACTTTATTCAGTTATATCAGGATGCCAATCCCAAAAAAGCAAGAAACGCTGCCAATATTTATGTCCGGGCCATTCTGTTACTTGACCAGAGCATTGAACTGGCCACCCGGGATATCCCCATCATTACCCAGGAACTCGAAAAAGCCTCCAAAGACAGGGCAAAAAACAATTTTCTGGAAAAAACCAAAATGCAAGAAGCCATGTTAACCTACAACACGCTGTACGGTTTTGCTGCACTGGCTCATATTAAAGAAGAGCTACTGTTTGAACAGGAGGTGACGCAGAAATTAGTAGAATTTCACAATACTCTGCTTACCAAAGAGTCAACAGAATACATTACCGTCAAAGAACATCATAAGTTGGAAAAACTGGTAGCCAACTTCATCGAATTGCTGAACCCGTTACAGTACGCCGATATATCTGAACAATTCTTAAAAAACATGGTATTGATATTGGTTTCCTGTAAGCGCCTTGTTGCAAGCTGTATAAGCGATAGAAATGTCACCCCCATACAAGCTCTGATCAAACAGTGGATAGCCTATTGCCACGATGAAAGTAATCTGCTGGAAACATTGGAGCTGATCATTACACTGGACTTGAGTGACCTTGAATTCATCACACAGTTTAACCCTCTTATTGATACAATATTGCTGAAAATTCAGTACTTAACTGCAAAGCAAGACGATAGTTATGATCAAGAAGACCAACTGATTCTCTACCAGAATGTTGAAAAAATATTGGAAAAATTTAATTCACCCGAGCAGATCAATTTTTACCAGTCCATCTGGTCACCCCAATTAGAAAGACTCAAAAAAATGACCAGTCAGGAGCTGGAGATTAAAAATGCCAAAGCAGAAAAGTATTGGAATATTTTAATCAGGGAAGAGCAGGAAAATAATGCCAGGGAACAGAAAAAATTAGAATCCATTATCAATCGCAAACTGTCAACAATAGCCTCAGAACAAAAGATCCAAAACACTGTGGAACCCGATGAATCTGACAGCGAAGAATCCACCTCAGGGGAAAATCATCAACTACCCTGCAGTGCCAGTAGTGATCACGTTGATGACCATACAGACATCGCTTCTTTGGGCCTCAAAATTGGCTCACTGGATTCACTGAAAATGGCATGGCAACATTTTGGGAGTGGCCAGCTATCACAGGCCAATACCCTTGTATTGGAGATGCTGCATGACCCGCCGGACGACTCACTGTTCATTGTTCAGATAAAGTCGTTACGATCCGAGATACTGATTAAACAATTTTTTGATGTCGTACTTCAGGGTATGCAGAGAAGCCGGGGTATTTTAGTGTGCTCCACTGACTATCTGAAAAAAATGGAAACCGATCTGGCCAGACAAAAAGAGCTGTCAAAAATCGATAAAAATACAAAAATTACTGTACAAAAACAGCCGATACGGAATCTTAGTGATAAAGTCTTTGAACTGGCAACCTTATTCTCAACACATCAACAAATACTGCAAGATGCGTTTACGCTGCAAAAAGAGATCATCAATGTACTGCAACTATTCACCTTAGACAGTGATCAGGAAACACAGGATTTATCACTGATCAAATTTGACCTTGAACTGATTATCGAAGCACAGGATCGTATTACCCGCTTTGTATCCAATATAAAAACAGCCAGTGAAAATCTGATAGAGCTCCTTAACTGCCGAAGGAAACTGCTGGCGCTGATAAAGGAAGTAATGGCCAGGAAATCAATTTCAGGCCAGCCCGGTTTACCAGCCACCGGCTATGACGCCTCGAAACACAGGCCATCTGGTGCGAAAAGCAATCTTAATGCAGCCCCGCTTAAAGCAGCCCCGGAAGAAACCCTGTCCGAAAATTCCATCACTGAAATCCGCAACAAAATGGAAACGCTTGCCCAGGCAATGGAAAATTTCAAAGGTCGCCTGCTTAGGCCGCAACAGAGAAATTTTGTACAGAGGCTAATCGGAGCATCATGACAAAGAGCCGCATAGCGACTCTTTGGATCAGAAACGGGCTACTTAACCACTTTTAAGTGAGGACGCCCCGGCTTTTTCGGTGGTTGAGGAGGCTCATCATCCGGCACTTCTGCCTGAATCTCTTCCGCCTCTTCCTGCTCATCAAGGGGTTCCGCCTCAAAGACCATTCCCTGACCATTCTCCTGGGCATAAATAGCCATCAATGCCGGAACAGGTACGGTAATCGTCAGGGCGCGACCACCGAAACGGCCGTCAAACATGATGTAATCATTACCAATATTCAGAGCCCGTACCGCGGTTGGCGAGATGTTCAGAACGATCTGGCCATCCTTGACGAACTCCTGGGGAACCTCAACGCCACGGCGATAGGCGTCCACCAGAATATAGGGTGTGCAATCATTATCAAGAATCCATTCATACAATGCTCTGGCAATATACGAACGGCTACTGGTCATTGTCATAACAGCCTCCGGACAAACACTTCACGCCGCCAGCCAGGTTACTCACGCATTTCCTTTTCGATTTCAGAAAGGCTTTCCTGGAACGACTCACGCTCAAATAAACGCTCAGCATAGTCCAGAATAGACTTACCCTGTTTCGGCAGCTCAACACCCAGCAATGGCAGACGCCAGAGAATCGGTGCTACACAGCAATCCACCAGCGTAAACTCTTCGCTCATGAAGAACGGCATTTCAGCAAACACAGGCTCAACCGCCAACAGACTCTCCCGCAACTCCTTACGAGCACGGGCCGCTGGTGTCTCCTTGGTTTTGGGATCCAGAATAGTATCCACCAGGGCACACCAGTCTTTCTGAATGCGGTGCATGATCAGTCGGCTCTGGGCGCGGCTGACTGGATAAACCGGCAGCAGCGGTGGATGTGGGAAACGTTCGTCCAGATATTCCATCATGACGTTGGGTTCATAAAGAACCAGTTCCCGGTCAACCAGCGTAGGAACGTTGTTGTAGGGGTTCAGATCGGAAAGCTCCCGAGGAAGGTTTTCCGGATTTACATTCTGAACGTCAACCGCAACGCCCTTTTCTGCCAGTACAATACGAACCCGGTGACAGTAATGGTCAGCTGGATCCGAGAAAAAAATCATGGATGACTTTTTGGCAACTACAGCCATGAAGTACCCCCGCCTTCATGCAAAGGATGAGAGAGTTCGGCAACAATCCCGGCCATGACAATAGCCGGAGGATGACCACAGGCTACCGCACAACGGGTAAAACAGCCGCCCGCGAAATAACGCACTATCATAGCAAACTTTGTACCTGCCATAATAGTCCCAGCAACGCAAATACTTACTACAACAATAACCTGCCGACAGAGTGCATGAGACTGAACACAGTGGCAGTAGCTGTCAGACCGGGTTATCAGAAATCCCATGGCATTGGCAAACATAGTGCCGCCCATGGTAAAAACGCTGAAATCCAGCATAATGCCGGGTGCCAGCTCAGAACCGGAATTATCCTGTTTCGGAATATCGATTAGCTCATCCACGAACCGGCCCCCTCTGCAGTTAGGCAGCAACATAAACAGGAGCCACTATCGGCTGAACCTCCGCCTTACCCGGGAACTGGTTGCGACCCTACAGCGTCTGTTCGGTTCCTGTCAGAACCACCTCCGCCTTACTCGGAAACTGGTTCCATCCGCACAGCACCAGTTCAGTCCCAGCCAGGACCGTATTCTTCTTCTCCATTTCCAAGCATCGGCAATTTTAGCTCCATTCCCCCTACTACTCATGCTATCTCCAAATCGTCAGTGGTAGATCAACCTCGGAAGTAGCGTCCGGTGCCTATAGGCTGACTTCTGGCGGCTCAACCTCTCTGGATTTACCGGGCTTCGGCTTTTGGTAATTAATAATGGGGGGGGCGCAGGTTGGCTGATGAAAAGTGAGGGGTTGCAACAGAAATAGGCTCTATGATTACTTCTGCCATATGAAGGTTAATATCAATACAAGACGTAATTGATGTTTTGTAATCAAACATCTCTTTACTGAGTGATTAGTTAATAACAAAAATAAATATTAAAACGGCTTTAGCACTCGAATAACTGAAATTGTTGACCCGACGATTAAGTCAGGTCACAGCCATTTAAAACAAGCTTCGTGAATGATAAGAAGGATAAAAGCGGCCAATTACGATAGGTCGACACCAAGAGCTGCTTTGAATAAGGCTTCTATTTTCGCTTTAGCCTGATCATCCCCGCAACGAAAAGAAGGAATATCTAAACCCTCCATTAATAGTTTTTTTGCATTCTTTGGGTTATCCGCTGCTCGATAATCATCAACATTCAGACATGCGTTAGAAGCGTACGGATCAAGATCCTTAAAACGGTCACATTTGTTGTTTACGTTAATTAACTCCTGCTGAACATATGTTTCAACAAGATTCTGCAAAAAGATCAAGTTTCTTCGTGTAACCTCTTTCAACACCTCCTTGCCATGGGATATACAACTTGAAATTTCAGCAATTTTGCTGTCCATATCTGGATATTTCTGTTGTATTTTCTGTCGCGTCTTCTCTGCAACTGATACACCGCCGGAAGAAGTCTCTTGAGTCACTGATCCGCGAGATAAGCAGTAGTTTTGACTGTGCCGGGCATTATGTGCCTTGATCAAATAATCGAGCAAATTTTTGCTCTGTAATTCCGTGGCATATCCACCTTTTGATTCAATAAATCGGGCAACCTCTGGACCTAATGTCTCTGCCATAACAGCTTCATAGGCAGGCGGTAAGCTTGAAGCGCTACCTGAATTGGATACATTCATAATTTACCGCTTTAAATTAAATATGTGATTTCTCGGACAAGGTATGCAAGGAATAGTTCCTCATCAAAAGCTGCTCACATCAAAAGCTGGGGGCACGTCTTTCATTATGTATAACAATTGTCGTTTATAGAGATAAGAAGAGGCGTTTGCATAATGGAAGACCTGACACCAGCTTTCCTGATTTGATGAGCCTGCCAATTGAGTACATGAATAAGGAAATTCCAGCAAGTGGCTTCCGATATTCGCCACAGGAAATTATCTTTTATTGTGGTAATTCATAAGGAACTTTTTGAAAATAATTAAGTCATAATTATGTCTGTCCGCTGCCAAAATTATTGCTAATAAGAATTATGGATCGGAAGTAACAAATAATCTGAGGATAATAAGGTATATGAATCTCTCTATGAATCTCTCAAATGCCAGGTCTTTAACGGTGACAACACAATCAGAGGCTCACCGGTTATGTGACTACACCCTTAATTGTGAGCGAATTAAACAAGATCGCCTTGCGTGTGGCATAATGACACCGATGACTGCCGCTGGAGGTGCTGCTATTGGTGGTGTTGTAGCCTATAATACTGCAGGCACAGTTGGCGAAACTGTCGTTGGTGCCTTCGGCGGCATGTCTGTTGGCATTTGCTTTTCTTTCGTCATGTGTCTTTGTGTAAATGCCTGCGCAGATAACTGCGATTACATTACGCTTCGTAATCGAGAGATCGCTACCTCCACCGAACTGGGCCCCCTTGCAGTTAGGCAGCAACATAAACAGGAGCCACTAACGGCTGAACCTCCGCCTTACCCGGGAGCTGGTTCCATCCGCACAGCACCAGTTCAGTCCCAGCCAGGACTGTACTCTTCTTCTCTATTGCCAAGCATCGGCAATGTTTGCTCCCTTCACCCTACTACTTATGCTATCTCTGAAATCGTTAGTGGTAGATCAACCTCGGAAGTAGCGTCCGGTGCCTACAAGCTGACTTCTGGCGGCTCAACCTCTCTGGGTTTACCGGGCTTCGGCTTTTGGTAATTAATAATGGGGGCTTTCGCTGGTTGGCTGATGAAAAGTGAAAAAAACAACCTGCTGTCTGGTTTACTCCTGATTTGTTAATCTTGCCCATGAATGGTTCGCTCCGTTTCTTATTCTGAATGATGTTCCGCAAAACTCATTCTATCCTGGCTCATTTGAAGCCGTTTTAGGAGCGGGGCGGACCATTCCATTAGGTCTTGAATCTTGAATTCCCACCTGACATCAACCCCATCAACCACCCAAAAAACGAAGCATTCCTTACTGTCTCCACCGCCTCATCCGCAGGCGGTTCCTTCATCATCTCCACCAGTTTCTGCCGAAAGGTAGCCACATCATCGGTTTCCTCCAGATAGTTCAGCAGCTGCTCCATCCGCTTGCCATACATGGCCTGGTACTTAGTGCCTAAATACTCGGCAGCATCCACCAGTGAGCGTTGGAAAAATTTCCGGGCACGTTGTTACGCAGCCTCGGAAAGTTGTTATGCATGAATATAGAGCACCTTTTCTGACTGGGTTAGCTGCTGCGAGAGTGGTCAAAAAATAGTCGATATCAGTAAAGCTGTCTGACCTAATGCTCTCCCTGATCACCTAACGGCTTATCCACAACATTGTCCACATAAAATCTGGATGATTGCTGTTTGATCACCTATTGCATTTGCTCCGTACACTATCGTTTAACAGCAATAAGTCATGGATATGCTGTTTCTCTATAATGAAACACATCATACTGTTTAGTGCTGGTTCTGCTGACGGCTAACTGATTGCTCAACGCCCCACACATCAACATTCAGGAGAGGAAACGTGGCTGAGAATACTGCGAGTCAAATAGACCACAGTGTCACCCCGGACGATCATCCCCAAAAAATAACACGAACTATAGTTCTAAATGACGGCAGCCCTGAGAACAAACGACAGGAGTTATTAAATTATTTCCACCAGACGTTTGATCAATATGAGCTGCTGTTTGAAACCCTGGCCTGCCAGAAAGCCTGGTACGAAAAGGCAATCCCCCTCCGTCACCCGTTGATTTTTTATTACGGGCACACTGCCGCTTTTTTTGTGAACAAACTGATCACCGCAAAACTGATCTCGGAACGAGTTGACCCTTATATTGAGTCCACCGTTGCCATTGGTGTGGATGAAATGTCCTGGGATGATCTGGACGAAAACAACTACCAATGGCCCACCGTGCAACAGGTTCGTGACTACCGCAGTAAAGTCAGGGCACTGGTTTCCGGTTTCATCCGGAACATGCCACTGGAGATACCCATCAACTGGGAGAGTCAGGCCTGGATCATTCTGATGGGCATTGAACATGAACGCATTCACCTTGAAACCTCATCGGTACTGATTCGCCAGCTACCAATCTCCTACGTCAGGCCGCACAGTTATTGGCAACACTGCACAGACACAGGGTCAGCACCGGAAAACCGCCTGATTGAAATGCCCGGAGGATCACTTCGCCTGGGCAAAGATTACGATAATTTACTCTACGGCTGGGACAATGAATATGGATGCTGCGAGGTTGATGTGGCACCCTTCCAAGCCAGCGAATACCTGGTGAGCAATCAGGAGTTTAAAGCCTTTATCGATGCCGGTGGTTATGACAATGAACGCTGGTGGACGGATGAAGGCTGGGCCTGGAACACGTTCAGCAACACGGATGGTAAAGCGCGCCACCCCGAATTCTGGATCCCCGAAGGGGACAGTTATCGCTACCGCACCATGCTGGCAGAGATCGATATGCCCTGGAACTGGCCGGTAGACGTCAACTGTCATGAAGCCCAGGCCTTTTGTCGCTGGAAGTCAGAAGTGACCGGCAAACAGATTCAGCTGCCCAGTGAAGCCGAATGGTATCACCTGAGGGAGGCCATCAGTACTGACCAGCCCTGGTGGGACAAAGCCCCCGGAAATATCAATCTCGAATACTGGTCTTCATCCTGCCCGGTTGACCAATTCAGAACCGGAGAGCTATATGACATTATCGGGAATGTCTGGCAATGGACCACCACCCCCATTGACGGTTATGAAGGATTCCGTGTTCACCCCTGCTACGATGATTTCTCAACCCCGACCTTTGATGGACGACACAACCTGATTAAAGGGGGTTGCTGGATATCAACCGGCAACTACGCTATTAAAGAATCCCGCTACGCCTTTCGCCGCCACTTTTTCCAGCATGCCGGTTTCCGTTACGTAGAGTCCAGTGCCATGACCAATACCTCCAGCAACCCTTATGAAAGTGATGCCCTGGTTGCCCAATATCTGGCGTTCCATTTTGGGGAGTCTTACTTTGATGTACCCAACTACCCTGAAGCCTGTGCCCGTCTCTGTTATGAAGTCAGTGGCGATACACCCCGAACACGGGCACTGGACCTGGGCTGTTCAGTAGGGCGCACCAGCTTTGAACTGGCCCGCTGGTTTCAACATGTGGACGGCATCGACTTCTCTGCCCGATTCATTTCTGCGGCGGCCGAGTTGCAGGAGCGGGGAAAAATACGCTACCACCTGACCACAGAAGGCGAACTGGGTGATTACTTCATTGCCGATACCACGGAGATGGGTCTGGATGATGTCGATACCAGCCGTATCCGCTTTACCCAGGGGGATGCCTGCAACCTGAAACCCATGTTTAACGACTATGATCTTGTTTTTGCCGGTAACCTGATTGATCGCCTGAATAACCCTGCGCAATTTCTGGACATGATTCATGAGCGCATACGCCCCGGCGGCATCCTCGTGATCACTTCGCCCTATACCTGGCTGGAAGAGTATACACCCCGCCAGAACTGGCTCGGTGGCATCCGTGAAAATGGTGAAGCCCTGGACACCTATACCGGACTGCAAAGAGCGTTGAGCAAACATTTTGAGGAGGTACGCCCCCCCGTCGATCTCCCGTTTGTGATCAGGGAAACAGCCCGGAAATATCAACATACGGTTGCCCAGTGCACAGTGTGGCGGCATAAAACACTGTAATCCGGCCCCGTGTTTGAAGGCCGGTTATAAGTAGTTGGCCAAATGGAATCGTATATTTCTGGCTACGCGGGCAGTTACTATGTGTCAGAAAATATGATTTCATTGGGCTAACTACTTACCCCTTTGGAGCAACCTGCCACCACATCTAATGAGACCGCCTTAAAATTCAACGTCAGGCCATGCAGGTAACATTTCTCTTTGAAGCGTGCTGCCATCATCTTGCCGTCCGGACAATCCGGGAAAGCCTCAATCACCGCATCCGGTGTGACCGGCTTGCCATACAACGGCAGGTTCCTCAGGCAACACCGCTCTATGAAGCTCGCTCTACTCATCATGCCTTTCAGATTATTCGGAAAAGCCTCAACCACTGCTTCCGGGGTGACTGGCTGGCCATTCAACGGCATTCCTCCCAGGCAACAGTTTACTTTGAAGCGCACCAGCTCCAGTTGGCCTTCCGGAGTATCCGGAAAAGCCTCAACCACCGCTTCCGGGGTGACCGGCTGGTCATACAGCGACCGTTCCATCTTCCAACATTCCACTTTGAACAGTGCGATCTCCAGTTGGCCTTCCGGAGTGTCCGGGAAAGCCTCAACCACTACTTCCGGGGTGACCGGCTGGCCATTCAACGGCATTCCTCCCAGGCAACATTTTGCCTTGAAATGCGCTATTCCCATCTTGCTTTGTGGACAATCCGGGAAAGCCTCAATCACTGCATCCGGTGTGAGCCGCTGGTCATTCCACTGCTGGCAGCCCAGGTAACATTTAGCTTTGTTGTTCGCCCTTTCCAGGAGCAGCAATGTCATGGATGTATCGCGGTCAAAAATTTCTTTAATCAGGAAATCTGACCGGAGGCACGACACATGGCGTGTATGGGTCGCACTGAAATTGACGAAATCAGAAAAACTCAACTGACGGGCAATGAGTTGCAGTTCAATGTCAGGAAGTGCTGCCAAATGACAGGTATCCGGTTGGTTACGTACTTCCTGTACATGCACCTTCCTGAAACCGAAAAAAGCAAATGGAATATCTGAATCCTGTATTTGAGGATTAAGAATGAATGATTCTAACTGGAGTGAAACATCAGCGGCTTGATGCATAAGTCAACCTTCGTCTTTTATTCCGGGTTGTTTTGAGCCCGGGCCCAGAAAAAAGTTCCATTGTGGCTTCTTCCTGCAACAACTTTGCCGGAACTAATTAATGCCTGACTGGTCATAACTGCAGCATTGTTCTGCAAGCAATTAGTCAAAACGACATTCTTGCAACAATTAATGAATGCCATAAATTCAAGAGGTATCATCGATGATTTCATCCTCCACTCAACTCTCTCCATTAACAGGGGCAACATCACCTGTCAGCACCACAGAAAATACCCAGACTGAGAAAGCCGCCGTAAACCCGGAACTTCAAACACTTCAGGATGTTTTTTCAGACCGATTAAAAAAGGCAGAGAGCCTGTTAAGTGATGACCTTTACGTGAGAGATGCTATCTTTGATCTTTTTAGACCTTTTGCCCCTTCTCATAATGCTAACGACAGTGACCGCTGCATAGAGCGGGATAATGACAATTTCGCGGCTCTTGCTCTGGCCCAGTGTAATCTTGCCAGTATTCAGGGCATTTTAATACTTCAGCAAGTTAGTGACATTCAAAATGATATTATAAAAAAAATCATTTCGCTTGAGGATCCATCAGTTGCAACAAGTGAAGAGCCCACACTGGAAAGGGATCTGGGAGCCATTTCAAGGGAAGAGCACACACTGGAAGCACTGGAAAGAGATCTGGGAGCCATTTCAAGGGCCGATAATCAGATCAAGTCCGAGCCAGGTTCTTATTGCATGGGCATTGAACGGCAGGGCTTTGCAGAAAAGCAAATCGAAGCGTGGTTTCAGGAAGATAAGCAGCAACGCGTTAAAGATGCACTGATACTGTTAAAGAACCAGATAACATCAGGTGGCGATATAGGCCGTATCGAGGCACAAATTATGAAACTGAAGCTTGAAACAGCTGGAGACCTGGCCACTTTTTCTGCTAATTTCAAATACCCTAATCCTGAGATTTTCATCCAGGCAAAAAACGAACTTCTGAATAAATCCAGTGATTTGGAACAGCATTTTACCAATAAAGAAAACCTGACCCTTGCTTTACAAGGCAACGTTCCAGAAGACCAAATGGAACAATTAATTCAGGCGTTATCCCACCCTGTATCTGAGATGAGCACAAAAGCAATGGTGCTGGCTTCAATCATCACGCACCACTCGGAGAAACACCTGAAGTCTTACTTGAAAGCTGCCCAGGTTTTGTCTCTGAAAACACAGGCGCAGGCAGACAATCCAGCACTCTCGGATAGAACTGCCCTTGCAATGGGTCTGGAACGCAGTGATGCAATGGTGAGAGAGCATTATCAAGGCAGCGAAAAATGGGCCGCCAGAAGTGCTGCTGACGCGCTGATAAATAGTCTGACGCCAATGCCTGAAGATCTGACGACAACGGCTTAAGCCTATCCGATCCCATGCCGCCCTTTGATATTTTCAAGGGGCAATTAAACCAGTTCCACCTTTTTCTTTCTGATCCAGTAAGAAAAAACAGCATCTGTCTCTTGATGCTGAAGAAGCTGGTGCTCCAGAAAATTACAGAACTTGGGGATATCACGTTTAGTGGATGGGTCAGTCGCCAATACCCGAACCACCTCACCGGACGCCATATCCCTGATTTTATTATGCAACAGCATCACCGGCTCCGGACAGAACAGGCCACAGGTATCCAGCTCATGCTGCACTTCAATAGTGCCAGCGTTCTCTTCAAGCAACATTTCTGACATCAAACGTTAAACCAGTCTTTCAAACCAGCTCCTCATAAAAGGTCATGTCGGGCTGCAAACCAGACATCGTGGTTACTAAAATGGCGATACACCCAGATCAGTCCCAGGCCCCGGGCGGCCATAAAAACCGTGTAAGCAAGCCACAAGCCCTGATTTCCCATATCACGAAACAGGAACCAGACCGGGAGAAAAACCAGAACCGTGGCGATCAGCATTGTGTTCTGCATCATATCGGTTCTGACCGCGCCAATAAAGACGCCATCCAACCAGAAACACCAAACAGCAATCAGCGGCATGGCGACCAGCCAGGGCAGGTAAACAGACGCTTGTTCTGCAACCTCCGGGATATTGGTCAACCAACCCAGCAAAGCCTTACCACCAAGGCCAAGAGACAGACAGAACAACCCGCCACAGATCAGGGAACACCAGCCGGTTACCCGGACTATCTGATGAAACTGTCGGCGATCACCTTTGCCAATGGACTCACCGGTCAGGGCTTCTGCTGCGTGTGCGAAACCATCCAGGCCATTGGAAATCAGCACCATCAGATTCATCAGCAGCGCATTGGCAGCGAGCACTTCATCCCCCAGGCGAGCGCCCCGGGCGGTAAAAAATGCCTGTACTGATAACAGACACAATGTACGGACAAACAGGTGGCGATTCAGCATGATCAGCCGACGAAACGCAGCCATATCAAACACCATGTCAGCACTGAACTGGCCATCATCACCGGCCAGAACCCGCCTCACCAGCAACAACCCAAGAGACAGCGCCAGATAGTCAGCAATCACCGTTGCCATCGCGGCACCCTGAGTTGCCCAGCCCAGACCGAGGACCAGTAACAGGTCCAGTACAATATTGACGGCATTACCCAAAACCAGGATAAACAACGGCCCCTTCGGCATTTGCATTCCTATCAGCCAACCAATCAACGCATAGTTAACCAATACGGCTGGTGCCGACAATATCCGGATCTGAAAGTAGATTTCCGCCTGCCTCGCCACCACATCACTGGCGGCAAATAAAGGCAACGCCAACTGTAAAATCAACGGGGAGCAAAGAATCAGCAACAAGCCTGTGAGAGCCGCAAAAACCACGGACTGTAACAGCCACTTTCTCAGGGCATAACGGTCATTCCGGCCCTTTGCCTGGGCAACCAGCCCGGTGGTCCCCATTCTCAGAAAACCAAAAGCCCAGAAAATCATGCTGAACAGGGTTGCCGCAACGGCAACACCACCCAGATATTCCGGTGCAGAGAGATGACCAAGGACAGCGGCATCTACCAGCCCCAGCAGCGGTACCGAAATATTGGAAATAATGGCAGGCCAGGCAAAATGCCACACCCGCCGGTAAGTTGCCGAAGCCGATAGCAAGGGGTCAACTCCTTCTGCGCCTTAATCACAAGGGAGTATTTTATAGAGCGTCTTTAAGAACAGAAATAAGTAATCATTCACGTTCACCACTTACACCATTTTCTCCTATGCAAAAAGCCATAGCAGTCAGAATAAGAACTTTTTCATTAATAAAATCATATTTTTTGACTAGCCAGAAATATACGATTCCATTTGGCCAACTACTTACAACATTGACCCCTGACAGTAACAAATGCTCCGTGGTGGTAATATAATGATCAGTCCACCACAACCAGACACCGACTTTATTCGATATATTGCCTGACGCAGCGCAAGGAGGGTTTACAACAGCTGTCATACACTGGAAACCGGCTTAACCAAAAGCCAGCCATCACCGCTCACGAATGCGACAGGCAATTCAATTCATAGACTTTCAAGGTTTAAGACCATGCCAACGCCTCAATCCGGCATCACTCCGGATGCCAATACCAACGCTCAATTTCTGATACTGACGATCAAAGACAGCAACAGCGACAGTCTATCGCAAATCCGCCAGACGCTCTCCGGCATTCCAGAGCTTACTGAAACTCTGGCGAGGCAATACCCCGATGCCAGGCTCAGCTCAACCATCAGTATTGGCAGTGATGCCTGGGACCGGCTTTATTCCGGCAGCAAACCCGGGGCTCTGCGCCCTTTTATGGCCATCAAAGACGCTGATCGTGAAGCGCCTGCAACTCCCGGCGACTTGCTGCTGCACATTCGCTCAGACCGAAAGGACATCAATTTTCTGCTGATGAATCAGGTGCTTCGCCTGCTGGGCAATAACGTGCAGGTTCAGGAAGACATCAGCGGTTTCCGGTATCTGGACAGCCGTGACCTGACCGGATTTGTCGATGGCACTGAAAACCCAGAAGGTGAGCACCGTGCCGATGTCGCGCTTGTGGGGGAAGAGGATAACCCGTTTGCAGGGGGCAGCTATATCCACACCCAGCGCTATATTCACCATTTAAAAGAGTGGGAACAGTGTCCACTGAAAGATCAGGAAACCATTATGGGGCGCACCAAGGAGGACAATATTGAGTTCAGTGCTGAACAGAAGGCACCCATAGCCCATATCAAACGGGTCAATCTGAAAGACGAACACGGCAACAGTATGGAGATTCTCCGCCATAGTATGCCTTATGGTGACGCCAGGGAGTCAGGCCTGTTCTTTATTGCCTATGGCAAGACACCAAAACATTTTAATCTGATGCTGAAAGCGATGATTAAAGCCGATGCCCATGGTCACTATGATCATTTGATGAATTTTTCAACGCCAGTCACCGGCTGTGCCTTCTTTGCGCCCTCTCGTGAATTTTTGGCACTGAATATTTGAGCGACAATCAGTAACCACTGTCAGCACCTCTTCTGAGGTGCTTTGTTAATGCTGGTACTCATCTGAGCAAATCGCACAGCTTATGAAACTAATTCGGTAGGTCAATGGTCTACGATAGTGTCCGGATTGCTGCAACGCAGGCAGATGGACACAAAGACCAACCGGTTTATGCCCAAGACATTGCCAGTTTTGACAATAAGCCATAACAACAAAACTCCTACGAAACAGGTGGTTACATGCACATTGAATCTGCAAAAGTTCCGTTATCCTTATCAACTCAGCCATCAACCGAACAACCGGCCTTAGCAGCACAATCAGTTACTCAGTTCACGGCTGAAAGCTTCGACAATCTGCCAGGAGCCAATGAACTGGCAACCCGATTGAACACTATCAACAAGAATATGCTGGACAGCCTTAACGCTGAAGAGATTGGACAAATGTGCCACAACTTCACCAGTGCTTTTAACCTGGATAATGTCCTGGTTGAAGAGGCCAGCCAGCTCAAGGCCATTAAAATCCTCCTGACCCTCACCAACTGCTATGACAATAATTCCATCAAGGCGTTTGCTAACAGCAAACTGCAGGAGACTCCTGACAATCATGACGCCTGCCAGGATTTAAAGGATAAAGCCAACAAAGACAACACTCAGGAAAATAAGATTGTCCTGCCTCCGGAGTATCAGGGAAAGTCTGACAAATTCAGCTTCTGGCGGGATAAGTTATTGAATAGTTTTATTGACTCCCAATTCTCGGAAGCAAACTTTACCCAGATAGAAAAGCAGCAAGTTCACGATGCACTAAGGATGGCCAAAATGCAGGTCGCTGGCAATACCGGAATCGGTAACTTCGAAGCGCCAATACCTTATGAAAAATTCGACCGGGAAAAAGTCAGCCAGCTAACTGGCCACCTGATCTACCCACGGCAGGAGCTGTGTGCAGATAAACTGGCAAAAGAGATTATGGCGTTACAAGAACAGCTGTTCGACAGCGACTCAGGGCTGATCAACATGCTGGGTAATAATGAAGACATCACTAAATTGCTGCAGGGCAATCAACAGCATCACCTGAAACAATTACTGGCCAGACAGGGTGCAGACAACCGCTCTACCCTGACCAATGAGGTAGCCTTGCTGGTTTCATTTGTCGCAAGAAATCCGAAATTGGCGGGCGAATTTGCTGAACTTGGTATCAATCCCGGGAATCTTACGCATTTAGCCAAAGCACACAGCATACTGAACCATGCCCGGGCTACCGAGAACAAACAACCCAGCAACGAGACCGCCGAGAACAACCAACTCAGCAACAAGACTGTCGCTAAGGGTCTGAAACAAAGTGATGAATTCACCAGAAAGTTCTTCGATAGTGAGACTGCCAATAATCCAGATTACGAGGCTGTACCAGTGTTTGCCAAAATTGCCTTGTGGGTGGCGAGTTCCAATCAATCCGGTTGAAGCAGGCGTTTACGGGTCAGCCAGGCAAACTGACGCTCAGGTTAATCTGATCCAGTAGCCAGGAGGCTGCCCGGGAAATTGCAGAACCCGGGGATATCTTGCAGGGTGAATGGTTTCGTTGCCAGCACCCTGCTTCCCCGGGACATATCCCGGACTGGCTGTGCATCAGCATCACCGATTACGGTCAATCCAGGTTTCAGGTACCCAGCTCATACAAAAGCTGACAGACCCCATCAGCTAAGACCGAAAAAGCATTAGCAGACACTCTTATATTTCTGTATGATTGCCGCGGGATCGACGGAGTATTGAGTATATGCTCCCGATAACCAGATGAGGACATAAGAAAGTCAGAACTGTCGGTACAGCAAAGCCTGGTTAGAAGGTTGGCAAGGGGAAAGCAGGGGTGCTTTTGATTTTCCAATGGAGTTGTGCACTCAAGTTCTCTGGCAACGGGGTCAGGGTCGTTAACTAAACAAGCACTATCATAAGGAAAAAACGCTAAAAAACAGCACAAATATTCCACTTTTTCAAACTGTTTACCAGGAAAAAGTCTGCAGCTCCCGGGGCGTAACCCCCTACCTCTGAACAGAAGCAACTGGCTCATTTTTTGATCGGATATTGATCCGTATCAATACAATCCCATTTCGGTTTACCCACAATAACCATCAAATCTTATAAGCATAACCCGAAGGTAACATGGAGCATGAGCACTGCAACGTTACAGCCGACCTATAACTACAAAGTAGTTCGGCAGTTTGCCATCATGGCCGTGGTCTGGGGAGTTGTTGGTATGGCGGTAGGCCTGCTGATTGCCTCTCAGATGGTCTTTCCCGAACTCAACCTGGGCTTACCCTGGACCAGCTTTGGACGCTTGCGGCCACTGCATACCAATGCGGTGATTTTTGCGTTTGGCGGCTGTGTCCTGTTTGCAACGTCCTATTACATCGTCCAGCGAACCTGTCAGGCGACACTGGCCATGCCGCGGCTGGCCGCTTTCACCTTTTGGGGATGGCAACTGGTGATTGTTGCAGCGGCAATTACTCTGCCCCTGGGCATTACCTCTTCCAAAGAGTACGCCGAACTGGAATGGCCCATTGATATTCTGATCGCCGTTGTCTGGGTCAGTTACGCGCTGGTCTTCTTTGGCACCATCATGAAGCGCAAGAGTAAGCATATCTATGTGGCTAACTGGTTCTTTGGTGCCTTCATTATTACGGTTGCCGTGCTCCATATCGTTAACAGCGCTTCTTTACCGGTTAGCCTGACCAAGTCCTACTCAGCTTATGCTGGTGCCATGGATGCCATGATCCAGTGGTGGTATGGCCACAATGCGGTAGGCTTTTTCCTCACCGCTGGTTTCCTCGGCATGATGTATTACTTCGTGCCAAAACAGGCGGAGCGTCCGGTTTACTCTTATCGTCTGTCCATCGTGCATTTCTGGGCGCTGGTTGCCATCTACATCTGGGCCGGCCCGCACCATCTGCACTACACCGCACTGCCGGACTGGGCCCAGAGCCTGGGCATGGTTATGTCACTGGTGCTGCTGGCACCGTCCTGGGGTGGCATGATCAATGGGGTCATGACCCTCTCCGGTGCCTGGCATAAGCTGCGGACCGATCCGATCCTGCGTTTTCTGGTGGTTTCCCTTTCCTTCTACGGCATGTCCACCTTTGAAGGCCCGATGATGGCCATCAAGACCGTTAACGCCCTGTCCCACTACACCGACTGGACCATTGGTCATGTGCATTCAGGTGCCCTGGGCTGGGTAGCCATGGTGTCATTCGGTTCGCTCTATCACCTGATTCCAAGGCTGTACGGCAAGGAACAGATGTACAGCGTTGGCCTGATCAATATGCACTTCTGGCTGGCCACCATCGGCACCGTTCTTTACATCGTTGCCATGTGGGTAAACGGTATCACCCAGGGCCTGATGTGGCGTGCAGTGAACGAAGACGGCACGTTAACCTACAGCTTTATTGAGTCCGTAGAAGCCAGCGGCGTCGGCTACATTGTCCGTGCTATTGGTGGTGCCTTCTTTGTTCTTGGCATGCTGACAATGGCTTATAACGTATACCGCACTGCCAGTGAGTCGGAGGAGCCGTCTTCCGATAAAGAATCCCTCGAACTCAACCCCACCACTGCGCCGGTTGAAGGGAGATAATAATAATGGCGAGCAAACACGATATTGTTGAAAAGAATCTGGGCCTGATGGTGATACTGGTGGTCGTTGCCATCAGTTTTGGCTCCCTGGTGGAGATCGTCCCGCTGTTTTTCCAGAAAGAGACCACTCAGCCCGTGGAGGGCCTGAAGCCTTACACCGCCATGCAGCTTGAAGGCCGTGATATTTACATCCGTGAGGGCTGCGCAGGCTGCCACTCCCAGATGATTCGTCCGCTGCGTGCCGAGGTGGAGCGTTATGGCCACTACTCAGTGGCCGGCGAGTCCGTTTATGACTACCCATTCCTCTGGGGCTCCAAACGTACCGGACCAGACCTGGCCCGGGTCGGCGGCCGTTATTCCGACGACTGGCACCGTGCCCATCTGATTAACCCACGTGACCTGGTGCCTCAGTCCATTATGCCCGCCTACCCATTCCTGGCAGAGAACACGCTGGATGGCAAGCTGACCGCAAGAAAGATGGAAACCCTGCGCACACTGGGTGTTCCCTACACCGATGAAGATATTGCCGGTGCCCGGGATGCCGTCAAAGGGCAAACCGAGCTGGACGCCCTGGTGGCTTATCTCCAGGGACTGGGCACTGTTATTTCGGGTAAGCGCTGATGGATATCAATACGATTCGAGGACTGGCGACACTGGTCGCCCTGGTCGCATTTCTATCGGTGGTCTTCTGGGCCTACAGCAGCCGACGTAAAGGCGACTTTGATGAAGCCGCCGCTCTGCCATTTGCTGATGACCAGCAAGAGGCTGCTGCGAATACCGATGCCCCGGGCAGCCACCGGGAAACCCATAAGAACTCCCAGAAAAGAGGAGCAGTATAACGATGAGTAATTTCTGGCACTGGTGGATCGTTCTGCTGACCACCGCCTGCCTGGTACTGGTCACCTGGGTTCTGTTTTCAACTCGTAAGGGCCAGCGCAGGGATATGACCGATGAGACCACCGGTCACGCTTATGATGGCATTGAGGAGTATGATAACCCGCTGCCGCAGTGGTGGTTTATCATGTTCATCGCCACCCTGGTATTCACTGTGGGCTATCTGATTCTCTACCCGGGTATGGGTAAGTGGGCAGGGGTCCTTGGCTGGACTCAGGTGAATGAGCTGGAACAGGATCAACTCAGGCATGACCGCAAATATGCCCCTGAGTTTGCCCGTTACGCCGCCACTCCGGTTGAACAGCTGATTAACAACCCAAGGGCTCTGAAAATGGGTGAGCGGGTCTATATCAACAACTGTGCCCTCTGCCACGGTATGGATGCCGGTGGTAACTTCGGTTTCCCGAATCTCACTGACAACGACTGGCTCTACGGTGGCACTCCGGACGCCATCAAGGCCACCATTGCCCACGGTCGCCAGGGGCAAATGCCCGCCTGGGGTGCTGTGATCGGTGATACCGGTGTGAAGCAGGTTGCCAGCTATACCCGTGAACTGTCTGGTATTGATAGTGGTGCCAGCGAAGCGGACCTGGCCGCTGGCGAAAAGATCTTCAGTACGACGTGTGCCGTTTGTCATAACGCCGATGGTACCGGTAACCATGCCCTGGGCGCTCCGAACCTGACCAACAATATCTGGTTGTACGGATCAAGTCAGGCGCAAGTGGAATACACCATCCGCAAGGGACGAAACGGCGTTATGCCACCCTGGAACGATATTCTTGGTGAAGAGAAGGTTCATCTGGTGACGGCTTACGTTTACAGCCTGACCCACAAGGCTGAATGATCAGCCCAGGCGCAGGGGCAAAAAGCTATGAACCACAAAGGCACAAAGACACAAAGGAAGCTTTTTTTGCTAAGCCTAGCTCAGGCAAGCCTAGAAAAACTTTGTGCCTTTGTGACTTTGTGGTTCCAATAAAACCTTAACGGTATATTTGGGCTCTATGAACACAGACAATGCCAACCAGGAACCGGAACTGATCGACCTGTATCAGAAGCCTGAAAAGATTTACACCAGAAGCTTTTCGGGCCACTTCCGCACGCTTCGTCTGGCTGGTGGTACATTTCTCTTCCTGCTTTTTTTTGGCACCTGCTGGATCAACCTGAATGGCCGTCAGGCTGTGCTCTTTGACCTGCCCGCCCGGCAGTTTCATATCTTTGGCACCACCTACTGGCCCCAGGATTTTATCCTGCTGTCCTGGCTACTGATTATCTGCGCCTTTGGCCTGTTTGCACTGACGGTGTTTGCCGGACGAATCTGGTGCGGCTACACCTGCCCCCAGAGCGTCTTCACCTGGGTATTTATGTGGGCAGAACGCATCACGGAAGGTGAACGCAACCGCAGGATGAAGATGGACAAAGAACCCATGTCCCTCGGGAAATTTCTGCGCAAAAGTGCCAAACACACGCTCTGGCTGAGTATCGCTTTTGCTACGGCGCTCACCTTTGTCGGCTACTTTATTCCCATCCGGCAACTGGTGCTGGACCTGGCCACCTTCGATGTTTCCCCCTGGGGTATTTTCTGGCTCGGCTTCTTCACCCTGGCAACCTATGGCAATGCGGGTTACCTGCGGGAGCAGGTTTGTATTTACATGTGCCCCTACGCCCGTTTTCAGAGCGTTATGTTCGATAACGACACCTTGGTGGTTGCTTACGACAAACATCGCGGTGAACAACGTGGCCCGCGCAAGAAAAGCGCTGATCACAAAACCATGGGGCTGGGGGACTGTGTGGACTGCAGTGTCTGCGTGCAGGTCTGCCCTACCGGTATCGATATCCGTGATGGTCTGCAATATCAGTGCATCGGCTGTGCCGCCTGTATCGATGCCTGCGACACCATTATGGACAAAATGGGCTACGACAAAGGCCTGATCCGCTACACCACCGACAACGAACTTGCCGGCCAGAAGACCCATTGGCTTCGTCCCCGACTGATCGGGTATAGTTCAGCGCTGTTTATCATGATCTGCCTGTTTATCTTCAGCGTTGGCCATCGAGTTCCGCTGGAGCTGGAAGTACTCAGGGATAGAAATGTCCTTTTCCGGGTCATCAATGATGACCAGGTAGAAAATATCTACACACTGAAAGTCGCTAACAAAGACCAGCAACCCCATCACATCAAAATACGGGTGGCTGGTATCGAGAATCTGAAAATAGCGGGCAGAACCGCCATTGTGGTAGAGCCGGGCAGTGTGCAGCAGGAAATCATCAGGGTTATCGCGCCATTGATTGATGGGGCCCCCAGCACACGGCCGGTTCGCTTCAGCATCAGTTCCAGCCAGCCCGGGCTGGAAGCCATTTCCGCTGAAAGCCGATTTATGGTGCCCGGACCAGAGAGGAAACCCTGAACCATGACACAGTCTACAACCAGCAGAGATAACCCGACAGGAGGCCAGCCTGCCACCAACAGGGAACCTTTTACCCCCTGGTACCGGGAACCCTGGGCCTGGTACATCGTGGGTATTTTGCTGGTCACCTTTGCCTGGGGCGGCTTTCAGGTCTACACCGCCTTTACCCACCAGGACAGCGTGGTGATTGATGACTATTACAAAAACGGCAAAACCATCAACCAGGACATGACCCGGATTGAAAATGCCCGAAGCCTGGCCGTTGCCGGTACACTGACCATTGATGAACTGATCGGCGAAGTCCGGGTGACGATGCAGGGGAATCCGGAGATGTGGCCCGGGCAGCTTAAACTCAGCTTTCTTTCTCCGGTGTTTAAAGACAAAGACAGAACCATTGTGCTGACCCGCTCCTTTGGCATCAGCGCAAAATCAGCTGCTAACGCAGGGGCTGCACAGCCCGGGCAAAACCCAATTTATGTCGGCCAGCTGGACGCCCTGGTTGCCGGTCGTTACTACCTGCAACTGGAAACTCTGGATGAGCTGATTCCGGAAGTAGGCTATGAGACTGGCTGGAAGATCACCCTGGAGGCCGTGGTCTCACCGGGAACCCCAATTACCCTGAAAAACCCGGATGCCTGATGACCGAGACCCGTTGCTTTCATTGCACTCTGCCGGTCAGCGAGCCGGTGGTATTTTTTGCAGACGTTGAAGGAGCACCGCAGCCCATGTGCTGCCCGGGCTGCAAGGCAGTGACCGAGGCCATTGTGGCCGGCGGTCTGGAGAATTATTACCGGCACCGGACCGAAAGCGCCAACCAGGTCACTGACCTGAATCAGCGATTGCAGGAAGAGCTGCTGATCTATGACCGTGCAGAGGTGCAAAAGGATTTTGTCAGACCAGCAGGGTCTGATTCCCAAAGCCAGGAACCCCCCCTCACTGCCAGTCTGCTGATAGACGGCATCACCTGTGCCGCCTGTATCTGGCTATTGGAAAACCATCTGGAAGCACTGGCGGGTGTTGACCGGGTCAGTGTTAACCTCAGCACCCATGAGGCACAGATCACCTGGCATAACAGCGAGATCCTCTTAAGTACCATTCTGCTGGAAATTCACAAAATCGGTTACAAGGCGTTTCCCTGGCGTGCTGACCAGCAGGAAGCCCTGCTGAAAAACGAAAACCGGACTTTTATACGACGGCTTGCCGTTGCCGGTATTGGTGCCATGCAGGTGATGATGTATGCCATCGCCCTCTATTCCGGTGCCATCAGTGATGATATGCCGGACATTTACCGGGACCTGATCCGGATCTTCAGCGCCTTGATTGCCACGCCTGTGGTGTTGTACTCGGCAGCGCCCTTCTTCAAGGCGGCCTGGCGGGACATCAAAATACGGCATCTCGGCATGGATGTCCCGGTATCCATTGCCATAGGTGGTGCCTATCTGGCCAGCCTGTGGGCAACCTTCTCAGTTTACTTTCTCTCGAACGGCTCCGGCGGCGAAGTCTACTACGACTCCGTTTCCATGTTTACCTTCTTCCTGCTGACCGGCCGCTACCTTGAGCTTCGTGCCCGCCATGCAACCGCCAGGGCTGCACGGGCGCTGACCAATTTACTGCCGCCCAGCTGCCTGAAAGAAGTCAATGGTCACTATCAGCGCGTCCCGGTGGCCGATCTGCAACCAGACGACAAAGTTAGAATTCTTCCCGGTGATGCCATTCCCGCAGATGGTATTCTGATCAGTGGCTCCACCAGCGTTAATGAAGCCATGCTGACCGGAGAGTACCTGCCGATCGAAAAGCAGCCCGGTGACACACTGCTGTGCAGCAGTATCAATGTGGACCATCCCATTGAGCTTAAGGTGAGCAAAGTGGGCGAAGAGACCCGGGTAGCCGGCATTATCCAACTGCTGCAACGGGCACAGCAGGATAAGCCCGCCATCGCGAAAATTGCCGATAAGGTGGCCGGCTGGTTTGTTGCCTGTGTTTTGCTGGTCGCCATTTGTGTGTACTGGGGTTGGTCCGGCATTGCTCCGCAAGACGCGTTCTGGATTACCCTGTCGGTTCTGGTGGTGACTTGCCCCTGCGCCCTGTCCCTGGCCACACCCGCTGCCCTGACTGCGGCTACCGGCTATCTGCACCGCCTTGGTCTGCTGGTGACCCGTGGTCATGTTCTGGAAGGCCTGAAAACCATCGACCATGTGATCTTTGATAAAACCGGCACCTTAACCAAAGGGGAACTGTCGTTAAGCCAGGTGGTTCCGGTTCCTCTAGATAACGGCAACAGTTCAAAAGAAGCGTTGCTTCAGCGGGCAGCAGCCCTGGAAGCACACTCTGAACACCCTATCGCCAGAGCCTTTTTCTACACCGTTGAGTCACTGCATGAGCAGGCTCACGAGGTGAAAAACCATCTTGGCCAGGGGATAGAAGGCACCATTGGTAACCGCCTTTATCGTATCGGGCGGCCTGACTTTGCCTGCCCATCCGGCAATGTAGCAACGCCAGAACAGGATGGGCAATGGTTGCTGATGTCAGGAAGTACTGACCAGGAACTCTGGCAACCGCTCTGCTGGTTCAGGATTACCGACAGCCTGCGCCCTGAGGCCGCCCACACAATCCAACGGCTGCACCGGATGGGCAAAACCGTAACCTTGCTCAGTGGTGATGCCGGGCCGGTGGTGGCGGCAACTGCTGAATCCCTGGGTATACGGCAATGGAAGTCTGAAAGCAGTCCGGATGACAAGTTGCACTATATCCAGACGCTGCAGAGTCAGGGGCACAAAGTCTTGATGGTCGGTGATGGCATCAATGATGTTCCTGTTTTAGCGGGGGCGGATATCTCCATGGCCATGGGTAATGCCTCAGACCTGGCCCGCACCAGTGCAGATGCCGTATTGATTTCCGGCAACCTTGAGCGACTGGCCGATGCCTTTAACCTGACCGTAAGAACCCGAAAAATTATCCGGCAAAACCTGGCATGGTCCCTTGGCTACAACCTTGCCGCCCTGCCCCTGGCCGCAGCAGGCATGATTGCCCCATGGATGGCCGCTACCGGCATGGCGCTCAGCTCACTGATCGTGGTGGCCAATGCCCTGCGACTGAACCGCCCGGGAAAACTGACCAAAGCACCGACCGAGTCAGAAGAAGTCTACGCCCACCTTGAACCCAGAGGAGCTGCCTGACCATGGAAAGCCTGATTATTCTGATCCCTCTGGCCCTGATCCTGATCGCTGTAGCGATCAAACTCTTCTTCTGGGCAGTAGACGACGGTCAGTTTGACGACCTTGAAGGGCCAGCTCACAGCATTCTTTTTGATGAGCCTCAACAGATACCGAAAGCTAATTCACATGACCATGAATGAAGTTCCCACGTTACTTTCCGCATTAACCCTGGGCATACTGGGCAGTGCCCACTGTATCGGCATGTGTGGCGGCATTACTTCCGCCCTTAGCCTCTCTCTGGCAGGCAAGTCCCGTGCACAGATCTTCTGGCTGATGCTGACCTATCATCTCGGACGGATTACCAGCTACGCCATCGCTGGTCTCCTTCTGGCCAGCATTGGCTGGTACCTGGGCGGTATCAGCCCGGAAGTCAAGGTGGGACTGCGCTATTTAGCGGCCATTATGCTGATCGCCATGGGGCTTTATCTGACCGGTTGGTGGCGTGGTCTGACACATCTGGAAAAGATCGGAGATAAACTCTGGCAACATATCCAGCCCAGGGCCAAAGCACTGCTGCCCATCAAAAATTTTCCCAATGCCCTCGCTATTGGCATGCTCTGGGGGTGGTTACCCTGTGGCCTGGTTTATAGCACCCTGGCCTGGAGCGCCAGCCAGGGACATCCGGTACAGGGTGCGCTGTTAATGGCTTCATTTGGTATCGGTACCATACCCTCAGTGTTCCTGCTTGGTGCGTTCTCAAGACAGCTCAGCAGCATTATCCAAGCCAGTATCACCCGCAACCTGGCGGGGTTGCTGATTATCCTTTTTGGCTTGTGGTCTATGCCTGGCGCGCACCAGAGGTGGTTGATGTCCGTGCTGCACCATCACCATATGTGATAAAAGGAAAAAAAAGTTCTGCCCCCTAGTACATGGTTTCAATGAGTTTGACGTGTACGATCTCCGTTCACCCTGAGCGGAGTCGAAGGGTGCTTGGCACGATCTATCAGAGTCCGGAGTTTCCGCCCTTCGACAAGCTCAGGACGAACGGAGTGCGGAGGCACGACAACCCGTCAAACTCATTGAAACCATGTACTAGGAGGCTCTTTATGAATCAGAAATCAAACCAAAAGACGAGGCGCTCCGCTTTTTGCTTCTGCAACTCAGCCAACTCCAAAAAATACTTTTCCCCCAACGATTTCCTGATCGTAAGCTTGACAAACTCTTCGGGAACATCAACACCCCTTTCTCTTAAAGGCTTGTTATAGTCGTAAGAAACCAATTCATCAACAGACAGCCAGGAGTGACCAGATCCACCCGTTCCCCATTCATCAGACTTGGCCTTGATGGAAAGACTGACATCTCCGGGCAGCCCGCGAGCCTCGTCAATAATGGGATACGGAGTAACATGCCAGAAGCCCCAGTCATAATCGCTTCTGACAAAACCCTCGGAAAAAAATGAAAAGACATGTCTATTGCGATCTGCAAAAGGTTCGTAACCCGGGATTTCTTCCCATTGCCCGGCGCTATTTCTAAATTCAGCATACATATGTATGTCCGCACCCATAATGACTCCTCCTGTCTGATCAGTGACCAGGACACATTTGCGAATTTTTATGATTTAGCTGAAAAAATAGCACATTCAATGAACCCACCAATCACTATCAATCAGACCCTTTTCAGCATAACCCTTCAAGCCAGGGCATTATTTGCTCGATTAATAACCAGATGGCAGATACAATAGGCAACCTCAACAACTTCACGCCACGTTGGACACAATCCTCATCACAGGCCCCAAAGACGAACCACAAAGACACATCGGTTCGGTTCATACCTATTGACACCGATCAAAGAACAACCTTGAAAATCTCTCTAAACTAGCCAAAAACATCATGACGTAATACAGACTGTTTTTGCCTTACCCTTTCCGGCACCAAAAGACCGACCAGAAGGCGAACACACTGACTAATAAGACATGAAGATTACCGAGAGCAATAATGAATACTGCACCAGTTTGGGATAAAGACCTGATTCACCGATACAACCACTCAGGCCCGCGTTATACCTCCTATCCCACTGCGGTGCAGTTTGATGGCAGCTTTGATATTGAGAAATATCATCACAATGCCCAGTCCAGTGCCAGGGCCATCAAGCCCCTGTCACTCTACTTTCATATCCCGTTCTGCTCCCATGTCTGTTATTACTGCGCCTGCAATAAAATTGTGACCAAACACCGTGGGCGCGCCAATAGTTATCTGGAATACCTGTTTCGTGAAATAGAGATGCAGGCAGCACTCTACAGTCAGGAACAGCGGGTTGAACAACTCCACTTTGGCGGTGGCACACCGACCTTTCTGAGCAGAGATCAGATGACGGATCTGATGGGCCATATCCGCCAGCACTTCCAACTAACCCAAAGCGATACCGCAGACTACTCCATTGAACTGGATCCCAGGGAAGTAGACTGGCCCATGATGGGCACCCTGAGGGACCTCGGCTTCAACCGGATCAGCATGGGCGTTCAGGACCTGAACCCCAAAGTGCAGCAAGCCGTTAACCGGGTACAACCTGAAAGCATGATTCAATCCATTCTTGATGCTTCCAGGGTCATGGCATTCCGCTCGGTACATATGGACCTGATATACGGCCTGCCTTTCCAGACCACCAACAGTTTTATGGAAACCATTGATCGAGTGGTTGATATGGCTCCGGACAGGCTATCCCTGTTTAACTACGCCCACCTGCCCCACCGCTTCAAGCCACAGCGCCGAATCAATGAGCAGGATCTGCCTGCGCCGGAAATGAAGCTGGACATTCTCCATCAGGCCACGGAAAAGCTGCTGGATCAGGGCTACATCTACATCGGTATGGATCACTTTGCCCTGCCAGACGATGAACTGGCCATTGCCCGGGAAGAAGGCACGCTGCACCGGAATTTCCAGGGTTATACCACCCATGGCCACTGCGACCTGATCGGCATGGGTGTGTCTGCCATCAGCCAGGTAGGCGACACTTATGTTCAGAACAGCACCGATGAAGCCCGGTATTACTCAATGATCAATGAACAGCAGTTGCCAATGGTACGCGGCCTGAAGATGACGGATGATGACAAAGTCCGCCAGGCAGTGATTACCCGGCTGATCTGCCACTTCAAATTGAACTTCAGCGATATTGAAGCGCAGTTTGGTATTCAATTCAGAGACTACTTCCGGGATGAGCTGGCAAGGCTGGAGCCGATGAGGGCAGACGGCCTGGTCAGTCTCAATAGCGATGGCTTGCTGGAAGTACTGCCGAAGGGAACGCTGCTGATCCGTAACATCTGTATGCAGTTCGACCACTACCTCAATCAACCTGAGATGAAAGAAAAGCCTCTCTACTCAAAGGTTATCTGAATAGCTGTACACTCCGGAACGATAACAAAGCTCTGGAGCTCTCTCCTGCCACCACCGAAACTGCCTGATCATCACGCACAGTGCTGAAAACTCTCTGCCAGGAGGCTGCCTACCAGAAAAAAACTGAAACTGACTACTATTTGTCATCACTCTCACATTGATTTACTTAAAGCATAAGTGCAAAATCTGCCAGGTCAGTCAAATACCACGAAAGAAAATTTAATCCTGTGACATAAGACAATGTCAGATTGATTTTCCTGGGATAAAGACACACAACCACCAGGAGCCATGACCATACCATGATCAGGGTCAGCCCTGAGCTGGATAGACGACACGGCAGATGAAAGCCCACCGGAACAACCGCAGTTTATGACGCATTGCTGAAGCAGCACCAAACCCCTACTTTAGGTCTGCCCGGTTGCGTACATACCTGATTTACACTCCGGTAGTACTTTCCATACACTTGGTTTTCCGTAAACCTGGTTTCCATAAACAGTGTCGAATTTCGCCAATACGACTTTGAGGCCTCTCAATGACGTCAAAGCCCAACGTCCGACAGCCGAGCCATGTGGCCTGCAGAGACTGCAGCCTCAGCTCACTGTGCCTGCCACTGGCACTGAGCATTAAGGATATCGATCAGCTGGATCACATTATCAAGCGTGGGCGTCCTTTGAAAAAAGGCGAACACCTGTTTCTTGAGGGTGACCCCTTTACCAGTGTCTTTGCTGTTCGCTCAGGGGCTCTCAAAACCTACACAGCGACCAATGAAGGTGAGGAACAAATCACCGGATTTTACCTGCCCAGCGAAATTCTTGGCCTGAGCGGTATGGATACGGACACCTATCCGGTGTCGGCCCAGGCGATGGAAACCACCATGATCTGTGAGATTCCTTTTGAGCAACTGGAAACCCTTTCCGATCAATTCCCGGAACTTCGCCGACATCTGATGCGCCTGATGAGCAAACGTATCCGTGAAGACCAGCAAATGATGATGCTGCTGTCCAAGAAAAACGCCGATGAACGCATTGCCACATTCCTGATTAACCTGGCCAGCCGTTTTCGTCGCCGGGGCTTTTCTTCCCAGTCGTTCCGACTGTCCATGTCGAGAAATGAGATGGGGAACTACCTGGGCCTGGCGGTAGAAACGGTTAGTCGTGTATTTACCCGATTCCAGAAAAACGGCCTGATCTCCGCCGTGGGCAAGGAAATCGAAATTCGAAATTCGGTTGAACTCTGTGCCCTGGCCGGGGGAAAAACCCTGGAACCCAACCCGATTGCTACCGATCCCTGACTTTATCCTCTAAAGAAGCTACCCTATGAGGGGGCTTCTTCCTTTTTATCCATTGACTGATAGCGGCATGCACTCTCCCATGCATACAAACGAATGTTCATCCGTTCAGGAATATCTGCGAACACAAATCAGAACCATCGCGGACTGGCCCCATGAAGGCATCCTGTTTCGGGATATCACCACACTGTTTGAAAACCCGGAAGCCTGGCGTAAGGCCGTGGATGTCATGGTTCAGCGTTATGAGAACCAGACTTTTGATCGCATTGGCGCTCTTGATGCCCGCGGTTTCCTGCTTGGCTCGACACTGTCCTATATCATGAACAAGCCGCTGGTACTGTTTCGCAAGAAAGGCAAACTGCCCGGCAAAACCCTCAATGTCGAGTATGACCTTGAATATGGCAAGGCCGTACTGGAAATGCATGAAGACACAATTAAGGCCGGTGAAAAAATTCTGCTGATGGATGACCTTATCGCCACCGGAGGCACACTGCTGGCTGCCGATCAGCTGATCCGACAAGCAGGTGCCAACACACTGGAAGCTGCAGCTATCATCAATCTGCCAGACCTCAAGGGTGCTGACAGACTCAATGCGGCGGGCATTCCAACCTATGCCCTGTGCAATTTTGCCGGTGAGTAAAACCACCCTCAGTTCAGAATTTCAGGGATGATACGATATGTCTCTTAGATCCAAAGTTAATGTCTGGATCTGAGAGCCCCGCCCGCAGTTACAGGACGCACGAACCGGGTCCTACCCGGAAAAAGGACTTTGCAAATGGGAATATGCGCCAAGGAACTAAGGCACTATGTTGTTCGCCCCGCACTCAAGCATCTGGGCATGTGGAGCCCAACTGCTGAGAACCTGCTGCTTGGTACCGCAGCCAGAGAATCCGGGCTTGGTTTTCATCTGAAACAGGCCAATCACCAGGCGCTCGGTATTTATCAGATTTCTCCTCGCATGCACCGCAATATCTGGGACCTGTTCCTGGCCCCAGACGCTGACTTATCCAGCAAAGTTCGGGGACTGGCCAGCCAGCGGGAGTTTCTTTCCCACCCCCATCATGAACTGGCGACCAACCTGGTTTACGCCACCGCCATTGCCTGGCTTATCTATCACCGCTGCGGTATTCAGATCGAAGATATTGATAAAGAAGACATCACCGCCATGGCCAGGTTATGGCAAAAGCACTTCCACAGCAGAAACCCCGGAACAATCCAGAGCTTCTGCGAAAGCTATCAAAAGATGATTATTGAATCAGGCTGCTCCACAGAGGAGTCAACGTACTTTAACCAGGCTGCTGCCAAACCGGCATGACAGGATTCAGTCTGGCTGCTCCCTTAACGGCTTGATGATGCTCCCCTATAACCCCTTAGCCTCAGCACATTGAACACAAAGGTCAGCATAAGGCATGACCTCAAGGCGCTGAACCGGAATTTCCTTACCGCAGGACAGGCAGAAACCGTAATCGCCCTCATTTATACGATCAAGGGCGCGGTTAATTTTACCCAGTTCAATCACCGCCTCGTTACCCAGTGCATCAATAACCTCATCATTCTCCCGTTCCTGCGCCTGCTCAGACCAGTCTGCACTGTTTTTTCGGGAAGCATCCTTTTTAATTTTACCCAGACGCGTATTCAGCTCATCCCTGCGAGCCATCAACCATTTCTGCCACTTATCATGATCTGTCATTTTGCTACCCCTGCACACAAATACTGTAGAATCCTGCTGTTTATTCTATAAAGAATGGTTGTATCAAAAGGTCACTCTTTACCATAAAACAACGCCGACGAACCTTATCCCTACTCACAAAAACGGATAAGGTATTAATTAAAAACCTGCGGCGTACTGATTCTTTCCAAAATCATGAATTCAAATAGTAGATCATTGATACCGTAAACGTAATATTCAGTTTCAATCCGGAAAAACATTTTCCCACCTGGCACATCAATTCAATGAGTTTGATGTGAACAGGCTGAGTGGTCGATAACCAGGCATTACAACACATAAGGCAGTCGTTTCAGCCATGCTATGCAGGATGTGTGATTGAGCTGTCTGGCAAGTACCAGGGGAGTCCTGCCACGTGCGTTTCTCACCCGATGATCTGCCCCGGCATTCAACAGCATCCTGACAACTTTCAGGTTGCCATTGAATGCCGCCATATGCAGAACGGTATTGCCGTTGTGGTCGGGAATATTCAGGGCCGCGTTCGCCCGGATCAGCAGATTGAGGGAAGCATCAAAGGAGAAATGAATAAAGGACATATCAACGGCATAGTGCATGGCCGTGCAACCGGAATTGTCTTTAATATCAAGCTGAGCACCCGCCTGGATCAGGGCTTTCAGGCTATTGCAACGGTGTTTAAGCACAGCCAGATGCAGTGCGGTCTTACCCTCAGCGTTGGTCATGTCAGGATCGGCACCGGAGCGAATAAACAGACGCAGGCACACATACCTGCCGTTGATGACGGCGTCGTGTAACACCGTGTTGCCAGCCGAGTCCCTTGCCGAAAAATCCACGTTAGCCTCAACGATGGCCCTGACGCACTCAAGATGGTTGCGTCTGGTGGCTATGTGCAGCGCTGTCACAACGCTATCGCCGTTGGTAAAGGCCTGGATATTGGCACCCCTGCGGATCAGGGTTTGCACGCTTTCAAGGTGCCCATGATAAGCAGCAAGGTGCAGGGCATTCCAGCCACAATTGACAAACGCCTCAGCACTGGCTCTGTTATCAATCAGGATTTCCAGACACTCGCTGTGGTTTCGCAGGGCCGCGTAATGTATCGCCGTTCTGCCAACGGGGGTCACTGCGTCAAGGTCCGCACCTTTATCGGCCAGTAATTGCAGGCATTGGCCATGACCACCGGTGGCTGCATGGTGAACTGCCACCCGGCCATGACGGCTGGCTATGGTCATGTTACACCCATTGCTGATGAGAATATCCATAACCGCCCTGTGGCCGGCCTTGGTCGCCAGAATCAGAGGGGTTCTGCCACGGCTGTCCACGGTATCTATAATGCCCGGGTTCCGGGCCAGTATCCTGACACACTCACAACGACCTTCCAGGGCAGCAATATGCAGTGGCGTTCGGTCATCGCTGTCCCTGATGGCAGGGTTTGCCCCTCCCAGAACCAATGCTTCGGCAAACTTACCGTCTTCCAGCCTGGCGGCCAGGTGAAGGGCTGCATTACCATCCCGGTTAGCCATGTTGAGACCCGCACCGGACTGAATCAGAAAATTAACCACATCAAGGTGGCCATTGACCAGGGCAATGTGCAGTGCGGTCATGCCGTCATGGATGGCCACGACATCCAGCGCCGCCCCCGCTGCCACCAAAGCCCTGACGCAACCAATTTGCCCACTGCTGGCGGCCATATACAGCAGACGGACATGATGGCCTGTGTCACCGGTACGAAACAGGGCAAAGACAACACTCGGGTCCAGGCTCAGCAACTGCTGAAGCTGTGCCAGGTTTCCGGAGCGACAGCAACTCAGGGGCATTGACTCGCTGTACGCTGAGCGCTCATAGAGCTTCGCTCCACCCTCTCGCATCAGTGGCACTGCACAATCAAGACAGACCGGGCAAGTTCGTCTGGACAACTGTCTGCTGTCAAGCCAGGGGGTCACACATTGCTCGTGATAGCGATGGCGGCAAGGGGTAATCATTACCCTGTTGTGTCCAAACAATCCAACCAGACAAATCGGACAGACATCGTTTAATGGTTGCCTTGTCGGGTTGGAAACTGGAGAAATTGAATTTTCCATCAGTATTCAGGCCACCGTGTACCCGGTTGATTTCATGAACAACCGGTGATTTCATGAACAAACACTATTGACAGAAAAATTGTGGACTGGTTCCTGAACGGCAGCGGAGAAGCTGTCTTGCCTGCCATTGGCGCACCTTCGCAATCTGATCTGAATTGAACGCTCGCATAGTCAGGCTGCACAGCCTCCCGGACAATGGCTGACGGGGGATTAAATACTAATAATTTTTACCATGTCATTATCGGTATCCATTGGATCAGGAATATTCCCTGAAAAGATCGTTTGATTGTCCTCATGCTCATAGGACTTGCGCTCGCCAGAACGATCCATTTTAAGATCCTTAAAATTGAACAGCTCAGTATCAGCCATCTGGGATGGCGCTATATTCTGCATAGCCGTAAAAATTGACTCGATCCTGCTCGGGTTCTTTTTTTCCCACTCAGCCAGCATGGCTTTGATATTCTGACGCTGCAGGTTCTTTTGTGAGCCACACAGGTTGCATGGAATAATCGGGAACGCCATTTGTTCAGCGAACCGTTTGATATCCTTCTCGCGGCAATAAGCCAAAGGGCGAATCACCACGTTCCGCCCATCGTCTGATAGTAACTTGGGTGGCATGGCGGCCATCCGGGAGCCATAAAACATATTAAGAAACATGGTCTCTACAATGTCATCCTTATGGTGGCCAAGGGCAATTTTGGTTGCTCCGATATCTTCGGCAAAGGCGTACAAAGTGCCACGGCGCAAGCGCGAGCATAAACCACAGGTTGTTTTACCCTCCGGTATCTTCGACTTAACCACCGAATAGGTGTCCCTGTTGATAATATGATAAGGAACATTCAGGCCATCAAGGTATTCCGGCAGAATATGCTCAGGAAAGCCCGGTTGTTTCTGATCCAGATTCACCGCCACTAAATCAAAGGTTATCGGTGCACTTTTCTGGAGACTCTGCAAAATATGAAGCATCGTGTAGCTATCAGCGCCACCGGATAAACAGACCATCACTTTGTCGCCATCCTCGATCATATTGAACTCTTCAATAGCCTGACCTGCGTGGCGGCGCAACCTTTTTTGCAGCTTGTTAAATTCTGTCTTTGCAGTTCCGGAAAGAGAAGTCGTCATATTATCCTGAGGGAGTCTAAAGAAAAATTTGATTATAACTATATGTCAATCTTTCACCAATCAGACCGATTGCTATCCCGTTACGGACTTTCACTACAGGGGATTCTGAAACAAGCTCAAATGGCATAAGTTATGGGATATCCCCACCCTGGAAAGGTATCCACCGAGCAATTCAAGACCCACAACTTAAAACGGCTCAACGTCAGCAGTCACTGAAAATTGATAAAACCCGGTATTGATTAACAAAATCAAAATCAATATATTTAAAATCAAATTCCGCATAGCAGAACAATAAGAAGGAAATGATAACATGTCCGATGCCTATATCTACGACGGTGGTCGTAGTCCTTTCGGCCGACACGGCGGGGCGCTCTCCTCTATCCGTCCGGATGACCTGTTGGGTGACATTATCAAGGCTCTCATTCAGCGCAATGCTTTCGACCTGAATCAATACGAAGACGTTATCGCAGGCAGCACCAACCAGGCCGGTGAAGACAGCCGGAATGTTGCCCGCTTTGCCGGTTTGCTGGCTGGCCTTCCCATGGCAACCGGTGGCATTACGGTTAACCGATTGTGTGGTTCAAGCCTGGCCTCAACACTGGATGCCGCCAGGGCTGTTCGCTGCAATGAGGGTGAGTTATTCATTGCCTGCGGCGTTGAATCCATGAGCCGGGCCCCGATGGTGCTCTCCAAGGCAGCATCAGCGTTTGACCGTGGTCAGGTATTGGCTGATACCACCATGGGAGCCCGATTCACCAATCCGAAAATTGTCGATCAGTTTGGCGGCCACAGCATGCCGGAAACCGCTGACAACATTGCATCCGACCTTGGCATCAGCCGTGAAGAGAGTGATATTTTTGCAGCTGCGTCACAGGCTAAATATGAAGCCGCCCGCTCAGCCGGTTATTTTGTCGATGAAATTATTCCGGTAGAAGCACCACAAGGACGCAAGAAACCGCCAGTTGTCGTTAGTCTTGATGAACATCCACGCCCTGGTACAGAGATACAGGCACTGCAAAATTTGCGTCCTCTGTTTCAAGGCGGTGTGGTTAGTGCAGGTAACGCTTCCGGTATAAACGACGGTGCATCAGCACTGATCATTGGCAGTCAACAGGCCGGGGAGAAGGCCGGCATCAGGCCCCGCGCACGGATTCTTGCCGGTGCGATTGCCGGTGTTGAGCCACGGGTCATGGGGCTTGGCCCGGTGCCAGCGTCACGCAAAGCCCTGGCAAGAGCAGGTCTGACCATGGCCGATATGGATGTGCTGGAATTTAACGAAGCCTTCGCAACCCAGGCACTGGGCTGCCTGAAGCTTCTGGAGATTGACTTCAACGATTCCCGTGTCAACCCCAATGGTGGTGCCATCGCCATTGGCCACCCGCTGGGTGCCAGTGGCGCAAGAATCGTGCTCAGTGCGCTGCGTCAATTGGAACGCACGGGCGGACGGTACGCTTTGGCGACCATGTGTATCGGTATCGGCCAGGGCATTGCGGTAGTCATCGAGAGAGTTTGATGCACTTACGTTTTTTATCACAATAAGAATGAAATTATGACTGTCACCTATGATTTGCAGAACAAAATTGGTGTTATCACCATCAATAACCCACCGGTCAACGCCCTTTCCCAGCCTGTACGTGAAGGCCTGAAAGGCACCATTGAGAAGGCTCAGCACGATGACTCAGAACTGTTAATTATCATCTGCACAGGGCGCACCTTTATGGCCGGTGCCGATATTTCCGAGTTTGGCAAAATGCCCATGGAGCCATCGCTGCCGGATGTGGTCAATTTGATTGAGGCATCGGCCAAACCGGTGATTGCCGCCATCCATGGCACAGCGCTTGGTGGCGGATTTGAAGTCGCCCTGGCCTGTCATTACCGCATTGCAGTTCCTTCTGCCAAAGTAGGTCTACCGGAAGTCAAACTGGGTTTGCTGCCTGGCGCAGGGGGCACACAGCGGGCTCCCCGTCTGGCCGGGGTAAAAAACGCACTGGATCTGATAACGTCAGGTCAGCCCATGAAAGCGGCCAGGGCGCAAAGTATCGGGCTGCTCGATGCATTGGTTGAGGGCGACCTGCTGACCGGTGCCATCGAGTTTGCCAACACCCTGCTGGCTGACAAACCGGAAGTCCGGCGGGTGGGCGAAATAACCATTGCCCCTGCCCAAATAGAGCCGGGCCTATTTGATGCCTACCGGGCCAGGCTGGCCAAACGTGCCCGGGGGCAGATTGCGCCACAAAAAATCGTCGCCTGTGTTGAAGCTGCCGTTAACCAGCCCATCAACAAGGGGCTGGAGCTTGAACGGAAACTGTTCGTTGAGTGTCTTCTGTCGCCGGAGTCACAGGGATTACGACACCTGTTTTTTGCCGAGCGCAAAGCTGCAAAAATTAATGGCCTGTCGAAAGAAACCCGGGCTAAAGCGATTCAATCGGTGGGCATTATCGGTGGTGGCACCATGGGTGGCGGGATCGCCATGAACTTTGCCAATGCGGGTATTCCCGTCACTCTTCTGGAGATTGATGAACAAGCCCTGCAACGTGGTAAGGATATTATTGCCAACAACTACGGTGTCACCGTTAATAAAGGCAAGCTCTCCGGGGCCGAAGCAGAAAAACGGCTCGGGATGATCCGTGGCACAACCTCTTATGACGACCTGGCGGAAGTGGACCTGGTTATCGAAGCGGTATTTGAAGATCTTGCCATCAAACAAACCGTTTTCAAACAGCTTGATGCCGTGTGCAAGCCCGGCGCTATTCTTGCCTCCAACACCTCCTATCAGGATATCGATGCCATAGCCGCCGTTACCCGTCGTCCACAAGACGTGATTGGACTGCACTTCTTCAGCCCGGCAAATGTAATGAAATTGCTGGAGGTGGTGCGGGGCGACAAGACCTCGGACGAGGTGCTGGCAACCGCCATGGACATTGCCAAACAGATTAACAAAGTGCCGGTACTTTCCCGTGTCTGTTACGGCTTTATTGGCAACCGGATGCTGCGCCCCTATGCCAGAGAAGCGCAATTATGCCTGATCGAAGGGGCAACCCCGGAACAGATCGACCGGGTCATGGAGAACTGGGGCATGGCCATGGGGCCACTGGCTGTTGGTGATCTGGCCGGTATCGACATCGGCTATAAGGCCCGCCAGGGATTGTCCGACGAGGAAAAAGGCGATCCCAAATCCTACTGCATTGCTGACCGACTGGTGGCAATGGGCAGGCTGGGGCAAAAAACCGGGGCCGGTTACTACCAGTATGATCCCGCTTCACGGGCCCGGAGTTCTGATGAAACCATCATTCGGGTAATAGAAGAAGAAGCCACAAAACAGGGTGTCGTTCGAAGAGAGATCAGCGACGACGAAATTCTTGACCGACTGACCCTGGCGCTGATCAATGAAGGCTTTAACATTCTGGAAGAAGGTATTGCCCAGCGCTCCAGCGATATCGACGTGGTTTATATCTTTGGCTACGGCTTTCCAGCCTATCGCGGCGGCCCGATGGCGTTTGCCGAGAACCGGGGCCTGAAAAAAGTCTACGCCAGAATTTGCCAGTTTGGCGAACAGTTCGGCCAGCAGAACTGGACACCATCTACACTGCTGAAAGAATTGGCAACGGACAATAAAAGCCTGGCTCAATGGGAAAAAGAGCAGGCCTGACTTTGCAGTTATAATCTTCATAGATGCCTGGGTTATTCCCAGGCTGTTATGGTATTTTCAGAAAAACTCAATATTATACGACATAAATTGTTTGTTTTAAGACAAACATTTTATGTCGTGTAAAAACGACCAGCCAAAAGATTACCAGTCAACCCATGGAAAAATTGGCAGGCACAAGGCAGTTAACCATCCAATATGAATGACCAATATGCCACTCTGAAAGGGATAATCTTTGCCCTGCTCTCAGCACTGGCATCCACTACCGCAGGTGTTGCCACCAAGGTGGTAGCCGATGCAGTTCCCATCTCTATAGTTGTTTTGTTTCAGTACGGCATCTGCCTGCTTATTCTTATCCCTTTGCTGTTGAAACACCCTCTTCGCAACTGGTATACAAAACACCCGGTTATCCATGCTGTCCGGGGAATTTCCGGCTGGCTGTGTTTTTTTACCTACTACCTGGCGATTCAACATATCCCCCTGGTGGACGCCTCTCTGCTGCGTAACACGGCACCGTTATTTGTGCCATTATTTGTCTGGGCGTGGATAAAAATAACCATTCCAAGGGGGCAGTGGCTGCCTATTATTGTTGGCTTCCTGGGTATTCTGCTGATCTTGCGACCGGACGCAGAAGGCATTGAATACTGGCATATCGTCGGGTTGCTGTCTGGCGTGTTTCTGGCGCTTTCCATGGTGAGCACCCGGGTCCTTTCAGGCACTGAATCGACCCATGTGATTTTGTCTTACTATTTTTTGATATCGTTTCTCTGCAGCATCCCGTTAGCCGTCCTTGACTGGCAGCCCATCCCTTATTGGACGCTGCCCTATTTACTCTATATTGGTGGTTCTATCTCGTTGACCATGTGGTGTTATACCCGGGCGTTGACGCTTGCCAGTGCCGTAATCGTGGCTCCAATAAACTACTCCGGAGTTGTATTTTCAGGAATTATGGGCTGGCTGATCTGGAGCCATATTCCAGACGGGTTTGCACTGACAGGAATTCTGTTAGTCATCGCCGCCGGGTTGATAACCGCGTTCTGGAACAGCAGGAGTGCGAAGCAACAATAGATGGGTTAACCGGCAACCCCCGGAGATTTACCCGATACTTCTGATTTACCTATGTTATAAATAGTTAATCCTTTAACCAGTATTGATAATGGCCTTTAATCTGCAGGGAATGGTATTGCCCCTTGTAGAGCGTACATAATAGAAGACACACCGCATATGAATGAAATTATTGACCTGCCAAGAGAGAAAGGGGTCGAGAAAGACAGGAAATTCGTTGAAGCGCTGGCACGTGGCCTGGATTTGCTGCGGGCTTTCAGTCAACAGGGCGGCGTTCTCGGCAATCAGGACCTTGCCAGAATTACCGGGCTTCCCAAACCAACCATCTCCCGTTTGACTTACACACTGACTCAGCTGGGCTATCTCACCTACTCGAAGCACCTGGAAAAATATCAACTGGACGTCGGTGTGCTGGCACTGGGTTACGCCTACACCTCCAATCTCAACGTGCGTAAAATTGCCAAGCCTTATATGGAAAAAATGGCCACTCAAGCCAATGTCTCTGTAGGGCTGACCATCCGCGAGCGTCTGTCGATGATTTACGTTGAAAATTGTCGCAACGAAAAAACTCAGGCTCTGCGTATGGATGTTGGCTCAAGATTGCCACTGGCGACATCATCCTCCGGACGCGCCTTTCTGGCTGGTCTGTCAGACGACGAAAGACATCAGATTCTGTCACTGATGGAGCAGCACTCAGGTGATCACTGGCCAGCCTGGCAAGAAAGCATCAGCAAGGCTATTGATGAGTATCAGGAAAAAGGCTTCTGTACATCCCTTGGCGACTGGAGCAAAGATGTTAATGCCGTTGCCGTCCCTCTCAAACTTCTGGACGGCCGGGTTATGGCAATCAACTGCGGTGGCCCGAAATACCTTATCTCCGATGAGATGATCATGCAGTCACTGGGGCCTCAGCTGGTTCATGTGGTGCGGGATATTGAAGCTACCGGTGTCTGAAACTCCCCCAGGCTATCAGGCTTGAGATAAAATAAAAATCGAACTCGCATTTCGCTATGCAGTACTGTATATTGATCACCACTATATCCTCAAGCCAAGATCAGCAAGTACTGAAATCTTCGATACAAGAATTCAATAATAAAAAAACGGTACCAATGATGACTCTTACTACTTCTCAATACTCTCTACGGATAGACGTCAACACTTTCTACAGGGAAGGAAACGACCGGTATAACCGGGCCCAAACACCCTGACAAGAACCCCTGAACCTTTAACTGAACTGATGCAGTCGTCTCCATGGAAGTGCATTTCAGCAGGTTAAGGGATCGCAAAAAAACCAAAACAACAAAAACCTGAAACCGACTACTGAGAGCTGTAGCGGCAAGAAGGGGCAGGAGACCTTAGCAGCATGCAAAAAAATCACCGTGCTTCCGGGCAGATGGAACGGCCTGTTGGACTGAAAAAATCAACTTATCTGCTCACACTGGCTATTCTGGGCACCGTGCCGGGCGTCAGTCAGGCCGTTAGCTGGACCACCGATAACGATGTCAATATCGCGCTGGATACCCAGTTGAAATACAGCACCATGTGGCGAGTAGAAGACAGGGATGATGACAACCTCAATATCAATACCAATGACGGTAATTATAATTTTGATACCGGGTTGGTTTCGAACATCCTCAGCATTACCTCAGACCTGGAAGTGAGCAAGGATGATTACGGTCTGTTTTTGCGGGCCAACGCCTGGTATGACAGCCAACTTAAAGATAAAGACCCGACCGGAGATGGCAATATTTATTCCAACTCCGGCAGCGAAACCAGGTTTTCTAAAGATCTTAAAGACTCAGCTTCAGGCGCAAGGCTTCTTGATGCCTACGCCTATTGGGATGGTTATGTTGCTGACCAGCCGCTGTCTTTCCGACTGGGCCGTCAGGTGATTAACTGGGGTGAAGCCCTGTTCTTTTCTGATGGTATCAACTCGGCCAACCCTTATGATATTGCCGGGTTAGCACTGCCCGGTGCAGAGCTGCGTAACCATACCTTGCCGGTGAATATGGCGTTTGTGCAGGCGGGAATTACCGACAATCTCAGCCTGGAAGCGTTCTATAAGTTTGAGTGGGAATCCCATGAGTTGATACCCAATGGGGCTTATATGAGTACGGAGGATCTGTTTGGTGATGGGTCTTTGGGGGTTATTTCAGATGTCAGGGATTTACTTCCGTCATCAGTACCGGTCTCTTTAATTCCGGGCCTAAATGGTACTAATGGTATTGTACCTATTGCACGTCAGGGCCAGAAAATCGATGCTTCAGATGACGGTCAGTTTGGTCTCGCGCTGCGTTATGAATTTTCTGAAGTCGAAGCTTCGTTGTTCTTTATGAACTATCACAGTCGTGCTCCTTATGCGGCTCTCGAAACAGGTGATCAGGACGTGTGCTCTATTGATAACAATATTTCAGGTCAATATGGCGCGTTGTGTCAGGCTAGTTCTGCTCCAGGGGCCGGGGCATTTGCAGTTCTTGCAGATGGGCTGTATTACCTTAACGATACCTATTATGACCTTGCATACCCTGAAGATATCCGTCTCTATGGTTTAAGCTTGTCAGGTAATATTGGCGAAACCAGTATTGGCATGGAAGTCACTTATCGCCCTAATATGCCGTTCTCTACCAATCGGGCAGAATTTGCAACCCTGGCAGCCAGTGCTCTTCAGGCAGGTGGAGGAAGTGCAGGAAATTCAACAGACCTAGGTGCCGTAGGAACTGCTGCCTCAGGTACAAAAACCAACCTTTACCGGCGTGACGAGCTATACACCTGGACGGTCAATGCCACCCACAATTTCGGGCCAAACCTTGGTGCCGGCGATGTCAACCTTATCTCAGAGGTTTCCGGTAAAATCATTCCCGGCAGCATTACCGATGTGTCCAACTTTTCCAATTTAAGCAAAAGCTCCTATGAGTACACTCTGGTCCTGAGCGGCTCATACGACAATGTGCTTCCGGGAGTGGACTTATCCCCGTCATTGACACTCAATGAAAATCTCCATGGGGATGACAAGGGGGCCATGAGCTACAGTGCCAAGGTTAGCGCAGATTATGGCAGCAATATTTCTGCCGAACTGGCATATAATGCCTGGAACAGCCAAAGCGCCCAGAGAGACCGGGACAACGTCGCCTTTAATGTGGCGTACTCCTTTTAATCACCGGAAAAAATAAAGGGCTTCGTTATGGTAATCCTGACGAAGCCATTTTAAAAAATAACAAAAATAATGAGGTGAACGAATGAAAACAAGAACCTTATTTTCAGCGGTAGCAACCGCAGTCGGCCTGGCGCTATCCAGCTCATCGCTGGCGGCGGTCAGTGCTGAGGAAGCCAAGCGGCTCAAAAATGAACTCACACCCTTTGGTGCCGAAAGGGCGGGCAATAAAGAGGGCACCATTCCAGCCTGGACCGGTGATCTGGTGGCCGTTGACGGCGGTTACGACCCGAAAAGAGTGACACGGGCCGACCCATTCGCCAATGAAAAACCACTGTTCGAAATTACCGCGAAAAACTATAAGGAATATCAGGACAAGCTCAGCAATGGTGTTATTGCCCTGTTTGAAGCCTATCCGGATACTTTCCGTATTCCGGTGTATAAAACCCACCGAACGTTTACGGCACCGGAACGGATCATCAACAATACGCTGAAAAACGCCACCAGTGCCGAGCTGGCCAACAGTGGCAATGGTTTTACCGGCGCGGTTGCCGGAACACCTTTCCCTATCCCGCAAAATGCCAATGAAATCATCTGGAATCATATTACCCGGTGGCAGGGCATTAGCGCAGAGGGCGTCAATGAGGCAGTCATGGTCCAGCCCTCCGGACAACGCAAGCGTGAGGTGTCAAATTATGACGTCTACTTCAAGTATTACGATCCGAACGTAACCGCAGAGGAGTTGGACAACACCCTTTATTTCTACCTGAGGGAACAGATAACACCTGTCCGTGATGCCGGTGAGCTGACCCTGGTTAAAGAGACCGTTGATCAGGTGGCAGAACCCAGGAAAGCCTGGATTTATCTGCCAGGACAGCGCCGGGTCAAGAAAGCGCCCACCACCGCTTATGATACGCCTTCCGGTTTTATACTCACGGATGAAATCGATCTTTATAATGGCTCTCCCGACCGTTTTGACTGGCAGATCGTTGGCAAGCAGGAAATGTATATTCCCTACAACAACTATGCCCTTGCCAGTAAAGACCTTCCGGATGATGTGTTGCTGACGCCTAATCACCTGAATCCTGACTATACCCGTTGGGAGCTGCATCGTGTCTGGGTTATTGAAGGCAACCTGAAAGAAGGCACCCGGCATTTATACAGCAAGCGCCGTATGTATATTGACGAAGACAGTTGGGCGGGTGCCATTATGGAAGCCTATGATAGCCGCGGGGAGTTATGGAGAGTGAGTACCGCTCACCTGAAAATGGCCTATGAATTACCCGCCATGATGTCACAGCCTACGGTCTATCACGATCTTGCCAGTACCGCCTACTCCGTATCCAATCTGGAAAATGGCAAAACCGGTATGCGCAATATACTGGCAGAGCAAAAGCCACTGTCCTTCTGGCGATCAGCCAATCTGCGTCGACTCGGGAAACGGTAAACTCACCAGCCTGATGCGGGAACCAATGGCAGGATACCATTGGTTCCACAAAAAATGATGGTGAAAAAGCGGCAATAAGACGTTTTCTGACGCAGACAAAACACGACCATCCACGCTTGAAACTGGTGCAGCTAAGCGTTGATACCCATACCGTTCGTGCTGAGTTTGTTGAAAATCATGTTGGACAGGAAACATAGAGCCTCAGGATGAACGGGGTGTACGGTTATTAACGCTTTTCTGCACTAGTTATTCTGCTAGATGGCCTATATGCGGACAACCCTGCCATTTCTCTGATCAGAGAATATGGCTGGCACTTTATCATCGTGGCCAGGGTTGGTAACCATGAGTCGCTTATTGAGGCTATGAATGCCCTTTATGACGAAGGCCTTGTTCATCATCACAAAATCGTTGATGAGGAACACGACTCATAAATTCCGCTACGCCAATAACGTTCCCCTCAATCTTCAGGATGAAACAGAGCGGGTTAATGTTCTGGATTACATTGAAATCGACAAAAAAGGGAATCAGCATTTCTGGTGCTGGGTAACCGATGATACCGTTGAATCCATGATGCGAGGAGGATGTTGTAGATGGCGCATTGAAAATGAAACGTTTAACGCCCTGAAAAATCAAGGCTATCAACTTGAACACAATTACGGTCATGGCGAAAAACATCTGGCTACGAATTTTACCTACCTTACTTTTCTGGCATTCCTGGTTGATCTGATCCAGGAACTGTCTTGTCCAAAATTCCAACAGGCTTTAAATAAGCCAGGGAAGCCTACACGAAAGCGATTATGAAGGAAAATCATCGGCTTCTTTCCCACGTTAGTGATTGATAGCTGGGACAGTTTGTTTAAAGCCATTGCCCATGGTGCTAAAGCAGAGAAGATAGCTTTTGACACATCATGATTTGGCAAGATAGTCAGAACTTTCAGGGTGGTGATAGTGATTTTTCTTAGCAGTGAAAGTTGCTGCTGGCTCTCTTATGTTTTCAGAAATTATGAATACGTCAGTTTTCAGGTTGTGGCAGTTGACGTGTATTCATCTGGAGTAGCTGCAGCGGTGCGCTATCCAGTAACACATCCCACAGCCAGACTGCCTGACAAAACAGGTAAGGCTTCTCTGATAACGGTTGCCTGGAACTTTACCGGGCTGACAAGGTCGTACTCTATTGTTGTCATCCCCAAACGATTCTCCAATTGGAAACAGGGAGGACCTCCAAACAAACCATGCAGTCACCTTCCCCCTCAGCAACCGCAGATACTGTATCCCGGTTAACATCCACTGAAGCTGGAAGAGATGAGCCGTCAACCAGCCGCAAACGCAAAAGAAAGCGGAGCATGGCAGGTCGCCAGATTGAACAGACCACAACGGGCACTGGAGCGTTTCCACCGCATCAACAGCAACCTGAATCCGGGACCATTCCCCCCATAAAGCTCAGGCGTGTTACTGGCAATAACTCGTGTATTGAGCGCTCTTCTTCGACTTCGGTTC
>NZ_JAGHQW010000119.1 GCF_017744115.1 Salinisphaera sp. G21_0 | reverse complement strand
TTTTTATAAATGCGCCGCTAGCCACCGTACCTAACGCTCCGCCGATGCTACCCACCGCAATTCCGGCCTTGGTTCCCGCACTTAACCCTTGATCGGTGCCACCGGAAGGCTGGCCACCGGACGATTGAGGATCCGCACCAGCGGATGGGTGAGCCAGCAGCGCCGCTCCGGGAACCTCTGGGGCAATAGCATTGATGGCATCGCGCAACACCATCATTTCCATCGAATATTGAAAGTCGTCCAGGCTGGACGGGGCTTGGGCCACCCCGGAAGGACCGGGTACCGGGTTCGGCTGTTCTCCAGCGGTCGCCTTGGCCCGGGCAAGCAGGCTTCGATTGGTTTTTGCCATAATGTGAGCATTCAGTTTTTTGATGGCTTCCGGTACCGGGGTATTATTGGCCAGAGCGTCATCAAGCACACTGATCACTTCCCGCATTTGCATAATCAGTGGATCGGCTGTGGTTACCTCAGTGCTTGAGGGTGGAGGGAGCAGGTCCTGTTCAGTCAGTTTCTGGCTTAATTTCAGTTTCTTAAGCCCATCTGCACTGGTCACCTTGTTAATGTATTCTTTGGCCAGGGCCTTCGTGGCCGCTTTGTCGAGGGCTTCAAGTTCCGTTACCGGCTTGGTCAGGATCTGTTTTAGCGTTAAGGACGAGGTAGGAATGGGAGTCATGTCAGCCCACTCGATTATTTCTGCGTCGGTGGGTTGAATAAAATGCCCGATACCTCTTCCGTTGGCAATCTGCTCTGGCTGAGTCAATCCAAGGTCGTATCCCTCAGCCAGCCGTCTCAGTACGTCCATGGCCTTTGCGACCAACTGATCCATTGAATCGGCGCTGGCCACGTACAAGGAGCTTGCGGTATCAGAAATGGCCAGGGACAGTTGATTATTCACCCTTTGTATGTTTGCAAACATGATATGTCCGACACACGGGGAGACGCTGAACAGAACGTTAGCATCTGCCCCTGCCGGTAACTGAGTTGCCTTCGCATTGAACGCTGCAACCATCTTTGACAGCATTGACCGAATTGTAACAAATGGTTCTCCACCATAGACTCCATACGAAAATTTCCCAAGTTTCTGGCCAATTTTAGTAAGGTAATGACTGTCTGCTTTCAGGCCCAGGCTACGCCATAAACTGGCGCGGGAAGCAATCAGACTTTTAGCCGACAATTCCTGTAGCAAGGTCCTGACAAGAGCGGGTAATCGGGCATATCCGGCACCCAGAAAAACAGCATTGACCAGAGCATTTAAAGAGCGGCTAACAGAAATTCCAAAGTGCCTGGCAAGGGTCAATGAAACTACATCCCCCAGACATATGCCTTCCTGTAATTGCTGATCATTCATCATCATTTGCAAAGGGTTCCATGCCAAAGAGAAATCTGTGAGATCTTTTAAATTCGTCATAGCTGGCGGATTGGGGGTCCCCAGAGATATCTGTTGGAGATGCTGTATCAGGTTACGAACCATTACCCTGAGCCCTTGCATCAGGTCTGCATGTAGTGGCGGGGCGCTGGCGTTAATAAATGAGAGGGTGTTAACTTTAAACGCTAATCTGCCAAGTGCCTGATAGTCTTCACTCCACATTAAATCAAAGACCTCCTTGTCATATTGCGCCAAATAATTGCCCATCCCCAGCGGCTGACGGAGTTGATTGGCAAGACCTATTGCATCTGGGTCTCCCGCAACGCCACGTTGCACCGCAAGGGTAAATTCATTGCGCATTGCAGAAAAACCCCGCAAAAAATCCAACAGTTGCGGGACCATGTCGTCTCCGTCAAGGGCACTTTCAGTCTCTATCAGCCAACTGATTTTGCTTAAGAAATCCACCTCCGAGAGGATCACTCTTTTTGACCGATGGTGATGGGCTACTGTCGTTGAGCCAGTATTCTGGGCGGGCGCTGTCGGGGCAGGCGCGATTGTGGTGTTGAACTCATGGATAATGTCATCCACCCCGGCTGCTACGATATCGAAATAGTGACGAGCAACATTAGGGAAAGTGGCATTAGGGAAAGTGCCATTAGTGAACGTGCCATTGAGCGTTTGGGCGAAGGCTTCAATGCCCTCGAGCAGCATATATCCGGCAAAATTCCTGGCACTGTCCTTAACAAAGGTGACTAATTCTGTGAAGTTAAGGGTCGGAAATAGTTGTTGAAAGTAAACCAGGTCATTTTCGAACATGCCAAGATTGGTTGATTTGCCCATATCGTCCACTATGGCGGTCAGTTGCTGCTCCAGTGTTAAATTGGTAGCGACCATCGAACTGGACAGGGCCAGGGTGGTCCTGGCGGGCGCGATGTCGGTGATGCCGCCAAGTGAATGTGACGGGATAATACTGTCAGTCCAGGGAGGCAGGGTATTAACCAGTGAGGGAGTGCTGGTCGGTAGTAATATCGGGCTGTTAGCAGTGCTTGCAGAGGCAGAATCCTGAACAGTCGGGCTTGCATAATTAAACGGCGTTGTTTTTATACCAGCCGGGCTTACATAATTAAACGACGTAGTATTTATACCAATCGGGCTGGAAAAAACCGGAACAGATCCAAGATTGGCTGTTGTTGACGTTGCCGATGCATTGGCAGCAACAGCGCCCTTGTCGGAACCGGACAGGCTGGACCGGGCTGGGAAAGCCGTGGTGGCATTCATGGCAGTTGCCGAACTGTGCAGCAAAGGCAATGAATGGATACCCGTTGCATGGGTAGAGGCGGCACTCTTCACCGAGCCGGATAACCCCATGGACGTTGCCGAATATTCACCGGTTTCACCCATATCATTGATATTTACACTTGTGGCGGAAGGCCCTGCTGAGCCGGAAGGATGGGAGTGGTGGCTGGAGACGCTGGTTGCCAGGGGGTTGCTGACCGAACCGGACAGACTGGCTGTCCGATGGTCACCGGTTGCCGTAAAACCGGAGTCCGTCGCTTTGACTGAGCCTGCTGAATCGTGGGCAGTAGCGGTATGTTTAATGGACTCGGATGGACTAAAGGTAGTCTTGTAATCGCTGCTGGATGCACCAATGGCAGAGGATCTGACCAGGCTGGATTTTGCCAGGTGCGCACTGGAGTTTGCAGTTAACATCGATGCCGATGCCTGTACCAAGCCTGTCTCACTGTTTACAGATGGACTGATGGCAGATGTTGCCGAAGTAGCGTTATTAGAGACACTATCCTTCATTGCCTCCGACATACTGGTCATTGCTGTGTGTGTACTGACTGCGTTTGCAGATGTTGATGCGGATTCAGATGTTGATGCTGATTCAGATGTTGATGCTGATGTTGATTCAGATGTTGATGCTGATGCTGATTCAGATGTTGATGCTGATGTTGATTCAGATGTTGATGCTGATGCTGATTCAGATGTTGATACTGATACTGATACTGATTCAGATGTTGATGCTGATGCTGATTCAGATGTTGATACTGATTCAGACGTTGATGCTGATTCAGACGTTGATGCTGATACTGATACAGATTCAGGCGTTGATGCTGATTCAGATGTTGATTCAGATGTTGATACTGATGCAGATGCAGATGCTTTTGCTGGATTTGAATTGCTGGCCGAAGCTGATATTGAGGTTGTGCCAATTATTGAACCGGCTGCGCTTGAATTAATTGACTTTGTTCGACTAAGCAAGTCTGAAGAACTGGCAGACTGAACCAAATGGCTGGTTTGATACTGGCTACCCAGTGCAGGTGTCGTCTTCCCTGTCTTTTTATTATTAGCCACTTGACGTGAGTGAAACACACTGGTTGTTTTAGCACGATCATGAGGAAATTTTTTATCAGGATCATCAGGAAATTTTTTATCATCATCATGAGGAATTTTTTTATCAGGATCATCAGGAAATTTTTTATCAGGATCATGAGGAAATTTTTGATCAGGCAGAAAACCTGGATTAGTTGGTTTAACTGGAAATCGAAGATGCATCGCTTGATTAACCCGTCAGTTGACTTTTATTCATTTCAGATTGATGAAAAAATATCCAACTTTGCAAAAGTTGCAAATATTCGAGAGAGAAAAGTTTACAGTCCAGGGAGGACAAATAAGGGGTCATTGCCTGTTACAAGCTGAAGGCGGGGTCTGCAGTTATTCAGATAAGGAAGGCCGTCCAACGGTATTCGATAAACTCCCCAAACTGAAGGGCGAGCACTGGATCCCCATCGGCTGTCTGGATCTGAAAGTCAGCCGTTTGAAGCGGGTCCGGTTTGGCAGCATGATCATTCCTGACCAGCTGCGTCAGGGGCAATTTCAGGAGCTGGAAAAACCAGATATCGACGTGCTTGCCGCACTACCTGAACTCAACCGATTAAAGTAAATGGGTCCGGCAGGAGGCTGTCCGTCGGACTGCCTCCCGGTCCGACAGTTTGTTGCCCATGGGTTCCATCGTTAAATCGGAGTCTGGGCAAACTCCTCCGCTTCGATTTGCAGCCGCGCTGCTATTTCCGCCTGCCGTTGCCCGGCAGGCTTGCCATGCACGGCCCCCAAACTGTCCAGCGCCACCTGGGTAATGATCTCTTCTTGCA
>NZ_JAGHQW010000118.1 GCF_017744115.1 Salinisphaera sp. G21_0 | reverse complement strand
CAACGGGCAGGAAAGGACATCAGAGTTCAACGAGGCCGTGGTCGCTTTGTTACACCGCGTGAGCACACAACAAGCTGACTTTAAACCACAGGAAATCGCCAACCTGCTGTGGGCCATGGCGAAACTGTTGGACAACGCTCAGGAGCAGACGCCAGAGTTCAACGAGGCCGTGGCTGCGCTGTTGCCCCACGTGAACGCACAGAAAGACCAATTTATTCCTCAGCATATCGCCAACCTGCTATGGGCCATGGCGAAACTGGTGGGCAAAGGGCTGGAGCGGACACCAGGTCTCAACAAGGCAGTGGCCGTGCTGTTGCCCCAGGTGAACGCACAGAAAGCTAACTATAAACCACAGGAAATCTCCAACCTGCTGTGGGCCATGGCGAAACTGGTGGACAGCGGGCTGGAGCAAACACCAGAGCTCAAAGATGCTGTGGCCGCACTGTTGCCCCACGTGAATGTACACAAAGATCAATTTATTCCTCAGGCTATCGCCAACCTGCTGTGGGCCATGGCGAAACTGATAGACAATGGGCATGAGCGAACACCAGAACTCAAAGAGGCCGTGGCGGCGCTATTACCCCACGTGAACGTCCACAAAGACCAATTTATTCCTCAGCATATCGCCAACCTGCTGTGGGCCATGGCAAAACTGGTAGACAACGGCTATAAGCAAACAGCAGAGCTCAAAGATGCTGTAGCCGCACTGTTGCCCCAAGTGAACGCACAGCAAGCTAACTTTAAACCACAGGAAATCGCCAACCTGCTGTGGGCCATGGCAAAACTGGTGAACAACGGGCAGGCGCGGTTACCAGAGCTCAAAGAAGCTGTGGACCCACTATTGGTGAACGTACAGAAAGCTAACTTTACACCACAGGAGATCGCCATCCTGCTATGGGCCATGGCGAAACTGGTGGACAACGGGCAGGAGCAGACACCAGGACTCAAAGAGGCCGTGGCCGCGCTGTTGCCACACATGAACGCACAGACAGACCAATTTATTCCTCAGCATATCACCAACCTGCTGTGGGCCATGGCGAAACTGGTGGACAACGGGCTGGAATCGACACCAGAGTTCAACGAGACCGTGACCGCGTTGTTACCGCAAGTGAACGCACAGAAAGCGAACTTTAAACCACAGGAAATCACCAGCCTGCTGTGGGCCATGGCAAAACTGGAGGACAACGGGCAGGAGCGGAAACCAGAGCTCAACGAGGCCGTGGCTGCGCTGTTGCCCCACGTGAGCGCACAGAAAGCGAACTTTAAACCACAGGAAATCACCACCCTGATGTGGGCCATGGCGAAACTGGTGGACAACGGGCATGAGTGGACACCAGAGCTTAAAGAGGCTGTAGCTGCGCTGTTGTTCCACGTAAACGCAAAGAAAGCTAACTTTATACCACAGGAAATCGCCAACCTGCTGTGGGCCATGGCGAAACTGGTGGACAACGGGCAGGAGCAGACACCAGGACTCAAAGAGGCCGTGGCCGCGCTGTTGCCTGGCGTGAACGCACAGAAAGACCAATTTAATGCCCAGGACATCGCCAACCTGCTGTGGGCCATGGCAAAACTGGTGGACATCGGGTACGAACAGAGACCAGAGTTCAACGAAACGGTGGCTGCGTTATTGACGTGCGTGATCGTACAAAAAGCCAACTTTAATCCACAGGAAATCACCAACCTGCTGTGGGCCATGGCGAAACTGGTGGATAACGGGCAGGAGCAGACACCGGGGCTCAACGAGGTGGTGGTCGCGCTGTTGCCACTCGTGAACGCACAGAAAGACCAATTTAATGCCCAAGGTATTGCCAACCTGCTGTGGGCCACGGCCAAACTGGGTGAACTCGTTGAGCTGAACGTGGCTACCTCTACGTTCGAATCGCTTGTCTGTCGAATCAGTGAGAACCCTCGGTTTTCGCAGAAAGAGATATTGATGTCTCTCTGGGGAGTCATGGTATGCTGTGCCAGGTTGGCTCTAGACTCCAATGCCAATAAAAATAACGTGTTTGAAAAGCACATGGATGACCTGTTTACCCGTCTGGAAAATACATTCCTGCACAATGAAGAGGATCAAAGCACCATTGCCCAGGCCGCCAGTTGGCTTGGCAGAGCGTGTCCGGTCGTCCGCCATTACCAGACAATCGTTTCAAAACATCAATCCAACTTCCGCAATCAACTCCAATTATGCATTCCATCTTTGAGGATTGAAGAAGAAAAGAGTCTGAACTCATTACCTCCGGTTGACCTGCTGCTGCCAGATCACAACATGGTGATTGAAGTTCAGGGACCCTCTCATTACGTGGGTGGTGATTTCAACACCAGGAATGGTTCGACTCTGCTGAAAATCGCACTGCTGCAAAAAGCAGGATTTGAGCTCATTGAAATCCCGGCTAACCAGCTTTTGAACAACGATTTAATGAAACCATATATTGATCAAATAAAGATCAGGACAGGCATCCCGCCACAGGGTCATGACTCTGTATCACTTAAAAGAGGGTGGACAGATGCTGCATACGTGACTGCCGAAGAACATCTAGCAGAGCAAACCAACCCGGCAAAGAGGAAGAAAACAGGCAGCCAGTAATCGCCTTCCTCCCATCATGACTCAAGTAAACTTTTCTGCAAAATGAACTTCTGGGCAGAACAGCAGTCTGCTTTTTATATTTTCATTAATTAATGAAATATAATTATGGATAGACGTTCTGCTGGTATCAGTGGTCAATACGCAAGATCAGGTAACGGTTACAACCAACCGAATGGCCATGCCCCTTCTTCAGGGCGTGGGCAATATAGACATGCCACAGTCAGACAGCGAGATAGTCACCCCCGCTCTACCCCGGGATGTAATGAATTTCACCATTCTTCCGGCACTCGCCCTTCTCAATATTTAATTCACCGTTCAGTCAACTCTGCTCAAGATTTTAATGTCCTCATCAAACCCGAAATAATGGATGATCTGGTGAGTAAATCGCATCGTTTCGGTCAACGCTATGATGGGAGAGATCACGGCCTGTATGCCAGTTCAGTTAAAAAATACACGTTAGCGGTTAAAAGACCGTTAAATCGATGGGAACAAAGCCAGCTGATGCGTTTGCTGCAAAATTTCACAGCAAGCCGGAGCTGGAATTGGCGAAGCCTGACGACAACACTGCATTCATTGACTTCAGCGGGTGTGTTTACCGTTCATAAACCCATGGATGCGCGAGTTAAGCATACTCAAGCTGCCTTATTGTCAGCGCTATTTGATTCAATAACATTTAACTGCAACCAAAAACCTGAAGCCAGGGGTATTGATGCCCAGGGTGTCGCCAACCTGCTGTGGGCCATGGCAAAAATGTTGGACAACGGGCAGGAGCGGACACCAGAGTTCAACGGTGCCGTGGTCGCGCTGTTGCCCCACGTGAACGCACAGAAAGACCAATTTAAGATCCAGGGTATTGCCAACCTGCTGTCGGCCATGGCGAAACTGGTGGACAACGGGCAGGAGCGGACGCCAGAGCTCAACGAGGCCGTGGCATCGCTGCTGTCCAATGTGAACGCACAGAAGAAAGGCCAATTTAATACCCAGCATATTGCCAATCTGCTGTGGGCCATAGCGAAACTGATGGACAACGGGCAGGAGCAAACACCACAGTTCAACCAGACCGTGGGCGGGCTACTGCTCCGAGTGAGGCCACAGAAAGCTAGCTTCAAACCTCAGGAAATCACCAACCTGTTATGGGCCATGGCGAAACTGGTGGACAACAAGCAGGAGCAGACACCAGAGCTCAAAGAGGCTGTGGCCGCACTGGTGCCCTGCGTGAACACACAGAAAGCCCAATTTAATCCCCAGGATATCGCCAACCTGCTGTGGGCCATGGCGAAACTGGTGGACAACGGGTACGAGCAGACACCAGAATTCAACGAGGCCGTGGCCGCACTGTTGCCCCTTGTGAACGCACAGAAACCTCACTTTAAGCCACAGGGGATCGCCAATCTGCTGTGGGCCATGGCGAAACTGGTGGACAACGGACAGGAGCGAAAACCACGGTTCAAAAAGACCGTAGCCGGACTGTTGCCCCTCGTGATCGGACAGAAAGACCAATTTAATGCCCAGGGGATCGCCAACCTGCTGTGGGCCCTGGCAAAACTGGTGGACAACGGGCAGGACCGGACACCAGATATCAACGAGGCCGTGGCCGCGCTGTTGCCCCTCTTGAAAGCACAGGAAGTGCAATTTAATGTCCAGGATATCGCCATCCTGCTGTGGGCCATGGCGAAACTGGTGGACAACGGGCTGGAGTGGACACCCGGACTCAACGAGGCCGTGGCCGAGCTGTTGCCCCAAGTGAACGCACAGAAAGCTAACTATAAACCACAGGCAATCACCAACCTGCTGTGGGCCATGGCGAAGCTGGTGGACAACGGGCTGGAGCAAACACCAGAGCTCAAAGAAGCTGTTGCCGCACTGTTGCTCCACGTGAATGCACAGAAGGACCAATTTAATGCCCAGGGTATTGCCAACCTGCTGTGGGCCACGGCCAAACTGGGTGAATTCGTTGAGCTGAACGTGTCTACCTCTACGTTCGAATCGCTC
>NZ_JAGHQW010000117.1 GCF_017744115.1 Salinisphaera sp. G21_0 | reverse complement strand
AGCCTCCTAGGCATTGAGTTCACTTTGATGGATTAATGCATCAAGCCCGGCCATAAACTGGGACGGGCTCAGGTCCCGGGTGCTGAAAATATCCAGCCTCAATTGGGAGCGGCGATATTTAAACCGAAAATCCAGGATGAAGCGTGGGTCGTGAGCATAAAATTTCTCCCTCACTTTGATCAGTTTCCTTAGTTTGCCCTGAAGATCATGCCTGTGTTCATAAAAGTGTTCTTCAACGATTGGCTGGATAAGAAGACCCCACAACTCAGCCCGGTTATCTTTTGGACAGGCACCGATATTCCAGCAGTTAGACGTCAGATCAATAATGTTTTCGATCTCATTATTGTCGCTGTATTCACTGAGCAACGGCTCAACCCAATCCGCAATAATGCCGGAGAGCCCCGGGCCTTCAAAGGAGGGTTTCTGACCAGCACAGAGAAACGCCAGTCGGGAAAATATACGCTTTAAACGGTTAATCATGGTATGCAAAGTACACTCACCGAAATGAATGGTATTCTGCCCTGTAATGCCCTGCAAAGGATTACTCAGGGAAGCAGTCATGCCCATAAATGTAGTCAGTGTTCACTGTGTCAGCATCACTTTTACTCTCCAGTCAGATTTGATTGCGTCAGTGCCAGAAGTGCAGGATCAGTGTGATCATAATCGCAATACCAACTAATAAAACGATTGATTTGATAATGTGCTCCTGATTTTTTTGTGGCTGCTCATTATCAGAAGGTGAGTCTGTGTTTTTCAGTAAAAAGGGAACAAGGTCGGCCATAACCAGAAAGCAGGTCAGGAGCAGGACGGATACAACAACAGTTTTTATCATTGTTTGAACACTCCGGTTATTTTTTGAACGAAAGAACTAAGCAGTGAATTTGATGTATGACATAGATAGATGAATCTATGCTTTTTATCCAGATTGTTTGCATCAAGGCCTGAAAACGATTCACGTTACTTTTAATGTCTGCGTTTCATGCGGGAATACACTTACCTTTCTTCGGGAATTGTCTTATGCTGGGCAGCTCCGGGCTTAAGAATGAATAAGGAGTTGCCCATGGCAGATGCATCGTATGTTCCTCCCAGGGTATGGACCTGGGAAAATGAGAATGGTGGCCAGTTTGGTGGCATTAACCGGCCAACCGCCGGTGCCCGTTTTGACAAGCCGCTGCCTGTTGGCAAGCATCCATTCCAACTTTATTCACTGGCAACCCCGAATGGTGTGAAAGTCACCATACTGTTTGAAGAGTTGCTGGCGCTGGGGATTAAAGAGGCCGGGTACGACGCTTTTCTGATTGACATTATGGCAGGTGATCAGTTTGGTTCGGGCTTTGTTGGCATAAACCCTAACTCGAAGATTCCAGCCCTGGTGGATCGAAGCGACGGTGTGGAGATACCGGTATTTGAGTCAGGAGCCATCCTCCTTTATCTGGCTGAAAAATTTAATGCGTTTATCCCAGCGGAACCCGCCAGGCGGGCACAGTGTCTCTCATGGCTGTTCTGGCAGGTAGGCAGTGGTCCATACCTGGGAGGCGGCTTTGGCCATTTCTATGCTTATGCGCCGGAAAAATACCAGTACCCTATTGATCGCTTTGCCATGGAGGTCAAGCGTCAGCTGGATATGTTAAACCAGCATCTGGCAAACAATACCTATATCTGTGGCGATGATTATACCATTGCGGATATGGCAATCTGGCCATGGTACGGGGCCCTGGTCGAAGGCAAAATTTACGATGCTGCAGAGTTTCTTCAGGTGGATAGCTATCAACATGTTGTTCGATGGTCCAGCCAGATTGGACAGCGAGAGGCCGTTCAACGTGGGAAAATGGTCAACCGCACCTGGGGTGAACTGTCCGGGCAGCTGAGAAACCGGCATGATGCTTCTGATTTTGAACTCAGGACCCAGGATAAACTGGAAGCTTCAGAATAAATTCGGCAACATTCCAAAACCCTAATATAACTGAATGGTGAAATTATCACCATTCAGTTATAACGGTATGAAGCATAAGAAATAACGTTTCTATCTTATCTTTAATTCCTTTTGGTATTTCTTCAATGGTACTTAGTAATTCCAGAAGAAGGGATGATTTTTCAAATGACAAATCTCCACCGGTTACAGGGCACTTACCAGTCTCCCGACGGTTACTGGTAATGCGAATAGCACGAAACATTGTAAATTCATCGAAGATATGCCCGTAAGGAGTTTTCCAGGGTTGTTTAATTAATATCAATTGTACCGGATCAATCATATTTTTAGCCGTACTGTGCTCAATATTGGTTAGGGTGGAAATAATATCCGTCATAATGGATATTTTTTTCATCCGTATCTGTGCGGCATTGCCGACTTTTTGTTTGTTGTCTTCAAGCAGGCCCATAAACAGTACTTTACTATCCTCACTCAGATTTTCATTGATTGTGTTAATGATTCTGGTATCTATTTCAGATATTCGCTGTTCTACTTCTGCTTCCTGAAGCACAGGAGGTCTATGCAGTAAATCTATTAATGTTGATGAATAATGCTTCTGTTGACATTTTTTAAAGTGGTCGTATAAGCACTCTGCGTGCTTATCATTCATATAATTGCTGATGCTGAATGTTTTTAATGCAAATATTGTTTCATATCTGGGATTCAGAAAGTTCGTTATAGAAATATTTCTAAGCTTATGCAAATGAAGGTTTAGTTTTGGAACGTCAAACTCCTTGGGAGATTTAGTTAAGTCTTTAATACAATCGCAAAAATAAAAATCAGTATCCATTCTCATGGTAAGGTATTTTATGAAACTGTCATTATCTATTAGATAAATAGCTCGCTGAGTTTTTAGAGCATCAGCGAAATATTCAAAATAAAAATGATCTGATGTATCCCAGTAACCGAGAATTGAAAATAGTGTCCAGAGTGTCTGAGTATGATGGTCAGTGCTCTCAAAATCAATGTTTAAGGGAGAGTGTCCGAAATTGATATCACTCAAACGTATGGTCTTGTAATTTTTAAGGTGATTGGAAAGCACAGGACAAAATAGTTCGGATGTATTATCAAAACTGCCGTCAAGAAGTAGATCAAATAGTAAAAGAACAGGTAAATGTTCGCTGAAAAAAACATGGTGCATTTCAATTAAGGAAAGATTTGATTTATTAAATTCACCACTTATAGCTGCATTATTTAATAGCTTTTTAATATTGCTGATTGGGGTTGGTAATGAATAGTGTTTACATAACCTGAAAATTAGACCCACTTTTGTTAACATCTTATCAAAACAGTCGTCAGGATTTATTGTCATTAATGCTTTGAAATCATTCTTGCAACGGTTAAACATTTTTTTGATCTTTTGGGTTTTTTCGCTGCTCTCTATAAAAAATGGAATTGTACTTATTTTATTAAAATAGAGAAATCCGGTCCTTTCATTAATAAGTGAGCTTAGTTCTTTTTTGCATTCTTCAATGTGTTCAAAACAAAAATCATCATTGCTTAGCTTTGTTCTAATTTCGTCAAGCTCTGCCCGGAATTGATCACAACTGCCTGGCTTATGCATTTCACTGACCTGTTTTTCTCTCAATTCTACGCTTCTGGGCCTTGACAAATCAGCTGATGTGAGTGATTCAGGTTTGGTGGTCAGGGGGAATTCACAGCCAGATTGATTTTCTTTGACATCTCTATTTTGAAATTCCGCTTTTTTACAGTGGGTTATCCTTTTTTTACCATCAAAAGGTGAGGCAGGATTTAGCATCTTTTCAATCGGTTTCATGGTCCGGTAGTCCTTTCGATTGTTATTGTATCTTTGAACTTTATATTCTTTTTTTGACTGAGGTTCAGTTAGTAAGTTCAAACTGAGGCGTAATAGGCTACCTGTTAGCTAAATGATTATCTGTAGAAAAATGGAACAAAATTCATTAACTGCTATCTAATAAGAATTATCAAAGGAACTATATTATGAATTTCCCAATCCTAGTTTATTTAGCCAGCAATGATTATCCTGCCGTAACTCAGCAAAAACAGCCGACAGGTTCTCTAAAAACTGCGCCACAGCTCGATATTTCCATTGATGATCTGACTTACGATCTGGTGTTACCAGCTGACCAGCTACAACCTGCTGGAGCCCGGGGGAATTACCCTGCATGGGGTAAAGCATTTTGCCGGGGGGTGGCTACAGCCTTTTGTGCGAATCCCATCAACACAGACTGCCTGAAGCCGGTGCATGTCAACCATCAGCAAATAGAAGAAAGGAAAGTCTGTCCATTATTCAAAGGCGGCCTGTCTGAGTTAGTAAAATCATGGGGTCTTGTCGGCGAAGCAAAGGAGGTGGCAAATCAGGAAAGACAGACCAATACCCTGCCTTCTCATGAACTGCAAGGACAACTCATTATTATTCAGGATACAGGGCCAACGCTGACCAGCGAAGGGCAGAGAACACTGAATGAAGGCGTGATATTGTCATTGAAGTACGGATGGTATGATTTTTTAGAACGGATACAATCCATCATTGTAATCACTGGGGCAGAGTTGACAGAGGATGCCCGGATAGCACTGAGTAACGCTCTGGTACAGGCAGTAGATCACCGTCTTTACGATATGGTAGGGCTGTTACTATCCATCATTGTAAGCACTGGGACAGAGCTGACGCAGGATGACCGGATAGCACTGAGTAACGGTCTGATAATGGCAGTAGATCACCGTCTTTACGATAAGGCAGAGCTGTTAAAATCCGTCTTTGTAAGCACTGAGACAGAGCTGACGGAGGATGCCCGGATAGCACTGAGTAACGGTCTGATACTGGCAGTGGATAACCGTCATTACGATAAGGATAAGCCAGAGCTGTTACTATCCATCATTGTAAGCACTG
>NZ_JAGHQW010000116.1 GCF_017744115.1 Salinisphaera sp. G21_0 | reverse complement strand
CCATGGCAAAACTGGTGGACAACGGGCAGGAGCAGACACCAGGTCTCAAAGAGGCCGTGGCCGCGCTGTTGCCCCACGTGAACGCAAAGAAAGACCAATTCAATGCCCAGGATATCGCCAACCTGCTGTGGGCCATGGCGAAACTGGTGGACAACGGGCAGGATCAGACATCAGAGCTCAACGAGGCCGTGGCCGCGCTGTTGTCCTACGTCAACGTACAGAAAGCTAGCTTTAAACCACAGGGTATCACCAATCTGCTGTGGGCCATGGCGAAACTGGTGGACAACGGGCAGGAGCGAACACCAGGGCTCAACGAAGCTGTGGCCGCGCTGTTACCCCACGTAAACACACAAATAGCGAACTTTAAACCACAGGAAATCGCCAACCTGCTGTGGGCCATGGCGAAACTGGTGATCAACGGGCAAGAGCCGACACCAGGGCTCAACAAGGCCGTGGCCGCCCTGTTGTCTCAAGTGAACGAAAAGAAAGACCAGTTTATTCCTCAGCATATCGCCAGCCTGCTGTGGGCCATGGCGAAACTGGGTGAACTCGTTGAGCTGAACGTGGTTAAATCCACGTCTGAACTTCTTGTCTACCAAATCAGTAAATACCCTCAGTTATCTCAGCAAGATATATCGATGTCTCTCTGGGGAGTATTGGTATGCTGTGTCAGGCTGTCTCCAGACGCCAAGGCCGATAAAAATTACTTGCAAAAGCACATGGATGGCCTGTTTACTCGCCTGGAAAATACATCCCTGGATAATGAAGAGGATCAACACATCATTTCCATGGCCGCCAGTTGGCTTGGGAGAACGTGTCCGGTCATCCCCCATTACCAGACAAACATTTCAAAAACTCAAACCGACTTCCGCGATCAACTCCAGTCATGCCTTCCATCTTTGAATATTGAAGAAGAAAAGAGTCTGAACTCATTACCTCCGGTTGACCTGCTATTGCCAGACCACAATATTATTATTGAAATTCAGGGACCCTCTCATTACGTGTGTGGTGATTTCAAAACCAGGAATGGTTCGACTCTGCTGAAAATCGCACTGCTGCAAAAAGCAGGATTTGAGGTCATTGAAATCCCGGCTAACACGCTTTGTAGACCGGATTCAATAAAACGATGTATTGATCAAATAAAGACCAGGATGGACATCCCGCCTCAGGGCCATGGCTCTGTATCACATAAAATCGGATGGGCAGATGTGGCAAACGTTACCACCGATAAAGGAGGGCAATCCTCACATCACTGTTACTTAACCGCCGAAGAGCATTCAGAAAAGCAAACAGGCAAACCAAAAAAAAGAAAAAGGAAGAGAAAAAAAAAGCCAATAACCTCTTCCCTTTCATCATGACTCAAGAACTGTGTTCATATCCCAGGGATGGAGCGCCAGCGTTGAATACCTGTTGCCCGAAATGATTTGAAAATAACGGATTGGTGGCATCAGAAGTAGATGTGTATCCCCAACGGCTTGGTTTTATAGGCATTTCAGTAAAATGAACTTCTGAACAGAAAAGCAGTCTGCTTTTTAAACTTTCATGAATTAATGAAATATAATTATGGACAGAAGCTCTGCAGGTATCAGTGGTCAATACGCAAGATCAGATAATGCTTACAACCAACCGAATGACCAGGCCGCTTCTTCAAGGCGTGGGCGATACAGGCATGCCACAGTCAGACAATGGGATCCTCCCCACCGTACAGCCCCGAGGCGTAATGAATTTTACCAATCTTCTGCCCCATGCCCTTCTCAATATCTACTGCGCCGTTCAGTAAATCCTGCTCAAGATTTTAATGCGTTCACCCAACAGGAAATAATGGATGGCCTGGTGAATAAATCGTATCGTTTCGGTGATCGCTATGATGGGAGAGATCACGCACTATATGCCAATTCAATTAAAAAATACACGTCAGCTGCTAAAAGACCGTTAAATCGGGTTGAACAAAGCCAGCTGATGCGGTTGCTGCAAAATTTCACAGTAACACGGAGTTGGAATTGGCGAAGCCTGACGACAACACTGCACTCATTTACTTCAGCGGGTGTTTTTACCCCTCATAAACACATGGATCAGTGTGTTAAGCGAACACAAGCTGCCTTATTGTCGACGCTACTGGATGCAATAATATTCAAGTGCAACCGAAAAGCTAAAGCATGGGATATTGATGCCCGGGGAATCGCCAACCTGCTTTGGGCCATGGCGAAACTGGTGGACAACGGGCAGGAGCAGACACCCGAGTTCAAAGAGGCCGTGGCCGTGCTGTTGCCCCATGTGAACGCACAGAAAGACCAATTTATTACCCAGCATATCGCCAACCTGCTGTGGGCCATGGCGAAACTGGTGGACAACGGGCAGGCGCGGACACCAGGGATCCAAGAGACCGTGGCCGCGCTGTTGCCCCACGTGAACGCACAGAAAGACCAATTAATTCCTCAGCATATCACCATCCTGCTGTGGGCCATGGCAAAACTGGTGGACAACGGGCAAGAGCGGACACCCGGGCTCAACGAGACGGTGGCCACGCTGTTGCTCCACGTGAACGCACAGAAAGCCCAATTTAATGCCCAGGGAATCGCCAACCTGCTGTGGGCCATGGCAAAACTGGTGGACAACGAGCAGGAGTGGATACCAGGGTTCAAAAGGGCCGTGGCCGTGCTGTTGCCCCATGTGAACGCACAGAAAGACCAATTTATTCCTCAGGGTATCGCCAACCTGCTGTGGGCCATGGCGAAACTGGTGGACAACGGGCAGGCGCGGACACCAGAGTTCAAAGAGGCCATGGCCGCGCTGTTGCCCCACGTGAACACACAGAAAGCTAACTTTAATCCACAGGAAATCACCAACCTGCTATGGGCCATGGCGAAACTGGTGGACAACGGGCAGGAGCAGACAACAGAGCTCAAAGAGGCCGTAGCCGCGCTGTTGCCCCACGTGAATGCACAGAAAGATCAATTTAATGCCCAGGATATCGCCAACCTGCTGTGGGCCATGGCGAAACTGACGAACGAAGGGCAGGAGCGGACACCAGAACTCAAAGAGGCCGTGGCCTCGCTGTTGCCCCACGTGAACGCACAGAAAGACCAGTTTATTCCTCAGCATATCGCCAACCTGCTGTGGGCCATGGCGAAACTCGTGGACAACGGGCAGGAGCAGACACCAAGGCTCAAAGAGGCCGTGGCCGTGCTGTTGCCCCGCGTGAACATACAGAAAAACCAATTTAAGGCCCAGGGAATCGCCAACATGCTGTGGGCCATGGCGAAACTGGTGGACAACGGGCTGAAGCGGACACCAGGGCTCAACGAAGCCTTGGCCGCGCTGTTGCCCCACGTGAAAGCACTGAAAGAACTATTTATTCCTCAGCATATCGCCAACCTGCTGTGGGCTATGGCGAAACTGGCGGACAAAGGGCAAAAGCAGACACCAAGGTTCAAAGAGGCCGTGGCCGCCCTGCTACCCTGCGTGAACGCACAGAAAGCTAACTTTAAACCACAGGAAATCGCCAACCTGCTGTGGGCCATGGCGAAACTGGTGGACAACGGGCAGGAGCTGACACCAGGGATCCAAGAGACCGTGGCCGCGCTGTTGCCCCACGTGAACGCACAGAAAGTCCAATTTATTCCTCAGCATATCACCATCCTGCTGTGGGCCATGGCAAAACTGGTGGACAACGGGCAAGAGCGAACACCCGGGCTCAACGAGACGATGGCCACGCTGTTGCTCCACGTGAACGCACAGAAAGACCAATTTATTCCTCAGCATATCGCCAACCTGCTGTGGGCCATGGTAAAACTGATGGACAACGGTCAGGAGCGGACACCAGAGCTCAAAGAGGCCGTGGCCGCGCTATTGCCCCTCGTGAACGCACAGAAAGCTAACTTTAAAACACAGGAAATCGCCAACCTGCTGTGGGCCATGGCGAAACTGGGTGAGCTTGTAGAGCTGAACGTGGTTAAATCCACGTTCGAATCTCTTGTCTACCGAATCAGTGAAAAACCTCAGCTCTCTCAGCAAGCGATATTGATGTCTCTCTGGGGAGTCATGGTATGCTGTGCCAGGTTGTCTCTAGACTCTAATGCCAATAAAAATAACGTGCTTGAAAAACACATGGATGACCTGTTTACTCGCCTGGAAAATACATCCCCAGATAATGAAGAGGATCAACGCATCATTTCCACGTCCGCAATTTGGCTTGGGAGAACGTGTCCGGTCATCCCCCATTACCAGACAAACATTTCAAAAACTCAAACCGACTTCCGCGATCAACTCCAGTCATGCCTTCCATCTTTGAATATTGAAGAAGAAAAGAGTCTGAACTCATTACCTCCGGTTGACCTGCTATTGCCAGACCACAACATGGTGATTGAAATTCAGGGACCGTCTCATTACGTGAGTGGTGATTTCAACACCAGGAATGGTTCGACTCTGCTGAAAATCGCACTGCTGCAAAAAGCAGGATTTGAGGTCATTGAAATCCCGGTTAACCAGCTCAGTAGCCGGGATTCAATAAAACTGTGTATTGATCAAATAAAGACCAGGATAAACATCCCGCCACAGGGTCATGACTCTGTATCACTTAAAAGTAGGTCGGCAGATGAGAAATACGGCACTGCTTATATATAAACATTTCAGCAAAATGAACTTCTGAACCGCACAGCAGTCTGCTTTTTATATTTTCATGAATTAATGAAATATAATTATGGACAGAAGCTCTGCCGGTATCAGTGGTCAATACGCAAGATCAGATAATAATCATAACCGACCGGGTGGCCGTGCTGCTTCTTCGAGGCGTGGACGATACCGACATGCCACGGTCAGGCAGTTGGATGATACCCCACGCACTAACCCGGGGCGCAATGCATTTTACCGTTCTCCTGACGCATGCTCTTCTCAACATCTACAGCGCCGTTCAGTAAACCCTGCTCAAGATTTTAATGCGCTCATCAAACAGGAAATAATGGATGATCTGGTGAGTAAATCGGATCGTTTTGGTCATCGCTATGATGGGAGAAATCACGGCTGGTATGCCAATTCAATTAAAAAATATACATCAGCTGCTAAAAGACCGTTAAATCGAGCTGAACAAAGCCAGCTGATACGTTTGCTGCAAAATTTTACCGCAACACGGAGCTGGAATTGGCGAAGCCTGACGACAACACTTCATTCATTGACTTCAGCAGGTGTTTTTACCCCTCATAAACCCATGG
>NZ_JAGHQW010000115.1 GCF_017744115.1 Salinisphaera sp. G21_0 | reverse complement strand
CCCCGATGCCGGCTTGTGCATGGTCACCCGAGGTTGTGACATGGCTGTACACCGCCGTGGTGTTGTCAACCCTTCCGTAAACCACCCCACCCCCAATGCCGGCGTCTGCATATTTACCCGAGGTTTCGACCCTGCTGTTCACCGCCGTGGTGTTGGCAACCGTTCCTCCACTTCCAACAGCCCCACCCCCGATGTCGGCGTCTGCATATTTACCCGAGGTTTCGACCCTGCAGTTCACCGCTGTGATGTTGCCAACCATTCCTTTAACCTCCCCCCCCCGATGCCAGCGTAATTATGATCACCATTGGTGAGAATATGAACATCTTTCGCCCGGATATTACTGACTATGCCAGTATCATCAACAACACAGGCTGCTAACCCGGTCGTCTTCCGGGAAGTTATATTGGCACCAGTAAAGTGAAGGTTACTGATGTTGCCTTGCAGAATGTCAACAAAACAGTCAGACAGGTCGCTGATGGTACGGCACTGCCCATCGTACTGCCCGGTGAATGGATCGGTATCACTGCCAATGGACTGATAGTCTTGAGTGACAACAATATCCGCCGTCTGTTGGTATGTACCGTACAGTGGATAGCAGGGATCTCGACCAATCTTGTCCAGGGTTTTCGTATCATTAATCTTTAAGGGCATCTTTATGGGTTGTGGACAATCGGCAGTGGCATCCGAATTCGCATACTGAAAAGAGCTGGCCAGAGTGCCAAGGGCAAGTAGTCCTTTGGTTCCCTCACTCCCTTGATAGCGAGCCATGGATAGCTGTTGAAGGGGTACGTCTTTCGAGCCGGTTCCTTTTTCCTGAGCCTCTTCCCGGGTTTCTTTTGATGTCTGTGGTAATTCCGGTTTTGCATCCGGCCCGGACAAACCGCTCCCGGACCAGGCATTGGCCATATCTTTCACTATGAAAAGAATGGAACTCGACGGCAGGATAGCTACTGTGGCTAGTCGCACAAGATCTTCCACTGCTTTGCGTGAATTGAAACTGAGGCAAGGATCTTCCGTTGGAATCAATGATTTCGCAAATGCTTTACAAACAGCAACGCCATGGCCGAGCCAGGAACATTCGATGCCATTCCCTGAACATTGGGAAGCACTGTCGCAAATTGGTTGCTGAGTGGGCTGCTGAATGGGTTGCTGAATCATAAATAGGACTCTTGATGTTGTATTGCATAACAGTACATTAGAACTGTGCACAAAAAATTACCGGGCACTCTTCTTCGAACATGCGGTGTTGTAAAAGTTTCTGATTCATTTTTTTATTTAAGGGTTCGTGTTGCAGGCGTCGTGTTATTTTTATAAATGAATGGTGGTATATATTTGAAAAAACCCGGAACAGGCGCTTCCATATCTACTCAGTAGCTACTTTGAACTAGTTGACTGGTCTAGCCGAATTGTCCGAAAAGAAAAACGTGGTCGTATAACTGACGATGTACCACCTATCCTGGAGCGCTTGGGTATTGACCCAAAAGAATGGCTGGAGACTATGCGCTGGAATAATCGTTTTCACCGTGCAGTCGGCAAGCTGGCTTCACTGAAGGCTTATGCAGAAAGCACCGGAAAATGCTGGGTTCATGGGATGTCTGTGAGCGGTGCTCTCTACCCTGCCTGATCAACGTATTTTCATTTACTTTAATGTGTCAGAATTTTCTGAATACACTTTCTTATATTGTCTTTACAATGTCTTCTATCTGGCTGTTGCTGAGTGCTTTTTATACGATTCCTGTTTGGTATAAATGTGAAATTCTTACAATGATCAATACTATCATTTAAAAAATAAATAAATGTTGTACTCTCTTCACTTTTTAAAAAGTGGGTGTCCTTTTATTGTCGTGCTGGATACGCTGTTTCCCCACTTGCTGTTAGCTGATGTGTGCCGATATCCATACCAGCTGATAAGAAACGGATTCAGAAACATGCCGGGAAAAATCACTGTTGGAGGTCAACAGTCACTTATAGCGCCGCCTTCGAAACAAGACGCTGAGCTACAGGCCAAAGGAGGTCAGCGTTTTCGAGTCGCCGGGCGGTTACGCTTGATCACTCCCTTCTCTCCTTCAATTTCAAAACCAGGGAAAGCCGTTAAACAAAACTTCGATAAATTGAGTACACAACATCTGGGCAAAAAAATAGGACTGCGCCACTCTAATGTATTGCGTTACTCCAGATTGCCATCAATACACAAACTTTCTGCACCAGGGTCAATCAACACGGCTGCTCGCCCATTCCAAAAAGCAGTCAGTCAAATAGCTGAAAAATTTGCCAGTAAGGGTACAGTACCAAAAGAGTTGATAACAACTCAACGCAATGCCATTGAAAAAGTCACCATTGGCGGTGATGAGATATTTGGCTCCTTTGGTTCAGTGATTCGTGGTGCCAAAGAGGAAGTATTGATCCAGACTTTTTCCTGGGAGCCCAACTCACCCGGAGTTCAGGAACATATCATTCCGGCTATACAGGCATTACAGGCTGAAGCGAAACGTCACCCTGATTCTTTTTCCTTACCATTGAAAATTCGAATTCTGGTCAATCAGGCCAGAGGCCCGGCAGCCAAATTTATGAAACGTAAAAAAGGCAATCGTGCGCCAACGATAGAAAATTTACTGCCTAATCTGGGTAACATTGATAAGAACCTGCTGAATATCAAAGGAGGCGTCCACGTTAACAAACTGACTGATGGACTGCACAGCAAGACAGTTATTGCAGATGGTCAGCGTGTTGCCATTACCGGTGCTAATGTCCAGAAGCGCAATCATGCCACTGATGAACGCAGTGGATTGGCAGCTTACGATACGGGCGCTGTTTTGCGAGGGGAAGTCGGTTTGTCACTTCGAGCAGGCTTTGAACATAACTGGGAAAGAAGTCTTGATGCTCAGGATCAACCCAACCAAAAACTTCGAAGGTTAAGTGTGAGCCCTGACTTTGACAATGACTCAATGCTCACTGAGACACCCATAACAGTACTGACTCGAAAAGCCAATATAGACCCTTTCAACAGATCACTTGCCAGCCCACAGGCTCAGGGCTTTTTGAAAGCAATTCAAAAAGCAAAGAACCGTATTTCCATTCAGTCGCCCAACCTGAATAATCCGTTTCTGATCAAAGCGTTAGTCGCCGCAGCCCACCGCGGGGTGAAGGTCGAGCTGTTATTGTCCAAGCGTTTCAATGAGGAGCGTGAAAGCGCGCTGGGCGCTGGTGGTACCAATGCAAAAGCGGTCAAAAAGCTGAAGTCACTCTCCAAAAACAGTTCAAACCTGGATATTCGCTGGTATGTTGCCCCCGGGGGGAATGAGCCGGTCGAGGAGAACCGATTAGGCGATGGTGCCAGTCATGCTAAGTTTGCCAGCTTTGATGACCATATGGTGGTGATTGGCTCTTCGAATCAGGACAATCAAAGCTGGTACTATGCGGATGAAACCTCACTCGCAATCGCTGGAAGGGACAATACAGTCTACGTTCGTGATCGTCTGTTTCAGCCAGCTTTTGACCGAAGTGTTGCTGCCGATTAGCTCCGCAGCCCTTTACTGGTTCTGAGCAAGTACATCGCCCACATCGCCATCCCAACCACCGCAAGGATAGAAAATAAGAAAGGAAATAAGGGAAAAGGAAATAAGGCGGAAATAAGCGGCGAAATAAGGGCGAAATAAGGGACACCCAAAAATTTGACTAATCGGCCACACCGTCTATTTTTCTTCTGGACCCTCTTAAGGGCATTAAGGAAATCTACCCAGTAACCAAAAAAAATGATATGACGACCGCCCGAAAAAACCTCATAGATCCAGCCAGTACGCCCTACTACCACTGCATGGCACGCTGCGTTCGCAGGGCCTTCCTATGCGGCAAAGATAATTTCTCAGGCAAAAACTATGAGCATCGCAGGCAATGGGTGGTTGATCGGTTGAAAGCACTTTCCGGTATTTTTGCCCTGGAAGTCTGTGCTTATGCGGTGATGTCGAATCATTATCATGTGGTGCTCCATATCAATAGTCAGCAAGCCAAAAAATGGGACACCAAAGCAGTCTTACAACGCTGGACGCAGCTTTTTTCAGGCCCGCACCTGGTTCAGCGTTTTCTTGTCGGCGATCAGCTGGGCAAAGCAGAGCTGCTGCGTGTCGAAGAATATGCCCAGAAGTACCGAGGTCGCTTAATGGATATCAGCTGGTTCATGCGCTGTCTCAACGAATATTTAGCCCGGCTGGCCAATAAAGAGGATGAGTGCAAAGGGCGCTTTTGGGAAGGTCGTTACAAAAGTCAGGCTCTGTTAGATGAGGCAGCATTGCTGACTTGCATGGCCTATGTCGACTTGAACCCCATCCGGGCAAAAATTGCCGCAACACTGGAAACCTCAGAACATACTTCTATTAAAGAGCGCATTGAGTCATACGACAGCGCAAACGGAAAAAAACAAAAGACACACTTGAAACCGTTAAAAGCTCAGGGTCAAAACCCGGAACAGGCGATTCCATACCCACTCAGTAGCTATTTTGAACTGGTTGACTGGTCTGGCCGAATTGTCCGAAAAGACAAGCGTGGTCGTATAACTGACGATGTACCACCTATCCTGGAGCGCCTGGGTATTGACCCAAAAGAATGGCTGGAGACTATGCGCTGGAATAATCGTTTTCACCGCGCAGTCGGCAAGCTGGCTTCACTGAAGGCTTATGCAGAAAGCACCGGAAAATGCTGGGTTCATGGGATGTCTGTGAGCGGTGCTCTCTACCCTGCCTGATCAACGTATTTTCATTTACTTTAATGTGGCCAGAATTTTCTGAATGCTCTTTCTTATATTGTCTCGATAGTATCTTCTATCTAGCTGTTGCTGAGTGCTTTTTATACGCTTCCTGTTTGGTATGAATTTGAAACTCTTACGATGATCAATACTATCATTTAAAAAATGAATAAATGTCGTACTCTCTTCACTTTTTAAAAAGTGGGTGTCCTTTTATTTTTCAGGGATGAACCGCACAAACACAACCAACAACACAAACAGCCAGGGTGTTCCCTGCGCCTGCAGGGATGAACCGCACAAACACAACCAACAACACAAACAGCCAGGGTGTTCCCTGCGCCTGCAGGGATGAACCGTAAGCCGGTTTTGAAAAAACTGAAGTAATCGGGTAAGGGCTGGTCTTTCTCCAACCCTCCCCACAGCACCCGGCATGCGGGTCCGCACCGGGCGGTTCAACAATGATGGTGAAACCTGATCCATAAGTCTTTCAATGAAACAAGCCCAATTTT
>NZ_JAGHQW010000114.1 GCF_017744115.1 Salinisphaera sp. G21_0 | reverse complement strand
GGTGTGCTGGTGTGGAACTGGAGGAACGGTTGACAAAACCACGGCGGTGAACAGCACGGTCGAAACCTCGGGTAGCTATGCAGACGCCGGCATTGGGGGGGGGCAGATTCAAGGAACGGTTGCCAACACCACGGCGGTGAACAGCTATGTCAATGGCATTAAAGAGGGGAATTCTTCTATCTCCAATGATCAGCTTCTTTGCCAAAAAGCAGACCTGCGTGTGTTAACAGCCAATTGCTCTTCGAGAACTGAATTTCTGGATGCGCTGGATGTTTCGTACAGTGATGCTTGCCCGGTAAATGCCGCTACAGCGACAACAGCCGCTGCAGTGCCAACAGTCGCCACAAGGCGCGGGGCCGTGGTTGCCAATACTACGCAGGTGAACAGTTTTGCCAGGAGCACAGGTTACTCTTCAGGCGTGGCCAGGGAGCCATTACCGGTCACACCGGCACCGACGGTAGCAAACACCAACATGGACTTTTCCGACCTGCCGGGGGCCAACATGACGCTGCCCACACCGGCATCGACGGTCGCGAACACCACCATGAACGTTTCCGGCCTGCCGGGGGCCACCATGACGCTGCCCACACCGGCACCGACGGTCGCGAACACCACCATGAACGTTTCCGGCCTGCCGGGGGCCACCATGACTATGCCCACACCGGCACCGACGGTCGCGAACTCCACCATGAACGTTTCCGGCCTGCCGGGGGCCACCATGACGCTGCCCACAACTGTGGCACCACTGGCGGTTACCCTGAGTACTGGCGCAATAGCTGGTATCGCCGTGGGGACGGCTGCCTTTGTGGTGGCAGGGGTGGTGTTAGGGAGGTACATTTATTGTCGTTATTGCCGCAGGTCATCCGCTGCCGATGACCCGCTGGAGTTGGTGGCCATCAATACTGTGGGTCAGGCACAGAAGGCGCGCACTCAACCGACGTAAAAGCCGTCAGGAAAGAGGCAAGAGAAACCTGCCGATGTACAACGCCCCAGAAGTCATCCTCCAGAGCCACCCGGACTGCAACAACCGGCACTGCCGGAAAAACCACCCATACGGCCAAGGGACTCGTTCTTTGAGGAACTCAGGGGGTGATTCCCTGGCATGAACATAAAGAAGATGCTGGCATATATGAAGAGATTGAAACTCGCAACCTCCGCAGAATAAGAACCGCTGTAAAATAGATCATTTCAATGAGTTTGATATGCACAATCTCCGTTCACCCTGAGCGGAGTCGAAGGGTGCCAGGCACGATCTATCATGCTTCGGAGTTAACGCCCTTCGACAGGCTCAGGACGAACGGAGTTTGGAGGCTCCGAAATGTGGAAATTATTCAAGGACTATTCCTTATTGCCATGGAAGCAACGGGTCGTTACCACTCATGCAAAACAGCAGCACAGGCTTTTACAGGCTCGCTTTATTTGAATTTGAACCACAAAGGCACAGAGACACAAAGAAAAGATTTCTTTTATCTTCCTTTGTGTCTTTGTGCCTTTGTGGTGAAAGTCTTTTAACTGACTATGGCAAGGCTTTCACGCTTAAGTCAGTGTCATTGTGGCACAGATCGGCATTTTTTATGCCTGAACCACCATTTTTCCTATGACATGCCGATTAAACTGTTTATTACGCCAATATATCGATAAAAACAACTCTTGAGAGATGGCACATGGGGACTTTGATTCCATCAGATAAAAGACCAACACCTTCCACAACACCAGCACCACGCTCTGAACAGCCTGCCAAGAAGTCCCGATTCAATTTCAGCTTTCTACGATTTGGCCGAAAAATTGCCCGATTTAATAATAACCAGACCAGCAATTTAACGACTCAAAAAAACAATAATCTATCAAGTCTTGAATCCAAAAACATTAAGCAGAAAAAGATTAAGATCCTCAAAACCGATAAAACAATTAAATCATTGGATAAGCTGGGCGAGAAGGTTAAACAGCTTCACGAAAGTAACGCTCTCTTCGGTGAGCAACGGGCATCATTAGCTAAGCAAAGAGCCAAATTGTTAAGCAAGGAGAAAATTCCCCATTATGATGCGGTAGTGGCCGGTGCAGGTCCGACAGGATTGATGGCAGCGGTCGAGCTGGCAAGGAAAGGTCACAAGGTTTGTCTGTGTGAAGGCCGCAATGAAGAGGAGTGGGATATCCGCTCAAGCGTTATGGCTTTAGGGCCAGAAGCAACTTATGCAATTAATCAGATGTTGGACGCTCTGGAAAGCACTCACGGCCGGGGATACGTTTTTTCTCACAGAAAGAAATCGGATATATTGCATCCAAAAAGCCTGGCAAGCATTCGGGAACAAGTAAGGCGCAACAACTATACCAACTTACAGACCGACGTTATCCAGCGTATCTATATGGAATACGCGAAAACAAAATATCCGGATTTGATAGATATCAGGCATCAAGCCAGAGCCGATTCTTTTGACCCATGGGTTCAAACCATAGATTTACATCCATCGGGGCGAATTGCTTTCGATTCAATTATTCATGCCGATGGCGTGCATGGAACATCGCGCCAATCGTTAGAAGAGTTGGGATCCAGCCTGGAAAAAATAACGGTCAATACCCCTTTTAGCGGCAGATGCCAATGCGCCTATATCCATCATCCAAGCTGGGCAGAGATCAAAACCGGTGCCCTCCTCAACGCCAAAGAAAAAATACCTGCTGACCTGCTGCCTGAATTCGAGAAGCTGGGATGGCACAGCAACTATTACCCTCAGTGCTACATTTTCTTATCCCATGACAACTCTGAGAAATTGTGGATTTCCGGACAGTGCCCCACAAACCTCAAACCCGAACAACAGCTTGAGTGGAATGCACTGATTTGTGAGGCGACAGTGACTCCGACGAAGCGGGCTAGCTTGATGGCACCAACCTACGTCGATACCGACAGCCATACCGCACGAGGGTCAAAAAAGAAGAACTTGAGCCATGCCATTTTCACTGTAGAGAAACAAAAGCTGGCACAACCTTCCGTCGCACTCCCTTTTGGCAAGAGTGAAGCTATTGGTGACGCAAAAGAGACACCCAATTTTTTCTTTGCCGAAGGTTTGAAAAACGCGGATAAGGATGTGAAAGATTTGGCAATTCCATTCACACCCAGAGAAGCCAGCTCATTTCCGCTGAACATGCCCTCTTTGGTTAAACAAATCATATCTCGTATGTTGGACAAGCTGCACAGTTAGAGCATACCCACTGTTATGCAAAGTACTTTAAGTAGTTGGCCAAATGGAATCGTATATTTCTGGCTAAGTGGGCAGTTATCATGCAAGGCACAACGAAGGGAGCATAGCCTTAGCTATGTGACCGGAGTTGTAACGCCGCACGACTGAATGGATGCAGGAGATAGAGCAACGCAGGCGCAGTTGCCGAGAGTGACTGTCTACTTAGTCAGAAAATACGATTTCATTTGGTTAACTACTTAGACGTCAATGATAGAAGAGATCCATCAATTGCATTGAAACACTGTACCAGGGGACCCGCGGACTAACTCGTTACGCAGTTCAGGACCCTGGGAGGCTGTCCGAGAATAGACTGCCCTACTGCGGTGACAGAAAATTGGTCTAAAAGGTCGGAAATTTTTAACAAATAGAACCACTATTCACTAAAAATTTCCGACTTTTTATCCTCAATTTTCTGCCATCCTCGCTACGGGGTCGCCTAGACGGGCGCTATTCTCGGTCAACCTCCTGGGCTTTCTTTCCTGTTTTATAAGATTCTTGCGCACTATCCGTTGCGAATAATTCAAATGGTTCTTTTCACTGCCTGAGCCTTACCTATTATTGTCTTATTTAGCGAGGTAATAACTTTGATATCCCAACCTGCTGTTCAGCCAACAGGTACACCCACTGCTTCTGGCCCCGTTCCCGATCAGCCAACGGAAAACTGGGGGCTATTGGCAGGGGTGGAGGTCGCCATCCGGAAAGGTCCGATCCTGTTTTTGCAGTCGTTGTATCCCGGTTATATTCCCCCCGGGCAACCGTTGGCGCAACCGGATGAAGGTCCGGCCTTCACTTTTGGCAGCCCCGATGGGCAGAACAGTAGTTTTTTCCAGGGTGTTGCGCTGGGTGCCCGGCTGGTGTCGCCTTACACAGTGCTGCCAGAGGAGATCAGCACTCTGCTGGAGGGCTTTGTCACCCTTTCCACGGCGGCCCGGCTCAGGAATCTTTTTGGTGGGTCGGCTACCGCTTCGGCACCGGGGCAGAGCGGGGCAGACACTACGGTGGACGGCTCCCCAACAAACCACAAAGGCAAGAAAAAAAAGAAATCACAGCAAACACCACAGCGGACCAGCCCAACGGCCACCGCCTCTGCCCGGACTGGCCAGTTGCCAAACACGTCCCTGGCACTTGGGGCTCTGGCCAGCCTTACCGCTGTGGGCGGGTCATCAACAACAACACCTGCACACACCAATACGTCTGCCCCAACCACAGAGCCTCAGGCTCCATGCGATGCTGATCAATTCCGCTGTGACAACGGCACATGTATTCCTGCCGACTATCAATGCGATGCGGATGACGATTGCGGTGATGGCTCCGATGAGAACTGTACACAAACTGACTGTGATCGTTTAGGCTATGATTTTTTATGCGACGGCAGCCGCTGTATTTCCGCCGGTTGGCAATGTGACGGGGAAGATGATTGTGATGATGGGACCGATGATAACTGCACACTAGCTGAATGTATTAAGCATGGACGTGACTTTTTCTGCGACGATAAGAAAAAATGTGTTAGTGACGCCTTGCGATGTAATGGGAAAAAGAATTGTATTGATGAATCCGATGAGAACTGCACACAAGCTGACTGTGATAGGCTGGGACGTAACTTTTTCTGCGACGACAGCCGCTGTATTGACGACAGTTATATATGTGATGGGGAAAAGGATTGTATTATTGATGGCTCCGATGAGAACTGCACACAAGCTGACTGTGATAGGCTGAACCGTACCTTTTTCTGCGACGACAGCCGCTGTATTAGCGCCGGTTGGCAATGTGATGGGGAAGAGGATTGTGATGATGGCTCCGATGAGCGGGCGGAGTTATGCAATCCTGTCTCTTCCAGCCCGACGCGGCCAACAGTCACGGCTACAACGGCACCGGTGACAGAAACGGTGGTTACGGTATCGAACACCACCATGAGCTTTTCCGGCCTGTCGGGGACCACCATGGAACTGCCCACCAGTGCGGCACCGCAGGCGACGGTATCAAACCCCTCTATGAACGTTTCCGACCTGTCGGGGACCACCATGGCACTGCCCACCAGTGCGGCACCGCAGGCGACGGTATCAAGCCCCGCCATGAACGTTTCCGGCCCGTCGGGGACCACCATGGCACTGCCCACCAGTGCGGCACCGCAGGCGACGGTATCAAGCCCCGCCATGAACGTTTCCGGCCCGTCGGGGACCACCATGGCACTGCCCACCAGTGCGGCACCGCAGGCGACGGTATCAAGCCCCGCCATGAACGTTTCCGGCC
>NZ_JAGHQW010000113.1 GCF_017744115.1 Salinisphaera sp. G21_0 | reverse complement strand
CCCCCTCCCACCCGGGAACCGTTTTCACATTCAAGTAAAGTTCTACCAGCTGAAGACCTGTTGCCCCTGAATTTCGCCCCGGATGATTTGAAGATAATGGATGGTTGGCATCAGGAGCAGATGAGTTTCTCCCACTGCTTACATTGATCAACATTCCAGCAAAATGAACTTCTGAACAGAACAGCAGTCTGCTTTTTATATTCTCATGAATTAATGAAATATAGTTATGGATAGAAGCTCTGCTGGTATCAGTAGTCAATACGCAAGATCAGGCAATGATGACAACCAACCGAATGGCCAGGCTACTTCTTCACGGCGTGGACGATATAGATATGCCACAGTCAGACAATGGGATAACCCCTCCCGCACTGTCCCCGGGCGTAATGAATTTTACCATTCTTCTTTCACACGCTCTTCTCAACATCTACAGTACCGCTCAGTAAACCCTGCTCAGGATTTTAATGCGCTCATCAAACAGGAAATAATGGATGACCTGGCGAGTAAATCTTATCGTTTCGGTCATCGCTATGATGGGAGAGATCACGGTCTGTATGCCAGTTCAATTAAAAAATACACGTCAGCTGCTAAAAGACCGTTAAATCGAGCGGAACAAAGCCAGCTGCTGCGCTTGCTGCAAAATTTTACCACAACACGGAGTTGGAATTGGCGAAGCCTGACGACAACACTTCATTCATTGACTTCAGCGGGTGTTTTTACCCTTCATAACCCCATGGATGAGCGTGTAAAGCTTACTCAAGCTAACTTATTGTCAACGCTACTGGATGCAATAATATTTATCTGCAACCAAAAACCTCAAGTCAGGGACATTGATGCCCAGGGAGTCGCCAACCTGCTGTGGGCCATGGCAAAACTGGTGGACAACGGGCAGAAGCGAACACAAGAGCTCAACGAGGCCGTGGCCGCGCTGCTGTTCCACGTGAACACACAGAAAGACCTATTTAATGCTCAGGGTATCGCCAACCTGCTGTGGGCCATGGCAAAACTGGTGGACAAGGGGCAGGAGCGAACACAAGAGCTCAACGAGGCCGTGGCCAGACTATTGCCCGACGTGAACGCACAAAAAGCTAACTTTAAACCACAGGAAATTGCCAACCTGCTGTGGGCCATGGCGAAACTGGTGGACAACGGGCAGGAGCAGACACCAGGGCTTAAAGGGGCCGTGGCCGTGCTGTTGCCCTTCGTGAACGCACAGAAAGACCAATTTATTCCTCAGCATATCGCCAACCTGCTGTGGGCCATGGCGAAACTGGTGGACAACGGGCAGGAGCGGACACCAGAACTGAACGAGTCCGTGGCCGTGCTGTTGACCCGCGTAAACGCACAGAAAGACCAATTTAATGCCCAAGGCGTCACCAACCTGCTGTGGGCCATGGCGAAACTGGTGGACAACGGGCATGAGCGGACACCAGAACTGAACGAGGCCCTGGCCGCGCTGATGCACCACGTGAACGGGCAGAAAGTTCACTTCAAACCACGGGAAATCGCCAACCTGCTGTGGGCCATGGCAAAACTGGTGGACAGCGGGCAGGAACAGACACCAGAACTCAACGAGGTTGTGGCCGGGCTGTTGCCCCACGTGAGCGCACTGAAAGCTAACTTCAGACCACAGGGTATCGCCAACCTGCTGTGGGCCATGGCGAAACTGGTGGACAACGGGCAGGAGCAGACAACAGGGCTTAAAGGCACCGTGGCCGTGCTGTTGCCCTTCGTGAACGCACAGAAAGACCAATTTATTCCTAAGCATATCGCCAACCTGCTATGGGCCATGGCGAAACTGGTGGACAACGGGCAGGAGCGGACACCAGAACTGAACGAGTCCGTGGCAGCGCTGTTGACCCGCGTAAACGCACAGAAAGACCAATTTAATGCCCAGGGTGTCACCAACCTGCTGTGGGCCATGGCGAAACTGGTGGACAATGGGCATGAGCGGACACCAGAACTGAACGAGGCCCTGGCCGCGCTGGTGCACCACGTGAATGGGCAGAAAGTTCACTTCAAACCACGGGAAATCGCCAACCTGCTGTGGGCCATGGCGAAACTGGTGGACAACGGGCAGGAGCAGACACCAGGGCTTAAAGGGGCCGTGGCCGTGCTGTTGCCCTTCGTAAACGCACAGAAAGACCAATTTATTCCTCAGCATATCACCAACATGCTGTGGGCCATGGCGAAACTGGTGGACAACGGGCAAAAGCGAACACCAGAGTTCAACGAGGCGTTGGCTGTGCTGTTGCCCCAAGTGAGCGCACAGAAAGCAAACTTTACACCACAGGGTATCGCCAACCTGCTGTGGGCCATGTCAAAACTGGTGGACAACGGGCAGGAGCGGACACCGGGGCTCAAAGAGGCTGTGGCCACACTGTTGCCCCAGGTGAATGCAAAGAAAAACCAATTTATTCCTCAGCATATCGCCAACCTGCTGTGGGCCATGGCAAAACTGGTGGACAAGGGGCAGGAGCAGACACCAGGGCTCAACAAGGCCGTGGCCGCGCTGTTGCCCTTCGTGAACGCACAGAAAGCTAACTTCAAACCACAGGAAATCGCCAGCCTGCTATGGGCCACGGCGAAACTGGTGGACAACGGGCTGGAGCGGACATCAGGGCTCAACAAGGCCGTGGCCGCGCTGTTGCCCTTCGTGAACGCACAGAAAGATAACTTTACACCACAGGCTATCGCCAACCTGCTGTGGGCCATGGCGAAACTACTGGACAACGGGCAGGATACACCAAAGCTTAAAGAGACCGTGGCCGCGCTGTTGCCACTCGTGAATGCACAGAAAGATAACTTTACACCACAGGCTATCGCCAACCTGCTGTGGGCCATGGCGAAACTGCTGGACAACGGGCAGGAGCGGACACCAGAACTGAACGAGTCCGTGGCCGCGCTGTTGCCCCACGTGAACGCATTTAAAGACCAATTTATTCCTCAGCATATCGCCAACCTGCTGTGGGCCATGGCGAAACTGGTGGACAACGGGCAGGAGCAGACACCAGGGCTTAAAGGGGCCGTGGCCGTGCTGTTGCCCTTCGTGAACGCACAGAAAGACCAATTTATTCCTCAGCATATCGCCAACCTGCTGTGGGCCATGGCGAAACTGGTGGACAACGGGCAGGAGCGAACTCCAGAGTTTAACGAGGCCATGGCCGCGCTGTTGCCACGCGCCAACACGGAGAAAGCTAACTTTAAACCACAGGAAATCGCCAACCTGCTGTGGGCCATGGCGAAACTGGTGGGCAATGGGGAGTGGACTTCAGAGCTCAACGAGGCCGTGGCCGCGCTATTGCGCCACGTGAACACACAGAAAGCTAACTTTAAACCAAAGGAAATCGCCAATCTGCTGTGGGCCACAGCGAAACTGGGTGAGTTCGTTGAGCTGAACCTGGTGACCTCTATGCTCGAATCGCTTGTTTACCGAATCAGTGAACACCCTCAGCTCTTACAGCAAGACCTATTGATGTCTCTCTGGGGAGTCATGGTTTGCTGTGCCAGATTGTCTCTGGACTCCAATAACAATAACTGGCTTGAAAAGCACATGGATGAGCTGTTTGCTCGTCTGGAAAATACATCCTCAGACAATGAAGAGGATCAACGCATCATTGCCATGGCCGCAAGTTGGCTTGGGAGAGCGTGTCCAGTCGTCCCCCATTACCAGACAAACATTTCAAAAACCCAGGCCGACTTTCGCGATCAACTCCAATCAAGCTTTCCCTCTTTGCAGATTGAAGAAGAAAAGAGTCTGAACTCACTGCCTCCGGTTGACCTGCTCCTGCCAGATCACAACATGGTGATTGAAGTTCAGGGACCCTCACATTACGTGGGTGGTGATTTCAACACCAGGAATGGTTCGACTCTGCTGAAAATCGCACTGTTGCAAAAAGCAGGATTTGAGGTCATTGAAATTCCGGTTAACAGGCTCTTGAATCAGGATTTAATAAAACCATACATTAATCAAATAAAGACCAGGATAGGCTTCCCGCCACGGGAGCATGGCTCTGTATCACTGAAAAGAAGGCGGGCAGATGAGGCATACGTTACTGCTGATAAAGGCACGCAACCCTCAGGTCATGGTTACTTGACTACCGGAGAACATTCAGAGGAGCAAACCGGTAAACCGGCAAAGAGAAAGAAAACAAACAACCAGTAATCGCCTTCCTCCTTTCATTACTCAAGATCCGTTTTCACATGCCGGGAAGGAATGCCAGTGTTGAACACCTGTTGCCCCGGATGATTTGAAAATAACGGGTTGATGGCATCAGGAGTAGATGTGTTTCCCCAACCGTTTACGTTTATAGACGTTGCAGCAAAATGAACTTTTGAACAAAACAGCAGTCTGCTTTTTATATTTTCATTAATTAATGAAATATAATTATGGATAAAAGCTCTACTGGTATCAGTGGTCAACGCACAAGATCAAATAATGATTACAAGCAACCCAGTGACCATGCCGCTTCTTCAAGGCGCGGACGATACAGACATACCACAGTCAGACAATGGGATCCTCCATCCTGCACAGCCCCAAGGCGTAATGAATTTTACCAATCTTCCAGCGCATACTCTTCTCACTATCTACTGCGCCGTTCAGTAAATACTGTTCAAGATTTTAATGCGCTCACCCAACAGGAAATAATGGATGGCCTGGTGAGTAAATCGCACCGTTTCGGTCATCGCTATGATGGGAGAGATCATGGCCTATATGCCAGTACAATTAAAAAATACACGTCAAATGCTAAAAGACCGTTAAATCGAGCGGAACAAAGCCAGCTGATGCGTTCGCTGCACAATTTCACAGCAACGCGGAGCTGGAATTGGCGAAGCCTGACAACAACACTTCATTCCTTTACTGCAGCGGGTGTTTTTACCCCGTATAAGCCCATGGATGAGTGTGTTCAGCTCACTCAAGCTGCCTTATTGTCCACTCTGCTTGATGCAATAATATTCAAGTGCAACCAAAAACCTGAAGCACGGGATATTGATGCCCAGGGTATCGCCAACCTGCTGTGGGCCATGGCGAAACTGGTGGACAACGGGCACGAGCTGACATCGGGGCTCAACGAGGCCGTGGCCGCACTGTTGCCCCACATCAACGCACAAAAAGACCAATTTATTCATCAGCATACTGCCAACCTGCTGTGGGCCATGGCGAAGCTGGTGGACAACGGGCAGGAGCTGACACCGGGGCTCAACGAGGCCGTGGCATCCCTGTTGTCCCTGGTGAACGCTCAGAAAGACCAATTTATTCCTCAGCATATCGCCAACCTGCTGTGGGCCGTGGCGAAACTGGTGGACAACGGCCAGAAGCAGACACCAGGGCTTAAAGGGGCCGTGGCCGTGCTGTTGCCCCTCGTGAACGCACAGAAAGACCAATTTATTCCTCAGCATATCGCCAACCTGCTGTGGGCCATGGCGAAACTGGTGGACAACGGCCAGAAGCAGACACCAGGGCTTAAAGGGGCCGTGGCCGTGCTGTTGCCCCTCGTGAACGCACAGAAAGGCCAATTTATTCCTCAGCATATTACCAACCTGCTGTGGGCCATGGCGAAACTGGTGGACAACGGGCATGAGCAGACACCAGAACTCAAAGAAGCCGTGATCGCGCTGTTGCCCCTCGTGAACGCACAGAAAGACCAATTTATTCCTCAGCATATCGCCAACCTGCTGTGGGCCATGGCGAAACTGGTGGACAACGGCCAGAAGCAGACACCAGGGCTTAAAGGGGCCGTG
>NZ_JAGHQW010000112.1 GCF_017744115.1 Salinisphaera sp. G21_0 | reverse complement strand
ATGCTGTGCAAGCAGATAACCGCAACAATGCCAACAGGGAAGCTCCCGGAAACAAGCTTTCTGAAGAGGAACGCCAGGCGATTGTTGACGTCTGTAACAGTGATCGCTTTAAAAGCCTTCCACCCAGCCAGATCGTCCCTGTTTTAGCAGATGAAGGCGAGTATCTTGGGTCTGAAAGGACATTTTACCGGGTGTTGCACGAAAGAGGCCAGCAACACCACCGTGGCCGTGCAGCCAAGGCTGGCCACCGGAGACCAACGTCGTATTGTGCAACTGGCCCGAACCAGGTCTGGTCTTGGGATATCACATTTTTACGCTCACCAGTGCGTGGACAGTTTTACTATCTGTATCTGGTGATAGACATATACAGCCGTATGATTGTGGCTTGGGAAATCCATGAGAATGAGTCTGCCGAGTATGCCTCACAAATGATTACCAAGGCCTGTATTCGCCACGGCATAGGCGCTCTGGATAGACCTCTGGTCCTGCATTCAGACAATGGCAGTGCCATGAAAGGTGGCACCATGCTGTCAACCCTGCAGCGCCTGGGAGTGGTCAGCTCATTCAGCCGTCCAAGGGTAAGTGACGACAATCCGTTTGCAGAGGCTATCTTCAGAACCCTCAAATACAGGCCTGGTTATCCATGCAAGCCATTTGCTGATCTTAAGGCTGCCCGCAACTGGGTTCATGGTTTTGCGCAATGGTACAACGAAGATCACAGGCACAGTGGTCTCAAGTTTCTCACGCCGGGTCAAAGGCACCGAGGGGAAACCAAAGCGCTCATGGATAACCGGAAGCAGGTGTATCAATTGGCTAAGCAGCGCCACCCGGAGCGGTGGGGAAAAAGGGCAACCAGAAACTGGGATCTGGATGATGAAGTTTGGCTGAATCCAGACCGATCAGTTGTCGGGCAGCTAAGTCAGGCTGCATGAGTTGAGGCGACAACTATGTTGACAAACACCGGCCAGTATGACATAGAAGATGTTCGTGCCTGTTTGCACTATGCGCTGGAGGTACGTCGCCGGATTAAGGAACAGCTGAAGAAACTGGGGGGTATGGAGTTTTTTGATGTTCATTTCAGTTACCTTGATAACGAAACCCTGGAAGAATGCTTTATCAATGTGCCGGAACAGGGGGGCAGCTCGCTGATACCGGAAGGTATGGCCAGCCCTGGTGTTGTTTATCAGGTGACCCAGGGCAGTTCGGGGCAGTTGGGGCTTTACCGGTATGAAACCCAGATGACGGCGGGTACCGGGAAGTTTACAGTTTCTGGATTGGGTTCCAACACCGCAGCGAAAGAGGCGATTAGGGTTGGCTTTGATTACCTGAAAGGTAATTTGAAACGTATCAGTGCCAGTGCCAAATTTTCTGAGCATGAATACAATCTGCATGTGATTGAGCTGCATAATACTGGCCCCAGCACCAAGACCAGCCTGGCGGCGCTGGTGGCGTTCTGCTCCATACTGATGGCGAAGCCCTGTCAGGAGCAGATGGTGGTGTTGGGGGATATGACGCTGGGTGGTGTGGTGAACCCGGTTCAGGATCTGGCAGGCAGTTTGCAGATGGCGTTGGACAGTGGTTGTAAACGGGTGTTGTTGCCTATGTCATCTGCGGCAGATATTGCTTCTGTGCCTGCGGAGCTGTTCTCGAAGTTTCAGATCAGCTTTTATGCGGATCCGGTGGATGCGGTGTTTAAGGCTTTGGGGGTGAGTTAATACTCCCGGAAAAATTGTCTTTTTTGAGCAGCTCCTTCGGGGGCTGCTTTTGTGTCAGGGGTGTATATGTTAGGTCAGCAGGCAAGTAGTGCTGCAAGTATCAGGGACTTAATTGAGTTTCCTGCACATTGTTGCAAGTGTGGAGCGTCATCAGTTGCATATATCGTTTTTGGTTTTCCAGACTTTGGATCCCTTGGGGATGATTATAAGAATAATCATATTTATTTGGCTGGTTGTCTTGTTCCCGAGGATGAACCAGAGTGGCATTGTAACGAGTGTGGCTTTGAGTGGCGTAGCGGTTTATCAGGTAACGTGGTTGCTCGAGAACTGAATGATCAAGGCTATATTCCTGCAGATGTTTCATTTCATAATATTTATGATTTGGAGAAGGCCCACATCAGGTTGGCAATGCCCTGGGCATTAAGTTGGTTTTTCTGTGCTTTCACGAGGGGCAACAGGGCGGCCACAGCCTCATTGAGCCCTGGTGTCCGCTCCTGCCCATTGTCCACCAGTTTCGCCATGGCCCACAGCAGGTTGGCAATATGCTGAGGAATAAATTGGTCTTTGTGTGCGTTCACGTGGGGCAACAACACGACTACGGCCTCGTTGAGCCCTGGTGTTAGTTCCTGCCCGTTGTCCATCAGTTTCGCCATGGCCCACAGCAGATTGGCGATTTCCTGAGCTCCAATATCACTGGCTTCAGGTTTTTGGTTGCAATTGAATATTATTGCATCCAGTAGCGTCGATAGTAAGGCAGCTTGAGTGAACTGAACACGCTCATCAATGGGTTTATGAAGGGTAAAAACACCCGCTGAAGTAAATGAGTGCAGTGTTGTCGTCAGGCTTCGCCAATTCCAGCTCCGTGTTGCTGTGAAATTTTGCAGCAAACGCATCAGCTGGCTTTGTTCCGCTCGATTTAAAGGCCTTTTAGACGCTGACGTGTATTTTTTAATTGTACTGGCATATAGGCCGTGATCTCTCCCATCATAGCGATGACCGAAACGATCCGATTTACTCACCAGACCAGCCATTATTTCTGGTTTGATGAGGGCATGAAAATTTTGAGCAGGGTTTACTGAACGGCGTAGTAGATATTGAGAAGGGCCAGCGGCAGAAGAATGGTAAAATTTATTACGCCCCGGGGTTGTGCGTGGGGTATTATCCCACTGTCTGACTGTGGCTTGTCTATATCGCCCACGCCTGGAGGCGGCATGGCCATTCGGTTGGTTGTAATCATTACCTGATCTTGCGTATTTATCACTGATACCGGCAGAACTTCTATCCATAATTATATTTCATTAATTCATGAAAATATAAAAAGCAGACTGCTGTTCTGCTCAGAAGTTCATTTTGTGGAAAAGTTTACTTGAGTCATGATGGGAGGAAGGCGATTACTGGCTGCTTGTTTTCTTCCTCTTTGCCGGGTTGGTTTGCTCTTCTAAATGTTCTTCACCAGTCACGTATGCAGCATCTGTCCACTCTCTTTTAAGTGAAACAGAGTCATGCCCCTGTGGCGGGATGCCTATTCTGATCTTTATTTGATCAATATATGGTTTCATTAAATCTTTGTTCAAAAGCTGGTTAGCCGGGATTTCAATGACCTCAAATCCTGCTTTTTGCAGCAGTGCGATTTTAAGCAGAGTCGAACCCTTCCTGGTTTTGAAATCACCACCTACGTAATGAGACGGTCCCTGAACTTCAATCACCATGTTGTGATCTGGCAAAAGCAGGTCAACCGGAGGTAATGAGTTTAGACTCTTTTCTTCTTCGATCTTCAAAGCTGGAATAGATGATTTGAGTTGATCACGGAAGTCGGCTTGGTTTTTTGAAATGATTGTCTGGTAATGGTGGACGACCGAACAGGTTCTGCCAAGCCAACTTGCAGCCATGGTAATGATGGATTGATCCTCTCCATTATCTGGCGATGTATTTTCCAGACGAATGAACAGGTCATCCATGTGTTTTTCAAATAGGTTATTTTTATTGGCATTAGAGTCCAGAAACAACCTGGCACAGCATACCATTAATGCCCAGAGAGACATCGATATCTCTTTCTGAGAAAACTGAAGGTTCTTACTGATTCGATAGAGAAGCGATTCGAACGTAGAGGTAACCACGTTCAGCTCAACGAGTTCACCCAGTTTCGCCATGGCCCAAAGCAGGTTAGCGATTTCCTGTGGTTTAAAGTTAGCTTTTTGTGCGTTCACGAGGGGCAACAGGGTGGCCACTGCCTCTTTGAGACCTGGTGACCGCTCCAGCCCGTTGTCCACCAGTTTTGCCATGGCCCAAAGCAGGTTGGCGATACCCTGCGGCTTAAAGTTAGCTTTTTGTCCATTCACGAGGGGCGTCAGCGCGGTCACGGCCTCGTTGAACCCTGGTGTCTGCTCCTGCCCGTTGTCTACCAGTTTCGCCATGGCCCACAGCAGGCTGGCAATATGCTGAGGAATAAATTGGTCTTTCTGTGCGTTCACATGGGGCAACAGCACGGCCACGGCCTTGTTAAGATCTGGTGTCCGCTTCTGCCCTTTGTCCACCAGTTTCGCCATGGCCCACAGCAGGTTGGCAATAGCCAGGGCATTAAACTGGTCTTTCTGTGTGTTCACGCAGGGCAACAACGCGGCCACAGCCTCTTTGAGCTCTGGTGTCTGCTCCTGCTCGTTGTCCACCAGTTTCGCCATGGCCCACAGCAGGTTGGCGATATGCTGAGGAATAAATTGGTTTTGCTGTGCGTTCACATGGGGCAACAGCGCGGCCACGGCCTCGTTGAGCACTGGTGTCTGCTCCTGCCCGTTGTCCACCAGTTTCGCCATGGACCACAGCAGGTTAACGATTCCCTGGGCATTAAATTGGTTTTTCTGTGCATTCACGTGGGGTAACAGCGTGACCACCGCCTCTTTGAGCCCTGGTATTTGCTCCTGCCCGTTGTCCACCAGTTTCGCCATGGCCCACAGCAGGTTGGCAATGCCCTGGGCATCAAGTTGGTTTTTCTGTGCGTTCACGAGGGGCAACAGGGCAGCCACGGCCTCGTTGAGCTCTGGTGTCTGCTCCTGCCCGTTGTCCACCAGTTTCGCCATGGCACACAGCAGGTTGGTGATTGCCTGTGGTGTAAAGTTAGCTTTCTGTGCGTTCACGTGGGGCAACAGCACGGCCACGGCCTTGTTGAGATCTGGTGTCTGCTCGTGCCCTTTGTCCACCAGTTTCGCCATGGCCCACAGCAGGATGGCGATATCCTGGGGATTAAATTGGTCTTTCGGTGTGTTCACGCAGTGCAACAGCGCGGCCACAGCCTCTTTGAGCTCTGGTGTCTGCTCCTGCCCGTTGTCCACCAGTTTCGCCATGGCCCACAGCAGGTTGGAGATATGCTGAGGAATAAATTGGTTTTGCTGTGCGTTCACATGGGGCAGCAGCGCGGCCACGGCCTCGTTGAGCTCTGGTGTCTGCTCCTGCCCGTTGTCCACCAGTTTCGCCATGGCCCACAGCAGGTTGGTGATTCCCTGGGGATTAAATTGGTCTTTCTGTGCGCTCACGTGGGGTAACAGCGTGACCACCGCCTCTTTGAGCCCTGGTGTCCGCTCCAGCCCGTTGTTCGCCAGTTTCGCCATGGACCACATCAGGTTGGCAATGCCCTGGGCATTAAGTTGGTTTTTCTGTGCGTTTATGAGGGGCAACAGGGCGGCCACGGCCTCGTTGAGCTCTGGTGTCCGCTCCAGCCCGCTGTCCACCAGTTTCGCCATGGCCCACAGCAGGTTGGCGATACCCTGGGCATTAAACTGGTCTTTCTGTGCGTTCACTTGGGGCAACAGCGCGGCCACGGCCTCGTTGAGCCCAGGTGTCCGCTCCAGCCCATTGTCCACCAGTTTCGCCATGGCCCACAGCAGGTTGGTGATATGCTGAGGAGTAAATTGATTTTTCTGTGCGTTCACGAGGGGCAACAGGGCGGCCACGGCCTCGTTGAGCCCAGGTGTCCGCTCCTGCCCGTTGTCCACCAGTTTCGCCATGGCCCACAACAGGTTAGCGATAGCCTGAGGAATAAATTGGTCTTTCTGTACGTTTACGTGGGGCAACAACACGACCACAGCCTCATTGAGCTCTGCTGTGCGCTCCTGCCCGTTGTCCACCAGTTTCGCCATGGCCCACAGCAGGTTGGCAATATGCTGAGGAATAAATTGGTCTTTGTGTGCGTTCACGTGGGGCAACAACACGACTACGGCCTCGTTGAGCCCTGGTGTTAGTTCCTGCCCGTTGTCCATCAGTTTCGCCATGGCCCACAGCAGGTTGGCGATTTCCTGTGGTTTAAAGTCAGCTTGTTGTGTGCTCACGCGGTGTAACAAAGCGACCACGGCCTCGTTGAACTCTGATGTCCTTTCCTGCCCGTTG
>NZ_JAGHQW010000111.1 GCF_017744115.1 Salinisphaera sp. G21_0 | reverse complement strand
AACATTTGTCTGATATTCTTGAGCAAGGCTACTTCATCGCCAATGGTGAACGGGTGGAGCTGCCAGCATCGCTGGTCTTGCAGAAATATCACACCCCGACAGAGAATATCACGGCATTCAAACAAGCCGTCAACAACACACCGGTGTTACCCGGCAAAACCTGCGGGGTTATCAATACCCATAATTTCGACGCAATCTTCAGTGATCTGTCCGCACAGGAAAACACCCTGCAAAAGACCGATACCTTTCATAAGATGGCCAGCGAATTTGACCAGCTGCTGGTTAGCGGTGAACTGACCGATGAGCAATGGCTGATCCTGAAACAACGGACGGAATCACTGCCCGTTGCCCCCGGATTGGTGACAGGCACTCTGCCAGAGCCTTCCGGTGACAGTGCTGTCAGGCTGTATACCGGCAGTGTTGGCAATATCGCTGCACAATCCGACTGTTATCAACTGGCCTCCGGGCAGCAATGGGAGGAGCTCTGGTTTACCAGCAAGTTGAAACTGTCAGGCAAGTTGAGTTTTCAGCTGAGAGAAACCCCCTTATTGACGCAACTCCTGAATGGTAAACCGTTGGTGCTGACCGGGCTGGAACATACCCCGGCCCTGGCAGGGCATCTGGAGTCACTACTGGCACCAGAGCCCTATCTCTGGATTTACGGCCAGAAAAAAGCTCTGCCCAACTGCCAGCTTCATATAGTCTGGCCCGCTGACCAACTGCCTGCCCAGAGCCCGTGGTTCCGGCGCTGGCAACAGCAGCAGGATATCTTGATCGATCGATCAACAGACAGTGTTGAGCCTGACAGTGTTGAACCCGATGATGATATAGCTGAGTCCATTTTGGCAGAATCCATTATGGCTCCCGGTTTGATCAAATCCCTTTCGACCCGCTATCCCAATGCAATCGAGCCATTAGCCTGTCTTTTGTCCCGCATTCGGACATTGCCCCGGAGCCCGGATAAAAGTTTTCCGGTCATTCCGGTTCAGGCACCGGCTGCGTTTCTGACCCTGCTGGAGGCTCAGCTCCCCATTGAACAGCGGCTGGATCGCGCCGGGACTCTGGAGCCCTTCCACTGGCGTAAGGCCCTGAATAAGTTACTGGCCCATCCGGTGCGGGGTAATGAAACCATTTACAGTTTTGTCAAAGCTCAGATCAGTGCGATATTTCCGGATTCCATGGAAGAGGTTGATCGTGATGGCATTGCTGCCATCCTGGAAACCCTGCCTGCCCTGAAGCACCCAAAGGATCTGGTAGATGATTTCTGGCCATTGGCCCGTTATATGGCACCGGCACTGGGTGAGTGTTTGCCCGCTACTTTCGGCAAACCTTCCCCCCGCTGCACCGCGAAGATGGCCGCCATTATCCACTCAATATTCCCTCAACAGGGCATTGAATCTGATCTTTTGCCGGTACTGGACAACAACATCCATCCCTATTCCGGCCATCGGCTGCGTCTGCTGTACGATGCCCTGCGGGTCTGTGGCAGCCAGAGTATCCCGGTGCATCAGCAAGCCCGGGATTTGAACCAGCAACTGACCGCCATTACCCAGTGCCATCCGTCTGAGCCACTGGAGCAGCTGCAACAGCCGCTTCAGTACGCCTTCCCGGAACCGCTGCTGACAACCTCCTTGCAGACACTGGCCTCAGATTGGCTGAAGGCCAGCTGTCATCATCAGCAGCAACAGGGCAAGCGGCTTGAACAGCTCACCACCATGCTCAGACAGCATAGGATCATTGAACTCAATGGCCCGGCGGGTACCGGTAAATCCTGCCTGGCCGTCGCCACCGGGCAAGCGTTACAGGAACGGCGGCAGGCATCAATGAACCGGCTGGCCGCTGGCCCAAAGCCTGACCAGCAAACAGTGAAAACCCTGACCCTGGGGCCGAACACCACCTGGGAAGACCTGTACGGTTCGGTCTCCCTGAAACGAGACCGGCAGGGCAATACGGTCTCTCATGCGGTACCCGGGCAGATAACGGATTGGGCCAGGAGGAGACGCCCGGGCCTGCTGGTTATTAATGAAGCCAACCTGGTGCAGCACGGACTATTGTCACCACTGGCCGGTTTGCTGGAATCGCCTGCCCGGCTCTGCGTCAATGGCCAGACCTTCGAGCTAACAGATAACCACCGGGTTTTGTTGACCGGTAATCCGGAAAATTATCCGGGGCGGAATCTTGACCCTGAATTGCAACGCCGGATTCTGCGCCTGTATTACCGGCCACTGCCGGAGTCCGTTCTGCAACAAGCCATCATTGAGCCACTCCTGCCGGATACCTGGCCCATGGAGCTGAGGTCCACCACTTCGGCCACCATCCTGTCCCTGCTGGCAGAGTACAGAGAACAGGTATCCACAGACTATGAGCTGACGCCAAGGGACCTGAAAGACATCATGGCCCGGTTCCGACTGATCACGGCGGATGCACTCTGTCCCACAAGCCAGGCCCAGGTATTGGCACTGGCTGACGAAGCGTGCGGGCAAAGTCTGGGTGGGCGGATTGATCGGGACAAACGCCCCCAATGGCAAGCGCTCAGGGATTACTGGCACAGTTTCGGTAAGGTGGACCGTTCATTGCTGGACCAGCACCAGCGGGCCTTCACACAGTTTTTCGGACAGTTGGCACAGGTGAACAAAAAGCAATCGACGCCACTGGTCATCGATACTCCGGCCACCAGAGAGTACATAAAAACCTGCTGGCAATTTCTGCAACTCAGGGAACCGGGAAGAGTGGCCATGGTGGTGGAAGGTACTGCCGGGTGGGGTAAGGATGCCCTGTTACTGCTGACCCTGACCACCTGGCAACAGCAAACCGGTAAAGGCTATCAGCATCTCAATGGGGCACCGGACCAGTTTAACCAGTTTGTGCAGGCTTTTAACCGTGCCTGGCGTCTGGGTGAGGTATTAGTGGTCAGTGAGCTCAATATTATTCCTTCCGGGCCATTGGAAGAGTTTCTCAATGACCGCCTGCCGCTGCCTCACAAGGCCGGGTTCAAATTGATTGGTACCGTTAATCCACCCACCTATCCCGGGCGGACGGCATTCCCGCCGTCATTAACCAGTCGATTTACCGGCGTTCATATCCACCATGATACTCTGGATGACTACCGGCTCAGGCTGCAAGCCATGGGGGTATCAGAGGAGCTGAGTCGGTGGCTGACCGATTGCGCCAGTGCCCTTAACAATGATTTCCGACAGCAACGCATTCCCCTTGAACTGACGTTGCCGCAGCTGCTCCGGGCGGCCGATCTATTGGGCAAAGTCCCCATGAGACATTGGCTTGGCCATCTGATCTGGGAGTGGCGATCCTATCTGAATAACTGTACATACAACTTTAAGTGGCCCTATATTGTTGTACCGTCATCAGAAAAGAGATCGTCCAGAGGTTCGGCCAAAAAGCCACCTAAGGTTTTCAGCCTGGGCAGCCCCCCGGGTGCGCCCAGAAACTTTCAGGTAACCCGGTTTTTTCCCGGTAAATGGGATCCCCGTCTGTATCGACTGGAGCTGTGCACAGCCGATGTGACCACTGATAAGCAGTTAGTTAAACGCCCGTTGCCAATACATCCCGTGGATCAGAGCAATCTTTTGCCCATGTTAACCGGGCGCACCGATCTGAAAACCGGTGAAACCCCGGGGCGCATGACACTGAAACCGGGCCGCAAATGGCAACCATTGCCATCGCTGACCCCCACCGACCGGTTGACCGGTCTGAGATCCATTCCGAAACAGATGCAGCTGGCACAGGACAGGCACACCGGCCAATACTTCCTTCGTTCCGGGCTCACTGAACCGGTGACGGTGGATTTTATTATTAAACCCGATCTGACTTATTTTCAGCCGTTAACGGCTGATGATCCTATCAACACACAGCCCTTGCAGTGCCCTCCCCTGATCAAAGTACATCTGGATCAGGAGGTGTTCAGCGGGGACCCTACTCACTTTCCGGGATACCAGAAGTTGGGGGAAATAGGGCAGATAAGGAATCTTTCAGAACGGCTACTGGCCCTTGTCGATTGGTTCAGGGAATTTTCTTACGATCGTACTTTTGAAGAAACCGGCGTCAGCCTGGTCAAGCGATTGTTGCAGGAACAACAGGGAACCTGCCGCCACCGTGGGTTTCTGTTTCAATTACTCTGTCTTTACTGGGGTATTGAAGCCCGAATAGTACAATCGAAATCACATGATTTCGTTGAGGTCAGATCCTGCAATGGGTGGCGACTTTGTGATTTAGGGGGCGCTGACAGCTCCACTATCAGTTATTCATCAGAGCCGGAATGGCACAATCTTTACCAGTCAGCACCAGTGTCAGTCAATTCATCTTGCGAACAGGGCGCAGCCGCTGATGGCTGGAACGGGATATTGTCACTGGCCACTTCTCTGCTCCAGCAACACAAGTGCATTACATCCGAATTACCCCAAGAGGCGATAAAACGTATCCAGGACACCTTCCTGGAAAAGTTCCGGAAAAATTTCCGCCCTATCCCCATAGACAGGGGGTCATTATCAGATCGATCTTACCCAATATCGCCAGGTTTCGAAGCTAATATCGAGGCATTTCAGATTGCCTACCGTTGGGTGCCGACACAATATTTGCAGGCGGCCCGACATGCCATTGACCATTTTTCTACCCTGGCCCCCCCGGAAAAAAAAGCCATTATCGACTGGAGCCACTGTATGCTCATCTGGTCAATCGACTATCAGTCTCCCAAAAAGCATCTTTTCTGTCAGTGGTCGGAGTTTGCCTGGCAACTGTATTTGCAAAGCCCGAATGATTTTCCCGTCCTGCCTGTTCAAAGCCTGCAGACCATTATCCGGTTTAATTTTGATCATCATGGAATGGCTCAACGAATAAGCCAGCGCCTGTTCCGGGTTGAGTACATTGATAAAATTTATCTGAAAAATGTCCGCGACAGTCCGGAGGTCGGTAATTTTTCGCTGCTGCACCCCTGGGAACAATTGCCACAGGTGGAGGCTACCGAGGTTTGTTGGAGTCATGCCTCCCGGGGTAAACCGGATATTTCCCGACTGATCCGTGGTGAGCCCTGTTTCCCGGAAAAATCAACCTATTTCCAGGAGACTAACACCCTGATACTGTCCGCCCGGTTTTTGATCGACAAGGCGTTGGACACCCTCCGGCAAAGCACGAACAAACTGACCGGAGCAGCCTTTCTTGAGGAACTCCCTGAGCCCCAGACCAAGAAAATTTTAGAGGATCACATCGATGATGCAGAAAATAACCGGCAGTTAATTCGTCTGATCGGCGATAAACGCTCTGCTGACATATATACCCCGGTGATATGTGAAGACCTGAAAAGATTCCGGGTCTTGATCGTTGGCAACTTCCGTGACCGGGTAACCATCTTTGAAAGTCCGGCAGGGCAAAATTTCAACCTGATCGGCAGTGGGATTTTTTCTCCGGGTATTGCCCTGGATTGCCGGGAGTCGCTGGAAACCATAAAACGCTTGATCAATGAACATGATGCAACCATTTTAAGCGGGAACTAGGGCCTGTTGAGGTTTTGTTGCATGCTCCAGCTTATCAGGGCACCCCTATGATGAGGTGCGGCATTGCAGGGAGGAACTTTTGCCGGTTTACACCATCTAAATTGGCTGACGGACCGCAATTACTATCAGAAAAAGTACTAATATCATGCTTCCTATTCAGCCTGGTGCCATGGTTAATGTGCACAATGACAATCCGCAACCCGGTGATCATTCTGTTGTAACAGCTCAAAAAAGGTTGGCAAGTTCTTCAGGCGATCCTTCACAGCCCAGTAAAATCCCTAAAAAAAAACCAGAAACCGGGATTTTGCCCGTCAAAAATGAGCAGTCATATTTAGTCCAACAGGCATCAGCAGATAGTGCACATTCCAGCCCGGTCCGTAACGTTACGACCATCACCGATTGCATCAGCCACCTGAAGCAATCGGTATCACCGATAGGCGATGCGTTTCATTTTTTCGAATCCTGGCATGGGAGTGAAAAGAAGGAGGAGTTGATCCGTTTCTATCGGGAAACGACAGGTACCGGGTTTTTTTTTATTATCCGGCATCCGGACGACCTGGATCATCACCCGTTAAGAAGGCTGCACTATTATCCCGCTCCCGGACAAAAAACCGAGCGTCCCGGGCT
>NZ_JAGHQW010000110.1 GCF_017744115.1 Salinisphaera sp. G21_0 | reverse complement strand
AAAAGAGCTGCCTTATGCGGACACGGTTGAGAAACTGGAGCAGCTTCTACCCTGGGCAGTGAAGGCATCTCAAGAATAAGCTGATCTGGTAGGGTTGGCTATTACGCTGGTTAAATTGGCGCTTACACTGGATAAACATAAAGAGCGAAAGGTTTTTAAAACTGGGGGGACAAAGTCGTACAAGCTTTCTGACAGGTCAAAAAAAAACACATAATCTAATTTTCAACTATTCTTGAGCGTCATTAAGAACAATGATTAAGTATTTTAATCAGGCTGAGTTCCGGGTGATGAATGGACTGGATATAAATGGAACTTTATTGCTTACTTCACTGTTCTTAATGTAGACGACAGTACCAATCCGGAATAGCTTGTCAACAACATTAAAATCTAACTGCTTGTATTGAGGATGTAGATTATGTCAGTTTCATATCACTCGATATGTCAAGCCGATAAACACAATTGTACAGTTTGTCTGAGCACTGTTATACCTTACAGTTTGCCTGTTGAACCAAAAAATATTCACTCCTGGCAAGACAAAGATGTGTTTATCTTAGCTAAATGCAAACACCTGATGCATATGGATTGTTTTCAGAATTGGCAAGAGCACTGCCAGGATCTGTCAAAACGAGACCCGAGCCTTCCGTTAGTAACTAGTTGTCCTACCTGCAAAACGGAAGTTAGGAAGGAGCCGGAGAACAGGATGGTCTATAGTCTTCTTTGTTTGGAGCACTGTGATAAAGCCGAAACTCAGGATCCAAAACCTTCGTTTCTGGAAACACCTGTGCAAATACCCCCCCAGAGTTTGGATGCCGTGAGGCCTTCTATGGACAAGGCGTTAAGTGCAAACAACTTTTCCGCAATGTGGCAACTGAAAAGCCGATACGGGATCACACTCAGTGCCGCTCAATTAAAAGAGCTTTTGTGGCAATCACTACCACCATCTTTCCATTGGTATGTAGCACCCTCTGCCCATAATAAAATTCGAATGGCGCTGGATTTAATGACCCATGATGATGCCTCTAAATGGGTTGTCTGTGATTTTCTGAAGGAAGTACTGAAAAGAGGCCAGTCGGAGACGGTGGTCAAGCTGCTGGTAGACTCACAAATGCTTAGTGAAAACGCACTGAAAGAGACTTTTAATTACTTTATTTCAAAAGGCAGGTTTGATGATGCAAAAGACATTAAAGAGCAATATGATGTCTCTATTAATAGTGTGAAATTGAAGGAAGAACTGGTTAAAGCTTATGAATCAGGATATGAATCAGGAAAAGGTACTTGGGATCTGAAACGCATCTTGAGCCTGTACGACAAAGATAACATGCCTTGCATAGTGACCCTGCGTGACATTTTAAAAACCGTTGCGATGCAGCCACAGGATTACTCCCCGGAGCTTCTTGGTCAGAATCGTAGCAATTTTTTTGACAATTATATGGGGTTTATCAACACGCTGCTGAGCCATGGTGTCAGGGAACAAATTGCTGTTGATGTCGCGATGACAAAAGCCGTCAGTACTCTTTCTCACAAAGGCTTAAAATGGGCTTACGAATTGAAGACCAACTACCAGGCAAAGATAGATCCTGCGAAGCTCAGAGTGGCGATGGATAAGGTTGTAGATCTAAACAAACTTTTCCTGCTTGAACTGATAACTCCTCTGTTCGCCAATGGTAAAGACGCCGAGGCGGCGATTATCGGGTCTCTGGAAAGGCTGGCAAGCAAACCCGATCAGTATTTTGGTGGGTATCGTGATGCAAAACAAACCTTGAAAAAACAACTGGAGAAGTTCGATTGTTGGAGTCTGAAGGCTGTCAATACACTCATTAAAAGAGCTGTTGAGAACAATGATTTTTACTGGGCTGATGAGCTGAACAGAAAATATAATGCATATCTGGACCCTGAGACACTTAAAAATCATATTCTGAAAGAGGTCGATTATGTAAAAAGAAAAAGACACACCCAATCTGATTATCTTGCCGATTTGATCGCCCCCTTACAATTAATCGAACGTGATAATCCTGGTTTGCCCAGTGTCATTCAAGCGGCTGTTGACCAAATATGTGGGATGGAGAATTTTCCCTTGCAGCAATGTATCGTCGATAAGCTGATAAAATTCTCGGACAGCCTACCGGGTTAAATTTTGATATGTAATGGTTTAACAATGGCAGGAATCATGAGCTGTTCCTGCCATACTTAAGTCCCATGTAATAGAAAACTAATATTTATTTTGAGGAAAATACCACCTTTACCTTTTAGACTTGTGAATACATTGTCCGATAACGTTTTACTGAGAAGCTGAGTGTTTTCATAACTCAGCAGCAGGAGCGCATTGTTCAACTTCAGGGATAAAGCTTCTGGAAAACGAAATCACTCGTTCGAAAAAGCTGAATCCAAAGCCGGAGAAAAAGCCCAACCATCATACTAAACGACAAAATACCAAACTGGATAGTCCACCTGTTACTGAATATTTCGTGATCACTCCGGATTCAATTCCCGAGATTGGCTCTGGAAATCGCGAGTGCTGAAAAGTGGTCGTTTAGTGGATCAAATTCGGCTTTTTGAATGCATTCTTGTCAACAGCATAGAAAACTGGCTTCAAAAACTGAGGGTGTAAATTATGTCAGTTTCATATCTCTCGATATGCCATGCTAGAAAACACGAGTGTTCAGTTTGTCTGAACTCCATTACTGATTACCTGTATCCTGATGAAGTATCCAGCCACTCCTGGCGAAATAAATATGTATTTATCTTATCGGGATGTAAGCACCTGATGCACAGGGAATGTTCTGATAACTGGGATAGACACTGCCGGGATCTGTCTGATCGGGACCTGAGCCTGCCGTTTGTTCCTACCTGTCCTGCCTGTAAAACGGAAATATCTGAGGGTAATCTGGCGAAAAACAGGCTGGATTGTGATTTTCCTCTGGATAGTGAAAAAGCCGAAACCAAGGACCCAAAACCATCGTTCCTGGAAACACCTGTGAATACTGCCCCGCTGACCCTGGATGCCGTGAGGATGCTTATGGACGAGGCGGTAAGAAGAAATAACTTTCCTGCAATGTGGCAACTGAAAAGCCGATATGGAATCACACTCAGTGCCGCTCAATTTAAGGACGTTTTATGGCAGACACTGCCACAATCTTTCCATGAGTATGTAATACCCTCTGCTGAAAATAAAATTCGGATGGCGCTGGATTTAATGACCCATGATGATGCCTCTGAGAGGCTTGTTTCTGATTTTTTGCAGGAAGTATTGAAGACAAAAGGCTATCCGGAGGATGTGGTCAACCGACTGGCTGAATCAAAAATACTCAGTGAAAACGCGCAGAAAGAGGCTTTTGACTTCTTTGTTTCAACAGGCAGGTTCGATTATGCACAAGCCATGAAAGAGCAATATGGCATCTCTCTTAATGGTGCGCAATTGAAGGAACAACTGTTTAAAACTTATGAGGCCAAAAAAAACTATCAGTTGCAACGTATCTTGAGTTTATACGATAAAGATAACAAGTCTTGCACAGTGATCCTGCGTGAAGTTTTAAAAACCGTTGCGATGCAACCGCAGGATTACTCTCCGAAGCTTTTTGATCGGAGCTATGGCAATTTTTTTGACAACTATATGATATTTATCAACACACTGCTGAGTCACGGTGTCAGGGATCAAACTGCCGTCAATGCCGCAATGACGAAAGCCGTCAGTACCCTGGGTTCTCACGGTTTAGAGTGGGCAGGCCAGTTGAAGACCAATTACCAGGCAACGATAGATTCCGGAAAGCTCGAAGTGGCGATGGATAGGGCAGTAGATGAACGCCAGTTTTTTCTGCTTGAACTGATCTTCCCTTTGTTTGCCTGTGATGACACCGACACGGCGAATAGCAGGCTTCTGGAAAAGCTGGCAAGCAAGCTTGATCCGCGTTTTTACTACATTTATCGTATGGCCAAAAACGCCTGTCAACAACGGCTGGCAAGCAGCGGTTGTACGAGCCAGAAGGCTATCGATACACTCATAAATAAAGCGATTGAGAACAAAGATATTCCCTGGGCAAGTGAGCTGAACAGCAAATACAATGCTTATCTGGACACAAAGATGTTTAACCATCATATTTTGGATCAGGTCGGTGATTTAAAAAGATGTAAACACACCGATCCTTGCTTTCTTGATGATTTGATCACCTCCTTACGCTTTGTCAAAACCGACAATCCCGATTTGCCCGGTACCATTGAAAGGATGGTTGAACGCATACGCAAGATGGAGAAATTTCCGTTGCAGCAACATGTTGTCGATAAGCTGAGGAGCTTTGCAGAAGACATTCAAACTCCATTGATGGTAAACAATTAAAACACGGTTTTTGTCACTGCTTCCGAGGCACGTTTGGTTTACTATTGAAGGGATCAAGAACTATTCCTGCCATAACTAGGAGGCTGTCCGAGAATAGACTGCCCTACTGCGGTGGCAGCAAATTGGTCTAAAAATTCCGTTTTGTTCGGCAAATAGCCCCGCTATTCACCTCACAAAACGGAATTTTTATCCTCAATTTTCTGCCATCCTCGCTACGGGCGCTATTCTCGGACAGCCTCCTGGGTTGTCGTATAAGTAGAGAGGTACTGGCGGATGGATAACATCAAAAATACATCATTGCTCAGTATTTTGTGTGAACCCGGAGAGCTCACTCTGGCCATTGATAATCCTGCTGATGGCTCGGTGGTGGGCTATATCCCTTTGCAGTCCGAAACAGAGATTGACGAATGTATCAGAAAGTCCCGCCTGGCTCAGAAACTCTGGCAAAAACGACCCGCAAAAGAGCGCTCACATTTTTTGTACCGATGGTATGAACTGGTGATGGAAAATCAGGCTGACCTTGCCCGGTTGATGACCCTTGAGCAGGGTAAACCCCTGGCTGAATCGATGGCTGAGGTGGCCTATGGTGCATCTTTTATCCAGTGGTTTGCAGAAGAAGGAAAGCGGGCATACGGCACGACTATTCCCGCACATACGGAAGACAGGCGACTGATGACCATCAAGCAGCCTGTCGGTGTTGCTGCGGCGATCACCCCATGGAACTTTCCCATTGCCATGATTACCCGTAAGGCGGCACCTGCACTGGCTGCCGGTTGCAGCTTTATTGTCAAGCCTGCCAATCAAACGCCACTCTGTGCCTATGCTGTGGTAGAACTGGCCAGACAGGCGGGTATGCCAGAAGATGTATTGCAGGTTGTTGTGCATCATTCACCGGAAAAGGTCGGTGACATCTTTACCCGTCATCCAATGATCAGAAAGTTATCATTTACCGGTTCTACCCGAGTCGGGCGACAGCTGATCGCCCAGTCGGCTGAAACCATTAAAAATACCTCAATGGAGCTGGGCGGAAATGCCCCGTTTATCGTCTTTGACGATGCGGATATTGATCAGGCCGTACAGGGCGCTATTGCATCAAAGTTCCGTAATGCCGGTCAAACCTGTGTCTGTGCCAACCGGTTTTATGTACACGACGCTATTTATGATCAATTCGTCAGCCGGTTTATTGAGGCTGTAAAAAGTCTCAAGGTTGGCAGTGGGCTGGAAGAGGGTGTCCAGATTGGACCGGTTATTGACGCACTGGCAAAAGAACGCATTCTGCAGAAAATCAATCTTGCTGTCGGGCAGGGGGCAACCATCGCTACGGGGGGGGAATCCCTGGATGGATGTTTTGTTGAGCCTACGGTTCTGACCGATGTTCAGCATTCCATGAGCTTTCTCCGGGAAGAGCTGTTTGGCCCTGTTGCCCCAATAGTGCGATTCAGCAATGATGAACAGCTGATACACCAGGCCAATGATACGGTTTATGGCCTGGCAGCCTATTTTTACAGTCGGGACATTACTCGTATCTGGCAGGTGGCCGAGGCTCTGGAATATGGCATGGTGGGCATTAATGAAGGCATTATTTCCACAGAACTGGCACCTTTTGGGGGAGTTAAACAGTCTGGGTTTGGTCGGGAAGGTGGACAGGAAGGTCTGGAAGAGTACCTGGAAACCAAGTACCTCTGTTTTGGAGGGATTATTTGATAACCGGACTTTTTGCCTGCCTTTCACCACCCCAATCAGGAATATACCGACTCATATAAAATGCCTAAAACTTGAATGATCGCCCGTTGTCTTTCCTTCAAACCGACCACACGTTGTTCCTGATTATTGACCGTTAATACACTAACCCCTTGAAAACAGAAAAACACCCATCTCGCCGTTGGGTTCTGGCAGGGCTTTTTTTTCTGGTTTAAGAATACACGG
>NZ_JAGHQW010000010.1 GCF_017744115.1 Salinisphaera sp. G21_0 | reverse complement strand
CGATTCGTTGCAGCCATTGTTCTTTAGTGGTTTCTGGATTGGTCATTGGAGCCTCCATGTAATCAGAGGCTTTATGATCCTTGATCAAATCTGAGCAGGGTAGGACGTGGGTTATTTTGGCGCTTACTATCCAGTTCTGCGACATCGTTATAGGAATGTAAGTACCAGTTGTTCAGCTGGTATACTTAGGGTAGACATTAAGCGTCTACTCCCCTCTTCGGAAAGTTAAAGATGGAACCACGAAGAACACGAAGAGCACAAAGAAGAGATTTTCTTTTCCTTCGTGCTCTTGTCGAGTCGCCCAAGGGAACCTCCCCCTCAGGCGCTCACAGAACCGGACTTGAGAGTCTCCCCTCATCCGGCTCTTCTTATCCAACCGCTGGTTTCTGACATATGCGCCAGTGAACCATAAACATCGGGACTCTCTTTGCAATGCTTGCCAGCCATCGGCCAGCTTTAGCCTTGCGCCCCTTCAATTTCTTGTATTTACCCATAGCCCAACGAACCAGAGTGTCTTCCACATAGTAAAGGGCATTCTTTGCTGTAGAACGATAGAATTTACCGAAGTAATCTATCCATCCCCGTACTCGTGGATTGATTTTTCTGGCTATTTCCAAAAGGCTACAGCCTCTTTTCTTCGTTGGGATTTCCAGACCTCTAATCTTATTCCGGAAGTCCTGAATCGCTGCTTTGCTGACTGCCGGAAGGAAGCTCACAAAGAACTTCCCATATCGATTTCGGATCAATCGGGGTCGGAAGGTGTAGCTGAGAAAATCGAAAGCCATGTTTTCATGCTCCCCTTGCCTGTTGTCATCCTTGCAATACACCAGCTTTGTCTTGGTTGGATGTAGCGTAAGACCACACTCGAGTAAACGGTCCCGGACAGCGTTCAACACAAGTTCAGCTTCTTCCTTAGTACGACAGTGGATTAATGCATCGTCAGCGTAACGCTCAAACCAGACTCCGCTGATATTACGTGCCAGCCAGTGATCAAATGCATAGTGCATGAATAGGTTGGCCAGCAACGGGCTAATCACTCCACCCTGTGGAGAGCCTTTTCCTTCCTCTTTCTCAACGACTTCGCTTCCATCGATTACCGGAGCTTCAAGCCAACGTTTGATGTACAGCAAAACCCAACGATCCTTGATATGGTGTTCCACTGCCCGCATGACCAGTTGATGATCCAGATTGTCAAAGAAGCCCTTGATATCCAGATCAATTACCCAGTCTCTGTGCCAGCAACGCTCCCGAGCCACAGCCAGCGCCTGATGTGCTGACCGGTTTGGCCGGTAACCGTAGGAGTTTTCATGGAAAACAGGTTCCACTACTGGCTCAACGATCATTTTCACCACCGTTTGGGCTACGCGGTCGGCTACTGTCGGCACTCCCAGCGGTCTCGTGCCTCCATCCTTCTTCTGGATTTCCACACGCATGACGGGGGGAGGAAAGTAGCTTCCCGACGACATTCGATTCCATAGCTTGTACAGGTTCCTGCCCAGATTAGCCTCAAAGTCAGTCAGTGACTGATCATCAAATCCGGCGCTCCCCTTGTTCGCTTTCACTCTCAGCCACGCCTGATAAACAAGCTGTTTCGAAATTGTGAACGGTTTTGTTTCAGTCATCAGACTCATCCCGTTTTATAAAACAACGCTATAAACGACGGTTGATCTGTTGCTTCAACCGGATAAGCCAGTCCTTTCGCTCCACCTCCATTACAGAGGCTTCATCACTACACCGGACTGGTCCTCCTCTGTGCTCTGTATTGGTACTCTGAGCCTCCGCAGTTCAGCTGCTTGGCTGGCTCCCTTAACACCAGAGCGACAGACTCCCACGTTCCACAAAAGAGCCTGAGATCAGTTCATGCCACCTATGCCCCGGACACCGTTCAGGCAGTAACCGGATTTCCCCTGAACTTTTCACGAGGTGAACACACCCCTCGTTTTTGATGCCATCGGACCACGTTTCGAGGCGTCATCAGTGGTTCACTTGCGTTCATCTCCTGATCTCATACCTGACGCAGTCATGCTGCGCCTTTTCCGTAACGCTCACCACACCGGCTCTTTACCGGCGCAGCTTACGGTGGTTTGATGGCTGCTTCCAGAAGCCGCCACCGGAGGGCCTACCTCCATCTCAATTGCAGTTACGAGCAGACCGACTCTGCTCTCGTGTCACACTGTGTCCTTCGTGGTTCCATTCAAAAGCCATTGAAAATGGAGGGGTAAGCTTAATATCCACCCTAAGAGCTGGTATAAACGTCCATGACGGATTAGTGGGTATCAACAGGTGCTTTGTTGTTATCACGGTTCTTCCATAGTAAATAGTTGGCCAAATGGAATCGTATATTTCTGGCTAAGTGGGCAGTCGTTATGCAAGGCACAATGAAGGGAGCATAGCCTTAGCTATGTGACAGGAGTTGTAACGCCGAACGACTGCATGGATGCAGGGGCTGGAATAGTGCAGGAGCAGTTGCCGGGAGTGGCTGCCCACTTAGTAAGAAAACACGATTTCATTTGGTTAATGACTTAGCCACAGCAGATTTTTTCAGCGGTAAACATACAGAGAATACCGAGCTGATATAAGTCTTCCTGATTTTGCGGTGCGATGAATACCCTTTGATCATCCATAACAACTTGATCAATCACCGGTTGTTCATCATTCTCTGGTAACCGGTCCCTGCCATTTATCAAACACCGGTAGTGACGTGTTCTTACATCTCTGTCCTCAACATAAAACACTTTGGCCACAATCCTGTACCTTTGGATAACGTCTTCTGGCGGAAGAGAGGCGTCAGGGCTGGCTTTTCTGAAGGTTAACTGAAAATCCTGAGTGACATCATGGGCTAATTTTTCCGCAACTTTTGCCCGGTCACATGGATCGGAGAGCACCTTTAGCTGAACAGTGATCACCTCCGGAACATCTTCCACCAATAGTACCTCCCGCTCTTGAAGGACATCCCACAGGAGGTCTCCTGTGCCCGTCTCTTTTGCCCTGGACAGAGGGTCCGGGAGGTTATTGATTGCATGTCTGAAATTAATACAATCTATGGTTATTTTCTGGTGCTCATTGTCAGGTATATCTTTCAGGGAAAGCGCATTATCCAGAATCATTTGAATGGAGAAATCATCTCTTTCAGCCTGCTCAGGAGAAACCGAGACGGAATAAATCAACGTGTCAGGTTGAACTATATCTTCTACCTGAGAGACTCCGGAGGTGTTCACGGGAGTTGTCCGTGGGTCATCAGTGATCATTAATATATCAGAGTCCCTCATAATCTGCCGTTCAGTTAAAACCCTGAATGCACATTTTTTCAGTTGCTCTGCGGGGATAACCAATTCTAATAGTGGTGCTAAAAACTCTGCTGAATCCTGTGGTGGTAATTTGTTCAGGGGTAAAACCGGTAGTTCATTACCCTGGTCAAGTTGTTGAGAGAAATCACTCTCTGTGTTTTTTTTGTTTTCTGTTTTCTGCAGCAGGAGTCGGGTAGTTATATATTCTACGTAATTTTCATGGAAATTTTCAAAGCCCATGAAAATATTATCAGAAGCACAAGCGGAGCATAACGTTAAAAACAACTCATAGGTTTTTTGCATTTTCGAGTACTGTTTTTTTAAATGCTGGTTTTCCATAGTGACCAGACACTTTCTGAGCGCGTCAGTTAAAAGCTGTTTTTTTACTTTTATGTCTGACGCTTTTTTGATCAATGTCAGGCATACTTCAGGAGTGAGTTTTTTCAGAGGAATTGCTTTTTTTCCCGGGCCCAGGGATATACACCCTTCATTGTGATCCAGCTCGGTACCGGGGTCATCCTCAATCGCCTGTTGATGTAAGGAAGCTGCAAGTAAATGAATATAGCGTGAAGCCAGAATTTGCCAGATCGAAACGGCTGCAAAGCAGGTGTTGCCAAAGTTTGAAAATCCTTCCATAGAGTCCACTGGCGAGAGGAGTGTGTCCAGCGGGCGATGAGTGAACAACTTAAGAAGCCGTTGTTGCTCTTTTCTATCGGCCATTTCCTGTATGGCTTGTGCATCAAAGCCAAGGGCTGTTTCTATCGCCGTCACTTCGTTTTTCAGTGCCCATAAAACAGGAAGGTATGCTAACGTTGCTGAGGTTGGAGCGAGTAGCCTGGTTAGGGTTTTGGGAATAACCTCATAGTGATACCAGGGTATGACACTGTATTGCGAAGGATGAATCATGGTTCTTTTCATGTAAGTGCCAGGATTTAAAATCTGACAGAACCATTCTTCACCAAACCTTTGGTAATATTTCTTTAAAATCTGCTGTATCCCATTATTCAGACTATCCAGATGCTCAGGATTTACGTCTGGCATTGATCCTCTATAGCGATGAATTGTCTTTAGCGTTGTGTAGATTATCTCCTGGATGATGGAGCGTAATGCTCTGGGGTAATAGTTCCAGTATTTTTTGGGATTTTCATCAATTACCTGAATTTTTAAACACATGTAATCAAGCCACTCTTCATCTTCTTCCCCTTGTTCCAGGTCAGCGCAGCACCTGATCAATGAATGTGTGATTTTTTCCCAAACTCCTTCTCCTTTTATGATTGCCTGAAGGCTATTTATTATTTCCAGACGGCCGATTTCCAGATCCTTTTCAGGCTCTGATTTTTCGTCTTTGATTATTCGGGATTTTCCTGTTGTCGCAGGCTGATCATTAAGCGTTACTTGTTCAATAGATATCTCTACAGGAAGGGGGGATATATCTTTCTGCTGAGGTCGTGATGACGGTATTCGTAACCCACATACCATCTGGTTACTGGTTGAACGCTGGCAAAGTCTTGCATGAAGAGAATCTTTTATCTCTTTTAGATTGATCAGACTGCTTGTTTTTCTTACACAACATTCCTCATTACTGCGTTTCAATGCCCGCTTCGGATTGAATACAGTGGTCGCTTGATCAGCAGACTGTTGTTCGGGTAGCAGGGGTTCATGTGAACCCGAGGCAGCGTAAGTGCATTCAGGTGAAATTTGGGAATCCATATTACAGTTCTTTGTTCGAGTTAGACCCTCTTAGTGTAGTTCTGTAATTAAGCTCTATAGATATAACAGCTTGTTGTAAGTAGCTGGCCATATGGAATCGAATATTTCTGGCTACTTGGGCTGGTACTATGCTGGGCACAACGGAGGGAGCATAGCCGTAGCTATGTGACCGGAGTTGTAACGAAGCAGAGTGCCGGCACAAGGAGTCAGAAATATATGATTCCATATGGTTAGCTACTTAAGTAATGTGAAATTTATTGGCAGGAAACAGCTGATGGGAATTGCGGCAGTGTGATTTATGCCTACCCTTTGGTTTTTAAAATAGCCGCCTGGATAACCACTATTTTAACCATTAAGGACAGGCACTTTCAGACTCAACCGGATTTTTAACCGGACAAAAGTACTATCAGATAATTATTTGTCAACGAAAGCCCTTTCAATCACATAATCAGCCACATCTCCGGTATGAGCCGATGCAGTAAAGCCGAGGCTGTCCAGAATATCACAGGTATCATTGAGCATGGCCTGACTGCCACAGATCATGGCCTTATCGGTTTGTGGGTTCAGTGGTGGCAGGTCCAGGTCATTGCATAACCGACCACTGGTAATCAGATCTGTCAGTCGGCCGGTATTTCTGAATAGCTCACGGGTAACGGTTGGGTAGTAGACCAGCTTCTGACGAATCTCTTCTCCCAGGTATTCATGGTGAGGCAATTCATCCAGCAGGTAGTCGTGATAAGCCAGTTCACTGACGTAACGAACGCCATGAACAAGTATGACCTTCTCAAACCGCTCATAGGTTTCAGGATCTTTGATAATGCTCATAAACGGTGCCAGACCTGTACCGGTGGCAAACAGGAACAGGTTCTGAGCCGGCTTCAAATCACCCACCACCAGGGTACCAACCGGCTTGCGACTGACCAGCACGGAATCCCCCTGCTTTAAATGCTGAAGTCTGGAAGTCAGAGGCCCATCAGGCACCTTGATGCTAAGGAACTCCAGATGCTCCTCATAGTTGGCACTGGCGATACTGTATGCCCGCATCAACGGCTTCCCATCCACTTCAAGGCCCAGCATGACAAAATGACCATTATGAAATTTGAGCGATGAGTCACGGGTGGTGGTGAAGCTGAACAAAGTATCATTCCAATGCTTCACGGTTAACACGGTTTCTTGATTAAATGCTGACATACTTTGCTTCTTTTTCGTTGTTTGCGTCCTTACCAAAGATGACTTCGGAATCCATATCCGACGGTGGAGCCAGGCCCTTTTTATCAGCGACCTTAAAAACCAAGGGTAACTTTAGCAAAATTCGGGAAAAAATGCTGGCCTCATTCTCTGCCAACATGAAATGAGTCTGAACGAATAACAAACAAAAAAAAGGAGACCCGCAAAAGCAGGTCTCCCTCATACAAACCGGTATAAAAACTTAAGCCAGAGCAGCTTTCGCCTTTTCCACCAGCTGGCCAAAAATCACCTTGTCGTGAACGGCCAGATCAGCCAGAACCTTACGGTCGATTTCGATAGCCGCTTTCTTCATACCTGCGATGAAACGGCTGTAAGACAGGCCATTCATGCGAGCACCGGCATTGATACGGGCAATCCACAGAGCGCGGAACTGACGCTTACGCTGACGACGGTCGCGGTAAGCATACTGACCAGCTTTGGTAACTGCCTGCTTGGCTACGCGGAATACACGTGAACGTGCACCGTAATAACCTTTAGCCTGCTTCAGAACTTTCTTGTGACGACGGCGCGCAATGACGCCACGCTTAACACGTGCCATGAGTTATCTCTCCTGTAAAATGATCAAAAAAGCGATTAGTCGCGCAGCATACGCTTAACGAGACCCTGATCGGCCGGAGATACCAGTGAGGTACCACGCAGCTGACGCTTACGCTTGGTGGTCATCTTGGTCAGGATGTGACTTTTGAAGGCACCTTTACGCTTGTAACCGGAAGCGGTTTTCTTGAAACGCTTCGCGGCTCCACTGTTGGTTTTCATCTTTGGCATGAAAAACACTCCGCATTCGCGACCACTGATCTGCGAAACCAGCGTCGGGACAATTAAAAATACTGCCGCCAAAAGCCGAAGCCATCAACCGGCACGAAGCACTAAAAAAAACGGCCAGACCCGATACCCTCAACGGACACCAAACCCAAACGCCGTTTTTTTAATTACTTCTTCTTTTTAGGGGCAATCACCATGATCAGTTGACGGCCTTCCATTTTCGGATGCTGTTCAACGGTTCCGATCTCTTCCAGGTCTTTTTCAACCCGTTTCATCAGTTCCATGCCCAGCTCCTGGTGAGCCATCTCACGACCACGAAAACGAAGGGAGACCTTCGCCTTGTTGCCCTCAGTAAGGAAACGTATCAGGTTGCGCAGTTTTACCTGATAATCCCCTTCTTCGGTACCCGGGCGAAACTTGATTTCTTTCACCTGGATCAAAGTCTGCTTTTTCTTGGCCGCAGCCTTCTGCTTTTTCGATTCGTACTGGTGCTTACCATAATCCAGGATCTTACAGACCGGCGGCTCACTGGTCGCATTGATCTCAACCAGATCCAGCCCCGCTTCCACAGCCATGCTTAACGCATCTTGTATATCAACTACACCGACCTGTTCTCCGTCGGCCCCAATGAGGCGGACCTCTTTTGCACGGATATTTTCATTAATCGGAGCCTTTACTGGGCGACGATCACGGAAGCTGTTGCGTCTGATGGTTGTATCTCCTGTGTAAGCAACATAGTAAGCTCCAAGGCTGCCAGACCATCAGGCAACCCGGAACAGTGTTCTCGAAGTGCATCGGAAGGCGGCACAGCCACTCAGGCTGTGCGACCACGCTTGAGGACATCTGCCTGCAGGCTTTCCTGGAACGCTTCGATGGACATTACGCCCAAATCCTCACCGGTGCGGGTACGGACCGCCACGGTATTGGCTTCCATTTCCTTATCACCGATCACCAGCAGATAAGGAACCTTCATTAAAGTATGCTCGCGGATTTTAAAGCCGATTTTCTCGTTTCTCAAGTCCGCTTTTGCCCTGATGCCCTGTTCAGAGAGGTTTTTTTCCAATTTTCTGGCGTAATCGGCCTGACGATCAGTGATATTGAGGATAGCAGCCTGCATGGGAGCCAACCAAACCGGCATGGCACCTTCATAATGCTCGATCAGAATACCGATAAAGCGCTCGAAGGATCCCAGGGTTGCACGGTGCAGCATAACCGGCGTTTTGCGCTCTCCGTGCTCGTCCACATATTCCGCACCCAGCCGACCCGGCATGGAGAAATCCACCTGAATGGTGCCACATTGCCACACCCGGCCAATACAGTCTTTCAGGGAAAATTCGATCTTTGGTCCGTAGAAAGCACCTTCACCGGGCAGTTCATCCCATGGCAACTGCTGGGCATCCAGGGCTTCAGCCAGGGCTTTTTCGGCTTTATCCCAGATTTCGTCGGAACCTACGCGCTTTTCAGGGCGGGTAGACAGCTTGTAAATCAGGTTTTCACGGGCAAAACCGAAATCGTCGTAAACGCTGTGCAGGAAGTCGATGAACTCACAGACTTCTGACTGAATCTGGTCTTCCGTGGCAAAAATATGGGCATCGTCCTGGACAAAGCCACGCACCCGCATCAGGCCATGCAGGGAACCGGAAGGTTCGTTACGGTGGCAGGAACCAAATTCAGCCAGTCGCAGCGGCAGATCACGGTAGCTCTTCAGGCCTTGGTTAAAGACCTGCACGTGGCAAGGACAGTTCATGGGCTTAATGGCCATGTCCTTGTTTTCAGAGCTGGTGGTAAACATGCCATCGGCGTATTTATCCCAGTGACCGGACTTCTCCCACAGGCTGCGGTCCACCAGCTGAGGGGTCTTGATCTCTTCATAGCCGGCCAGGCGCTGTTGGTTGCGCATGTACTGTTCCAGTTCCTGATAGATCACCCAGCCGTTAGGGTGCCAGAACACCATTCCCGGTGCTTCTTCCTGCATGTGGAACAGGTCCAGCTTCTTGGCCAATTTACGGTGGTCGCGTTTTTCCGCTTCTTCCAGACGATGCAGGTAGGCCTTCAGGGCTTTCTTGTCTTCCCAGGCAGTACCGTAGACGCGGGTCAGCATTTCATTATTGGAATCACCGCGCCAGTAGGCACCGGCCACCCGCATCAGTTTGAACGCTTTCAACTTACCGGTGGAAGGCACGTGTGGGCCACGACAGAGGTCCATCCACTCACCCTGGCGGTAGACAGAGATCTCTTCACTGGCGGGCAGGTCGTTGATAATCTCAACCTTGTACTCTTCGCCCATGGCTTTAAAGGCGCTGACGGCTTCTTCACGGCTCATCACCACACGCTCGATAGCGAGATCCTGTTTGGCCAGCTCTTCCATGCGTTTTTCAATTTTGGACAAATCGTCCATATTGAAAGCGCGCTCGTAGGAGAAGTCGTAGTAGAAGCCGTTTTCAATCACTGGCCCAATGGTCACCTGGGCACCAGGAAACAGGTCCTGCACCGCCATCGCCAGCAGGTGCGCGGTAGAGTGACGAATAACATCCACACCCTCTTGGTCCCGGGTGGTAATGATGGATAAATCAGAATCTTCGGCAATTTTGGCGCTGGCATCCACCAGTTCACCATTGACGCGGCCGGCGAGGGTCGCCTTGGCCAGCCCCGGACCGATGTCCTGGGCGACTTCCATTACGGATACTGCATCAGCAAACTCACGTTTGCTGCCATCGGGAAGCGTAATAACAGGCATGAAGGAGTCCTTACATTGTAATCACTATACAGTGGCAACCGGTACCGGAGGCTGCTTGTTCTATTGCTCGTGCCAACCCATACGCAGGGCTGAGAGCCAAAAACCAGTGGCAATCCATACCAGGGATTGCATGAATTTTCTCAACGTTCATCAGGAACTGTTGGTTGATAAAACCGGGGGAGAAAATTGCAGGTCTAACGTTATATCATCGTAGTGAATACACGAATATGTCAATAAAAGATCTTCAAAACGCATTTACACTTCAGAAGACTTTATTCTCAACTGACCGATACGTTCCATTAAGTTGCCCCATTTCGTCAAATCCGCTTCATTAACATCAAATTGTGCTGCTTCCCTGCTCAAGCGCTCACGCAGCTGAGTATAAACGCTCTTCTGATAAGTGATGGCTGCTTCTGTGCTGGCACTGGACCCGGAGCGAGGACCATAAAAGCCGAGTTTCTTCATAAGTTCAGAGCGCGCAGTCATGACACTGGCAACCACCTTTCTGATGGAGAGCAAGTCATCCTGCTGATCAAAAAGGCTATTCAGGTCACTCTCCATAATATGCAAGATAAAATCCCCCGTATCCCGCAACTGCAAGACAGAGCAATCATTCATCAGCTCTACCGCCTTTTCATACATCTCCACAGTCGATCTGAGCGCCTTAAGTAAAGAATTCATCTCATCTTGTGATGGCAAGCTCATGGCTAATGATAAAAGTGACGCTTCTTTTGGTATTTTATATTTTTTTGCTGACAGCCAGTTTTTTGCATCGCCAGATTTTTTCACCACGTCATCGGGAATAAGTTGTGCAATAAGATCCAGTAGACGTTTAACCGGAGTGACTTTTGCTGTGACCGTTACCACCCGGGCAAGCAACTCGTGATAGGGTTCCAGCAAGGCATTGCCACAGTCCGCCCATACACAGGCCCGGTCAATCTTATCTTTACAGGCTTTCAGTGCAGACGCCCTGCTGGCTTCAGCCTCAGCAAGCTGGCCATCTTTATACAGCGATACGGCAACGGCCAATTTCTGTTCCCATGGACTGAGTTCCAACTTGATAGCATCGACTGCCGTCTCCCTGATGGGCGCGGTCACCAGACAATAACGCGATTTCTCAGATTGCTCCTCATTTTGTTCCTCTGGTTGCTCAATGTCCCAGCCAGGCTGTTCTGGCGGATGGCTCTCTTTTTGCTGCATTCTCATCCGCGCTTCAAGTCGCTTTCTGCGTATATCCTCCTGCGCCTTACGTTTAGCCAGGACTAACTCACGACACGCCTTCTTGAATGCCAGCTCATCGTCGCCCAATATTTTCTCAGCGGAACGAACAGCCATGGCGATGCGGTCTTGCTTCCCGGGTACCGATGAGAACCACGATAGGCTCCGGCTATCTTTACCTTTTTCCTGGAGTGCATGTAGTCCATCCCTCAAATCCATCACTGCCCGGGCAACTGTGAGACGGTTTACCCGCAAAGCCCCCGGAAAATCCATCAATTTGTGCAAATAACCAAAGGTTTCCTGTATCTGTATTGCCAGGTTATTAACTTCCTGCCAATTCAGGTCTGGCAGAGGCAAATCAAGCGGTAACTGGTGAAGCGAGCTAATAATTGATGCAGAAATATCGTAGCAGCCATGATGATTAGACGCAGACATAATGGTGGCAAGAGTACTGACTAACCGCTGCTGAAGGTTTACCGGCAGGGTTATTTTTTCCAATTCAACTGAGGTCAATACCACCAGAAAAGTCTGCGGCAACAACTTCAGGATCGGTGAACCGCTACCCGCTTCATAGTGCGCAATGATTCTGCAGTCATGTTCAATCATGTCTGTTAATTTGAACAGAAGCGCACTCATTTGATGTTTTTCTTTGGGCATATAGACCAGATATTTAAGCATTAATGCCGCAATAATCGCCCTGACTTCATTCTGGCTCGCCACAGAACACTCACTCTGTTTCAGGGAGTCACATAATTCATGAACCATCTTTTCAATAATGCCAGCCAGCCCTTCATAGCTGTAGTTAAAGCCCTCTTCAGGTTGTTTGACGTAGTAGCATTGGGCTCTGCCAAGGAAAGGACTGCGCCTGAAAGGGTGGCGCACTAATTCAGCGCTTTTCTCAGTACTGATAAGGTTGTTTAACCCGCTAATCACCTCATCAGGTATAGACAACTTCTCCAACCGTGCCCTCTGTTCGTCAGCGACAACATTAGTGACTTTGGTTAAAGCCTGAATCGCTGCCGCAAATCCATAACGATCACTTCCTCTTGCACGCAGCCCCCTTGCGCTGCCTTTTTTCCGGGCATTTTTTGTTCGTTCAGGCGCATTAACTCCGCGTCGTTGCCTTCTTCCCCTGCTTTTGCTGTCACCGCTGCTTTCGTTATTTGATTCAGACTGTTCAACTTTCGAGCCCTGGTGCACAATTCCGGCTCCCGCCGGTTCAAGAGATGGCAGTACGTCTGCAATCAGGGAAAAGCCAAGGTCCTGAATGGCATCGGTATCTTTTATTAGACTGCTACCATTGTTCAACACCAAATGTGCCGGACCTGATTGAAGTGCGACAGGTGTTGCGGTTTCACCTGTAGAAGACTGTGTCAGATCACCAGTCTGATCTTCAACTATTCCCTGCTTACCGGGCTGCATTACCGATGTTATAGCCGCCGCCTCAAGATCACCTGGTACGTTTATCTCAAATGGTTGCGAAAAAGACACTGTTGGAACTTGCGGAGTACCAGAACAGTATCCGGGTTGCCAGGCAGTTGCTAATGGCGAATAAACGGGTTGGGCCATATTGGCTGTGCAATAGGTATAATAAACCGCTGGATGCAGATAAACCGGCTGTTGTGAGTAGATCCATTGCTGAATTTCAGGACAAAGGCACCACGCTTCCTCATCGGTTATTGCCTGGGTTTGGAATTCGGTCTCGATAATATTGTACGCACAGGGATTATTAACCAAACCAGCAAACTGTTGATTCAGCCATGTGCCCCAGGCTTCAGTGGATATTCTGAGTGTTACAGGCTTTCCCTCAGAGGGTTGATAGGTGTAATCTCCAATATTCAGGTTTACGGGGGCGTCAAGCGTTAATAACCTGATTGAAAAGAACTCTTCGCCATTGAACAGATAATGAAACTTCTCTTCCTGAAGTACACCTGTTCCAGAGAAAGAAGAAACACGAGCATCTTCTTTTTTCTCTTTATGCAAAAAACGCCCCATTACCCGGGCTAAATCCTTGCATTGCCCAGGGCTTACCACGATATCCATCTGCCAACTACTGAGAAAGTCTTCATCCCTGAGAACAGGTACCTGAGCTACTGAAGCCTGAATTTCTGAAACCATGGGCTGGCGAAACGCCCTGACAAATACGCCAGTCACCACCGGCAAACCGGATACATCTTTCCTGACAATAGATAAATAACTGATAGCCTGATTGATCAGCGCTGTTCGTAATTTGCCCGTATCATGATCAGGGGGAATAACACTCTGGACTTTATTGGCAGGCGGTAAAGCCTCAACCTGTCTGTCATGCAGAGTTACGGAATCATCCATTGCGCCAGAAGTACTGGCACCACCCACGATATTGATGCCCAATGCCTGATGTGTATCTTCCGACGGGGTTTGTGGGCCTGCAGAGTGCCTGTCAACGGGGTTGTTATTAGAGGGTTCCATCCGGTTATATCTCCTGAATCATGAGCTGATTCTATTTTGAGTACCATAAAACAGGTTTAGTTCCTTTTTGTATCTGAAGATAAGTCAGTAAGACTAACTGTCTTGTTAATGACTTAACTGATCTCTGTTCTATACTCAAAAGCCTCTCAGCAAAGGGCTTATAAAATACTCAAGTACACTTCTGTTCCCCGTCACAATATCGGTTACCCCTGTCATGCCGGGAATCAACAGCATGGAGCTATTATTACCTGACAGCACTATTCGAACCCGGTAATACGGCAGACCTTTTTCATCATCCAGCGTATCGGCACTGATGGTATCCACAATTCCTTTCAAACTTCCGAAGGTGGCAAATTCATAAGCCGTTAACTTTACCAGTGCCATTTGTCCGGACTGAAGGAAGGCAATATCTGCCGGTTGAATGCGGGCTTCAAAAATAAGAGGGTCTTCTGCCGGTACAATCTCAACGACAGTACTTCCCGGTTGAATAACACTGCCTTCTGTATGCACCTTCACCGTTTTGACTAATCCATCCACTGGTGCATGCAACGCCGCCTTGCGAACCCGGTCTTCCAGGCCTGCCTGCCCCTCCAGCAGTTTGCCGGAACGATCCCGCGTATCCTGCAGCTCTTTTTGTAAGTCTGCCCGGTAACGAATCACCAGATCATTCCGACGCCCGACGGCCTCCTTCAATGCAGATTCAAGACGAGCGACCATCAACTGTGCATTGGTCAGATCCCCCTGAAGCTCATTCGCCCTTCGTTCAAGGTTAATAATCTCTACACGGGTAATAACGCCATCATCCGTGAGCGGTTTCTTCAGCGATAACTCCTCATTGGCAAGCTGTAAGCTTCTGGTCAGCGTTTTTACCTTTTCCTTGAACTCATTCAGTTCATGCTGCTTCTGAATGACTTGCTGTTCGAAAATGGTAACCTGGCTGTTCAGTGCCGCCATCCGTTCATTCATCAGTGCTTTTTGCTGAAGTGCCTGTTCAGGAAAATGCTGTTGATAGTGATCAGGGAAGTTGATACCACCCTGATCATCCATAGACCATAAGCCATTTTGCAGCCCTGCCAGTGCCGATAATTCGGATTCCAGTCTGGCCACAGAGCCCTGCAGGCTTTCCAGCTCAGACTCATTCACCCGAAAAGAGGATTGATAGCGCGTTTCATCAATCTGTAAGAGCAAATCTCCGGCATGGACAAACTCACCTTCCCTGACATGGACAGATTTCAGGGTTCCACCATCCAGACTCTGAACCTCTTGAACCCGACTGGAAGGGATAACACGCCCATAGCCTGTGACGGTCTCATCCATCATAGCCAGACAACTCCAGACAATTAATGAAGCTACAAAAAAAACCATCACCCAGATAAACCAGCGTGAAGTAACAGTAATGTCCATCAGCTGAGCCTGCTGCCGGTTACTGGCGGTTAACCGCAACCATTCCGACCATGATTTTGCTTTCATGCCTGCGGTTCTCTGCTATGAACAGGCTGATCAGAAACCAGTTTGCCACCGTCCAACATAATGACACGATCAACAATCGACAACAGACTGCTTCTATGGGTGATGATAATCAGAGTTACATTTTCCGGTAAGCTCTTGAGTGTCTTCTGAACCCGGGCATCCATCAGGCTATCCATGTGCGCAGAGGGCTCATCAAGAATCAGGATGTCCGGTTTGGATAGCATGGCACGGGCCAATGCAACGGCCCGCCGTTGACCACCAGAGAGCTGTCGTCCACCTTCGCCCACGGGGTATTCCAGAGCAGCCAGAGAGTCGCCGGTGAAAAATGTCACACCACAGTCTCTCGCAGTGGTCAGCAGATCTTCCTCGGAGAAGCTGGAAGTCCCCATGGTGATGTTATCCATCACTGAACCATGAAACAGCCAGGGATCCTGGGGCAGAAAGCCTATTTTCGCTCTCAGGGTTGCCGGATGAATATCCCCCTGGGCAATACTGTCCAGAAATACCTGTCCCTGGTCGGGTTGATAGAGTGCCGCCAGAATACGGGCAAGCGTTGATTTCCCCGAGCCAGAGCGCCCCACCACAGCCACTTTCTCACCGCTGTTAATGGCCACGGATATACCAGAAAGCGCAGGAATCACACTATCAGTGTAAGAAAATGACAGCTGCTTTAACTCAATATTTCCATGAAATTTTTTGACCCGGCGATAGGCCATTTGCTTACCCTGCTCTTCAGGTGCCCCCATCAACCGGTTTATCACCATAAAAGCACTGCGAGCCTGGTAATACCGTGTGCCCAGCAGTGCCAGTTGCATAAAAGGCGCTATCGCCCTGCCAGAAAGCATCATAATGGCTATCAATGCGCCCATATTCATTCTGCCAGCGCTGATCAAGAGCACGCCGAAATAGACAATGCCCACGGTTGCCAATTGCTGCAGCCAGGTTGCCAGCGCGGTAACATTGCCGGTAATTGCCCGGGTTTTCAGCCCCCAGGTCGCCATATGCCCGGTTGCCTGCTCCCAGCGTTGCTGAAAACGACTCTGTGCACCGGCAAGCCGCAAGCTTTCGAGACCGGTGATACTTTCCACAAGATCCCCATGCTTTCGTGCCGAAAGTCGTTCACTCTCTTCGATACTCTGACGGAGCCGGGGTTGGACTGCGGCACTGATAAACGACATAGAAACAATAACTATCAGGGGAATCCACACCAGCTGACCGCCCATAAGCCCTATAACCACCAGAAACAGGATGGCAAATGGTAAATCGACCATGGCTGTTAGCGTAGTGGAGGTGATAAACTCCCGAATGGCCTCAAAGTCCTGAATTTGCCGTGTAAATGAGCCTACGGCTGCAGGAATAAACGACATTCGGATTCTCATAATTTTGGCAAACAGCTGACTGGACATCAGCAGGTCGGATTTTTTTGCAGCTATATCAATAAATCGGGTGCGTAGCTGTCGACAGATCAATTCGAAAAAGATAACAACCACCACACCGGTGGTCAGTGTATTCAGCGTGGTCAGTGCCATACCGGGAATCACCCGGTCATAGATCAGGCGAACGAACAGTGGCACCGCCAGGGCAAAAACATTGACAAGCAGAGACGCTAACAACACTTCCCGATAAATACGACGACTTTCCAGTAACGAACCCCAGAACCAGTGATCCCGCCAGTCCGGTGGATAGTCCGGATCACGATCATCCTCAACCCTGGCTCGACTGAAAAAGACCATCCGGTTGTCAATATTCTGAAGAAAGTCGTCAGGATGCAGACGCTCTGCGGCCATCCCATGTTTCGGTTGGCGCAACTCAACATACTCTTTGGTAATCTGTACAACAACGATGGGTGACTGTGACAACCAGACAATGCAGGGAAGGCACGATGGTGGACAGTTTTCTTCCAGTGATCCGTGGGATACCAGCGGTCTGGTGAACAGGGTAAGCCCTGCGTTCCCGGCAGCCCGCTCCAGATATTCATCGGCAAACTCATCCGGTTGAACGGGCAAGCCCGTCAGCACACTTTCTGCGATGACCCTGATCCCATAAAACCTGGCAATCCAGATCAAGCTGGTCAGTAAAGGGCTTTGCGCCATTGCAACTTCATCCAGAGACAGATTCTGTTTAAGCAAAACAGAGCCTAGAGTAGAAATGCCTCCCCCGCCATTCTCAGCCAAGCTCAGAAAAATCATCTATGCTTACTCAGGCTTTTTTATCGCTGGACCTTGTCAGTTGTTAATTTTCAGGTAGCCCTCTTTGTTTGCCTGAACCTCACGGCTCCCGCTACGTGAAAGATCACCCCCGGAACATTTTCAACACTGTTATGAGTATGAAGCGTCTTGCCGGTATTCATCATCTTCGATGCTGGCTGTCTGTCCTGCTGGTTGCTGCCAACATCCCGTCAGCAAATGCTCAAAGTTTGGCAGAAGCCGTGTCTACTGCACTGATGACGAGCCCGGAGCTGCACCTGGCCATGCAAAAAGTGCAGACCCGCGTTGATGAGGAAAGCATTGCCAAATCAGGATTCCTGCCAACATTGAATGTACAGGGAGGCTCCGGCTATGAATGGTCCTCTAACCAAACAACCCGTGCCGGTGGACCTGACAGTGATGACAGACTTCATCGATATGAGTCTTCCATTACGTTTCGCCAAGTGCTTTTTGCCGGTTTTTCCACAATACACGACAGTAATAGATCTGAAGCCAGCACACGCTCTGCACAGTACCGACTGATAACCACCGCTTCCGAGATGGCACTCAAAGTGACCCAGACCTATCTGACTTTGATCATGATGGAAAGGGCATTGGCCATGTCCGAGCAAAATCTGAAGGTTCACCAGGACATTTACTACAACATTTTCAAACGTTCTGAGTCCGGTGTGCAGAGCATTGCAGACCTCAGTCTTGTCAGTGGCCGACTAGCGAGGGCTCAGTCCAATACCATTGCTGCTGAAAACAATTTGCAGGATGCCCGTTTCCAGTTTGTCAGGCTGGTGGGCGCTCCAGCCTGTTTTCTGCTCGAACCGGTGCCTGATATGGATTTACTGCCAGAAACAATGGAGCAGGCCGTTCTGTTGGCTGGAAAAAACTACCCATTACTGAAATCAGCGCTTCAGGACAATAACGCCGCAGAGAGTGAGTACCTGGCCAGCAAGGGACGCTTCTACCCGGAAATCTCCTTTGAGGCAACCCGATCATGGAACTACAACATGAATGGTCTGATTGGGCGTGATGATGATTATAATCTGATGTTCCATGCCCGCTACAACCTGTTTAATGGTGGCGCTGATTCCGGGCGTATGAAGGCATCCCTCAGCCGCTGGAACGAAGCGAAAGATATCTACCACCAGGCATTGCTGGATACTCAGGAAGAGGCCCGTCTCGCCTGGGAAGCCCATGCTCAGCTCAACAGACAACTGCCGCAATTGCAGAAACACGTCACCTACAGTCTGGATACGGTATCGGCCTACCGGAGGCAATTTGCCTTTGGAGAGCGGGCATTACTGGATGTATTGAATGCCGAGAATGAAAGCCTTGAAGCGGAACTGGCATGGAACCGTGCCTGGGCTGCACAGCTTGTTGCATGCTACCGGCTGCTGCATATTACCGGCCGACTGCTTGAGTCGTTAGGACTGACGCTGCCGCCGGACTCGGCTCCTGAAGCCAGTATTACCGCAAAACACAGCCGACGGAAAACGTTCCTGAGCATGGGACCAACGACACAAACATTTCATTATCCCATCGTCATCCAATGATGGCACCACACCATGAATAAACTCGTATTGCTGAGTAATGATGGCAGGATCATTGGCATTGCTGGCCATGCCTGGAAGCTACTACCAGGCCAACGTCGTCAGTTGTTGGCAGAAGGCGAACGGCTGATAGCTGGTGAGCTGATTGAGCTTGAAGGCAATGCAGATATCCTGATTCAGCCCATTACTGCCGGTGCTTTATCTGTTGGTGAGTTACCCGATGCCAATGAGTACCGGTTGTCAGAAACACCATCGGTCACCCTGGCTACTGATGAACGAAGTGACGATCAGAAGGCAGCCATTGAGGAACAGACCGCCGATGAAGGGCTGATGACGCCGACCACCATTCCTCTGCTTACGCCATCCATCACACCCGATGCCGGCATTGGCACGGGGCTGGATAATCTACCGGTGGTTCTGGCAACGCTCAGTGACCAGACCGCCAGGGATTGCCTGGCACTGATTACCATTGATACACCGATCACCCCGGATAATATCGTCAACAGCCGGGAGTCCCGGGCATTGTCCATCGCTGGCCAGGTGGTAAATGTTGAGCCCCTGCGCCCGGTTATCCTGACCCTGACGGATCAGGCCGGCCATCAATGGCAGCTGCAAACAGCGGTGAACAGCGATGGCAGCAGCTGGCAAATGGAGGCGGATCTTACCAGGAGCGGATTATTAGACGGCGTTATTACCATAACAGCAGAAACCAGCGATCTGGCCAGCAATATTGCCAGGGACAGCACAACGTTTCTGCTGGATACCGTCACCGAAGTTACCCTTGAACTCGCCCCACAGAGTGACTCCTGTTATGGCAAAGCAGCTGATAAGCCTGACAATCCTACCAGCGATAATATACCGGTGATGACCGGTACCGGTGAAGTCAACAGTACGATAGCGCTGTTCGCTGATGACCAGCTACTGAAGAGTGACATCCCGGTTGGCAGCAATGGAACCTGGTCTGCCCAAATTATCCAGCCATTGTCTGATGGTCCCCATACACTGACAGCTAAAATTACCGATAGGGCCGGTAATACGGCCACTGCAGAGCTGCTGCTGTCCATTGATACCGAAGCAGGTATCTGGATCAACGATATCGACACCTACGGTATCAATTTCTTTAATATGCCCATAACCGGTGAGACCACAGGTATTGAAAATGGACAGTCGGTTACTGTTTTTTTTGGCCCCGGCGTATTTCAAAACAGGATAACGGCCGAAGTCCCGGTAGAGGAGGTCCCGAGCAAAGTACCGGTAGAGGATAACCACTGGAACCATCCCCCTTTTACGTTACCTATAACCGAAGGCGACAATTATCAGGTTGTGGCATCCGTTACAGACTGTGCCTGTACCATCGCCACCGATCATCTGATGCCCCTGGGTAACCCTCCGGGCATCAACATTCAGGAGCGCGTTGATATGGGAGCTACCATTGACATAGATCCCATTGCAGCCAGCGGCACAGCACTCTCTTTTGAGCCCGCTTACCTTACCGATCTACCCGACAATATCAACATTATTGACAACGGCTCCAGCTTTCCGGTCAGCTGGCAGATCACCGACCCCAAAACGTTGACTGCCGTCTACCATGATGGGACATCAACCCAGACAGCCCTCACGTTTACCCTGCCGGACTCAGGCACAGGCCTGGCCACTTTACAGGTTGACCGTCCCTTTTTTCATCCGGGAGGCAATGACGAACTCAGCTTTATCCTGCCCTATCAGAAAAGCCTTTACTCGCCAACCTATCAAAGAACCCATTACTCCAAGGCAGGATTAAGAGTCACCATTACGGATGATGTGCCAACCCTGGTGGATCATACGCCAGTTCTTGTGCAGGAAGGCACTACGGCACTGTGGAGTGAGCATAACGGCAAATTATTTACCCCCGCGCTAGCCGGAAGCGATGGCGGCCTGCTCACGGCCATCAATGGCACTCCGTTAACCAGTAGTCATAACCTCAGCGGTGACATAGCGGATTTTTACCCATTTTCCGGTCAATACGGCACCCTGTATGTCAATCCCGATGGTGCCTGGAAATACTCTGCAACACCTAACCTGGTTCATACCACCAACAGTACACTGACCGAGACGTTTACCTTTACCGTTACTGATACAGATGGGGACAGCGGCAGTGCCACCATCTGCTTTACGGTTCTGGATGGCACAGCACTGAGCTTTTCAAACGACACGGTCAGTACCATGCCCATCGACCAGGAGTGTGACCAGCCCGGCCCCATTTCGGATTACGGCCAGATTACCGTTCTGAAAGGTTCCGACCCCCTGCCACCGGACCAGTTGCAGTTGGATATTAATGCAACCGCAGAGCAGCTGAACAACGCCCTGGCCAGCCGGTTGCCCAATAGCGACGGAGAAAGTCTGGATCTTGATAACCTGCATCCCGGTCCGGGCAACCAGAGTCTGATGCTATCGACCCTGTCCGGCAAACCGGTGCTCAGCATTGATCTGGAAAATATCAGCACCGACACCTCAGGCAACCTGTCTGCCAACCTGAAAGTAAAACAGCTGACCAATCTGGATGTCACAGAACCTGAGCCTGCAATGATTCCCGTGGTACTCACCGCCAGCGATCATGACCTCAATACCATCAGCCATACCGTAACGCTGTCGGTGATTGATGGTGGCGTAACCCTGAGGGATGACCATATTGAGCTCACCGAAGGTGAAACGGTGACCGGTAATCTGCTGGACAATGATGTGCAATGTCTTGAGACTCTCACCATCACCAAGGTCTCCCTTGACCGGTTTTATCTGGATAAAAACACCACAGCAAAAACCGGGCAGGTGTTCGATTTTCAATCCGGTACCCTTATTGAAACCCTGTACGGCACGTTCACTGTTCAACCGGATGGCCAGTACACCTACACGGCCCTGGACTCTCTGTATCATCCGGGCCAGCAACCCCTGCCCCAGGAGTTTACCTACACTGTCACCGACAGCAGTGGTGATACTGCTCATGCGGCTGTTTCTGTCAGCATTAAAGATGGCCCGGCCGCCACGGGAAATGAGCAGGTCAACCTGACCTTTAGCGAAAACAACCTGACCACGTCGCCCCGCTATCCCGAGTATTACGCTGGCCCTATTGCCACCCTGCATGGCGATGGCTCTGATGCCATCGACCCCCAGAGCCTGAGATTCACTGCAGATCCTGACAACCTGAACGGTATCCTGACCTCACTGGGCACTCCGGTCAGCTTCACGTCAGCTGGTAACCAGCTTCGGGGCAGTGTTATCGAGAATGGCCAAAACATCGATATCCTCACTCTGTCACTGTCGGCTGTTAACAAAAACAACAAAAATCTAATGGTCAGGATTAATGGCGAGCTGGTTCGCCCCCTGGATCACCTGGCCGGTACTGTGGGCAATAATTCAGTCATGGTGAATGGCGAGCGGATTATCCTTTCTCTGCCCTTTACCTATGACGATATTGACGGCACACCGGCAGTTACAGAGAGTATGGTTACAGTGACCGTTGTTGACGGTGTATTCCCGGTATTAAGCAATCCCTCAAAGATCAACATCGATGAAGTAAACCTGCCGGTTACCGCCACCGGGACGATTACAGCCACCCCGAAGTCCGACCGAATCGTGCCAGACAGCTGGCAATTTTCAGCCAGCCAGCCCGGACTGAATGGATTGTTCGCCAACCAACAGCCGCTGACCTGGAAAGCTCAGGGGCCAACCCTTTCCCTGCACTGGCCTGCCCAGCCGGAATCCCCGGTACTCACCGTGACGCTTGATGATCAACCACTCCCCGCACTGTCGGCCTCACTGCACTACACAGTAAAACTCTCCCATCCCATGGATCAGGATAAGGGCAGCTGGCCCTTATCCATCGCGGTGGCCATTACGGATTCAGACGGTGATACCACGGAAAAACAGATTCCGGTTCAGATCAATGATGTCAGTAGCAATCTTGAACTGAAGCTGGCGATAAATGACCTGGAAATGACCGAGCCCCTGTATCAAAGGACACCGGCCAGCGAGCGGATCAACGTCGACATCCGTGCCGATACCGATGCCGTGATCAAAGTCTGGTTTCTGCCCCCTGACGTCGACAGCAGCGGCTTTGCCCTTGATGACCTGGGCAACCGGTTGACAGCCGATGGCCTGCCCATTCGGTACTTCGGACCCTCGGCAGGAGTCCGCTACCCTGAAACCTGGGAAGCCTGGTCCATTCAGGATGGCAAACAAAAGGATCATATTTTCAGTCTGACCACGATACAGCATGATGGAACGGTGATTTATGTGCCCCCGGGCACCTCAGTAACCGCCACCATTGGCATCACCTGGTATCATTACCTTGATCACCTGACGGCGACCAGACTGAACACCCCGATGCTGCCCGTCAGCTATACCCTGCAGGCCATAGATGCCGATGGCACTAAAACCAGTGACATCCTGACCCTGTCACTGCTGGACGGTGAATATCCGACACCGGGCAAAATCACCCAGCCACCGGCGACCACGGACATTAACAAAAGCAACGATACTTCCGTAACCGGTACCCTCGACTATACCCCGGGTTCTGACCGCCCCATCCCCGTGTTTGATCGATTCACCATTGCACAGGAGGTGGCCGGGTTAAGTTCCGATGGTAAGCCACTGACCGGTATTACTGTGTCTGGTCCGGACCAGTCAGTGCTGACCATCAGCCGGGCCAATGATAACCTGCCGGTTTTCCGTTTTTCAGTGAATGATCCACAACCGACCGCTGCCACCATTCAGTTTGAACAGCTGGACAACCTTGATCACCCACCGTCGCTTGCCAGCCAGAGCAACTCGATTATCCTGACCATACCTGTATTGATGAGCGACAGTGACAATAGCCTCAACAGCACACCGGCAAATTTTCTCTACACCGTCGTGGATACCGTACCGGTGGCCAACGGCAACTATTACCGGAAAAATAACCAGCCCATTGGGGAAGAAGGCAAGACTTTCAGTGGTAATCTGCTAACAAACGACACCCTGAATGCCGATGCCGATAATGCCAGGCTCACCGCCATCACCTACCAGAATATGGTCTATCCAGTCAGCCCAACCGATACAACCACCATCACCACGGATGTAGGCATACTGATCGTCCAGAGCAATGGCAGATGGTGGTTCCTTTCCTATCCGCATATTAATCACAGTGCGGGACAGAACTTCACCCTGAAGATGTTCCACACCATTGTCGATGGCGATGGTGATAACAGTTCGGCACCTTTCCAGATCACTATTGCTGACCGGGCTGCAACGTTCACCAGCGTCATCAATACCGAAGGCCCTGAAGACACGCAAACGCCTATTGCTCTCTCCTTTTCCATTGATCTTGGGGACCCGGACCGGCAGGAAACCCTGACCAACCTATCGGTCAGCACCCGCGATCTTCAGGGAGGAACGCTTATCTGGAATGGCAAACTTCTCAGCGCCACGGGTGATACCGTACATATCCCCCTTGCCGCCATGAGCCGGAGCATGGTTTCCGGCAGCATCATCCTGAGCGCTGTCAATCTTGGTTATCTGCCCGCAGCCGATGCGTCGGACTTTACCCTCCACAACCACCAGGTCACGCTCAACCTGAATGCCACCATCAGCAACAACCCGGGGTCGGTTCAAAGCCTTAGCACTCCGGTGGTTATTCATGTTAAAGGCGTAGCGGATCCCCCCACCTGGCCCGAACAGATACCTGTGGTCACCGGCGAGGAGGATCAAAGCATTCCCCTTGGCAACAGCATAAAAGCCAGTCTTAAGGATAAGGATGGATCAGAAGTCCTCTCATACCAGATAATGCAATTACCAGACAGCATGAAACTGTTGTGTCATGGGCAGGAAATTAACGCCGGGACCACGCTTACGCCAGAGCAGTTTGGGCAGCTGATTGTTCAGTCTGATGAACATTGGAGCGGCAGACTGGCAATAAAGGTGGATGCCATCGCAACCGAACAAGGTTATTTTGCGGTTGAAACCGCACGATCACCGGCAACAATTACTGTCAATGTTCAACCTGTGGCAGACCCGCCCACACTGGTGGTTATGCCTGCGGGTGCGGACCCTGACACCGTTAAGATAACGGGACATGAAGATGAGCGCATTGCCATTGGCAACCACATCAAGGCAGCACTGGTGGATACGGACGGGTCTGAAAGCCTCTTCCTGACAGTCACACCATTGGTTAAGCCCGGAGAAGCTACAGGCCGTCTGTGGATTCGGCAGGGAAGCGCCTGGACAGAAATAAAGCTCGGCTCAACGAATCATTTTGAAGTCACTGGTCCGGATATTGACCACCTCTATTATCAACCGGGAAAAGATCGAAGTTCGGCAAACTTTGACGATGTTCGTTTGCAAATAAACGCCATCAGTCGTGAGTCTACTCAGGATGGGCTCACACCGGTGGCTGGCAAAGAAGAAGCCATATCACCGGACCGGTTTATGCAAATAAGCATCAAAGGGGTTCCAGATTCGCCGGAAGTGACCCCGAATGATACCTGGACCGTGAATCCGGATAAAGTCAATGAGTTGACAGGCCGTGGCCAGGAAGACCAAAGACTGCCCCTGGTGTTTGATCTGCACTCAACAGATATGGATGGCTCCGAAAGCCTGAACTCAGTCGTTACCCTGAAAGACAGCCAGTTTCGTCTGGAAGATAATCACGGACGGCAGCCGCCCATCGCTTTTCTCGTTAATGACAAACCGTTTTTCCAAATAACGGCAGCTGATCTTATCTCCGGCAAATACCGGTTAACACCACCCCCGGACTATGCCGGTGAGACACTGGTACCCATGAAGGTTCTGGTGACAGAACTGGACGGAGCCCATACTATTTTTGACTACCAGCTGCGAGCTGTCTTTGCCCCGGTGGTGGATACCCGGGATCAGGCCATCGCCCCCATCCGGGGTAATGAAGTTGAACTGGACATAGCCGGCAAATTTCTCTCGGGCGGAGCGCCACTGGCCCTTACCGGGTTCACCCCGGGCGACAGTGATGGCAGCGAAGCCATGACCGATATTACCGGATTCAATTTGCCCGATGGTTTCCAACTGATGGTAAATGGCGCATTGCTGGCCAACCAGTGCGGGTCCCTGGTTGATCACACGGGCGGTCTGGATGCACTGAAAAGGGCGCTTGCTGCAGGTGATATCCGCATAGTACCGATCCATTCAGATGGAACGATTGATCATGATTACCCGACACCCACCCATCAGCGCAACGACTTCAGTTTTACCGTGGAAATCTCGGATCAGCAAAATGGTTTAACTGCGAAAAAAGAGGTAATCATCAGTGGGCATATTGACTGGCAGGGCGAAGTTGATGGTGAACAGCCTCCAGCCACACCGTTCAATCCTGATGAAAACACCCGGGTCGTTATCGATAACCCCGGGCCTTTTACAGGAAATGATTTTCCACTTAGGGCATTACAACTTGTTGCCACCGATAAAGATGGCAGTGAGCGGATAAAAGACGACAAGCGACCTCAATATGAAATCGAGGTTTATGACCCTGCCGGAAACAAGGTGACAGGAGGCTGGCATCTGCAAACCTCCGGAGGGCAGGAGCTGATCTTTGATAACGATAAATGGCTGATTCAAAGTGGTAAACTTGATGGCGTCTCAGTCCATTTTACCGAGAAAGGCACGTACTTTATCCATACGAAAGTCATTGTTGAAGACGCTGGGGATGAGGAAGCACGCTATGCCCGGATGCAGGTCATTGTCGAAGAGAATACCGGTGGCCCGGATCAACCGATACCACCGGAGAGCCTGTTTGTCTGCTCAGAACCGGTAGAGGGTAAAGAGGATTACTACTTCACCATTCCAGACCATTGCATCGACCTCGACCAGACCCACACCTCTTCAGAGGAAGAAACCACATTCCGTATGACGGTGACTGATCTTCACGGGTGGAGCCTTAAAGGTTTCACAACGGTGTACTGGAATAACGATGGTGAGGTCACCGAGTACATCACCAGGCCGGAAGACGTCGGAAACCTTCAATTTCGCCCCCCCAGGGACTTTTCCGGAGAGGACAGTATTACCTATCACATATTGAAGAGAAATACCGATTCCGACCAGACCAGCAAAACAGACTTCAAGATCCCGTTCAAGGTACTGCCGGTGGTGGAAAACTCACCGGATGAACCACCGGAAGATTCGGTATATGACTTGAGAGCCTGGACAAAACCGGCAGCGGAGGCCGATGAGTGGAAGGATGCGGATCAACCCGAACCCATGCACCTGCAGTTAAGAACCACGGATATTGATGGTTCGGAAACCATCGAAAAAGTTGTCTTTAAACCACCGGACAATATCGTTATCCGTGGTGATGGGCTGCAACCGGACAACTCAGTAGTTCGACAAACATCCGAAACAGAAGCGCAGTTTGAGCAACGGATAGCAAGCTTCACCTTCACGCCCGGACCGGGACTACCGGCGGGAACCTATACCATGCCGCTTGCTGTAGAAGTACTGGATACCGCTCCAGGAACCGGAGATACCGACAGCAAAGTATTTAGCAAAGCGATTGATCTGATGGTTAAACCGGTCAATCACTGCGCCACCCTTACTGCACCCAATCAGGAAGGCCATGAAGACTCAGATATCCCTATTAAAGGGCTGATTGCTGCCCTGAACGATAGTGATGGCTCTGAAGTCATCTCTGTTGCGCTCTCTGGCCTACCTGATGGCAAGGTGGTCAAGGACAGCTCCGGCAAGCCCCTGCCCTTTAACGGGAGCGGGAAGTGGCAGATTCCAGCACACTTAATGGATAACAACGGCCATGTACAGCCACTGTTCCTAAGGCCGGTGAAAGACTTCAGCGGTGTGGTGCAACTGACGCTGAACAGTCACAGCCACGAACAGAGCCTGAGTACGGTTTGCAGTGACGAGCAGGCATTTCAGATTACGGTACAGCCTGTGGGTGACCCCATCACACTGGATCAGATTCCCGGGGCAATGACTGGGGATGAAAACACTCCCATCGTCTTTCGTCTGAATGCCAAAACCACAGACACCCATTCAGACAAACATGACCATCCGGAAGAACTTCAGGCAACATTGACGATTTTACCGGGCAACGCCCCCACATTGATGCCTCCTGAGCCAGAGGCCATCAAACCCAGCCTGACCATTCCTGGCCAAACGACAACCATATTCTCGGCAAATGCCTCAGGCGGTTACACCGCAACCATAGCAACAGCGGATACCACATTACCCGAGCTGGAATTTAATCCGGGCGATGGTCATGGAACACTACTGATGTCGTTAGCCGTCCGGTCTGTGGATAAAACCGATGGACTGACAACAGCCTATGGCCCTGAAGTTGTGATGGATAGCACCATTACCATTGCGCCAAAGTCTGATAAGCCCTCACTGCAGATTGATCGCAAAAGCATCATTACCACCGTAGAAACACCCGTACCTGTTTTTCTCCGGGCTTCAGTGATCAACCCTGCTTTGACTGTCAGCAATCTGGTGGGCACTGAGCTCTACACCCTTGTTCAGGGACTACCAGGCAGTGCATCGCTGGTTAACCATGCCGGAACACCAACAGGTACCCCTTCCTCCAGCCCCGCAGGTATTGCACTGGTCAGCAATGAGCTGCAAAACCTGTACCTTAAAGATCATCAAACCGGAAGTTATACCCTGAATGTTGAGGCCATCTCCGATGTTGGTGATGGGAATAACCAGAGCAGTGATGTCATTGAACTGAACATTGTGGTGTTTGAAAAAAGTAAAGACATCAGCGGCACCCCAAACAGCGATATTATCGTTTCCGATGGCACAACGCCGAAGATCTCCGCTGGTAATGGAGATGATCTTATTGCCGGGGGTAACGGTGAAAACCAGATACTTCCCGGGTCAGGAAACAATACAGTTTGGGGGGGAGCGTACTCAGGCTCAGGTGATGGTCGCCGTGATACGTTCCTCTTTGAAGCTGGCGATACAGGCACAACCGCTATCCAGGACTTCGAGCCCGGCGTGGATGTTATTGATTTGAGCCAGCTGCTGAACCTTGACGATGTGTGGTCCGGTAGTGATCTGGCAAACCAGGTCACTATTGATGAAGTGGATGGTAAAGCGCGGATCACTGCACTATCCGAGGTGATTACCCTGGATACCATACCGCTGGAAACGCTACTGCCAGGAGGAAACACCATGGATACCGCAGAACGTTTAAGTTCGCTGGTTGAACAGGGTCACCTGATTGTCTCCCATCAGTTTGGTCACCAGGGAAAAGATACCCTGTATGCACCACCAGCCGCTGAATTAAAGGGCGATGGCATTGTAAATGCCGGTGCCGGAGATGATCACCTGTATGCCAACAATGAAGGCAGCAAACTGAGAGGCGGATCTGGCAACGATATTCTGGAGCTGAGCCCAACCAGCCATGCAATAGACAGGCTCTACTGGCGGAAAGAAGACGCTGGCAGTGAAGCTGCACCCGCTTATGACCGGGTATTCAATTTTCACAGTGCAGAAGATGTTATCGATATCTCAGGCTTCCTGCCTGCAGAAGCCAGAGCCCAGCCTTATGATTACATGGCGCTGAACACCAACGGCAGCAGCACCCACCTGAACCTTGCCAGTACCAGCGCCCACCAATGGACCAATACCATTGAACTCGCAGATGTTGACTGGTTACAGGGCAGCAGTTCGGAAGATGCGCTGAAATACCAGCTGGAACAAGGTTACCTGATTGCCACTATATAAGCGTTCCGATAGGGATAGTTACGGTTATTCTTTCATCTATTCAGACTTGCCAAAACACGGTTCAGGGCACGAAACCATGCAGTTTTGATCAGCCACAGCAGCCCTCAATGACCACATCCATAAATCAAGAAAGAGCCAACACCAAAGAGAAAACGTCTATGCCGATATCCGGAGAGACCGCAAGATACGGGAAAAATTGCAGGATTCACTCAGCAAACAGGCCGACAAGAGTATGTTAGAAGTATGTCGCGACGGGGCATCGCCGTCTTGTAGAAGGAATCCCACAACTTTAGTTGTGGGAGGATGTCAAAGCGCCGTTTCCCCAGTGCCCGGCATTAAGGAGACAGCCTCTTCCATCACCATTATTTCTGGTCGTTTGACGGCCATCCTTCTTTCTTGAAGGATGCATTCCAGGCGGCGTTTCGTCACTAAATGGCCGCTCTTGCCTGCAGCTTCCAAAGGCGACCTGGTGAAGAACCATTGAAAGACCCGGTATTTCCCGAGAAAGCAAATAGTCCATTTCTGTTCCGGGTCCGCGCCTTGTTCAAGCAAAAAATTCAGAACCGCGCCGTGCCCGTTCTGGGCAGCGATGAAAGGCGCGGTCGCTCCGTCCTTGCAAGCGGCCGACAGGAACTGCCTGACGGCCGTGGACTTATCCGCCTCCGGCAGGGTTTTCACGACCTCGCTGAAAGCTCCGACCAGGTACTTCACCACGCCGAGATGCCCGTTCTGGGCAGCGATGTAGAGGGCGGTCTCTCCGCCTTTGCAAGCGGCCGACAGGAACGACCTGACGGCCGTGGACTTGTCCGCCTCCGGCAGGTTTTTCACGACCTCGCTGAAAGCTCCGATCAGGTATTTCACGACCTCGAGATGCCCTTTCTGGGCAGCGATGAAGAAGGCGGTCTCTTCGACCCCGTAAGTGGTCGACAGGAACGCACTGAGGGCCGTGGGCTTGTCCGCCTCCGGCAGGGTTTTCACGGCCTCGTTGAGAGCCTCGACCAGGCATTTCACCACGCCGAGATGCCCTTTCTGGGCGGCGATGAAGAGGGGGAGCGCTCCATCCCTGCAAGCGGTCGACAGGAACGTGCTGACGGCCGTGAACTTGTCCTCCTCCGGCAGGGTTTTCACGGCCTCGTTGAGAGCCTCGATCAGGTATTTCGCCACGCCGGGATGCCCGTTCTGGGCGGCGATGTAGAGGGCGGTTGCCCCGTTTTTGCAAGCAGTCAACAGGAACGCCCTGACCGCCGTGACCTTGTCCGCCTCCGGCAGGGTTTTCACGGCCTCGTTGAGAGCCTCGATCAGGTATTTCACCACACCGAGATGCCCTTTCTGGGCGGCGATGAAGAGGGGGGTCGCTCCGTCCTTGCAAGCGGTCAACAGAAACGCCCTGACGGCCGTGGACTTGTCCTCCTCCGGCAGGGTTTTCACGGCCTCGTTGAGAGCCTCGATCAGGCATTTCACCACGCCGAGATGCCCGTACCGGGCAGCGATGAAGAGGGGGGTCGCTCCGCCTTTGCAAGCAGCCGACAGGAACGCCCTGACCGCCGTAACCTTGTCCGCCTCCGGCAGGTTTTCCACGGCCTCGTTGAGAGCCTCGATCAGGCATTTCGCGAAATCAGGATGCCCGTTCTGGGCAGCGATAAAGAGGGCAGTTGATCCATCCTTGCAAGCGGCCGACAGGAACCGCCCGGCGGCCGCAGACTTGTCCGCCTCTGGCAGAGTTTCCAGGGCCACGCTGATAGCCTTAATCAGGCATTTCGCGACGTCGAGATGCCCGTACTGGGCAGCGATGAAGAGCGGATACACATGCCAGGCAGGACCAGCAACTTTCGACAGGAATGATCTGTTCACCAGAGCCGGATCGTTCTCCAGCAACTCTTGTACCCAGGGAAGATTTTTGCCGCGACAGGCAGCCAGTATCGGAGCCTCACCATTTGGATTTGATCTATCGTCATCATCAGCACTGGAAATGGAAAGCGCAGTGCCCGATCCCGATAAGGAGGCATTTTGAGCGGTTATCCGACAGGTAGAAAAACAACTTCTGATAGAATCCATCAACTGGCAACTCGATAAGATACAAAAAGGAAATTATAGATGTTCAACCGTTTTTGTCTCTTTTTTCCCCGACTGGGCCGGATATTATGAGATTGGCATTATTGATGGGCAGTAGGGGTAGTTACGGTTACTCCTGCACCTATTCAGACTTGCCAAATCACTGCTACGGATACGAAACTATGCAGCTTTGATCAGCCACAGCAGCCCTCAATGACCACATCCAAAAATCAAGAAAGAGCCAACACTGAAGACTTCCTGTCTATTTTTCTTCAGGACATTCCGTTGATGGATGTTCGTGCCCCGGTGGAGTTCGCCAAGGGCAGTTTCCCTCTGGCGATCAATATCCCCATTCTGGATGATCACCAACGGGAACTGATTGGTACCTGTTACAAAGAAGAAGGACCTGAGGCGGCTGTTACCCTGGGCTACAGACTGGCTACTGATGATATTCGGGCTCAGCGACTCGAAGCCTGGCAATCACTTATCAGGCAACAGCCAAAAGGGTACCTGTTCTGCTTTCGTGGCGGACAACGCTCTCATATTACCCAGCAGTGGCTGAAGGAATCTGGCTACCCTTATCCATTAATCAAAGGTGGCTATAAAGCCCTGAGACGTTTTCTGATCGATGAACTGGAACGCTCCATTGATGAAATCCCATTCATTATCCTCAGTGGCAAAACCGGTACCGGCAAAACCTGGCTTATTCAACAACTGCCTTACAGCATTGACCTGGAAGGCCTCGCCAACCACAGAGGCTCCAGCTTTGGCCGCCGATATGGTGGACAGCCAGGCCAGATCGATTTCGAAAATCGCCTGTCCATCGCGCTGCTGAAACACCGTCACAGGCACCCCGGAATGCCGGTACTGCTGGAAGATGAAAGTAAACTGATTGGCCGTTGCAGCCTGCCCCAGACGATGCGGGACAAAATGCAGCAATCCCCGTTAATTCTGCTCGAAGAGACCATGGAAGAGCGGGTCAGGATTGGTCTTAAGGAGTATGTAACCGACAATCTTGCCGAGTTTATTGCCGCTTATGGTGAACCACAGGGTTTTGAGCAATTCGCCGAAGGCCTCTCTGGTAGCCTTTACCGTATTCGCCGCCGACTGGGTGGAGAACGCTATCAGCAGTTAACCAATATTCTGGAAAACGCCATCGCGCAACATAAATCTGGCGGGGGAATAGAAGGCTACAGCCCTCTGATCAGTGATCTGCTCAGCAATTATTACGACCCCATGTATGACTATCAGCTGGGGCAGAAGGAAGGTAAAGTGATTTTTCGGGGAGATCGTAAGGCTATTGAAAGTTACTACAACACATCATTGATAAACTGATTCAGGGCGTCATTGGCAGCGGCAAGGCTCTTTTAAATACAGTGCCTTGCCTGAAATGTCCTTATCCATATGCAGGGCATCTGAAAAACCACTATTGCTGAGATGTCTCTTTAAGACGCTGATAACTATCGATAGGCTGTTGTAATGTTTCCATAATGAGCCGGGTTCGAAATAGCTTCGTGCCAAGATGAATAAAACCGTCACCATCCTCATAGCCCTGTTCTTGTTCTTCATCACAGCCCTGAATTTGCAGACTCTGATCGTACCAGGGCTGTTGCTTGACAAATGTTTCCCTTTTGTAGGTATTGAGATTAAGTCCCTCAGTCCTGACCCTGTTCGGAACTATCTTGATCAGGTTAAGGTCTTTGTTGATTGTGGAAAAATAGGAACCAAACGGGGCACGTTCAATCAGGTATTTCAATACATACTGCTCGTGCAAGGTATCTTTTTGTGGTTTATAGCCAGTAGTCAAATCATTACTGTATAACGACCACATATGCAAAAATGACCGTGCTTTCTCGGTCTTTTTCACCAATATTATCCCGGTATTCAACAAGACCCAGCGGTTATCTCCGGCAACTAGTAAATCAGCGTTCCCAAAATCTTCGATATACCGGTCGAGCATTCCGGAAATACCGGCAAAGTCGTTGATGACAATATCATCATCAAGCCATACGACCCATTGACCGGCAGGTACCTCTTCACACTCCAGGGCGTTTTTAAGAGCGAATACTTTCATCCAGTACAACTGTTTTGTGCCCAGCTCTTCCCGGAATTCAAATGGATATACAAACCGGTAATTGATACCGCGAAGCCTGGCGTAAGCGGCGTGATTTTCTTTGGTCAGCTGGGCGGTCGCCCGGGTTCCACCGGATAGAATAAGGGCAACGTTTGAGCCCTGCCGGTTGTTACGATCAAAGCTCATTGACCGGTAGGATCGAATGATCTTCTCCTGACGGGTTAAGTTGATAGTTGGTGAGAGCTGATCACGAAAGGATTCATTGATCCGTTCAAATTCATGGATCATTGGGTGTCGATTGGTAATGGCCTGACAGACTGAATGGGTAGATTTAACCGTAAATGATGCATCAGGATAACGCCTCACGGGACAATCATCGGCATATGAACAGGTAATGTCTTCCGGTTTCTCTCTTTCAAACCTTGCTTGCTGACAGAAGGCTATTTCCCGGGGGTCGTCAGTCAACCTGCAGTTATCGACCCCTCTTTGAATAGGCAATGCTGCTGTGCCCGTACCGGAAAGAATATACACAAGCCCAACCAACATTGAGGTAAGGCCATTCAGCCTGAAAGGCTTCACGCTTCTTTCAGCGATTGTGGCGTGTTTGCAAGCACTCACGCCGGTCATGGAATCCACCAGAGAGTTGAACTCTCTCTCTTCCAACCGCTCCTGATCCGACATCGGAGTCCCATCAGCATGCTGGCCAGGTGGGTGGATATAGGTATGGATAAACTCAGTCATATTGGCGCATTGCCGGGAGCCAATCTGAGAATGACCTGACCAGAATCCAATCCGATCCTGCGACAATGCTGATAAACGCTGCTGAGCAAAATTGTTTGGTACAGCTATTCCACTGGTGGCTTGTTTTTCACAAAATGGCATCACTGGCGGAAAATGGCTGGAAATAAAGCTTGATATCATCCTGACTCTACTATGTTATTTTTTATATGACTAAGTAGTAGACAAAAGTTATAGGCGTTTGTTCCAAATTTATTCCAAAAGCCAATTAAAAAACTGAATATTGATAAAATACCCAGAAAATAAACACTGGAAAACAAACACTGGATAGCGCAATGAACATCGATTTCGATAAAGTGGTGGATCGAACCAACACCTCCAGCCTTAAATGGGAACGCTTCGGCCCTGACGTTCTCCCTATGTGGGTAGCGGATATGGATTTCCAGTCAGCGCCTGAAATCATTGAAGCACTGCACCAGCGTATCGACCATGGGGTTTTTGGTTACACCGAGCCAGACAGTGAACTGGAACAACTTGTCGTTGAGCGCTGTCGCCATCTCTACCACTGGGATATTGAGCCAGAATGGATTGTCTGGATGCCGGGCCTGGTTTCTGCCCTTAATGTCTGTGTTCGTGCCTATGCCGACAAAAACGAAGGCGTAATTTCCCCCGTTCCTGTCTATTATCCCTTTCTTATGGCACCTAAACTGGCCGGACGTGAGCTAATCGGTGTGGAATGGATTAAGCAAAACGGCCAATGGCTGCTGGATCTCGACAGCCTGGAGCAGAAAATCACACCCGCCTGCAAATTACTGATGCTCTGCAACCCGCAAAACCCGAATGGTCGGGTATTTACCCGGGCAGAACTGGAGAAGCTTGAGCAACTCTGTAAAAAACATGGCCTTGTGGTCTGCTCCGATGAAGTGCATTGCGACCTGATTCTTGATCGCCATGCTGAACATATTCCTTATGCTGCCATCAGCGAATTTGCCAGAGACAACTCAGTGACTCTTATGTCACCGTCGAAAACCTTCAATCTGGCCGGTTTCGGCTGTGCATTCGCGATTATTCCCAATCATCAGTTACGCCATCAGTTCAACCAGGTTCGCACCGGTATTGTGCCGTCAGTGGACAGCGCCCTGATTGGCTACACTGCTGCAAAAGCGGCCTACCGTCATGGTGAACCCTGGCGTCAGTCATTGCTGGATTATCTTCGTGGTAACCACGACTACCTGCTGGAAGCCATCAATAACATTCCCGGCCTTGCCATGGAACCACTGCAGGCAACCTATCTGGCCTGGATTGATGTCAGCGGACTGGGACTGGAAGATCCTCATCAGTTCTTTGCACAGGCCGGTGTTGGCCTGTCCCCCGGAAAGCAATTTGGCAATGAAAATTACCTGAGGCTTAACTTTGGTTGCAGCCGGTCTGTTCTGGAAGAAGGCGTGGCACGAATAGCCAGGGCCGTTGCACAAATGCAGTCAATAGCTTAAAGACTTTCACCACAGAGACACAAAGAAATGATTTATTCCCGAACTCTGTGCCTCTGTGGTCACAAAACCTAATTGCTTATAACAGCACCTGCGGCCATTATATCCTGCCCAACAACTTGTCAGACTCACCGTGAAAGAGATCACCAACCACTCATTTCAGTTTGCACAGATAGGTGTTATCCATTCCTGCTACCGCCAGAAATTTGGAATCCCCCGTCAGCCCGGCATTGTCACCGCCGCTGAAGCCACACTGGAGCTTTTCCCCCCTTACAACCAGGAAAACCTGGTACGAGGTCTGGATGGGTTTTCACATATCTGGGTACATTTTATCTTCCACAAAACCATGGATGAGGGCTGGCGTCCAACCATTCGCCCACCAAGACTGGGAGGTCGACAGCGTATGGGGGTATTTGCTACCCGTTCCACACACCGGCCAAACCCTGTGGGTATGTCGGTGGTTGAGCTGCACAGCATTGAGTCCGGCAATGGCAAGCTGACCTTGAAGCTGGGGGCGGTGGACCTTCTTGATGGTACTCCCGTTATTGATATCAAACCCTACCTGCCCTATGCCGACGCCCTGCCTGATGCCAAGGGTGGCTTTGCTCCCCTGCCAATGGCTATGGCGGAAGTGAAGTTCACCGATCAGGCCATGAACCAATGCCTGCGTTATCAACAGCGAACCGGCAGGCAGCTGATTCTACTGATCGAACAGGTACTTGGCCAGGACCCGAGACCCGCCTACCTGAGGGAATCCTCCGGACGACGCCATGGCACCGCACTATGGGACCTGAATGTGGTCTGGGAGTACACCAACCAGCACTTTCTGGTTAAAGAGCTGGAACCTCTTGACGTGAAAACAGTGGAAGGTAATGGGTAATGATTATTCCCTACGAAATGATTGAGCCCGAGACGCTTAAAAGCCTGGTCGAAGAGTTTGTCAGCCGTGAAGGGACGGATAATGGCTATGACGACGCCCTTGCAAAGCGAGTGGCGCAGGTATTATCCCGGTTGAAATCCGGCGACATGGTGATCGTATTTGATCAGGAAAGCCAGACACCGAATATTCTGCACAAGGACGTTGCCAGGCAAATCCTCAGCGAGCAGGACGTCTGATCATCCTTTTTCCAGAAGGCTTTCCAGAAAAACCGAACCACTCTTCTGGACAGGATTCCCCAGACAAAGTTACCCGGGCGGGCAATATGTGAAACGTTGTCGTTTACTTGATACAGCGTGTGTTCTACCCTTTGTCAACGACGCCTATCTGTCTGCAAAACCTCATGGCTGGCTATGTCAGCCGTGCTAATTTGTATGAAAGCTTCGAGTAGCAATGTCAAATGTAACTGAGACGGGGCCTTTTTCAGTTCTGACGACATTAGCTGGATCAACATTAAAAAAATTCTGCGCCAACTCATCAGCAACAGGACCACATAAATAGGTGGTTCCAGGATATTTCTGCACTTCGTTCTTCCAATAGTCAGTATGAGCTTCAGCAGCACGAATTACTTCTGGAAAAAACTTCATAGCCATAGCCATGGCTTGCGGATTGGGGCTCGCTAAAAAGGTCAAATCTCCGGGTTCCATATGCCAGGCTATATAAATCTTGGCATTATCAGGAACATGAATAAGGCATAAACTACCATTCATGTCTACAGCTTGAACATTCTTGTTTATGGTAACCCGTTCATAATCACCAGCTTCCAGCTTTAGAATACCATTACCATCACCTTCAGACTCATCATCAGAAGACTCAATGGAATATGCTACTAACGGTTTAGCCGCAGCACCATGATTCTCTGGATTATCAAGGCCAACGGTTTTAGCGGTGCCAACATTTTCAGGGGTACCAGCATTGGTCTCTTGGGGAATTTCCGGTAGATCCGGTGTCGAAGAGGTTGGTAAGGAAGAAGGAATCATAAGTACTGCCTTTATTGAATACCTGTTCTCTTGAACAGACACAATAAAGCTTGAAAGGTTCCAAAGCTTTAATTCAATATATCAATCAACCCACGGTGAGCGGACAATTCAATACCCTGACCAATGATCAGTTAACGTCAGCCGGGATATTTCATAAACTACCCCGAATCTCGCGCACGACCACATGCATGTGGAAGATAGGGTGACGCAGGATGCCAAAGCCTGGCACACCATTTCATTGAGTTTGAGGTGTATAATCTCCGCTCAGGACGAACGGAGTTTGGGCTTCATTGATAGAGAGAACCCCTCTATATCCACTACAGGTTACAGCGACGCAACTGCTCACCATAGTTACTGGCCCTGCGTTTTACTGTGCTGGCAGTGCTCAACAACCATTTCTTTTTCTTATGGTTTCCCTTGCGGTAACCGTTCCAGCCTTCATGGTAATTCAGGTACTGCTGATCGGCGGCCCACAGTGAAGTACCATTCAGCTTGCGTGACTTGTGGGTATACCAGCCAATAAAGTCAATAGCATCACCGAAGTCTTCGCGGCTGGGGAAGAAACCTCCGGCTTCGCTGACATATTGCTCCCAGGTGCCATCCTGTGCCTGCGGGTAGCCATAAGCAGAAGAGTTACGGGGTAATGGAATGAAAAGGAACCATGGCCGTGGCGGCTGGGCATCGTGCCGGTAAGATGATTCCTGATACATAATGGCCATCATGATCTGGATGGGGGTACCCCAGCGCTGGTTGGCTTTTTTTGCGTCTTTGTACCAGCCGCGTTTTTCCTTGAAGACACTGCAAAGGTTGTGGGGTTTCTCGGGTGGTGCCTTACTGGCACAGCCTGCCAGCACGGCAGACAGGATCAAAATAAACAGCTTTCGACTCAGGTTTGACATTCAGTCGCCATCCTCCAATGTTTAACCACAGAGATCACCAGGAGCACTGAGAAAAGATAACCTTTAGCTTGCTTCATCCGTCCAGATTTCCCGGAGTGTTTACAACCTCTGTGGTTCAGCTCGAATCAATTTGCCGCAGACACTACACGCCCCAGGCCTGCCTCATCTGCATAAAGTCATCCTCAGTGACGACACGCACTCCCAGCTTCTCTGCCTTGGCCAGTTTTGAGCCGGCCTTGTCACCGGCCAGTAAGGCTGATGTTTTTGCCGAGACAGATCCGGTCACCTTGGCACCCAGTTTTTGCAGGATGGCCTTACCTTCGTCACGGGTCATTGTGTTTAACGTCCCGGTTAACACCCAGGTTTCGCCAACAAGCGGTTGATCTCCCTGTTCGATAACAGCGGATTCCGTTTCCCATGCAACACCTTTCGCCAGAAGTGCATCAATCACTTCGCGGTTGTGTTCCTGACGGAAAAACTTCTCAATATGACCAGCTACCACAGGGCCAACATCATCCACGGTTTGCAAGTCTTCCACCGAAGCGGCCATCAATTTATGCAAATCACGGTAGTGACCTGCCAGCCCCTGTGCGGTTGCCTCACCCACTTCGCGAATGCCCAGTGAGTAGATAAAACGGGGAAGCGTCGTTTTTCTGGACTGATCAAGCGCATTAATCAAGTTCTCGGCTGACTTTTTCCCCATACGTTCAAGGCCGGAAACCTCCCGGGCATTGAGACTGAACAGGTCTGCCACCGTTGCGATCAATTGACGATCGACCAGCTGCTCAACCAGTTTATCCCCAAGACCATCAATATCCATTGCCTTGCGAGAAGCAAAGTGCTTGATAGCCTCTTTGCGCTGGGCTGAGCAGAACAGTCCGCCAGAGCAGCGCAAGATGGCTTCTTCACGTTCCAGTTCAGAGTCACATACCGGACAGCGATCCGGAAAGGTAATATCCCGAACATCATCAGGACGCATGGAGTGGATAACCCGGTTCACCTTGGGAATAACATCGCCCGCCCGGAGGATAACGACACTGTCGCCTATTTTGATATCCAGCCGTGCAATTTCATCCATATTGTGCAGGGTCGCATTACTGACTGTTACCCCACCAACAAACACCGGCTGCAAACGGGCAACTGGAGTGATAGCACCGGTTCTGCCAACCTGAAACTCCACATCCTTAAGAGTCGTGATCGCTTCCTGTGCCGGAAATTTGCGGGCGACGGCCCAGCGCGGTGCCCGGGCAACAAACCCCAGAGCCTGTTGCCGGGCAATGGCATTCACTTTATAAACAATACCGTCAATTTCGTAAGGCAGCCCCTGACGTTTCTCAGCCATGGCTTGATAGTAGTCTTCACAGGCCTGGACACCTTTGACGACCTGCAATTCGGGGCTGACCCGCAAACCCCATTGTTTCAGACAGGCAAGTATCTCACCGTGGGTGTCAGGCAGTACTCCGCCATCGACAACGCCAACACTGTAGCAATAGATCGTCAATGGTCGTTTAGCCGTTATCCGTGAATCCAGCTGGCGTAAACTGCCAGCCGCCGCATTTCTCGGGTTAACAAAGGTCTTCTCACCTTTGGCACTGGCTCGCCGGTTTAACTGTTCAAAGCCAGCCTTTGGCATATACACTTCGCCCCGGACTTCAAGGCGTCGAGGCCAGCCATCGCCCATCAACTTGAGTGGGATTGATTCAATAGTACGAATGTTCTGGGTAATATCTTCCCCGGTAGTGCCATCGCCACGGGTAGCCGCCCTGACCAGAAGACCATCTTCGTATAACAGGCTGACAGCGATACCATCCAGCTTGGGTTCACAGGCGTATTCAATGTCTTCAGTGGTGCCCAGCCGCTCTTTAACCCGGCGATTAAAGTCTGCCTGATCTTCTGCATCAAAAGCGTTATCCAGGGAGAGCATGGCCAGTTCATGGCGAACCTGACCAAACGCTTTCAAAGGAGCACCGCCAACTCGCCGGGTGGGAGAATCTTCGGTTATCAGCTGTGGGTATTTAGCTTCAAGAGATTTCAGGCGGATAAACAGCTTATCGTATTCACTGTCGGGAATTTCAGGCTCATCCAGGACATAGTAACGATGGTTGTGCTCGCCGATCTGCTGACGCAGCTGAAGTATCTCTTGTTCTGCAAGCTCAGGGGAAGGAACCGGTGGAGTATCTGAAGAAGTCATGCTCATGGAATTATCAAAGGCCAGCGGGTTCTCTGCCTGAGAACCCGCTGAAGAAAACATTAGATAGCAATGGCTAGGAGGCTGTCCGAGAATAGCGCCCGTAGCGAGGATGGCAGAAAATTGAGGATAAAAATTCCGTTTTGTGAGGTGAATAGCGGGGCTATTTGCCGAACAAAACGGAATTTTTAGACCAATTTGCTGCCACCGCAGTAGGGCAGTCTATTCCCGGACAGCCTCCTAGGCCAGCAGGAATATCAATGCACCGGCTGTTTCGCCAGCTGCTTGCGCTCATATTCACGAATACGCTGACGACAGTGTTCAAGGGTCTGCTGAGTCATCACGCTGAACTGTTCATCTTTCAGCTCACCGCCCAGATCAAGGGCAAGACGACGGGCCGTCTCTTCCATCAGGGCAAAGGCCTGCATGGGTTTTTCCGGCCCCGGCAGACTCATAAACAGACTCAAAGCCGGTGTCTCGGTGGCTTCCAGATTATCAATGGTAAAGGTACCCGGCTTTACGCCGTTGGCCATGCTGAACAGAATTTTTCCGGTATCATCGGCATTGGTATATCGATGGAAGATCGACATATCACCAAAGCGCATGCCGGATGCCAGCATGGACTGCATCAGCTGGTCACCGGCAAAAACACCACCGCCTTTGGCCAGCACATTGATCACAATCACTTCACTGGCGGGCGGGCGCTCTTGTAACTTCTCTGCCTTCTCACGCCCCCCCAGGTTGAGTTCTTTCTGTGGGTTGGAGCTCTCTCTGGCCGAAACGTCACGTTCCTGAATCGGTGCCTTGCCCTGACTGGTTGCCGCTCGTGGCTGACCAACAAACTCTTCCGGCCCAGCATCCAATCTGGACGTTTCACGGGAGCGAACGGATCGGTCAGCGCCTGCTGCCCTTGAAAAGCCGCCAGACTGCAAATGATCCTCAGAAGACGACAGACGTTTACTTCTTGAGGGTTGCTGTGACTCATCCAGATTCATCAGCACCGGAACAGGCTCATCCAGATCAAGCGCTCTTTGAACTCTCGCTTTTTCCCCTGCGTCGCTTTGCTCTGCATGTCGTTCAGCCTCTTCAGGGTGACGATGGCGCTGTCTCAAGGATTCAGGGTACACGGGCGGTTCTTCGATACCCTCTTCTGGATAGTCATCGAAATAGTCCCCCCCCGAAAACCCGGGTTCAACACGGGGTCTGGCAGACTCTTTTTTGGTAAACCCTTCTTTCAGAAAGCTCTCTTTCAGAGTGCTTTCTTTATGCGCACTGGGCCGGGCACCGCCATTGGGCAGTTCACTGGAAAAATCATCGTCATAGCCTTTGACTTCCTCCAGACCAAAGCTGATTTCCGATGACCTTTTTCTGGCCAATCGCATCCTGCGATAACCGTCGGCCAACACGCCGATGATTACCAGTATTCCTATGAGTATCAGCCAATCTCGCAAACTCATGTCCTTGCTGCCCTGTAGACCTTGAAACAACGCCCGAATTGCAGTCTGCTTCCCTGTGATAACACTTGATGACAATGAAAAATAGACCACCGTCATTTATCACATCTGCATTAATTACTTCTGCAATCGACCAACGTTGCAATATTACAATAAAAAAATAACAAATTAAGCCATGAACGTTTACTTTACGTGCTTTATAAACTGCGTATTGTCAATGTCATAGCTTATTTATCCAACTCTTAAGCATACCGGATAGTTACAACTCAGCCATCGCCGCCGCCTGCTCAATATCCACCGACACCGGTCTGGATACACCCGGCTCGTGCATGGTGACACCCACCAGCTGACTGGCGGCCTGCATGGCGATTTTGTTGTGAGTGATGTACACAAACTGCACTTTATCACTCATCTCAGAGACCATTTTGGCATACCGCCCAACGTTGGCATCGTCCAGAGGGGCGTCCACCTCATCCAGCATACAGAAGGGTGACGGATTCAACTGGAAGATGGCAAATACCAGGGCAATAGCCGTCAGCGCCTTTTCACCACCGGAAAGCAGGTGGATCGTACTGTTTTTCTTGCCCGGCGGCTGAGCCATTATAGCCACTCCGGTATCCAGCAGGTCTTCTCCGGTTAAGGCCAGATAGGCCTGACCACCGCCGAATACCCGGGGGAACAACTCCTGGAGACCGGCATTGACCTTATCGAACGTCATCTTGAACCGTTGACGGGTCTCCTTGTCGATCTTGCGAATAGCATTCTCCAGGGTATTCAGGGCTGACACCAGGTCATCGTTCTGGGCATCCAGATACTGCTTGCGCTCTGACTGGGTTTCGTACTCCTCAATAGCCGCCAGGTTAATGGCCCCCAGACGCTCAATGCGTGCGGCGATCCGTTCCAGTTCCTGCTCCCACTGCTGTTCAGATGCATCATCCGGAAGGTTCTCAAGTACCGTTGCCAGATCAAACTGATCTTCTTTCAGCTGTTCAGCCAGTGTCGTTCGACGAACCTGCATCCCTTGCCAGTCCATCCTCAGCTTTTCCAACTGTTCGCGTATTTTCTGTGCCTGCTGCTCAGCACTGTGGCGAACCTTCTCGCCAGCACGAATCCGCTGCTCCACTTCTTCAAGCGCCATCCGGGCCTGCTGCATCGTCTCTTCCTGCTCAAGACGTCTGGCCAGCATTTCTTCCAGTTGCTCCCGCAGATCCCCCTCTGGTGAGTTGGATTCAGACATGGACTCCCGGAGAAACTCCCGTCGCTCCCGGAGCTTGGTAGACTGCTGACTCAAACGCTCAATGGCTGCTTTCAGAGAGCCTATCTGGGTATTGATGGATTGCTGGCGAAGGGCCAGTTGATGGGCCCGCTCTTGATCAAAACGGGCCTGATGACGTACTTCTTCGAGACGGGCCTGAAGTTTCTCCCGTTGCTCCTGCATCGCTTCCCGGCGACCAATGTCTTCTTCCATATGATCCAGTGCTTCCTGCAGGCGCATGCGGGACTCGCCAATCACTTCCTGCTCCAACCCATACTGCTCCCTGACTTCCTGCAGCTCCTGTTCAAGCCGTCGACGGCGCTCGGAAAACTGTTCTAACCGGACCTTTCGGGCACCAAGATCTGCCCGCACCTCACCCTGGTTCCGGTTGAGTTCGGACAGTTGCTTTTGCAGCTGTTCTCTTTGAGTCTCATGCTGTTCGAGCTTTGCCCTTGCGCCTTCCAGCTGTTCTTTCAATAGCAGGCTGCTTTCTTCCAGAGTCGTGAGCTTGTCACCCAGAGCGTCCATTTCTTTCTGGCGCTCCAGAACACCGGCATTATTATCAACACCCCGGTTAACCCGCAACCAGCCGGAAGAGAGCCAAATACCATCTGGTGTAATGATCGATTCGCCAGCCTGGAGTTTTGCGCGCAGGGAAAGCGCCGTTTCCAGTGAATCTGCGGCATAGATTCCAGCCAATAGGGGCAGAGCTTCCTGACCGCTGATCACTTTGTCTGCCAGCAGTGGCAACTCACTTAACGAAGGCGCGTGTTGCTGGCCTGAACCAGCCTCCAGCAGTACCAGGGATCCCTGCTCTAACGCACCCAGTGCGTCAGCCACCGGATCAAGGCTATCCAGGCACACGGCCTGGAGGCTATCGCCCAGTACGGTTTCAACCGAACGTTCCCAGCCCGCATCGACCTGAAGCTTATCCATCAGACGAGTGTGGTTATTGAGCTGGTATTGCTCAAGCCACTCAATGGTGCCCGTATCCTGATGCAGTGATGCCTGGTGCAAAGCCTCCAGAGAGGCATGACGCCCTCGCACCATGCTGAGTTCATCCCGGTTGCTTTCCAGCTCAGCCGTCAGGTTCTGCACCTGATCACGCTGTTGCTCAACCGCTTCAACACACTCTTCAATACGCAGTTCAACGGTTTCTGCGGTCAACTCCAGCTCGGTCAGCTTTTCCGAAAGGAGTGTCATCTCTTCCTGGTCTTCAGCCCCCCCAAGCGCGGCGGACTCTTCTTTCAGGCGACCTTCCCGCTCCTGCAAACGCCCCATCACCTGCTCGGCATGATTGATGCGGGACTGCTCAACTTCAGCGGTTCGCTTTGGTTCATGGGATCGCTGATTGAAATTATCCCACTCCTGCTGCCAGCGCTGCATGGCTTCTTCTGCCCGGGTCAGGACATCACCAGAGTCCGCCTCCTGATCCTGCAGCATGGCCAGCTCCGGCTCCAGCTCGCTCAGTTCTTCCTGGAAAGACTCCAGCTGTTGCTGATCATCCGCCAGCTGTTCACGGGCCTCTTCCCAGCTGTGCTCCACCTGTTCAAGGTCGCGACTCAATTCTCTGGCGCGCTCTTCCCGGTGCTGCAGAGTCTGCTCAATACGGGTGACTTCATTACCTGTGCCGTAATAGCTGGATTGCGCTTCATGAAAACGATCGCTCACCTCCATCTGCTGGACGCGATCATCTTCCATGGCGGCATCCGCTGAACGCTGTTGGCTGATTGCCGCTTCCAGCTGAACCTCGAACTCACGGATGGCCTGTTCCTGGGACTGGGCTCCGGTATTAATGGTCTGCCATTTCAATGCCTGCAGCTGGGCCTTTTTCAGCCGTTCCTCGGCTTTGTACTCTTTGTACTTTTCCGCCGCCTGAGCCTGTCGTTGCAGGTGGCCAAGCTGACGCCCCAGCTCTTCTCGCAGATCGGTCAGCCGTTCCAGGTTTTCATTGGTTCGGCGGATACGGTTTTCCGTCTCGCGACGGCGCTCCTTGTAGCGGGAGATACCGGCCGCTTCTTCAATAAATACCCGAAGCTCTTCCGGTTTGGATTCAATCAGATTGGAGATAATGCCCTGACTGATAATGGCATAACTTCTGGGTCCAAGACCGGTGCCCAGGAAGATATCCATAATATCTTTACGGCGACACTTACTGCCGTTGAGAAAATAGGTGTTCTTGGCATCGGAGTTAACCGTTCGCTTGACCGAGATTTCCCGGTAAGCGGCAAACTCTCCGGTAACCCGCCCTTCGTTATTATCAAAGATCAGCTCCACAGACGCCTGATTGGCAGGCTTGCGGCTGTTGGAGCCTTTAAAGATAACGTCGGTCATGGACTCGCCACGCAAATGCTTGGCGGACGATTCCCCCATTACCCAGCGAACCGCATCAATAATATTCGACTTGCCACAACCGTTGGGGCCTACCACCCCACACATATTGGAGGGAAAGTGAACCGTTGTGGGATCCACAAACGATTTGAATCCGGCCAGTTTGATGGATTTTAAACGCATCGTTTCCTTTAGCTCTTCACTGTCGGGGCCCGGCTCGGTATAGGATGTATGAGCCTGAATACTGACCAATAGTTCACGCTATGGGGCTTTATGCTCCGGTAAAACCACCATTCATAGCATGTTGCATGGGCTCCGGTTCCTTGTCATAGCGAATCGTTTGTTTGAAAGATTATTTCTTTCAAAGCAGATCTTACACATTACCACAGTAAATAGAAAAGTCGCCTTTTCCGAAATGAAAAAGGCGACTTCCAGTATTTCTGATAGTTTCAGACTGTTTTGCGGTTCTTTAGTTCAAACGCTTAACCCGCTGGCGTAAATGTCAACCTGACTGGCTCAGTTGCCGTGGTTTTCACTCCTTTTGCCTGCACCTGATAATCAGGAGACATTACATTGCCGGTGAGGCTGATCCGTGCGGTGATATCAAGACTCTCAATGGATGACAGTAGCTGTCCGCCCATCATCATGGCACTGTTATCATCAAGCAAAACTTCCCTGGGAAGATCTCCAACACTCAGTGGCACAGCCACCAGCGGAGGCTGTTTGGCATCACCGGCTGGCCGGGCAAAGACCACTACCCGCGCATCATCTGGCAGCTCACCCAGCTCAGGGGCCAGATCGATCATGACCCGAAGGGCAACCACGGTATCACCGAGCATTGAACGAGCCTGATTAATACCCGCACTCAATGACTGTCGGGCTGCGGGATCCACTTCATGGGTCAACGCCAGCTGCCAGGCGGCAATGGCGTCCTGATAGTTACCCCTGGTAAAGGCATCAATCCCCTTCAATCCCAATGCCGTGGTATTCTGGCTATCTTTCAGCAGTGTCTGCAGATAGAGTTCGCGAATTTCAGGTGTGACCACATTGTTACTGCTTAAAAACAGCACCTGCGCCAGTTCCGCAGTTACCTGGGGATGGCCATTACTGATACTGGCAAGGTGCCGGTAGGTTTTAACTGCTTCATCCAGCTTGCCTGTTCTCAGGTAATGGCTGCCCAGCATGAACAGCGCCTGATTATTCTCCGGCCGCTTGGCCACCCACTCTTTAAGTACCGTTTCCACCTGCTCGCCATTGAGGTTGCCATTGTTCATGGCGTTGACCACAGCAATCTCAGTGGTGGCACCCAGCTTAAAATAGAGGAGTACGGTGGACACAGGTACAATCAGTGCGATCAGCAGGGCAAACCCCGGCTTCTTCAACAGAGAGTATGGGCTTGCTGGCTGCCCATCACCCAACTCATCAGCCAGTTTCTGCCTTAACTCCAGTTTCAACCTTTCCGCTTCTCCCGCTGACACCAGCCCCTGTTGCAGCTGCCAGTCCAGATCTGCCATCTGGTCACGGAAACTGGCAACGTTTGCAGACTCTTCAGACTCATCCTCACCGGGTGCTGAAACGACTGGCTTTATCAATGGCCAGACCGAAACCAGCACGGCAATGGCAATCAGCAATGCGGCTATCAACCAGAACTCCATCATTACTCTTTACCATCCGTTTTATTATCTTTTGATGAGTGTGTGCTCAAATAGTCTGTCAGAAATCTGTTCAGCTTTTTGTCCAGTAACTCTTTATCTGCGTTATGTTGATCGGGAGCCGCTGGTGCCGATTCCGAAGCAGTTGCCTTATGCTTGCGAACTACCACAATAAGCACTGTCAAACCTGCCAACAGCAGGAGCAAAGGCCCAAGCCAGAGCACAAGATTCACACCGGCAATACGGGGTTTGTAAAGTACAAAGTCTCCGTAGCGGGCCAGCATAAAATCGATAACTGTCTGGTTATCTGCGCCTTCATTTAACAGCCGGTGCACTTCCCGCCGAAGATCCTGGGCAATGGGCGCATTAGAATCGCCTATGGACTGGTTTTGACACTTTGGGCAACGCAGCTCGTTGGTCAGCTCGAAAAAACGCTGCTCCTGTTCCGGTGTCGAAAACTCATAGGAGTCGATCACACCATAAGCCGTGCCCATAAACAGTACGGTCGACAGCACAATGATCAATCGGGAGGTTATGCGCTTTATCATTTGGCCTCCCCTTCACGGTTATTTGCGTGGGCCTGGAGCACTTGTTTTTGCAAGTGCCTGAATCTGGGTTCAAGATCATTCTTCCAGACATTGGCATCAACAATGCCGACATGCTTATAACGGATAACGCCCTGATGATCGATCAAATAGGTTTCCGGTGCCCCGTAAACTCCCAGATCAATGCCCAGCGAACCACTGTTATCATTGATGCTGAAACGATAAGGGTCGTGCAGCGTCTTCAACCACTTTCTGGCTTCAGGCTGGTCATCCTTGTAGTTCACACCGTAAATGGGTACGCCTTTATTGGCCAGGTCCACCAGATAGGGATGCTCGACACGACAGGCAGGACACCAGGTAGCCCAGACATTGATCAGGGCGACTTCACCCAGCAGGTTCTCTCTGGTCACTTTTCTGTCTGGATTTTTCACCGTTGGCAGCTCGAATGTTGGCAAAGGCTGATCCAGCAGGGCAGATGGCAGCTCGCCCGGGTTTTCCCGGAACAGCGCCACATAAAACATCAGGCAAAGCCCGAGAAAGATTGCCAGTGGTAAAAACAGTTGCAATCGTCGCTTCATGCGCTGGCTACTCCCTCATTACCCAGTGGTCTCAATGCATTCACTTTCTGACGAACTTTCATTCTGTAGCGCCGGTCTGAGATCGCCAGCACACCACCCAGTCCCATAAACAGGGAACCCAGCCAGATCCAGCGGACAAAGGGCTTGATATGCAGTCGCAGTGCCCAGCTGCCGTCATCACCCAATGGTTCACCCAGGGCAACGTAAATATCACGGGTTAACCCCGGGTCAATAGAAGCCTCGGTCATAGGCATTTGCTGTGCGGTATAGACTCGCTTCTCGGGATGCAATACCGCTATTTGACGACCATTTTTGTAGACAGTGACAAACCCATAGTTGGATGTGTAGTTAGGGCCGGGCTGCAAACTGACACCATCAAAACGGAACTGATACGCACCAAGGGTTACCCGTTCACCGGGAGCCATGCGCAAATCACGCTGGCTGCTGTAGCCACTGGTGATGGCGACACCAACAATGGTGACTGCCAGCCCCAGATGCGCCAGATGCATTCCGTAATACGCTGGTTTCAACCGTTTTAGCGCATCAACCAGCCCGGCTTTTGCCCGGGTATTTCGGGTTTTATTCAGAATATCCCGGACCATGGTGAGTACGATCCACAGCACCAGGGCCATGGCCAGCACTTCACTGATCAGAAAATTCTTTGCCAAAGCGTCACCGTAGAACAGGCTGAACCCTAAACCACCCAGAATGGATATCAGAAAAATCCATCGAGTCTGGCTGACCAACCATTTGACCGAACCGTTCTTCCAGTTGAGCAGAACCCCGAACCCCAGGGCAAACGCCAGCAACATGGCCATTGGCACAAAGACAAAATTGAAGTAAGGAGGCCCTACCGAAATCATGCCCATATCGAGGGATTCCAGCAGCAGCGGGAATAATGTTCCAAGCAGCACGGTCGCGGCACTGGCGGTCAGCAAAATATTATTGACCAGCAGCAGCGTTTCCCTGGATGCCATGGAAAAACTGATACGACTGCGTACCTCAGGTGCCCTGAGGGCAAACAGCGTCAGTGATGCACCGACGACAATCATCAGATAAAAGAGGATAAAAACGCCTCGCTCCGGATCATTGGCAAAGGCGTGGACCGAGGTGAGCACGCCGGAGCGAACCAGGAACGTGCCCAGCAGACTTAATGAGAAGGTAAAAATGGCCAGCAGTAACGTCCAGCTCTTGAACAGACCGCGTTTTTCTGTCACTGCCAGGGAGTGCATCAATGCCGTTCCCACCAGCCAGGGCATCAGAGAGGCATTTTCCACCGGATCCCAGAACCACCAGCCACCCCAGCCAAGCTCGTAGTAGGCCCACCAGCTTCCCAGTGAAATCCCCAGGGTCAGGAACACCCAGGCTACGGTTGTCCATGGCCTTGCCCATCGGGCCCAGGCGGTGTCAAGCTGGCCACCCAGCAGAGCAGCAATGGCAAAGGCAAAGGCAACGGCAAAACCCACGTAACCCATGTACAGCATGGGAGGGTGAACGATAAGGCCAAAGTCCTGCAAAAGAGGGTTAAGATCGGCCCCATCTTCTGGTGGGAAAGGCAGAATCCGGTTAAACGGGTTGGATGTCAGAAGAGTAAACAGCAAAAAGCCAACGGTAATCATCCCCATGACCGAGAGCACCCGGGCGGACAACTCAGGGGGCAGGCGGTCACTCTTGACAGCCACCATCGCCATCCAGCCAACCAGAATCAACACCCACATCAGCAGCGACCCTTCGTGTCCTCCCCAGGTGGCACTGACCTTATACTGTACAGGCAACAGGCTGTTTGAATGTCTGGCGACGTAATCCACCGAAAAGTCGTCGGTAATAAATGCCCAGACCAGACACAAGAACGAAAAGCCAACAAACGCAAACAGTCCCCAGGACAGGGAGCGAGCCTGATTCATCAACCGGAGATTACCGGTGTAACTACCCACCAGCGGAAAAATGCTGAGTAAAAGACTCAGGCACAAGGCAATAATCAGAGCCAGCAGCCCAGCTTCAGCTACCATCTTGCAGACTCCTCAGCTCACTTTGAGCAGTGGTTTGAACCGTCGGCTTCGTGTAACCCGGATGAGCCTCATCAATGGCTTTCTGCACTTCCGGCGGCATATAGTTTTCATCATGCTTGGCCAGGACCTCCGTGGCGGCAAAAATACCGTCATCACCGAGCGTTCCCAGGGCAACAACTCCAGAGCCTTCAACAAACAGGTCGGGCAGAATACCTTCGTAGTGCACCGTCACTTCTCCGCCGCCATCCGTGATGCGAAAACTGACCTTCAGGCTTTTGGTATCACGCTCAACGGAACCCGGAACAACCAGGCCACCACCGCGCATCCGCTGACCTACCGGAGCTTCACCGGCAGCCATCTGAGCGGGTGAAAAGTAGTGATTAATGTTCTCGCGCAGCGCAAACAACATCAGAGCCACTGCCACCCCAACGCCTGCCAGCAGCAGTAATACGAGTATTAATCTCTGTTTGCGAACTGCATTCATTGAGCACTCCTCTCTACAGACTCAGAGCCTTCTTCCTGTCGCCTGGGGCGATGTTTTAGTTGTGTGTTTTCAGGGTTGGCAGAGCGATTCTCGTTGTTATCACCTCTGACCTCATTCACGATCACGTTTCTTTGAACCAATCGCTCCTGTCTTCTCACTTGTGCAGTTATCTGTGCGAGTATCCGCCGCCTTGCCATAAACGGTGCAATCAGATTGTAAGCAATCACGGCCAAAGCCATCGTGTAGGCACTCCAGACATAGAGACCGTGCCCCTCCATGACCAGAAAACCGCTCCAACTGTCAAAATACATAGACATCAACTCACCAGCTCTTTAACCCAGCGGGTCTTTCTTTCACGACTGATAATTTCTATACGTAGACGAAGCACCATGACCATCGTAAAAAACAGATAAAATCCGAGAATGGCCAATAACAGGGGCCATAGCATTTCCGGGGCCATGGAAGGTTTTTCAGTCAGTTTCAATGTGGCACCCTGATGAAGGGTATTCCACCAGTCCACCGAAAACTTGATGATCGGGATGTTGACCACCCCCACCAGGCTGAGAATGGCGCAGGCTTTTGCGGCAGCCTCTGTGGTGTGGATGGCACCGCGCAGGGCAATAATACCGATATAGAGAAAGAGCAGAATAAGCATGGAGGTCAGACGTGCATCCCATACCCACCAGGTCCCCCAGGTCGGTTGCCCCCAGATGGCTCCGGTAACCAGAGAGAGTATGCAGAAGGAAGCCCCGACAGGTGCCATGACTTTCAGCGCCATATCCGCCAGTTTGATTCGCCAGATCAGGGTCACAGCAGCGGCTGTTGCCATCATCATATATATCGACTGGGCAAGGAACGAAGCAGGTACATGAATAAAGATGATGCGGTAACTGTTGCCCTGCAGGTAATCCGGAGGGGTAAACGCCAGCCCCCAGACAAGCGCCACCAATATCAGCACCAGGGAGGACACCTGAAGCCAGGGCAACCACTTACCACTGATATCATAAAACCACTTGGGAGAACCCAACTTATGAAAAAACGTCCAGTTCATACTCTTGTTCTACTTACTGAGGCCGCCACCAATGCGACCTAATTTTGCAGGGATTCTCTGCAGGCAGAGAGTGCTGGAAATCTCTTCACTTTTCAAGAAATTGCCTGAATAAAGACAAGTCTCTTTACCGTATCAAACATATTCATTACTCATTAATCACCCTTAATGCCCCGGCAATCGCCAGCGGTGCCAGACATACCCCAAGTATCAGGAACACAGACAACCAGAGAATATGGCCGGTATACGGCATGTTTTGCATTGCAGCATTAACGGCCCCTGTGGCAAAAATCAGTACCGGTATGTAAAGCGGTAACGAAAGCAGGGTCAGCAACACGCCGCCGCGTTGGACTTTTACCGTTAATGCAGCACCGATGGATCCTGCCAGACTGAGTACTGGTGTTCCCAGTAACAGCGTCATCATAAGAGGGGAAAAAGCTTCTGATGGCAGATGTAACATAATGGCCAGTAATGGTGCCATTAGTGTTAAACAAAAACCACTGGTTAACCAGTGACTGAACACCTTGGCCAATACCAGTAAGGGCAGGGGGTGTGGCGACATCAGTAATTGGTCCAAAGCCCCATCGTCCTGGTCGCTTTTAAACAATGAGTCCAGCGACAGCAAAACAGCTAATAGAGCACCAATCCAGATAACACCAGCCGCCAGTTCTGACAACACCTCCCGATCCGGTGCAATCCCAAGGGGAAATAAAGTAGCCACCATCAGAAAGAACGCCATGGGATTAATCGCCTGACCAGGTGACCGGAACGTGAGCGTCAGGTCCCGGCGAATAAGGGCCAGGCAGGCAGAGAAACCCCGCATGGATGGCTGGTCAACCCTGGACATCTTGCCCCCTCTCACCATCAACACTCCTTTCTTCGCCAAAGTGCTCCACATTCAACTTGCGCAGTTTTCCCTGGCGATCATTTAATGGTTGATGGCTGGTAACCAGCACCATACCTCCCTGATGAGTGTGCTCATCAAAGAGTCTCTCCAGCCAGGAGACGCCTTCAATATCAATCGCAGTGAATGGCTCATCGAGAATCCAGAGCCGTGCCGGGCTGGCAATCAACCCGGCAAACGCCACCCGCCTTAACTGCCCGGCGGATAGATGGCTACAGGGAATATCTTCATAACCGGCAAGCTGGACCCGATCAAGGGCAGCGAGCAATACTTCCCTATTGATGATGGTATTGGACAGCCTGGCTCGCCAGACAAGGTTTTCAAGAGGTGTCAAATCCAGTTTCAGCCCTGGTTTATGGCCAAGAAAAAAACAGTCAAGACGAAAATCAGCATACACTGTCGATAACGGCTGGTCGTTCCAGAAAATATCGCCACTCAAACTGGATGAAAAGCCAGCAATGATGCGAAGCAGCGATGTTTTACCAGCACCGTTTCGCCCCTCAATCTGGAGTATTTCTCCACTACCAAGCTGAAAGGACAAGTTGCTGAACAGCAGCCTGTCGTCCCGCTCACAGCTCAACTGAACCACATTAAGCAAAGCGAACTCCTGAATCCAAAAGCGTGTATCGCCGAGACCCTGATTCGCAAAGCAGCACAGCCATGAGCAATGAAAGGCCCTGCTTTCCAAGATGTCCCTAAATAGCGTCGGTTGGCGATTATATCAGGAAATTTTACTGACTGCGGGGGTAAATACTGTTCAATGCAAGCATTGAAGAAGCCCGGGAGGGTCTCAGGGCATACCGATCCTCACTCCCATTAGAGAAAGTGAAGATAGAAGGCATTTGAAAACGGGTACAGAAGGAAAGTATTTGAAAGGATCAAGGCGTGGTTACTGCGCCATAACCCCTGTGGTGTAGGACTCACCCACGACATCAGACTTCAATGTCACCGGATAATCCAGGGCTAACCAGGAATAATAACCGTCCCTGAGGAAGAACACGCGCTCATAACCCCATAATGCGGCCAGATAACTGCCAATAGCCCCTCTCATATGGTATGTGCTGTTTCCATAGATCACGATAGGAGTCTCTTTTTCCAGAACCCCCGGAACCAGCAGCTGACGAAACCCACCCCTTAGATCAAGGCTATGAGATCCGTCTACGTGTCCATATTGCCACTGTTGATAGGGACGCACATCGATAAAGAGTGCGCCAATATCATGAAGGCGTTTTGCCTGGTGGGTATTGATGGTAATCACACCATTAATTTCTTCTGGTGCTTCTTCCTGAGCCGGAAGAATAAAGGAGAGTGCCGACAACAGAATGGCGGTCGAGATAGAAGTCCATTTCATATTATGCAGGTCCGTTATTAAACAACTTAATAAAAGAAGTATATGGAGCTAAGACCCACTCACTTGGAACAATAAGAAACTAAAAATAAAATGTTCAAAGCTATGCAGCATATAACCGGCATATATTTCTGAAAATAGATCAACTCAACTGAACGTTGTCAAAATCAAAAAAGAAAACGATCCGTTTCCCGACGCTTGACCATATTTTGTCACTGCCCTGTAAAAAAGGTGTGGCTGAGACGTTAACTCAGCCAGTTTTGCAGCCGTGACCTTAAACGCAGTGCAGCCTGAGAATGAATTTGGCTGACTCTTGATTCACTGACCCCTAACACTTTACCGATCTCTTTCAGATTCATCTCTTCATCGTAATAAAGCATCAATACCAGCTTTTCTCTTTCAGGCAGTTTATCGATGGCTTCAATCAGTGCTGTTTTAAATTTTTCTTCCTGAATATCTGCTGAGGGGCCCCTGTCTCCTGAGCGAGCCTGCATTCTTGATTCTTCACTATCAAATAACTCTTCATAACTAAAAAGACGACACCCTCTTAAATCACTCAGAATGGTGTAATACTCATCGATTTTCACATCAAGCTCTTTGGCGACTTCAGAATCCCGGGCATCTCTTCCCAGTTTCGCCTCAACAACCTGAACCGCTTCAGTAATACGACGACTGTTGCGATATACTGATCTTGGCCCCCAGTCCCCTTTTCGAATTTCGTCCAGCATTGCGCCACGAATTCGAATACCGGCAAACGTTTCAAAACTGGCACCTTTGGATGCATCATATTTTGAAGCTGCTTCAAGCAACCCAATCATTCCTGACTGAACCAGATCATCAATCTGAACACTGGCGGGCATTCTTGCGGCGAGATGATTAGCAATTCTTTTTACCAATGAGCGATGTTTTACCACCATCTCTTCCATGTTCAGTGTCGTTTTTTGTGCCGACTTGGTTTGCACGTCCTGTGCTGTCTCTGTCATGTTTAGATCCTCTCCTTGATCCTACCAGGCAAAAAGAATTCTATACGACCTTTTGGCTCAGGCACCGGTAATTTTGCTAGCTGATGTCCAATTCTGTGAAACGCTCTTGCAGCCCGACAATCGTTACTGACAGTCAACAGTGCCGACTGCTGTAATATCGCTTCACTTACAGTCTTATCATGTGGAATTGCCCCCAGATAGCTTAAAACTATCTGTTTGTCGTCTTTCAGATACTCCTGCAGTTTCTCAAACTGTTTAGCACCGCCTCTTCTACTGCTCACCAGATTAACGACAATATAAAACTGGTGAACATTGAAAACCCGATACAGAAGCCTTATCTGTCGAACAGCATCAATAACAGACACGTCTTCCTGACTGACGACAACGACTACCTCTGTTGCCGCCTGAATGAGAGTTACATTATCCGGGGCCAGGCCCGGAGCCGTATCAATAATCAAAGTATCCAGATCTGACGCAAGATCATCCATGTCCTGAATCAACTCTACTGCCTGAATAATTTGGATACTGTCTTTCCAATCGCCCTGAGCAGCCGGTGTAAATACCCTTACACCCGAAGGACCATCCAACAGTCCTTTCTGCTGATGGCCCGAGCTCGAAGTAGCGAACTCACCTTCAGCAGAAGATGAAAAAATAAAATCAGACGACAATTGTTCTTTTAAACCTTCTTCATTCATCCCGAGGGTGAACTCAACATCTGGTACAGAAAGATTACCATCCATCAAAACGACACGCTGACCCAGCTTTGCCATCGCCAGGGCAAGGTTTACTGCAACTACGGTTTTACCAACACCTCCTTTACATCCTGAAACCGCAATCACTCTTTTCTTTGCTTGCGCCATCGTTCTCACTTTAATTTTTCAATTGCTCAGAAAATGCATATAGAAAAACGACAAAATATACATATCAATGAACATGCCAACTTTGATTTGAAAAATAAAAACAGCTACCAAACCCCAAAAGAATGCATAAAGAAAAATAAAAAAACACAACCACCTGTTTTTTAACGACTTTCTAAAACAACATCAATTTCATTTCGCTATTTTTTTGACATAGATTAATTTTCGGTTGCTTTGGAAATATCTTGAACACTTTTTTGAACTATCTAAAAAGATAGTTATTTGACAGTGTCACTTTATAGTGACGCAAAAATGGCAGCATTTGATCGACAAAACAGGGAAGAAAAAAACCAGATCGTGACATGATGCTGATTAGCGCATTCATTAAATATGCAAATAAAGGATTACCTGCAAACCAATCAGCGACAATTGTCGAACAGCGGAGCTGCAAGAAGCAGAAGGGAGTCAAAGTACAACAGAACAATACAGAAACAAAAACCGGAAAGTATTTGCTAACCCAGTAAATCTGAGAATAAATCTGTTATCAAAAAAAATGGCTACAAAAATATGTAGCCATTTTTTTTCATCACTGAATATCAGGTTTTCACAGAATCCTCATATCTCTGCAGACCATACTTGCGCATTTTTTCCACCAGGGTCGTTCGCCGAATCTGCAACTTGTCTGCTGCCCTGGCAACAACGCTATTACAGTCACTCAGCGCCTGCTGAATCAAACTCTTTTCCAGTCGGGTCAGATACTCCTTCAGGTTCAACCCTCCTACCGGCAGTACTGCAAGGTCTTCCGAAGTAGCAGCACCGGCTGGCTGAATACTGTCCGGAAATAAATCAGCCACACCATCATCTTCCTGGCTGATCAAATCGAGATGACAGAAACTTTCTGGCAGATCCTGAACACCAATAACCCCATAGGGATACATAATCGCCAAACGCTCCAGAAGATTGGCCATTTCCCGGACATTTCCCGGCCAGTCATGCCGACAAAGCGATAATATTGCTGCGGAACTGAGTCGAATTGATCCCCTGGCCTGCTTCTCCATATTATGGGTCAGCTCATTAATCATCAGTGGAATATCTTCAGGCCGCTCTTTAAGCGAAGGCATCTCAATGGGAAATACATTCAAACGGTAATAAAGATCTTCCCTGAAGCTTCCCTCAGTGATCATACCTTCAAGATTTTTATGGGTTGCCGCAATAATTCGAACATCCACCTCAATGGGCTCTGTTCCACCAACCCGTTCGAACGTCCTCTCCTGCAAAACCCTGAGCAACTTGACCTGCATATGCAGAGGCATATCGCCTATTTCGTCAAGAAAAAGTGTTCCGCCCTGGGCTAGTTCAAACCGTCCCTTGCGACTGGTCACAGCACCGGTGAAAGCACCCTTTTCATGGCCAAAGAGCTCACTTTCCAACAGATCTGTGGGGATAGCACCGCAATTGACCGGAACAAATGGCGCACTTCTGCGATAGGAATGCTCATGAAGATTGCGGGCAACCACTTCTTTGCCCGTGCCGGACTCACCGGTGATCAAAACATTGACGTCCCGATCCGCCACCTGGGCCATGGCGGCCCTAACTTTCCGGATACGCTCACTCTTGCCAACCAGTCCACGGAACAGTTGTACCTGCTGGTTGTAGCCAGTCTGGTGTGCCTGACGCCACTGCTCACGATAGACCTGACCATAATGCAAACTGGATAAAAGTTGCGGCTTGCTGCATGGCCAGTCAACCCGTGCAATGATTTGCCTGGCAAGCGCTAACGACAGATTGTCTGGCAGTGACTCCGCAATCCGGATGACCGGAACGCCACCACACCAGCCCTGAACTCTGGAGAGCATTCCCTGCAGGGAGCTTTCTGCCTGTAAAAAATCACCTAGAAATAAGGCACTGAAGGTTTCCGGGGAATAAGCACTAACGGCATCTTCCCAGTAGGCTGCACCGATAGCCACTGTGTGATAGCCCATAAACTGCAAAATAGTGCTGAAGTCATGCCGACGCTGCTCCGCGTCTTCAATGATGAGTACCTGCTCAGCTGTTTCCATAAGACGACGATCCTTGTCATCCGATTAATTTTTACAGCGTAGATACAAATTTTCGAAATTAAATTACTTCTTATTATTTCAGTAAATAACCAAAAAGTGGTTTCGTCAAACTTTTGTTTGTTTTTTATTTCAAAAAAACATAAAAGAAAATTATTTAAACCCATATTCTTTATTCATGGGAGCCTCTCCTATAGATAGTTAGAAGCTCCCGAACCACCTTAAATCCCACTGACTTTCAGATACGCCTCCACATTCTGTCGCATATGAACAGGATTGATGGTGCCAACAATAGCTGAAGAAACCGCCGGGTGTGAAAACACCAGTTTCATACTTTCCAGAACGGGGTCCTGTCCTGACAGGCAGGCATGACCACTGGCCAGGGCCTTCTTGATAAAGATGCCTTTGCCATGTTCCAGCGCGTAGTCCAACACCGGCTTTTCACCCTGTTCGTTCAGGTTATAGGTCACCATGGCAACGTCGGAATGTTTCAGCGCCAGGATGCCACCGGCAACCGTTTTGGTGGACATACCCGAAGCGAGGATTTTCCCCTCCTTTTTCAGATCAGCCAGCACTTCCAGACAGCCCGTCTGCTCAATGATATTGACATCATCACCATTGGAATGCACCAGCAGCAATTCAATCACATCGGTATTCAGGCGCTTCAGGCTTCGCTCCACACTGAAGCGGATATGCTGCTCCGAAAAATCAAAATAAGACTCTCCCCGACCATTTTCAACAGTGACAAACTCTTCACCAACCTTACTGCAGATGACCCACTGTTCACGCAGCCCTTTATGTTTGGCAAACAACTGACCAAGGCGTTCCTCGCTGGTGCCATAGGCCGGAGCCGTATCCAGCAGGTTCATGCCCAGGGCATGGGCCAGGGTAAGCAGATCCAACATTTCACGGTCATCAGGAATCGTAAAATGTTCCGGGTACTTTACGCCCTGATCCCGGCCAAACTTAACGGTGCCGAAACCCAGTGGCGACACTTCAAGATCAGTACCGGCAATCTGCTTTTTAACAAGGCACTGGCTCATAATGTCTTCCCTTGTGCAAAATGCCCCTGCCAGAAGTTTGGGCAGATATCAGGCCGGGAAAATCCTTCCGGCATAACGAAACTGTCATCCGTCGCTGGACGAATATTATCCTCCTGCAGCAAACGAACCACTTCATCAGAGAGATTGGGAGCCAGTGCCAGTTTGGTCGGCCAGGTGACAATACCGTTGGCCACCGGCTGACAAAAAGCCGCATCCGGACGAAGCAGGCGGCTCTGTTTTGGCTCGGCACGATTGACCCGCAGGGTGTCCCACTCAGCCTGGCTCAGGTCTACCCAAGGCAACAGCGCTTTCAGCTCTTTTTTCGCCGTGGCAATCAATTCCTCTGCAGACTGTTTGACACCATCTTCCGCAATGCCTCCGCCGAGATACCAGACCCACTTGCCATCGGTATCCGGATGACTGGTAATAGTCATTCTCGGCAATGGTGTTGTGCCGAGACAATGGGCATAAATAGGCTCAGGATGGGTATGGCGAACCATCACCATCTGCAAGGGACGTACCTGCATTTTGGGATGACTGACACCCCAGGTATTCAATAGCGCCTCAGCGCCTTCACCCGCAGCCAGCACAAACCGTTTGGCTTGCAACAGGGTGGTCTGACCATTGTTATCCGCCAGGGCAACAGCATCAATCTCACCGTTGGCATTGGTTAACAACCGGGCATTACCCTGCTCGCTCCAGTCCACTTTCAGCGTTTTATCTTCAAGGCCACTGACCAGAGCACGGGTAACGGTGGCAATATCCAGAACAATTTCATTGAGCTGATATACCTTTCCGCGGAAACCATCATGTTTGAAAATGGCCGGAAACTGCTCACTGGTTAATGCATCAACCCGTCCACGAAGCGCTTTACTGGCAAAGAAAGAGGTCATTCGTGAGCCAATATCACCTGGCGACCAGAGATAGTGGTATTCAGACAGTATGCGGGCCGAACGGAGATCCGGATCCACCTCCCCCCCCTTGCCAGCCAGGGCATTACGCCAGCGCTCCGGCATACCGGCAATGGCCTGGGAAGCATTGGTTAACTGACCTGTTAACGTGTATTTTGTACCACCATGAACAATGCCCTGGGATTTAATGGTCTGACCACCGCCCAGAGCGTTCTGCTCCAGCAACAAGGTTCGATAGCCCAGAGTATTCAGGGTGCGAAATAACCAGAGACCAGCGATGCCACCGCCAATCACCACCACATCGGCTTCTACAGTTTGAGACATAAGAGAGTTCAACTATCTGAGATGACCTTAAATGGACGATTATAACATAGCTCACAGTATGAATAGTCAGGCAGGAAAATACTGTGATCGAACGTTCTGACTCATGACCAGTAACTGATGAACGGAATCGTACTCAAGAACTTTCTATCAATTCCAGGGTCAATAGATTTAGTTTCTATGTTTATCAGGATGTATCCATGCCCCATATTCATTCAACTCATACAACGCCCCTTATCGCCACACCGCCTCAAATTACATCCGCGGCAGGGGCGCAACAATCATTATCGTCCTCCCATACTGATCAACCATTGGCAGTAGCCATGGATATACCACAGCCTCCCTGTGAGACAACCCCTGATATTGATTATGGTCATATTATTCAGCAAATTATCAGCACATCAAACCTGTCAGGAACCTGGTCACATCAAAGCATTGAACATCTCACTCAATGTTTTGATTTAAAGATCCGGGTCAAAGTCATTACCCTTCTTGAAGACGCATCAGCATTCAGGCAGCTTCTACCATTGCGACAGCAAATTGCCGGGCATCTGGAGTACCTTCGGAATTTTTTCCATGAACATGGCGGGGATGCCAATACTATTGAAACAGCCATTGCCAACCATGCTGATCAACAGGCGGAGAAAAAAGCTGCCATTGAGAAAAGAAAGCTGATCAGTCAATGGCTTCATTGGGACCAACACGAAGTCGATCAATTAGCCGCAAGCACTCTGGCAGACACCTATCGGGAGTGCAAAAGTGATAAGCACCTGGGCGATAGCGTCAGGGCCAGGCTCTCTCATCTAATAGAACTCGCTGAAGTACAACCGGAGTTCAGAGAGATGTATACGGTAGACATTGGCTACCAACAAGCTCCCTATGAAACCGAGGGGCGTTTCCTGATCAAAATCCCCGATGGCAATCATGCGCTTGGCTATAGCTTTTTCGACCTGCTATTCAGCCAGAACCTACTGCATGATGTGGAAGCAAATTATGATGGAGAAACCGGATTTTCATTAAGTAAAGATCAAATGATCAAACTAAGTGAGCATCTGGAAGAATTAAACAAATGGTATGACGACTTTTTATGTATAGTGGGTGACCTGCTGGGAGTGGATGACAGGATTTCAGAGGATAGCGCTGATCATTTTGTCAGCATCGGAAAAAAATCAATGGCCGAAATTCTCAGAAATCCAATACGTATGACAACAGCGTGTCAACGTTTGATCAGCCCTTTACCCCAGGCGCAACCCTGTCTGCTGTTCAATACCCTTTCCATCAATCTTGAGAATCATGATGACAGGGACTTCCTTAAGGACAAGTTTGAATCAATTTACGCAGAACTTGCGATGTATGGTGCTAACGGAGAACCCAAGCAGTTTCTGCGCGGAACCTACAGCACCAATCTGAATGTTGCACAGTTACGTCTCATTTGTCCGCACCTCAACAAGTTATTAAAGCTTCAACAATTGCTTAAAGAGCTGACAAGTACCAGAAGCCTGCGCACTGCCATTGACGTATTGAAGGAAATGGGAATAAGCGAGCTGGATTCCATTAAAAGTTATAAATCAGCTTTACTCTATGAGATTTACCAACAAATAAAAGGTACCAACAGCCCTCCGGCATTACTTTCCATTCAAAACGCCTTGACGAACATCCAACACATTTCAGGGATTGAGGCGAAATCGCTGGAACGTTGCCATGACCTTTTACGGTATCACGCAGTATGCTACTTCAGGAAGCCGGCGGATCAACCGGTCATTGACGAAGAACAACTCTACGCGATCTATGGTGATAGCGAGAGGGATATCATGTACGCGGGGAGGCAGCTGCACAGGAATATCAAGGCTCTGTGCCAGACACTCCGGGATTGCCATGCGTATCAGCAATACAAAGCCAGCAACCCCGGTATTGATGGGGCGTTAGCCGCACTGGAAAGAAACTTTATCCAGCGACTTAATCGCTATTCAGGCATGAGGGACCATGGCTACAGCGGTCGCGGGATGGTTGACGAGTCTGTTGAGTATTTTGAAATGTTTGTCAGCCAGTTATTCTATGCCGAAGTTTACAACCTGACAGACAACTCAATCAGCCATGCTCTGAATAATCTTGTCGCTATTGTTGGCAATGATTTAGAAGGATGCAACGAAGGTTTCTCAGGCCGAATACAATCGCTGTTACTTCCGTTGATTTCTGGCAGTAACAGCCACATAAAAGATTGTATTCGGCAATTTTTGCAAGACAGCGTTACAGCATCTCTTGCCAGTGCCATCGGACACAGCAGTGAATCTTCCATGGCGGCTCGCTGTCAGGAGCAAGTTAATCACTTTACAGGGCTGTCCATCGTCTCCGGCCGGGCTCAAGCTGATGCCTACGAGAACCTCACGCCTGAAAGCCAGCAAACCATTAGCCATCTTTTGCATTCCCACTACACCCCCGTTTCGCTTTATCAACATGTTTATCGTTTTGTATCCGATGAGTTCTGGCGTCTTAATCACGAGAGAAATGATGATGACATTTATCAACTGATGCACCTGCTCGGTTTTGGGACTGATCAATCATCAGGTGCTGATAATGAGACATATCGAGAACAGATTGATCGACAATACCGGGTAAGGGGTAATGCACTTAATCGCTGGCAATACGCACTCTTTCAGCAGGATCTGCCCAAGCACCTGGTTGGCTATCTGGTTAAAGAGCAATTCATAGACGCCAGAGGTCCGAATGAGAACGACGGCTTATATATCCATCGGGAAGCTTCACAAAGCAGTGATAAAATCATGCTGCCACGTCGCCTGCCTGTAACCGTCGGCACGCAGGAGACCAGTCAATTGGAAGCTGACCGTCGATTTGGTTTTCAGCCAGAAAGCAGGATGGCTCAGACTGGATACAGAGTGGAAACATCATAGGATAGGAAGATGATTGCGGCCACAACAGGTATCCCCCATGTTTACACTGCGCTGACAGAGACGAAAAATCGTTCACTCCCCCCCGGCAATAGTCAGTTATCCGAACGGAACTGCTTATCTCTTGTTGATCAGTTTTTTCAGACTGAAATCCAATCCTGCAGGGAAAAAATGGATAGAAGTCCACTATGGGATACTTTCAAAGCTCTGCCAGATACCTTCCTGGCGTATATATACGCCGAAAAAACCCGGTTGGCGATGGCAGAAGAGAGCCGGCACGTTGTTAATGAAAATCAACAGATCGTTGCCGGGTTTCATCATGGGTATGAGGCCAGCGATGATCAATACCATCCCGGCACTTTCCAGCCGTTTATGATGAAAGGCTACTGGATTCCCTGTTCTGAAGGAAAACTGTTTCAGCTCCGCAAAGGGCATTGCTCAATCACGCGCACGGTCGAAGGTCAGGATCAAATCCTGTATCTGGTACACCCGAAATCCACAACGCTGTTTTCCCCCCTGATATCAAAATATCAGCATGCACAGGTTGATGTTCCCGCTTTAGCGTTAAGCTCATTCAGAACCTTGTTGATTGCCTTGCCCACTGGCAGCACAACAGAATTCGCCATGGTCAAAGTCAGCCTGAATGAGGAAATAGGGGGTGTTCGCAGGTTGCTTTATCAAAAAGAGTGTGCAGCCAGCGTAGCGAATTCGTCGGTATTAAAAAATAAACAAACAGAGAAGTTTACGTGTCTGGAAGAAAATTTGTCTTTCGTTCCTGATGCCCACCTGATTGACCCGAAAGAAGAAGCCATACAGCTATCCGGTGCCGGCATAATCCATAGACCTGTTCCGGAATTATTCACGACTCAAGGCCACTACATTATCCCACTATATGCACTGTTTGGCGTAAACAACTGGCCTTTACTCAACACCCTGGTTGAACAAAGCCAAAAGACGCCTACCCAGTTTATTACCGACGCATTACTCAAGCCCATTGCGGAAGAAATGGTCGATCACATTTACAGGCAGCGCTTTTATCTTGAGTTTCATGGTCAAAACGTATTGCTGAAGCTGACAATGGATCACAACGATTTACCCGCTATTGATTTTATCTACCGTGATATGGGCGGCGTGAACTGCCGCCTGAGTGACGTCCAGCTACACCAGCTGCCGGAGCATCTCCGTGATCATGCCCAGTACTGGGAACCAAACTTTATTCCTGATGCCGCCGTCATAATGGAGGGAATCGCCAAAAAAGTACTGTTTAACCTGACGAAAGTCTTTTTTAAATCAGAACCCACCACCAGGGACCCGGAATTTTGTTGCTGGCGTGCAAAAATGACCGTCCATGGCTACCAGGATAACTGGACACTGCCAGGAGCCGATGGGTGCACAGATCAACATCGAACGCGCCATACCCCAGGGACTTTTTACCGCTATGGGTATTTTGAAAAATTATTTGCCCGGGAATTGCTTGAAGTGATGACCCGCCAGGGTATTTTCCTGAACATCAAAAGAAAATGCCCTGACTATGACTACTCATTTTTTATGGATAAAATAGGCAACATTGATTCCTGCAACACACCCTGCGTAGAGTTTGAATGGTTTTCTGAACTGGTGAAAATGACACTTCCTCACTATTTCCAGCATCAGGATGCATACTCCCGAAGAAAGAATATCAGTGTGGTCAGACCGTAAGAGGCTCCTGATACTGTGCCTGTAATACCTTTTATCAACGCCTTGAAATTACCACCGGAGAAATTGTCGAAGATGAATTGGGGTACAGCCAGTTAACAATATCTGTCGCCTGATTTGAAGTCAGCGCAGTAAAGCCTGGTACAACTTTTTCGCGGTGACAATCCGGGTCTGTTCTACCGTCTCTCCCAAAAGCAGGATAATGGACGCCCTGGCCTCCTGAAGCGCTGTCATTGCCTCATGCAATGAGGTTTCCGGTGCCAGATTAATGGTTTTTCTCATAAGCTCTCCCACTGAGATATCAGCCTTTTCATTAACCAGACAACGGGCGATATGCCGATAGAGAACAATTCCTGTAGGCTTGCCATCGGTCAGAACCACATAACGCTTACAGGGATATGAGCGAATCGTCGTTTCAACAGAAGCGACGGTTGCCTCGGATAAGAGACAGACGGCGGGTATTGAGCGCTCAACCAGCTCAGTCAGCTGGCGCTGATGGGAAGTCAGTACAGCGTCGGCCAGTTTTCGCTGACGTTTACCAATCACCCCACGCTTATTGTAATGCTTGATAATACTCCGGAGTTCATCACTGCTTCTGTCTTCTTCAATGGGCTTGGGTAAAAGACGGGTCCAGACCAAGGCTAACAGCAGCACAGGTCTGGTCACTGAATACATAAGATGGATAAAAGGTGAATATCTGGCAACGACCCTATCAGCAATCTGCACTGCCAGCAGCTTGGGCAGAACCTTGGCGAATACCAGCATAAAATAAGCGAGCAGTGCCGTAAAAACAACCATCCAGAGATCGTTAAATTCTCTGGCAGCCAGCGCTCCAAGGAAAGTGCTGCCAGAAATACTGATCAGTGTGCTCAACAAAACAATCGCTGACAGGTGCTCCCGCTTTTTCTGAAAGACTTGCTGGATAGCCTTTTTATTGTCGGGCCTTTTGTACAGGATCGTGACCAGCCTTAACTCATCAACCGCCACCAACGATGATTCAAGAAGGGATAAAAAAGCAGTAACAGCGACAATCAGGCATGCAAAAAGAACGACCAGGAGCATCCATACCTCCAGAAAAACAGCAATTAGACAGCAAGCAGTTTAAGTGGGGGACCATTAGCCGAGCAAGCCCGCCAGCATGTAAAAAGCCTGTAATATATTGTTTTCGACCACTTTTCTTCTTTATTAACGTTAACTACTTTTGTACACCTGAATAATTACCTTTATTTAAAACAAAATTCGAATATAATTCGATTTTTATTCAAACAGTCCTGCTACTTAATTTTCCTGCTCTCCACCACGGTTATTTGCCATGTCAGCATCCGACAAACGGGCACAGAGAGAAACGACCATTATTCAGTCCGCCCTGACCATTCTTGAGGAAAAGGGCTTTATGGACCTGAAAATGTCTGAAGTTGCCAAACAAGCCCAGTTCTCAATGGGAACCGTATATTCGCACTTCTCCAGCAAGGAAGATCTGTTGCTGGGTTGCGCCATTACTATCTCCAGCACGATTGCGACTGTATTCCATAAAGTGCTCAGCAGCCCGGTACCCGCCATGGAACGTCTTCTGACGCTTAATATTGCCATCTGGTTGTCTTATGCCAGACAGCCCAATCACTACTTTCTACGACAACTGGCAATGACCCCGGATATCTGGCAACGAGCATCAACAGGACGGGCACAGACACTGGACGACATCTACCATAAGATGAGCCAGATGGTTAAAGCACTGATTATTGAGTTAATGGCGGACAACCCTGAAATAACCGACCAGAATCGCGAGGATGCACTGACTGATTTTGTGATGGGCATCTGGAGTCTGGGCGAAGGTCTGTTCCAGATCAGCATGTCCGGGTTTGGCCTTAAACAATCCTCCCTGCAGAAAGACAATGGCTTCAGCCTGCTCACTTCCAACCTGGCCAAATACCTGCAGGGCTGGGGATGGAGATCGCCGTTTCCACCACCCATGATTGACAACTGCAAGCTTCAGGCTGAGCAGGTTGTTGCTACATATATAAGCAGTTAACCAGCCAGAATTTATTGATTCCAGGAACGCGGTACACATCAAGCATGTCTACCAGATACTTCTACCCAACTGTTTTGGAGCTACCTCAGAATGCATCTCACCCCTTCATCCCGATCATCCATCGCCGTGATGGTGTTAATGACGTTCACCCTGCTGACCGGTTGCGATCAGGAGCAAACCGGGCATAAAGAAGTCATCCGGCCAGTAAAACTCTTTACGGTAAAAGATCCCCAGCAGCAGCAGTTACGTTATTTTCCAGGCAAAGTAACGGCGACCGAAGAAGCTGAAATATCCTTCCGTATACCCGGACAGATCGACAAGATCGAGGTCAAACAGGGCGATGATGTGACTGAAGGACAGGTGCTGGCTTATCTTGATGACCGGGATATCCGCAATGAGCTTCAGGATCGTCAGGCGAATTATGAATTGGCCAAGGCAGAGTTTGAACGCGCCAGCTCCCTGTTAGAAAAGAGAGTTATTTCGCAATCCAGCTACGATACTGCCAGTGCCAGACTGAAATCTGCGGAAGCGGCGCTGAAATTAAGCCGGGACAAACTGGCGTATACGACACTGACAGCACCCTTCAGTGGCCGGGTTGCCCAGACTCTGGCCGAAGCGCACCAGCAGGTTCAGGCCCAGCAGCCGGTCCTTATTCTGCAAAGCAGCGACCGGCTCGATATCAGCATCCAGGTACCTGAAAGTATCGTTTCCCATGTCAACGCCAAGGCGGTCAACAATGGCTATCAGCCCATTGCCACCTTCCCGGGTGCACCTGGCAAGGAGTTTCCGGTCAACTATAAAGAACATGCTACACGGGTAACTCCGGGCACCCAGAGTTATGAAGTCATTTTCACCCGGATGGCACCAACCAATATGAACATTCTTCCCGGTATGACCGCCACAGTCATTATTGACCTGGCCCGGGTCATCGATACCCGGGGGCAACCAGGATACGTTCTGGTCCCCATTTCAGCCGTTTCCAAAACTGACACTGACAATAAGACGGTGGTCTGGCGTTTTGATCAGGATACCAGTCAGGTTACCCCTGTCGAAGTGACCACAGGACGGATTACCGAAGCGGGAATTCAGGTTCTGTCAGGCCTCAATACCGGTGACCAGATCGTTACCGCAGGTCTCAGTCAGCTATACGATGGCATGCCAGTCAAACCGCTGCGCAAGGAACGGGGACTATAAGCCATGAATATTGCCGAATATTCCATATCCCACCGGGTGATCAGCTGGATGTTTGTGGTTATCCTGCTGGTTGGTGGTGCAATGTCGTTTTTTGGACTGGGCCAGCTGGAGTTCCCTGAGTTCACCATCAAACAGGCCATGGTGATTACCCACTATCCGGGAGCTTCCCCGGAACAGGTGGAAGAAGAAGTGACCCTGCCGCTGGAAGAAGCCATTCAGCAGATGGAGTATGTCAAACACATCGATTCCATCAGCAGCAATGGCCGTTCCCAGATTATGGTGGAGATGAAAGAACAATACGACAAAGATCAACTGCCCCAGATCTGGGATGAAATGCGCCGTAAGGTCAATGACACCCAGAGTGGTCTGCCGCCCGGCGTCTACGCCTCGGTTGTGGTGGACGACTACAGCGATGTCTATGGCATGCTGTTCAACATTACCGGGGAAGGCTACACCTCCAGGGACCTGGAAAACTACGCCGATTACCTGAAACGTGAGCTGGTGCTGGTTGAAGGGGTCAAGAAAGTCTCCATCGCCGGTGCCCGTCAGGAGCAGGTGGTGGTTGAGATGTCCCAGGCCAAGCTGGCTAACCTGGGTATCGATCCAGCCTGGATATTCTCCCTGATCCAGAATCAGAATGTGGTCTCCAATGCCGGTAATATGCTGGTTGAAGGGCGTTCCATTCGCATTCATCCCACTGGTGAGTTCAATGACATTCGTGAACTGGAACAGCTGATCATCAGCCCGCCGGGGAGCACACAGCTGGTTCGACTCGGCGATATCGCCACTGTTCGTCGAGACTTCGATGAAACACCGGACACGCTCTATTCCTCCAATGGCCGCCAGGCTCTGTCACTGGGCATTTCCTTCGCTTCCGGTGTTAACGTGGTGGATATAGGCGACGCTATTCGTCAGCGCATTGATGAGCTTCAGTCCGGGCAACCGGTTGGCATTGAACTCACCAAAGTATACGACCAACCGGCAACGGTTTCGGAATCCGTCAATGGTTTCCTGATCAACCTGCTGGAATCCATTGCCATTGTTATTGTCGTACTGCTGCTGGCCATGGGCGTACGTGCAGGCCTGTTGATGGGCGCCGTTCTGCTGTTGACCATTCTCGGCACGTTCATTGTTATGAAGGTGATCGGCATTGAACTCCAGCTGATTTCCCTGGGCGCCCTGATCATTGCCCTGGGAATGCTGGTGGATAACGCCATTGTCGTCACAGAAGGGATTCAGGTCGGTATTCAACGGGGACTTACCCGGTTGCAGGCCGCCAAACAGGTTGTCAGCCAGAACCAGTGGCCATTGCTGGGTGCCACCGTCATTGCCATTATGGCATTCGCCCCTATTGGCCTTTCTGATGATGCCACCGGTGAATTCTGTCTGTCGCTGTTCCAGGTGCTGTTGATCTCCCTGTTCCTGAGCTGGATCACAGCCATCACCCTGACCCCTTTCTTCTGCAACATTCTGTTCAAGAAGGACGAGCTGGCTGCCCGACAGGCGGCGGGTGAATCCATAGATCCTTACCAGGGTGCACTGTTCACCCTGTATAAACAGCTGCTCGGGTTCTCTCTGGTCCACCGCCCCATCACCATCAGCCTGACGGTTCTGGCACTGGTACTGGCGATTATGGGGTTTGGTTCGGTGAAAAATGTCTTTTTCCCACCATCCAATACGCCAATGTTCTTTGTGGATTTCTGGATGCCTGAGGGCAGTGATGTCCGTGCTACCGAAACAAGGGTGGCAGAGTTTGAGCAACTACTGCTGACTCTCCCCGGCGTAAAAAATGTAACAACGGTGATTGGCCAGGGCGCACAGCGTTTTATTCTTCCTTATATGCCGGAAAAGCAATACAGCAGTTTCGGCCAGCTGATTATCGAGACGGATAACCTGGAAGCCATCACACCGCTGATCCCGACCTTGGAAATCCGTCTGACCGAAGACTTCGGTGATGTGGAATATCGGATCAAATATTTACAAAATGGCCCTTCACCCGCCGCAGAAATTGAAGCCCGTTTCTATGGCGAGGACCCGGAAGTATTACGTTCTCTGGCAGTACAGGCCATCAATGTACTGCGTAACGAACCGATGGCCACACATATACGACATGGGTGGCGTAATCAGGTCAGCCTGATTCGCCCTCACCTGGATGAAGCCAGTGCCCGCCGCAGCGGTATCTCCAAACAGGCGTTGGACGACGCTCTGCTGGTGAACTTCAGCGGCCGTCAGGTTGGCGTCTATCGTGAAGGCAGCCAGTTAATGCCATTGATTGTCCGCGCTCCGGAATCCGAACGTCTGAATGCCGATAGCATTACTGACCTGCAGGTTTGGAGTGCTGACTATAACAGTTACGTGCCCATCACCCAGGCCATTTCCAGTTTCGATACCGAATGGGAAAACCCGCTGATTATCCGCCGGGACCGTAAGCGCATGATGTCCGTGATGGCTGACCCGGAGTTGCTGGGTGATGAAACCGCCGACAGCGTGTTGCGCAAGGTCCGTGCAAACATCGAAGCCATTCCACTGCCCGATGGTTACCAGCTGGAATGGGGTGGCGCTCATGAACTGTCTTCTAATGCACAGAGTGCGGTCTTTGCCTCAATACCGCTGGGCTATCTGGGGATGTTTTTGATTACCGTATTCCTGTTTAACACCATACGACAGCCTATAGCTATCTGGTGTACAGTTCCCCTGGCACTGATTGGCGTTGTGGCCGGGCTGCTGGCGCTGAATGCACCGTTCAGTTTTATGGCACTGCTGGGCCTGCTGAGTCTGTCGGGGATGATCATCAAGAACGGTATTGTTCTGGTGGAACAGATCAAACTGGAGCTGGAAGAAGGCCGGGAAGAACATGAGGCCATATTCCACGCCTCGGTCAGCCGCCTGCGGCCCGTCTGTATGGCCGCCCTGACCACCATGCTGGGGATGATTCCACTGTTGTTTGATGCCTTTTTCAAATCCATGGCCGTGACCATTATCTTCGGCCTGGGCTTTGCTACGGTACTGACACTGATCGTGCTGCCGGTGATCTACTCCCTGCTGTACAAGGTTAGCTTTAAAGGGTTCAATTACCGGAATATTGCCTACTGATCCATAGTGATGTCGGCTTCTGACAGAAGCCGACTCAGATCATTAGCAGTGAAAAATCTACCGGCCCACTCCGCTGTCATCCTGTAGAGGGAATGTACAGGGCCCATCTCACAGGGAAGTGAATGCCCGGCAAGATGGCTCTCCCTGCATGGTGGGTTCCGTACAATCCCCGTACGGAATGACAGCGGAGTATGGTAAGGAGTTGTCTGGAAATAACTTCCCTGTTTTCATTGCCTGACTCCGTTCGGACTGAGCTTGTCGAAGTTCGGTGGCACGACCCTTCGACAAGCTCAGGGTGAACGGAAATCGGGAACTTATTAAAAGACAATTCCTAACTGGCTTTCTGCAATGCGGTTTCACTTACCGTTATCCAGCCTTTTGGCTGGTGGCTTCAGGTTATAGCTCAAACTCTGGTATTCAGGTTCCACAATGCCGAGTCGGCGATTGATCACCACCGTTAAACGGAAGAACAGATTACAGAGAATATTGCCAAACCGATGCAACTCATCCGGCACCTCAATACCATGGGCGTCTACCTTGACCAGCGCCCTGACTGCCTTTTTGGAAAGTGAACGACAGCTGTGCAGTAATTGCACGGGACGACCGCCCCTGGGAAGTACAAAGCCGTGCAGCTGGCCTTCTATCTCTTGCTGGTAGTGGTCAAAGTAACCTGCCAGCCACTGTATCTGCTGTTCAAAAATCGCCTGCTTGCCACGGACTGAACCATTCATGTGGAAAATTCTGGGTTGCAGTTGATCCAGGAAATCATAGATATCAACAAACCGCTGATCACCTTCCAGCTCGCTGATAACGCCGCCGAGGGTTGCACACAGTTCGTCGGTGATAATTTCATAATCACATAGGGGGGAATCTTCGTAGATAAATGGGTAGCAGAGTTCGCGGATATCGCCGGAGTATTTTAGGGGCATGGCAAAACCTGTTTATTGAAGAGGCAGCCTTGTTGCCACGGTTCCGACGCTGTCACGAAACCCGAAGCAGAGTCTATCAATGCAGGTCTTCTCTAAAAGGAGGCAACCTGCATCAAGACCTTTTCTCCGGGTTTCGCGACAAACTTAGAGCATGGAAACAAGGAGAAGCTTATAGCTCAGGAGACCAAATTACGGAGGCAAACACCCCTCGAGGTTCAGGGTTATAACCCAGTGTAGTCTGGTAATCCTTGTCAAAAGCATTCACCAGCTTAACTTCAGTTTTGATCTCTGGTGCTACTTGCATTGATGCTCGCAAGTCGAAAACTCCATATCCCGGAGCTGGAACTGCTGGTGTACCATAATGCATCGTTTTGCTTCTGGCTCTTAACTCTCCTCCTAAAGAAAACTGACCAATCTGTCTGTCCAATCCAATGTTGAGTTCTTGCCGGGCACGCTTAAGAAGAATATCTCCTGTGGACAAATCTTTTGGATCAAGAAATGTTAAATTAGATGCTATATCCCAACCACTAAAGTTGCCACCCATTACCAATTCCAATCCTCTGATACGAGCTTTAGCAACATTTTTTTGCATTGATACATTGCCAATCTGTTCACCGGTAATCAGATCATCTATGTTGTTCTCAAATATGGATACTGACCAGTAAAAGTTTCTCATATTTCCTTTAAGCTCTAACTCATAGCTCTCGGACTTCTCAGGTCTGAGATTTGGATTACTTTTGTATGTTACCCCATCATACACACTCTCTGGTGCGTAAAGCTGATACATTGTTGGCGCACGATAAGCAGTTCCGTAAGAAGCAATGACTTTCATAGCATTAGGTAAAGGAATACCCCAAGCGATATTCCCGGTTGTATGTGCACCATAGGCATCATTATCATCGGTTCGAAGACCGACAACCAGGTCGCTCCACCCCAGATCAGACTGATTTTGTACAAAAACTGCCTTGTTGCTGCGAGTAGTAATGTTCTTACCGGAGTCAGGCTTGATATAAGCCTTTCCATCGTCAACATCATCCTTGTAATAATCTGCACCAATCGTCAGCAACTGTGTATCATTCCAGGCAACATCATTGACCCATGCAAGTGTTTTACGGTTTGTTTTAAACTTGCTTGTATTGGAAATGATCCCTGTATTTACTTTCTTTGCCAGGTTGGCATTGTCATCAACAGAGTAACCAGCCTCTAACCGCGCATCCCACACATCATTGACCGGGAAACGGTAGTTTAACTGATAAATCGTATTGCTAAATTCGGTAAATGCTTCTGAATCATTACTTGTATCATATTCAGACTTTCCTTGATTATGCACAATAGAAAACCCAGCTTCAGAATTATTCTTAAAACTGTGACGTACATTGACAGAGGCAGATTTATTTCTATAGGCATCATCATCTGCGTCCGCACTAACAGATCGATCAAAGCCCTGAGTTTCAAAAAAACTGGTGTTAACATTAAAACTGGTATTCTCAACCTTACCACCATAATTCAGGTCAGCATTGCTGGTTTTTCGACTTCCTCCTCCAACTTTGACAGTCAACCTCGGATCACCGCTGCCTCTGCGGGTAAAAATCTGAATAACACCACCAATAGCATCAGCGCCATAAAGGCTGGATTTGGGGCCACGAACAATTTCAATTCTTTCAATCTGATCAGGGTTCAGGTAAGGAATAGATGGCATCCCCCCGGTTGCATCATTGATTCGCACGCCGTCTACAAGCACCAGAGTATGGTTTGAGTTGGTGCCTCTCAAGAAAATTGAAGTAAGAGACCCTTGACCACCACTCTCCGTCACCTGAAGTCCAGGAGTTGTACGCAGAACCTCAGTAACACTTTTTGCCTGACTCCGCTCAATCTGCTCCCGACTAATCACCGTCACAGGAGCCAACGTCTCATCAACTGTTTGAGCGGTCCTTGCCGCAGTAACAACAACCTCTACAAGCTTATAAAGCTCTTCTGCAGCCGCAGCAGAGCTCATTACCGACATTACCACAGCAACCGAAAGCCCGGTGCGTGCAAAAATAGAACGATGATTAAACGACATCTTATTTACATCCTTAAAGTAAGCGAATTGTCTTAAAAATAGGCAGAACCCCGCCTTTTCAGAGCGGGCTCTGCTGATGAGGTGGTGGTGTCTGGCCAGCCACATATTCGGAGTGGCTTGCCTTTGAGCGCACCGCTTGTAACTGCTGGCAGATCATCTCTGCCCCATCCAGAATCCTGGGCGTTGGTCTGGCAATCAGATCACTGGGTACCGAAAACAGTTGTTGCTGCTGTACCGCCTGCAGGTTTTGCCACTGGCTCCAGTAGTCGAGCAACTCTTTGCGGGTTTGTGGGGTATCGCCTTGCGGGTCAGAACCAATAATGACCTGTGGATCACGAGTAATCAGGGATTCGATACCGATTTTGGGAATACGTTCGGAGACATCACCATAGATATTCCGGCCACCACACAACGAAATAACATCATCAATCACCAGGCCATTACCCACCGTCATCAGTGGGGATCGCCAGATTTCAAAGAACACCGATACCGGTTCACGCCGGGCATATTGACTCTGCAGTGTGTGCAAACGCGCGGTAAAGTCACCAACAACCTGTTCGGCTGTTTTTTCGGTCCCGGCCACCTGCCCGAGACTTCGGAGGGCCTGCTTAATACCGGCAAAATCCACCACATTGATATGAAAGGTGCTGACGCCCAGGGACTCCAGCTGATCAATCACCTTTTGGGAATTACCGGCGGTCCAGACCACCACCAGATCAGGCTTCATGGCCACAATGGCTTCAACACTCACATTGGGGTAGCCACCCACATTGGGCAGCTGTTTGACCGCTTCAGGGAAATCGCTGTGCTGATCAACCGCAATAACGCGATCACCGGCACCGGCAGCAAATAACAATTCAGTAGAACCCGGAGACAGGCTGATGATTCTGGGCGAACGGGTATCCAGACAGACAGCACGGCCGCTCATATCGGTCACACAATGCTGGCTGTCAGACTCGCTGGCCCGGGCAGTACTGAAAGGCAACGAAACGGCATTGGCCAATGCCATCGCCATAACCAGTATTAACCGGGGCAGCCTGTTCTTCAGCGTCTTGCAGGTTACGGAATGTGTTTTCATGGTCTCCCTGAGTCACAATCAATACTCAGGGCGGCACACGCGGCCACCGGGCTTATCAAAAAAGCCCAGTGTATAAGGAGATGTGTTCCCAGCCGCCAGGTTACCCGCCCGGTTTGCGCCTGCATGTGCAGACTTCTTGGGCTTTGCAAAGGCAGGTCTCCTGACTCTGGCGTCATCGTTCCCGGCAGCCTTCCCGGTTGAACCAGTGGCATAAATCGCAGAGAACTCGTCCATTACAGTTGCGGGTACAGTCGGGGTTTTTCACCCCGTTCCCTCTTTTGACCGGTTCAGCAACAGCCGAAATGTGCGGTCAAAAGCGTCGTGATTCATACTAATCACTGACGAAACCCTTACAAAGTTGCGCAATACTAACTAAACCTTTGACTTAAATCACTAGGGGTTTGTCGATTTTTTTGCTGTTATTCTTGCTAACAGGAGGCTGTTTTGCTTTTCTCGGATGCCTGCCAGAGGACCTCTCCCTCATCCTGGCGGGCACAATGACGGCCAAGGACGTACATAAGATCGGACAAACGGTTCACAAATTTCAGTAATGGTTCGTTGATCTTTTCACCACTTTCCTGAAGCGCTTCGTTTAACTCGATAATATGCCGCTCCGCCCGGCGGGATACGGTTCGGGCCATGTGGCAATGGCAGGCAGACTGACCACCACCGGGCAGGGTGAAGTTTGTCAGAGGCGGCAATGGTGCATTGAGTTCGTCAATCAGAGCCTCAATGGCTGTGGTATGGGCTTCCTGAATCAGCTGATAGCCCGGCATGGCCAGCTCACCACCCACATCAAACATCCGGTGCTGGATATCCTGAATCTGTTGCAACTGGTTTTCAGTGACTTCATTGCCCTGCTTCAGGGAGTGGATCAACAGGCCAAGCCAGCTGTTGGCTTCATCCACGGAACCTATGGCATGGAGCCGGGGGTGTGACTTTGGCAGCTGCTGACCATCGCCAATGCGGGTCATGCCCTGGTCGCCAGTTCGAGTGTAGATACGGGTTAGCCGGTAGCCTTTTTTTTCAGTCATAACTCAGGTTCTTCCAGTCAATGCTTGTACCACAAAGCGTTGTTAGCGTTTTTCTGCACTCAGTGGCTTTGTGGTTCAATATCACACAGTGCAAAGATTTTACCCATATCGAGATGCTCTTCGATAGCATCCGCCATTCGGTTAATGCCCTCTTCCCTTAACAGGTGATAATCAATCCTTGAGGCTTCCTGCAAACCGGCCCAGGTCAAAATGGCCGTGCAGGCATCAGGCTGTTCAAAGACGCCATGGAGATAGGTGGCAAATATCTGACCATCGTCAGACATCACCCCATCCACCTGCTGATCCAGCTGGATTAACGGTTTTTCCAGGGCCGCGCCGGTGGTCACCCCGGCATGAATTTCATAGCCGGTGACGGGTACAGGCTCCTGGCCCGGCAACTGCATAGTGCCACTGACCCGGGTGAGTGTCTTCTGACGAACCATGGTGGTTTCCAGATCCAGAAGACCCAACGCCTGTGAGCTGCCGGCGGCACCTTCAATGCCCTGTGGATCATGCACTGCCTTACCGAGCATCTGGTAACCGCCGCAGATCCCCATCAATTTGCCACCGTAGCGCAGATGCCTGAGGATATCCTGATCCCAGCCGTTGTCTTTGAGAAACGCAAGATCGGTTCGGGTATTTTTGGTCCCAGGAATAATGACCAGATCACACGCCGTAATGGGCTGCCCTTTTCCGACAAAGTGAATGTCCACTTCAGGGTGCAGGCGCAGAGGGTCAAAGTCGGTGTGATTGCTGGTGCGGGTCAGAATCGGTACAGCTACCTTCAACAGGGTTTTCCGGTCTGCAAGATGTTGCTGGGCAATCACCGCATCTTCTGCTTCCAGATGTAACCCATGAAGGTAAGGCAAAACGCCCAGCACTGGCTTGCCGGTTTTCTCTTCAAGCCAGTGGAGTCCGGGTTCAAGCAGTTTTACGTCACCCCGGAAACGGTTGATCACAAATCCTTTTACCCGTGCCTGTTCGGACTCCGAGAGCAGCGCCAGGGTACCGTAAAGATGGGCAAAAACCCCGCCCTTATCGATATCCGCAATGATAATCACCGGACAGTCTGCTTGTTCTGCAAAACCCATATTGGCGACATCGCCTTCGCGCAGATTAATCTCTGCCGGGCTACCAGCCCCCTCCACCAGCACGGTTTGATATTGGCTCTGCAAACGATGCCAGGAGCGCAAAATGGCGGCCATGACCTCCGGTTTACAGGCATGATACTCAGCCGCATTCATTTCCCCCACGGCTTTGCCATTGACGATCACCTGGGCACCGATATCACTGTTTGGTTTCAGCAAGACCGGGTTCATGTCCGTATGAGGTTCAAGCCCTGCTGCTGCAGCCTGAAGCGCCTGGGCCCGGCCAATCTCACCACCATCCCCGGTGACGGCGCTGTTCAGTGCCATATTCTGGGGCTTGAAAGGCGCTACCGAAATACCATGACGCCGGAATACCCGGCAAAGTCCTGCGACAAGAGCACTTTTCCCAGCGTCACTGGTTGTACCCTGTACCATCAAAGTGTGTGTTGGGTTGCTGCCCATAGCGGGAATTCCAGCCTGTCAGAAAGGCATGGATTATAAGGGCAGAAAAACTCAAGGGTAAAAAATATTCAATGTAAGAACTTTTAATAGAATAAAGAGTCAAATAAAGAGTCAAATTGAACGTACATGACGCAACCCCGGGTTAGTGATTGTATGGAGACCAGTGCAGCGGCCAAATTTTCAGCTCCACAACAATGCACAGGTTCCGCCATAGATTCCGAACCAGCCAGCACTGGAAAAGATCAGGTTCAGCTACGCAGGTCCGCCACATCAAGATCTGGCAACTTCATAAGGAGAGTGTCCCGTACTCTTTCCATGTTATTGCCCAATATAGACAGGCCTGAAGCAGATACCAGACGGCACAGAGGTCGTTTTTCGTCGGAGTTTAACAGAGCGGTGACCCGAAACAGTCCCGTCCAAACCCGGATGAGTCCCGATAGCCAGCAGGGAAATAATTCTGGCAACGAAACAACCGCAACAATTGACACAAACTCCAACTTCATTCAGATATGGTCTCCGGTGAAAAAAACCATGATAACTATTCCATCTTATGATTCTGATCAGAAAGCCTACTCTCTGGCAATGAAAGCGTACATTCTGGATAACAAACAGCTGTATGATCTTTCCAAAGGTAAACCTGTCGAGGGAATTGATACCTCCAGAATTGATCTCAGTGATCTTAAAGGTAAAAAGTCATCGGATCTTCAAAATACTCAGAGGTTAAGAGAAGCATGGATATTTGAATTAGAAGTGCATATTTCCTCCAAGCGTGCGTCATGACTTAAATGCTGTCTTTACCCGGTTTCCCGTCCGTTTCTTCACTCAACGGAAGACAGGCAGGAATTTTGTTAACATTCAGCTCCTAAAACTTTCAACCTGTGGTATCTCATGAGTCGTATTTTTTATTCTCTGCTGTTATATCTGATATCCCCCTTGGCAATGGTCCGCCTCTACTTGCGTTCCAAAAAAGCACCAGAGTACTGGCAGAGAAAGAGGGAACGATTTGGCTTCTTCAGTCTCCCCGCCTCAGATAAACCCATTATCTGGGTACACTCGGTATCCATGGGAGAAACCATTGCCAGCGGCCCGCTGGTTAAGCAACTGCAAAAGAATTACCCAACCCATCGAGTGTTAATTACCACCATGACTCCCACTGGCTCGGCCCAGGTTGGCAAAATTCATGGCGACAGCGTGGACCATGTCTACGCGAGCTATGATCTTCCCTGTGCTGTCAGGCGATTTCTGGACAAGGTAAAGCCAGTCATGGCCATCGTCATTGATACCGAGCTATGGCCCAACACCATTGCCGCCTGCCACAAACGTTCGATTCCCGTGCTGGTTACCAATGCCCGACTCTCTGAACGCTCGGCCAGAGGGTATGGGCGCTTCGGTTTTCTCACCCACCCCATGCTAAAACAGATCGATATGGTTGCCGCCCAGAACCAGGAGACGGGACGGAGATTTCTGGAGCTTGGCCTGCCCGAGCAACAGCTCAACGTTACCGGCAGTATCAAGTTTGATCTGGATGTCGCTCCGGACATCATCACCACAGGTCAGGCACTTCGGCAGAAGTGGCAGCAGGGTATGGGCAGCGACATTCGTATTCTGGTGGCCGCCAGTACTCATGACGGCGAGGATCAGCAGGTACTTGATGCGTTTAAAATCATTCTGGCAGCGTCACCGGAAGTACGATTACTGTTGGTTCCCAGACACCCTGAGCGGTTTGACCGTGTCCACCAGCTGATCCTGGACAACCAGCTCCCTGTGGTCCGCCATAGCCAGGGAACCCAGCCTTCTGATCAGACCAGGGTTATTCTCGGGGACACCATGGGCGAAATGATGAAGCTGTTCTCCGCCTCTGATATAGCCTTTGTGGGTGGCAGTCTGGTACCAACGGGCGGGCATAATATGCTGGAACCAGCGGCATTAAACCTGCCGGTGCTGTCCGGGCCTCATGTGTTTAATTTTGAAGAGATCAGCGAATCTCTGATTCAGGCGGGAGGTTTGAACATTGTTAACGATAGCGAAGCGCTCGCCCGGAGCGCCATCAGCCTGGTGCAGGATAAAGAGGAGTATAAAAGTATGAGCCTGCATGCCGGAGAGTTTGTCCGTAACAACCGGGGAGCACTGCAAAAGACATTGATGCTGGTTGATCAGCTTATGCCGTCCGGCAAGTAAACATTGTTACAGTCCGGGGCGTAAGTTGGTGTTGGACGACTTGGTGGCCAGCATTGAATCCACCGCAGGATCAATATTCAGACGACTGCCGTCTACAAAATAGTAATCGTTACCGGATTGCAGCCCCTGGATGGACAATTTGCCAAGAATCCGATTCATAACCCTTTGCTGTTCTTCCAGGTCTTCATAGGCAAAGGTCTTAAGAAAGGCCTCTGCCAGAGAACACCCTTCATCCACATAAAATTTCATACGGGTTTCGCAGTTCCTGATATGCTCATCCATGACATTATCGTCCATAACCGAGTATCTACTCAGTATAGAAGAGTGGATTCAGTATCAGCAGCCATTTGACTCCAAATAAAAATGGCTCCACCAGAAGCCATTTTTACAGAAATGCCATGATGATCAGTAATTAACCACCGCACTGATCCGGAACAGACAGTTCGCCACTGGCATCCGTCATCCACTGGTTCAGCTCTTCGAGATCTGTCGGGCTGAGAGTTCCCACAGCCTGTTTGAGCTTCAGTGTATTAACGATAAAGTCATAACGGGTGTTCAGATAGTTACTGATGGAAGAGTAGAGCTGCTGCTGAGCGTCCAGAACATCAGTGATGTTGCGGGTACCCACTTCATAACCACTCTGAGTCGCTTTCAGGGCACTTTCTGACGAGATAATCACCTGACAGCTGGCATGAACCCGGTCCACATCCGAGGTAGCGGTTCTCAGCAGGTTACGGGTATTGGCATTGGTGCCCCTGAGCTGCTGATCGTAATTTTTCTGGGCTTCTTCCAGTTGATAGCCTGCCTGACGGGAAGTAGAGGTGATAGCGCCACCAGCGAAGATCGGTAGATCGAACTGAACGCCAACAACGCTATCAGTACGATCGCCAGAGAAAGTACCTTGTCCTGAGGCCTGGCTGGAATTGTTAGAGCTGTAGTTATAGCTGGCAAACGCATTAACTGTTGGAGCATGACCAGACTTGCTGGCTTTTACTTTGGACTCAGAAGCCGTTAATCCTTCCCGGGCCGCTTTTAACCCCAGGTTATTGGCCAGTGCCATGCTCACCCACTCTTCAGGATTGTTTGGCATTGGCGCAACCACTGGCATTGCCTTTTCCAGCTGGGCAATATCGGTGACATCCTGGTTGACAATGGTCCGCAGCCCTTCGTAGCTGACAGAGACCAGGTTCTCAGCCTGAATGCGGGCTACGCGGGCATTGTCATAAGCTGCACGGGCCACCAGCACGTCTGTTTCTGCAATCAGCCCCACATTGTAACGTTCACGCGCCTGATCCAGTTGCTGCTTTAATGCTCTTTCCTGGGCTTTTGCGGTCATCAGGCTGTCTTCGGACCGGAGCACATTAAAATAAGACTCTGCCACACGCAGGATCAACTGCTGCCGGGCATTGGCAAATACAGCAGAAGCCTGATCCCCGACAGACTTGGCCTGCTCATAATTGAACCAGCTGTTCATATTGAACAGTGGTTGAGTTAATGTCGCGCCCCACCCATGAGAGTTATAGTTTTCATCAGTATCTGAACCATTCGTCAACTCAGAAGATGTCTTGTTATATTGCGTGTTAGCAGACAAACCCAGGGTGGGCAGCAATGCCGAACGGCCCTGGTTAACCGTCTCCTGAACCGCTTTCATGGATGCCTCGGCCGCCGCCAGCTGGGCATCATTCTTCAGCGCCATATTGTATACATCGAGCAGATTGTACTGAGTTGGTGCAGCCTGCACGTTTAATACGGCACCCGCCAGGGCGGCAAGCAGAAACCCTCTACGACTATTTCGTGACATAATCTTGTGATCCTTGGAAAGTTCGCCAGTCATTCTTCACCGGCTAACGGTAGCCTGACTGGTTCCTGGTTGGGGATAAAATCGCTGTAGCAAACTCAGATCAAGGAAATCTACACTAATTTGCACAAAAAATGCAGTAGTGTGACGAATTCCTCTATGGATATTGCTTCTTCAGGGTGAAGGCAGGAGGACGCTATAATAGGTGCTATGAAAAGACATTCGCTGAAACCCAACTACCGTGTCAACCTGATCCGCCTGCAACAGGTTTGTGAAAGTAACTACCTGCGTTTAATGCGTCTGCTGCCTGAGTTATCAGATCAGGAACACTTTCGCCTGCCGGTTAAACACAGAAACAGTTTGGCAAGCGGCGTGGAATGGCTGGTCATTGACGTTTTGGAACGGTCACCATTTACCACTTTGTTAACGCTGCAAATGGAAGCTGACTGGGGGCAATTATTCAACATGCCAAAAGCCGAAGTGCGTCTTTATCACGACGTTAAAATGGCCGAAATTGTCTCCCGAAAAACAAGCCAGATACTACAGCCACGGTACGATTATCCCAATAGTAAAATGCATCAGCCCGATGAAAAAGAGCAGCATAATCAGTTTCTGGCTCAATGGCTTGATTACGCTTTACCTGCCTGTCGAACTTATACAGAAAAGACAGGGTAAACAGTTGTGATCCCGGTTTCGGGTTCATACTCAAAAAAACATCGCCTCCATCAAAACCCCGCACGGCTTCCCAAAACCGGCATTACTCCATTTTCAATCCTGATGTGGCGGGCTATGATGGTGCCCTGTGGTCAAGCTTGATAGGGCTGATACAGAAAACCCGTAGCCTGAGAACATCACATTCTTCCCCGGGAATAGGCACCGCTCAGGCTGGATAACAAAGACACTGATACAAACAGCCGATGAATACCGCCAGAATTCGAGTCCTGCAGATTACCGATCCTCACCTCTTTGCTGATTCCGGCTCGACACTGATGGGAGTAAATACCTCAGCGACTCTGGATGAGGTGCTGACAAAAATACAAAAAGACTACCGGGAACCTGATGGCCTTCTGGTCACCGGAGACCTGAGCCAGGATGACAGTGCCACCTCATACCATCACCTGAAAGAAAAACTGTTAAAAATCAATGCGCCCAGCTACTGGTTGCCGGGCAATCATGATCAGCCCCATCTTATGGCGGCGATAAACCCATCGGCGCTGCAAAAGCAGATTATTCTGGGTGACTGGCAAATAGTCCTGCTGAACACTCAGGTCGAAGGCAAAACACACGGCTATCTCAGGGAAACTGAGCTGGAACGGCTGGCTACCTGCTTGCAGCAGGAGCCGGACAAGCATACGCTTCTGGCTCTCCATCATCACCCGGCCCCCATCAATAGTCGATGGATGGATCAGATCATGCTGCAAAACCCGGAGGATCTGGCCAGGGTTATCACTGGTCACAACACGGTCCGGGGCATCATTCACGGCCATGTGCACCAGGCCAGAACCTATCAATTCTGCGATCTTCCGGTTATGGCAACCCCTTCGACCTGTGTTCAGTTTGCGCCAGAATCGGATGATTTTCTGGCGGATACCAGGCAACCGGGCTTTCGTGTGGTTGATCTGTTGCCAGACGGCCAGATAGAAAGCAGTGTTGTAAGAGTGGGTGATAAACCAATGAAAGTTGACCTGAAATCAAACGGTTACTGACAGGCCATCAACAATCGATGGTCAATTTTCCGCTGAATACTAAAGCACTGCCACAGTCAGCATTACTGAAGGATCTCAGAAATCTTTCAGAATTAATCGATTAGAATCATATAACCATTTTTTATTAAATAGGTCCGTATCCTTTCCTAGATTTATTGTTAGGAGCAGTAAACATAAGGATGTAGTTATGACCAGGATAAAGTCCATGCATCAGGATGATTGGGATGATGCTTTGTGGAACAGCAATCACGAACACAGAAAGGCGAAAGCACGCAAAGCAAGGCACAAGGGGCTTAAATCATCAACCATAAGAAAGGGCATTGAAGACTACTTTGAGAAAAGCAAATTGAAAAACAGTATTTCAGAAAGCTTTCAAGAGTTTGATGATGTTGACGATATCAACCAGCCCAGCTACAAACCCCGCCTCTGAATCATATCACCAGCCCAAAAATGCCACTTATTGAATGTGGCATTTTTTATTTATGGCATCGCCGATAGAAATGGTTCATAAATAAGGCATAACAACAATAGCACCAGTAGTAACGCTTTTCTGAACCAGTTGCCATAAATGTTCTGTGCTGATCAAAAATCGACTTTACGATTATGGGGTAATGACGAATGACAACACCTTCCGAACTCCAATACCTCCATGGCTTTGGTAACGAACATGAAACCGAAGCCCTGAAAGGAGCCCTCCCCATCGGGCAATTCAATCCGCAACGTGCGCCCATGGGGCTCTATGCAGAGCAATTCTCCACAACCGCATTCACCGCACCAAGACATCAAAACAGAAGGACCTGGATGTACCGGATTCGCCCGTCAGCAGCCCAGGGCAAGTATCAGCCAATAGCATCAAACCTGCTTCGCTCTGGTCCTGTAACTGAGGTGCCAGCGCCCCCGGACCCGATGCGCTGGGACGCGCTTGACCTCCCGACAGAAGAAACCGATTTTATTGATGGCCTGGTCACCATGGCGGCTAACGGTGACCTCCACACTCAGACCGGTTCTGCTGTGCACATGTACCTGGCCAACCGGGATATGACCGACCGCTTCTTTTACAACGCCGATGGTGAGCTGCTGATTGTCCCTCAACAGGGAGCCATTCTGGCACGCACCGAGCTGGGCCACCTGCATGTACCTCCCGGCGAGATTCTGGTTATCCCCCGGGGCATCAAATTTCAGATTCAACTACCGGAAGGCACAGCCAGAGGCTACATCTGCGAAAACTACGGTGCGCCACTGACTCTTCCCGAACGTGGACCGGTAGGAGCCAATGGTTATGCCAATGATCGGGACTTCCATTATCCGGTGGCCTGCTTTGAAGATATCGACGGTGAGTTTGAACTGGTGGCCAAGTTTGCCGGAAACCTGTTCAGCTGCCGCCTGGATCATTCTCCCCTGGATGTGGTCGCCTGGGTGGGCACTTCTGCACCCTATAAATACAACCTGTCCCGCTTCAATGTGATCAACACCGTCAGCTTCGACCATCCTGATCCCTCCATCTTCACCGTATTAACCTCTCAGAGTGACACCCCCGGGGTCGCCAATGTGGACTTTGTTATCTTCCCGCCCCGCTGGATGGTGGCTGAAAACACCTTCCGTCCGCCCTGGTATCACCGCAATGTCATGAGTGAATTTATGGGGCTGATTCACGGCACTTATGACGCCAAGGAACAAGGATTTGTACCCGGCGGAGCCAGCCTCCATAACTGCATGACCCCCCACGGACCCGAGGCTGAAGTGTTTGACAAAGCCAGTGCCGCAGAGCTGAAGCCTGTGCGCTACAAAGACACCATGGCCTTTATGTTTGAGTCTCGCTTTATCTATGCGCCAACCCGGTTTGCGCTGGAAAGTAATGCCCGCCAAACCGACTATATTGATTGCTGGAAAGGGCTCAAGAAGCACTTTAGCCGATAAGAATAAATAACTTGCCGTTTTTCTCACATACGCCGGAGACTGAAAGCCCATCATGCTAGCACTCAATGAAACACACGATGTCAACCTGACCAGCTGGGTTACATCAGCCAATAACAAAAACAGTGATTTCCCCATTCAAAACCTGCCCTTTGCCATCTTCCGACGTAAAGGCAGTGGTGAATCTTTTCGGGCAGGTGTCGCCATTGGCAACCAGGTTCTGGATCTTGCCGCCGTTTCCCACACAAGCATTGCTTCAGGACTGTCCAGTGAGGCCCTGGAAACGTGCGGTGATGAAACCCTCAACCGATTTATGGGGCTTGGCCTTGCGCACTGGTCATCCCTGAGATCGGCGTTGTCCAAAGCCCTGCGTACCGGAGCCCCGGAAGAAGCTGAACTGTCGGGCTGTCTGGTTGCCATGGACGAGGTGGAATATCGCCTGCCCTGCCAGATTGGTGATTACACCGACTTTTATACCTCCATCCACCACGCCACCAGCGTAGGCTCACTGTTCAGACCCGATAACCCATTGCTGCCCAACTATAAATGGGTGCCCATTGGCTACCATGGCCGTGCATCGTCTATTGACGTATCAGGCCAGAATTTTCACCGCCCCTGCGGCCAGACCAAAGCGCCCGATGCTGACACTCCCTCTTTTGGTCCCTGTAAACGGCTGGATTATGAGCTGGAAATGGGGATCTTCATTGGCCCCGGCAATGCCCCGGGAGAACCGATCACGCTGGATCAGGCTGATCAACACGTATTTGGTCTCTGCCTGTTTAATGACTGGTCCGCCCGGGATATTCAGGCCTGGGAATACCAGCCACTGGGGCCATTTTTATCCAAGAGTTTTGCTTCCACCGTTTCACCCTGGATTGTCACCCTGGAAGCGCTGGTGCCTTACCTGACCAGCTTTGAACGCCCCGCCAGTGATCCCCAGCCACTGCCTTACCTTGACTCCCGGAAAAACCGCCAGCAGGGTTCCATTGATATTCAGCTCTCTGCGCATCTACTGAGCAGACAGATGGAACAGGCAGGAGATTCACCTGCGAAACTGTCCCAATCCAGCTTTCGTCATTCCTACTGGACCATCAACCAGATGGTGGCACATCATACCGTGAATGGCTGCAACCTCCGGCCGGGTGATCTGTTTGGCAGCGGCACTCAGTCAGGCCCTGACCCGGAAGAAGCGGGTTCCTTGCTGGAGCTTTCCGGAGGCGGGAAAAAACCTCTGACTCTGCCCAACGGTGAGACAAGAACATTCCTCGAAGATGGCGATACCGTTATTTTCACAGGCTGGTGTGAAAAAGCCGGACATGCCCGTATCGGCTTCGGTGAAGTGCAGGCGACAGTTTTACCGGCTCAGGCTGATTTGTCTGCCCGGGCGGATATTGGAGAATAAACACCATGAAACTCTACAGCTACTTCCGCTCATCGGCTGCCTATCGGGTAAGAATTGCCCTGAACCTGAAAGCGCTTGATTATCAACAATCGGCCATCAACCTGCTGAAAGGTGAGCAGAACTCGGAGGAGTATAAAAATATCAACCCCCAGGGACTGGTACCCACATTCACCACCGATAAAGGAATGCTCACCCAGTCTCTGGCCATTATTGAGTGGTTGGAAGAGTCATTCCCGGAACGCTCCATTATCCCCGGAGATCCCTGGAAAAAAGCCCAGCTTCGTAGCCTGGCTTACCAGATCAGCTGCGACATTCACCCGATCAATAACCTCAGAATACTGAAATACCTGCAGCAGGAACTGGCAGTGAGTGACGATGCCAAAACACAGTGGTACAAGTACTGGATTCACACAGGTTTTACCGCACTGGAAGCACAGCTGGATGACCAGCCCTTCTGCTGCTCGGCACAGCCCTCCATAGCCGACATCTGCCTTGTACCACAAGTGTTTAATGCCCTGCGCTTTAAGATAGACATGTCAGACTTCCCAAAAATCCATAAAATCTACCAGCACTGCAATGCGCAGCCTGCATTTATTGATGCGGCACCGGAAAACCAGCCGGACGCTGTGTAAGGGATTATTGTCGCCGCCCGCTTCCCGCCACCCGCTGCCCGCAAAAGCTCAGGTGGTTCAGCTTTTCGGGTAGCGGGAGGCGGGTAGCGTCTGTAGAAATACTCATCCGAAAAAGCGCAACAGTGTCCGAGTCACCAACTCTGGCTTCTGGGCGTGAACCCAGTGGCCCGCGCCCGGTATCACCCGCATAGATGCTGATGGAAAGAGTGCCAGCACCTGCTCACGGTGTTCCGGCAAAATATAGTCAGACTCACCGCCCTTGATAAACAGGGTTTTATTGGCAAACCCCGTATCAGAGTGCTGCCCAACAAGAATTTCCATATAATGCGCCATAATCACAGGCAGGTTCACCCGCCAGCGATAGTGCCCCTGCTCATCACGGTAGAGGTTTTTCAGCAGAAACTGACGCACACCTTGTTCTGGTTCATAAGCTTCCAGAAAACGGTCCGCTTCAGTACGGCTTTTCAGCGTATGCAAAGGCATGGACGACAACCCTTCAAGAATACTGTCGTGTCGCCTTTCCTGATAAGTGACCGGCGCAATATCGATCACAGCCAGCCTGGTAACGCGCTCCGGTGCCATCAAAGCAATGGTCATCGCCACTTTACCGCCCATGGAATGGCCAACCAAATGCACTGTCTCAAGCTGATTATCATCCATATAGGCCAGAACATCTTCCGCCATGACCGGATAATTCATCGCCCCATCATGGGGTGAGCGCCCATGATTGCGCAGATCCAGCCCATGAACACGAAATGATTCAGCAAGACCACGGTTGATCATCCCCAGGTTTTCCTGAGAGCCAAACAGACCATGCAAACTGATCACATCAGCCCCCTGCCCTTGCTGCCTTGCGTACAATTTCATGTTTTCATTGCTTCTCTTATAGGTTGCTGAAAAACGGTAAATACTGATCAGGAATTCTACCTAAACGCCAGTACAACCGCCTCTGCATTTGGTACAAAGATCGTAAATTGAGCTTTGCCAGAAAAGCCAGCGGCTTATTTATGATCATCATCACCGCTGTCCCGGTTCCGGTAAACAACCTAACCTCAAAGCAGGAAATATAAAGCCATCATGAGTGATCAACACTTCAATCTGGATCAATATCTGGAAGAGCTGAAGCCACTGATTAACGTCGATTGCGGAACCTGGACCCCCGCGGGTGTCAGCAAGGTTGCTGATATCATGACCGAAAAATACCAGGGCATCGGCTGGCAGGTTACCCGTCATACCTTTGATGAAAAAGTAGGCCCGGGCCTGCTGGCGACCAATAAGCCGGAAGCCGAAGAGTACGACATCATGCTGATCGGACACCTGGATACCGTTTTCCCGGAAGGCACGGTGGCCGAATGGTCCCTGACCCATGATGGTGAAAAAGCCTACGGCCCGGGCGTGGCTGATATGAAATCCGGCCAGCTCAATATGTTTAAGGCCATCAGCCAGCTGCCAGAAGACGTCGTTGGTCGTCTGAACATCTGCGTCTGTATGAATCCGGATGAAGAAATCGGCTCAATCTACTCCGGCGACTGGCTCAAGGGCATTGCCAGCAAAAGCCGTTATGTACTGGTGGCTGAAGCTGCCCGTGCTGATGGATCACTGGTTAAAGCCCGTAAAGGCATGGCCTCTTACCAGGTAGAGTTCAAGGGCAAAGCGGCGCACGCAGGCAATGAGCCCGAGAAAGGTATTTCTGCCATTACTGAGCTGGCGCACTGGATCACCACTCTGAACCGGGAAACCAACTTTGCAACTGGCACCACCCTGAACTTTGGTGTTGTTAAGGGTGGTTCTGCCGGTAACGTAGTACCTGACTATGCGTCCACGGTCCTGGATATCCGCTTCTGGGATAACGATGACTACGCCCGTCTGGAAAGTAAGATCCAGCACATGCTGGAAAACCCTTCACTGCCGGGCATTGATATCAAGCTGACCCGCGAAGCCCACAAGCCGGCCTTTACCCCGAATGAAGGCAGTGAAAAGCTGATGGCCCTGATTGAAAAAACCGGTCAGGATATGGGACTGAACATTACCTGGCAGGCAGTGGGTGGCGGTTCCGATGCCAACCTGACCGGCTCACTGGGCGTGCCCACGATTGATGGCCTCGGCCCGATTGGCGGTGCCATGCACAGCCGCAACGAGTTTCTGGTGCTGGACTCCATCGAGCCCCGCCTGAAACTGCTGCGCAATGTGCTGATCAACCTGGCGGAAACCATTGGCCGATAACATCAGAAGCCAATAAATCAGGGCTCATCAATAACCGGTGAGCCCACAAAAGTAAAAACAAAAGGAACTAACAGGCATATTTTCGGTCAAAGATTTCAATCTCATTAAATTATGTTTATTGCAATGGACCCTAAAAATACCAGTTTTCAAAACACATACTTCACTCCCCTTGCCTATAACCATCCTCTCTCTGCCACTCATGAACAGATGGAATATAACCAGTGGCTGGTAGGTCATACTCAATTACAGTTATACCACACGGGGTATCAGGTTGCGCCATCCAGCACATCCACCCCGGTTTTACAAAGACAAATGGCACTTAGAAGCCAGACGGAAAGTCATTTACCCCGTAATAAACCAACCTGTCTGCATGCTTTTTTAGAGAGCAGTGCAAATGAGCCCCCCGTCACATGGCTTAACAAGGAACAAGGTATTCTGAAAATAAATGACTGGTACCTGACAGAAGCTCAATGGAAGCAAGATCAACGTCTTAAAGGCGTCCTGAATCCCAGTGAATTACATAATGCTTTATGCCACTCAGAAGATATAACCGCCCTGTCTGGTCAGCAGTACAGACTCTCGTCGTATAAGGCCGACCTGGTTACCAAAAAGACAACTACCAAAGCATTGCGTCATCAGCATGCGCCCTACAATATACCTGAGCGACGTAAAGGGCCAGAACGATCCTTATCTACACACTCTTCGGGTACAGGACTGAACATAACCACACAGACTCAACATGAAATAGCAAGGTCACCACAGTTGTATGCCTGTACTTTTTTGGCAAGACAGGCAGATATTGGCCTATCTGTTCAATGGATTAATAAAGACCGGGGAACATTTAAAGTAATAAATACTGAGCAAGTGAAGAAAGAATGGAGTACACTTCAGCAGCAATTTAACGTAGTTAATGGCGAAACATTACAAGATGCCTTAATAAAAGAAATCAAGAATAATGATGTTGAATGTGTAGGGCTTACCGATTCATATGAAATCATTTTCCAACTTAAGTTCAAACACTACTCAGCTGATACCACCTCGTCAGTAAAGAATAACCAATCCATTGCACAATCCACTTCAAGGCAAGCTACTCCTATTACAACCCCACCTCAAATCACGATATCAACATTGGCAAATACAGGGTGCTCAACACCTGGTATGGCCCAGACCAGGAGCACACTCCCTGAGGCTCGAACAGACGCCAGGAAAACACCATTGAGTGCTCAGTCCGCCAAACAGGCTGATCCGATAAAGCCAACTTACAAAGCACCAACAACAAGAAGCTGCGAAGGCTGCCTGTCTTTTATTTTTTCAAATGCTGATGGGCAGCAAAGCTTTGCAACATGGCATGACAGAGCAGCGGGCGAGCTTATAATCGACATGAAAAAATTGACGACCAAATGGCTATCAACCAATCCATCCGGGTATCGTGAACGAACTGAGTTTGATTTTGTTGCCCGTTTTTTTGCAGTACAGAACTACTGGACCTACGATGAAAGCCGGAATATTTTTTCTTTGAATTTACGACATCCTATGGTCCTGAATGCGTTAAAAGTAACGACTCAGGAACCACTCTGGCAATCATCGTCCGTCCGGGCATCTGACCCATCGGATCTGGCCAGTCACAACAAGCCGTTATCTGCATCTGAAGCAGGAGCCAGTCATCAACCCCCGGTTACGGAAAAAACCAATCTTTTGGCGGCTCAGAAAAACCCGATGCTTGAGTGGATTAAGCAAGATGTGAATGAATACCATAAATTCACCGAATGGTATGATGTATCGAGAAATCAGCTCATACTTAATCCGATTGCGCTGCAAAAGTACTGGACTATCAACCTGAAATTTTTCAGTCTGGAAAATATTCCATCCAATGCAGCCCATCAAAGTATCTCTCAGTTGGTAGAAGAAGGCTTATGCCATTATGACCCTTGCACCAGACTTCTCACCTTAATTTAAATCCTTCGCCCCCGCTATTAATCGACAATATGATGATTAAAACCTCCGTCCTGATAGCTGAGTTACTGACTTCCAGGCTTATTTAATTTATTGTAAATCTCGACAGCCAGAAGATGCATTTCCGGCATGATTTGAAACATTAGCTGTAACTGTTGCAGCAATAAACGGGTTTCAGGCCGCTCATCGGTTAATTCTGCTATAGAAAGACCTCCACGACTTTGCACAGAGATCCCCATCAACTGTTTCTCCAACAATCGCAGATGGTTATCCATAAACTGATATTGTGCCAGCAGCCCTTCGTGAAAAGAGTCTCCAGCCAACAGCATCCGGTGTGCCCCCAGAGTGGAGATGTAACTCAGCATGGCATGGGAAAGGGTCAGGAAGCGAAAGCTCTCATCCTTTGCCCGCTGATAGCGGGCCGGTTCAGTCAGCATATTCATAATGGCGGCATTGAGCCGGGCATCCATATTGTGCGCATGACGACGCGAAAGGCGATAGGCCAATGTATCCCGTTTACCCGTCTGGTACTGCGCCATAACCTGAGCCAGATACTCTCTATGTCTGGCTATGGTCAATGCCATAATCCGATTCAGCCGCCTGGATTCCCAGTCAGGCAGAATAAACACAACCGCAGTGACGGCCAGCAGACAGCCCAGGAGGGTATCCCCCAGACGAGGCATAATCACAGCAAAGCCCAATCCCTGCTGATTAAAACAAAACAACACCAGCAAGGTAATAAACGCTGTGGCCAGATCATAGCGTACGGTACGAAATGCAAAAAACAGAATACCGCTGATCACCATCAGAACCAGCTGACCTTCCTGCCCCGGAAAAAGGTACAAAAGTGGTATGCCGGTCAGGAGCCCGGCAAGCGTACCAACGACCCTCTGGGCAAGTTTCTGCCGTGTAGCGCTGTAGCTCGGCTGACAGACAAACAGGATGGTCAGCAGAACCCAGTAACCGGGTTGCAGGTGCAACCCCAGAATGAGCCCGTAACCCAGTGTCAGCGACGTTGCCAGACGAAGGCCATGTCGGAATAGAGGGCTGTCCAGGCGACACTCATGCCAGATACACAGCAGGTGAGCCTTGATTCCCCTGGGGTTGGAATCAGCCAATATGCGCTCGTCGGCGGATATTTCTGAGTCCGGGTGTCCCACAGATGATATTTGTAATTCCACTGTCGTCAGGTTTTTCAGCAGATATTCCAGCTGAACCAGCAGAGATCGCCACTGAGGGTTTCCCTGTTGTTGCAGATATTTCAGCGACTGCTGCAGCTCATCAAGAACCGCTGCATTCTCGTTATCATGCAGATACTCTTGCCCCATGGCCAGAGAACGGGCTATGGCCCGGCATGCCTTGGCCTGAACTCGCAACATTTTCTGAAAGCGAAAAAGAATATCGCTGCGGGAAAAGTGCTCTGCCAGATCCTGATAGCGATAATGGGAGGAACTCACCCGTTCATGAATATCCTGGGCAAGAAAATATATGTGCAGGAAAGGCTGCGCGCTCACACTGTCCTGTCGGCGGACTCTCTGGAGCAAAGAAGCCTTGGCCTGGTTCAGGCCGTTAACAACACTGACATTTTTTCTGGCCAGCTCCAGGCGCAGAGGCTGAGGGTTCATATTGGTGACGGGATCAAACAGCTGACTTTTACTGTCAAGATAACCCGCCAGCTCTTTAAATATATTGGCCAGGGATTGCTGCACCGGGCGATTAGGCCAGAGAATATGCCAGACCAGAGACAGCAAACCATACCAGAGCGCACCACTGAGCAGCAGCAGCGGCTGCTCCCACAGGCTCTGGCTTGCCCCCGCACCCAGCATGGTGTAAACCGCCAGCAACAGCGAGGCAAAGGCCATACTGCTATACCTTGGCCCCATGGCACCGAGCATGGTAAATCCAAATGTCGAACTGCACAGCCCTGCAGCAAAAAGCAATGGATAATCAAACAGCAGCTCAATGGACAGTGATGCCAGCAGAAAACAGGCCAGCATCATGATCAGCGCTTTAATCCTTCCCCAGAGGTTGTCATCCACTTCAGCCAGGGCAGCGGCAATAACACCCAGAACCATGGGCGTGATGTCATCAGGTGATCCCCGATACCAGGCAGGCAGGGTAACGCCAGTCAGGGCAAAAAAGACTTTTACACTGTAATTAATCCGGTCGTTTGCCCAGTAATTGCGGAAAAAGTGGAAGATATCAGGGAAGAACATGATGGTGAGCTGGTTGCCGGACGATTGATCTAAAGTTTGTGAGCATACCCGAAAAAAGCGTTGAGACTAAGTAACGATGACCGTAACCCCAGAGCAACCACTTTTTGGCACGGGTTTTATGGCGCTTCACTCAGCAGCATCCAGCAAAAAACCGGGAAAAATCACTCAGCCCCTCACTAAAAAAACATAAAACACTAAAAATATGCCATCAGAAAAGAAAAATTATAGAAAAAACGCCTTATTTTCAGACTAAAAAACAACTAAATCATAAAAAACAGGAATTCATCCTGTTTTACTCTGGCCCTGTTTTTTTTTATTGACTGAACCCCGGTTTTACCAGAAATTAGCGCTGCAACGCCAGTTCCGCTCTCTTGTAGACCAGCCTCTGTGAACGATGGTTTGCAGATGTGGAACGGCTGTTTTCTATTTGTCTTGACTGGCATTCAGAGCAGGCAGAGATGGAAGAGTATCCAGACTTCGAAGAAGAATTTGAAAAAGCGGCCAAAGCTAAAAAGCGTTATCGCACCCGCCAGGCCGACTATGAGAAAAAACGGTCGAAAGCGGAGCTTCACCTTGAACGCAAACGGTTGCGGGAGTTACTCGGAGACGAGCACCTGGTCTTTGACCACTGGTAAACTGACCCCCGTTACTGATCAGGATCTCTCCTCTACCCAAGGGCTGCAGTTGGTCAGCCCGCTTTGATTTATATTGCTGTTGACAAGCGATTACCCGGATCTCTTTTGTGACGATGGAATAAGCGACCATGAGCAGAACACCCGGCTCATCGCCAACCATGACATGGCGACAAAGCCAGCAACAGTCGCATGCTCATAGCAAAAAACGAGTACTACTTTTATAACACAGTTTTATGTATCTGCTGGTCTGCGCATATTCAGTAAAAAGCGCTCTGGTAAGCCATACTTTTTCTCAGCCTTTTAATTTGAATCAGTCATGAACCAGGTTTTCAGCCAGAGCGCAGAATGACCTTTTATCAGGAATTACCCAATGCGAATTGCGCTACTTTCCCGTAACGAGCGGTTATACTCATCCCGCCGCATCATTGAGGCTGCAGAAGCCAGAGGTCATACGATCGATGTTATTGATATTTTGAGTTGCTACATGAATATCAATGACAAACACCCCAGTATTCATATGAAAGGGGTGGAGCTGCCTCATTATGATGCTGTGATTCCACGTATTGGTGCCTCCAACACCTTCTACGGGACTGCGGTTATTCGCCAGTTTGAAATGATGAACTGTTACTCACTGAATGAGTCCCTGGCCATTGCCCGCTCCCGTGACAAGTTACGGTCAATGCAACTGCTGTCGCGTAAAGGCGTGGGCTTGCCGGTTACCGGCTTTGCCAGTGGCCCGGGCGATATCCCTGACCTGATCGATATGGTTGGCGGTGCTCCCCTGGTGATCAAATTGCTGGAAGGCACCCAGGGTATTGGCGTGGTCCTTGCCGAGACCCGGAAAGCGGCAGAAAGTGTCCTGGAGGCATTTATGGGCCTGAAAGCCAATATTATGGTCCAGGAATACATCAAAGAGGCCGGTGGTGCGGATATTCGCTGTTTTGTCATTGGCGACAAAGTCATCGCCGCGATGAAACGTCAGGCTCCTGAAGGCGAGTTCCGCTCCAACATTCACCGGGGTGGCAGTGCCAGCCTGGTGAAACTGACCAAAGACGAGCGGGCTACCGCAGTAAAGGCGGCAAAAGCCATGGGGCTGAGGCTGGCTGGTGTGGATATTCTTCGCTCCAATCGCGGCCCCCTGGTGATGGAGGTCAACTCCTCTCCGGGGCTGGAAGGTATTGAGCGGGCAACAGCCAACGATGTAGCCAACTGCATTATCGAATACCTTGAAAATAACTATCGCCGCACCAGTAACACACGAATTACCGGATAAATCCACTTCACCAACCCACCATCACTCTGATTAAAAAAACACCCGAGTGATGCTTTTCAATCCCGGTCTCTTCCTTTCAGGCCTGATGACCGGGGCTGGAGTCTTCCATGGAAAGAGCACAACCCCTAGAGCTATTTGGCCATACCATTTTGCCAGGTACACGACAGCACCTTAATATCCCGGTCGTCCGACTCTACACCGACACGCCCATTGATCTTCGGATTGAGGTTATTCACGGTCGCAAAAAAGGCCCATGCCTGTTAGTGACGGCAGCCATTCATGGTGATGAACTCAATGGCGTGGAAATCTGCCGACAAATCCTCGGCTTTAAAAATCTGGCGAAAATCCATGGCACCCTGATTGTCATTCCCGTGGTTAATCAGCTCGGATTCATCCAGCAAATTCGTTACCTGCCTGATCGCAGAGACCTGAACCGTTGCTTCCCGGGATCCAGCAAAGGGTCTCTGGGCGGAAGGCTCGCCAACCTGATTACTACGGGCATTTTTCCACACGTTGACTACGCCCTGGACCTCCACACCGGAGCCATTCACAGAACCAACCTGCCACAGCTGAGAACCGACCTGACCAACGAGCAATGTCTTGGTCTGGCCAGAGCCTTTGGTGCGCCGGTAATCCTCCACTCATCCCTGAGAGATGGCTCTTTCCGCCATGCAGCCAATGAGTACAACATTCCGGCACTGGTTTATGAAGCCGGTGAAGCATTACGACTGGAACAGGCTTCCATCAAGCTGGGCTTCAAAGGCGTTATGCGTGTCATGCGTCATCTACATATGCTGCCCGGGAAACCCGCCAAAACACCGGCTATTCAGCCATGGGAGTGCAACCAGAGCCAGTGGCTGAGAAGCTCAAGGGATGGGTTGGTGTTACTTCATATCAAACAGGGTCACCTAGTCAAAGAAGGGGACACCATGATGACCATTGTGAATCCGTTTGACGCCAGTGACAGTGAAGGCATCACCGCACCGTTTGATGGCGTTGTTATTGGCCTTAGCCAGCTGCCACTGGCCAATGAGGGCGATGCACTGGTTCATCTTGCCAAAGTCAGCAGTACCCTGGCAGATACCGAGTATGACCAGGAAGTGATTGAAGAAGTGCTTGACCTGGGTGTTGCCCAGCTGCCGGTACCTGAAAATCACGAGTAAACCGTCATTTACCGCCTCAAAACCAGGTGCATCAACACAGCCCCGGCATATCTCAGAGTGGCAGAATAGGAATCAGCACCAGTCCTGGCCACGTGCAGAGCCCTTGTCTGAATAAAGGGATATGCTGGCGGTTTTATTGGCTGCCTCACTTGTGGCAAAGGCGATGTTGCTTTCAGCTGGCAATCAGGATTAGCAGTGGACAGATCATAACCAACGGCCGGACCTGTCGGCCACGTTCGGGCGGCAATACCGAAACCTGCAGGATTGCACCTGGGCAGAATATCAAAATTGGCAGGCATGATTAGCTGTAGTTCAGGCAGGCAGGAATCTTCAGTTTGTACCACTGAGCGCCAGGCCGGAACCGGCGTCAGCCTGTCATTTAACTGCAAGCTATTGTGGTTCAGTTTAAGCACCGGTTGCCAGCGTGCGGCATTGAGTTCCGCAAGGTATTTCTCTTTATAAACTATCCCGATGTAACAGGACTCTGCGTATATGTCCTCCATCGTCAGGTTGGAATGATCTTTATTCATCATTTCCATCACAAAGTTAATAGACAATTTACTTTGCCAGATTGAATCCATATCAACGCACCATTTGCCCCCGTGAACCTGAACCTCAGTAAATACGTAACCATAGCTTGCCATCTGGTCTGCCGAAGGCCATTTCGGAAATTTATCCAGTATGCAAATACCATCTTTGTTGTAATAAGAGCGCACTCTTAGATGGTGCTCAAAGGCTTGCGCATCCCGGAGTTCAGAGAAACCATGGAGCACGATAATATCCCGGTCGGACAGTTCCTTGATTTTTTCCGGCTTCAGGAATGATTCATGGGGTAATTGGTGTCTGAAAAGCAGTCGAGTGCCAGAGTTCAGCGGAGCAACTTTTCGTTTTCCTGAATCAAAAGAGACCAGGCAACAGCCAACATGGTCAACGGTTGCCTGTTCTATGAGATTGTTGCTGGCACCATCACTGGTAAAGGTCTTATGCCCGGAACCATGACGCCAGAATAAATCAGAAGACTGGTGATCCCGAAAAACATTTTTGTCATCGCCACCACCCCAAACTTCATGAAACATTGAGAAATGTGAAGAAATTGGTCCCATTAAAAAACTCCTCAATTTTCTTTCTCCGACTGCTCACCTTTAAAAGGTGTCAGACAGTTCAGGATTTGTCCCAGAATAACTTCATCATTATTCTCAGACTGGAAAAATGTCGCCGCCCGCTTCCCACCACAGCTGCGACCTGCCAATTTGGGTTCTGTTAATGTATTGGCAATGAACAGCGGACATCGTCCAGCACTGAATGATGTATATCAAAAAGCAGGAAGGTCTCACTTTGTATTAAGGTGCCATTGGGGTGACAACTATGTTCACATACACCGAAGGCAATTTTACTAATGTGTACTTTACCGCCGAAAAATCAGGTGCCGTAACACTTGCTCCAGCAAATTTCAGCGTGGCAAAATCGGAATCAGCAGAAGAGTCGGCCAGGTGCGAATCCTCCACAGGAGAAAACGGGTACGATTTGATTGGTTGCTTCACTTGCGGCACAAGCGATATTTCTTTCGACCGGAAAACAGGAATAGTAAAGGATGGATCACAAACAGCAACCGGCCCTGTTGGGGCGGCAAAACCTTCAGGATAGGACCTGGGCAGAATATCAAAATCGGCAGGCATGATCAGCTGCAGTTCGGGCAAGGAGGCGTCTTCAGTTTGTACCACGGAGCGCAAGGCCGAAACCGGCGTCAGCATGTTATTATTCTTCAAGCCTTTGTGGTTCAGTTGCAGAACCGGTTGCCTACGGGCGGCATTGAGTTCAGCAAGGTATTGCTGTTTATCAACATTCAGAGTAAACCTACAGGAATCTGAGTATATATCCTCAATTTTCAGGTCATCAGCATCCTGTCTTTTCATATCGTCTATCGCAAAGTTAGTCCACAATTTACTTTGCCAGATTGAATCCATATCCACGCACGCTTTGCCCTCGGGACCGTGAACCTGAATCTCAGAAAAAACGAAACCGTAACTTGCCATCTGGTCAGCCGAAGGCCATTTCGGGAATTCATCCAGTATGCAAGAGCCATCGTCGTTATAATAAGAGCGCACTCTCAGATGGTGCTCAAAGGCTTGCGCATCATGAAGTTCAGAGAAACCATGGAGCACAATAATGTTCCTGTCGGACAGTTCCTTGATTTTTTCCGGCTCCAGGAACGATTCATGGGGTAGTTGATGTCTGAAAAGCAGTCGAGTGTCAGGGTTCAGCGGAGCAACTTTTCGTTTTCCTGAATCAAAAGAGACCAGGCAACAACCAACATGGTCAACTGTTGCCTGTTCTATCAGACGGTTACTGGCACCATCAGTAGTAAAAGTCTTGTGTCCGGTACCATGACGCCAGAATAACTTGGAAGATTGGCGATCCCGAGCAACATTTTCGTCGTCGCCCCAGAATTCATGAAACATTGAGAAATGTGAAGAAATTGGACCCATTAAGAAAATCTCCTCAGGTTTCTTTCTATGTTTAAAAGGTGTCAGATAACTCACTGACCATACGATAATGAAATAGTTCCCTCCTTGATTCGCCTCTTACTGAACCCGGGCTCTCTCCGCCCCAGAGGCAACCTGCGAATTTGGAATAGTTAATGCGTTGCCAATGACCAACGAGTGGTTATCATCCAGCCAACAGGATGATGTAAATCGAAAAACAGGAAATTCTCACTATGCCCTCGGGTGCAAGGTGCAATTATTAGAGGTGAGGGTTCACGGCGATTTTGCTGATGGGGTACTTTACCGCCGCAAAATCATGCGCCTTAACACTGTCCCGGCAAATTTCAGAGTGGCAGAATGGGAATCAGCACCAGACCTGGCCACATGCAAAGTCCTTAACTGGGAAAAGGGATATGTCGACGGGTAAGATTTGACGGGTTGCCTCAAATGAGGCAGAAGCGATGTTCCTTTCGGTCGGAAAACAGGAACTGTAGAGGATGGATCATAACTAACAGCCGGGCCTGTCGGCCATGTTCGGGCAGCAATACCAAAACCTGAAGGATTGCAATGGGGCAAAATATCAAAATCGGCAGGCATGATTAACTGCAGTTCGGGCAGGCAAGAGTGTTCAGTTTGTACTACTGACCGCCAGGCCGGAACCGGCATTAGCCACTCTTTTTGCTGCAAGTTTCTGTAGTTCTGTTTAAGAACAGGTTGCCTGCGGGCATCATTGAGTTGAGGAAGATATTCCTGTTTTTCAATACAATATTTATCTCGCCGATAATATCCACCTCGCCACAAATATCCATCTCGCCAGGACTCTGAGGCTGCATCCTCAAGGGAATCTGTGTATATGTCCTCCACCGTCATGTGGGTACCATCCCATTGTTTCATATCTTCCATATCATAGCTACTATACACTTCAGGTTGCCAGATTGAATCCATATTAAGGTATGTTGCGCACCCGATGGACTGAATCCCGGCAAATACATAACCATAACTTGCCATTTGGTCTGCCGAAGGCCATTTCGGGAATTTATCCAATATGCAAATGCCATCTTCGTTATAATAAGAGCGCACTCTTAGATGGTGCTCAAAGGCCTGCGCATAATGAAGTTCAGAAAAACCATGGAGCACGATAATATCCCTGTCGGACAGTTCCTTGATTTTTCCCGGCTCCAGGAACGATTCATGGGGTAGTTGGTGTCTGAAAAGCAGTCGAGTGCCAGAGTTCAGTGGAGCAATTTTTCGCTTTCCTGAATCAAAAGAGACCAGGCAACAGCCTGGATGGTCAACTGTTACATCTTGTAAGAGGCTGTTACAGTAAAGATCAGTAGTAAAGGTCTGATGCCCGGTACCATGACGCCAGAATAACTCAGAAGACTTGCGATCTCGATATAAAGAACTATATTGACCCTCTTTGTCTTTCCAGACTTCACGGAACATTGAGAAACACGAAATGGGTCCCATCAGAAAACTCCTCAATTTTCTCTGGCCGTTCGCCATTTAAAAGTGATTGCTAGCTCAATGACCATACAATAATGAAAAAGTTTCATTTTTGACTTCGGGAGTACCTGACTTTCAGTACCGGGTGAGTGATGCCAACAGCCTCGACAACTGCAGAAACAACCGGAGTTTATCGCCATAATCCAGTTGCGCAGCCCGGGAATAACACCGGAATAATCGCCCGAGTGCCCTGGCAAAAAGTCCGTACCTGTACAATTATGCTTGTCGGCGCGGGTTTTATCGCTGCAGCGATCGCGTCCGGTGGTGCTTTTATACCTACCGCAGTTTTTACCACTGTTGGGCTTATTTGCCTGGCAACTGCACTTTGTCAAACCCTTAACCCATCGTCATTAACTCAGCGTAATATTGCGCAGCTTTCGCCAACACCGACAGCAGGCTCACCGGCTCAGGCTGAATCACTTCTTCCCGGTTCACAGGGCTTTGCAGCCAGTAATGACCGCCAGTCCGCTACCCAGCCCATCCGGACAGTCATCACCGGGAACAGCACAGAACTGCCTGCCATTACCGAAACTCTGCAGGACATCCTGAAGGCCCTTGGATCGGTTACGCAAACGTTTCCCAATTTCTCCCGGTTCTGCTCCGCAGAGGTCTCCAAACGTTTCCTGGAGCTGCGCAAAAGATCCAGAGATGTTCCCTTTGAGCAAAATCTCAATGGTGGGGCCTGTGCCAGGGCCAGTGCCGCTAACTTCCGAAATTATGCCCTCTCCAAGCACAGCAATATAAGCTGTCACGAGGCATACTGCGCCATGCCTGGCCAGGCATACCATGCCAACTACATCGACATGCATTACGGTCGTTTCATTGCGGCACAGGGGGCCGTCAACAGAACCCATAACCGTTTCCTGCAGCTGCTGGCAGTGAACGATACGGCCATCTCCGTTGCCCTGGTCACTGAGAATGAACTCAAGAGGCCTGATAACACCCGCATTGGACCAACCGACATTGATCAGCCGAAAACCATTCCTGCACTGGAAATCACCACAACAACAGGAACGGAGACATTGCCTTCCGTATCAGTAAGCCTGGTCGGTTCAATTGATCTGCCAGATATGAAGCTGAGGATTGACCAGCTGGAAATTAATGGCAAACCGCACTTTCGCATCAATGAAATGGGGTGGGTTGATGGAACAGCCAACAATCCGGTGAGGCTGGCAGCCATCACGATGATTGCCGAAACCTTGAGAAAACACCCGGCAGTGCTGGAGCGGGCAAATAATCCGATGGTGGTTAACTGTCACGCAGGGGTAGGCCGGACCGGTACATTTATTGTTGCCAGCGACATCATTCGCCACTACGGGCAAAATCCACAAGAGGACCCACTGGATATAGACAGTAAGATTCTTGCCGCCAGACAGCGCAGATCATTGAAGTTTGTGCAAAACTCCCTCCAATACCAGAACCTGGTCACATTGCAAGAGAACCGAAACGCCATACTACAGGCTATGTTTGAGGCAGGGTTATGCAAACCTCCCCCCTGAAAGGTTCACGCCTGACGAGTCAATCCGCAGGTTGCCCCACGGATAAACCACCAGGAGGCTCGCGGTTAAACGGACACAGCCGCTTTAATATGGGGATGTGCTTGATAATTCACCAGCTCAAAGTCATCAATGGAAAACTCAAACAGATCACGAATGGCCGGATTTAACTTCATCTGAGGTCGCTGGTAAGGTGTGCGGCTTAACTGCTCTTCTGCCTGTTCAAGATGATTCGCGTACAGGTGAGCATCACCAAAGGTATGAACAAAATCACCGGGCTCCAGGTCACAGACCTGGGCAATCATCATCGTCAACAGCGCATAGGAAGCAATATTAAAAGGCACTCCCAGAAAGATGTCAGCGCTGCGTTGATACAACTGGCAGGACAACTTGCCATCCAAAACATAAAACTGAAAGAGGCAGTGGCACGGTGGTAACGCCTGACGCCCCATAGCGGCATTGTCTTTTGGTGAGTAGGCGACATCCGGAAGTACCGATGGATTCCAGGCGTTGATCACCATGCGTCTTGAATCCGGGTTGGTTTTGATCTCATTCAATAGCCACTGAATCTGGTCGACCACTTCACCATTGGCCCCTTCCCAGCTGCGCCACTGTTTGCCATAAACCGGGCCGAGATCACCGTCGTCGGTTGCCCACTCATTCCAGATCCGGACACCGTTTTCCTGCAGGTAGCCGATATTGGTATCCCCTTTGAGGAACCACAATAATTCATGAATGATTGAATTCAGGTGACACTTTTTGGTGGTCACCAGTGGAAAGCCCCGGGAAAGATCAAACCGCATCTGATAGCCAAACACACTGTAGGTACCCGTGCCGGTCCGATCCGCTTTGAACGTGCCATGGTCTTTTACATGGCGCAGGAGGTCCAGATATTCTTTCATCGTTTTTTCGATCCACTATGTTTTTGCTTAAGCTCTGGGCAGTTTCTTTGCTTCGGGCTGTTATTCACCCTGGTCTTTGCCAGCCAGGTGGCGTCATCACTATTCATGCCATTTACCAGTGCATGGTGACGATAACCCCAAACCATAAACACTATACCCATAACGACCATCGGCAAAGACAACAGCTGCCCCATGGTCAGCCAGTCGAAGGCGATGAAACCAAGCTGGGCATCCGGCTCCCGGACAAACTCAACGGCAAACCTTGCCAGCCCATAGATCAGCAGGAACAGTCCGGAAATGGCCATTCTTGGCCTGGGCTTTGCTGAAAACCACCACAGCATGCCAAACAGCACGAGCCCTTCCAGGAAGAACTGATAAAGCTGGGAAGGGTGTCTTGCCATTTGACCGGGATCGGTGGGAAACACCATGGCCCAGGGCACATCGGAGGCCCTGCCCCAAAGCTCGCCGCCAATAAAGTTTCCTATTCGGCCAAGGCCCAGCCCCAAAGGTACCAGTGGGGCAATAAAGTCCGTCACCTGAAAAAAGCGTTTACCCTGAGAACGACCATAGAGCCACATGGCCACAAGCACCCCAAGCAGGCCACCGTGAAAGGACATGCCGCCATCCCACACTTTGAACAGCCAGAGCGGGTCTCTGACAAAATAGTCAAAGTGATAGAAGATGACATACCCGAATCGTCCGCCCAGGATAACCCCGACAGCCCCATAGAAAACCAGGTCACTGACCTGTTCCGGACGCCACAGGCCACCGGATCTCCGGGCACGAAGACCACCCAGCCAGAGCGCCAGTGCGAAGCCTGCGAGGTACATCAGGCCATACCAGTGCACACTCAAGGGGCCAAGGCTGAACGCCACGGGATCTATCTCAGGATACGCAATCACAAACCAGTTCCGATCAGTAAAATACAATTCAAGTGTACCAAGGTAACTGGCTTCTGAGCCAGCCGGAAACAGGATAGATTAACGCCAGATAGCGATGATACTTCCCTGCTGGAGAAGGCCGGAATAAATAAACATGGATCGAAATAACGATAAAAGACTATCTGGACTTCCGGTGTCAAAAGATCATGGCAATTTCAAAGCGGTTCAGACCGGCACAGACACCTACAGTGTGTTTGGCTATCAAATACTCATGACGATTGTTCTTCACCCTCTGGTATGAAAGATTTGCCACGGAGGCACGGAGACACAGAGGTAAAACTTTATCTTGTCTCCGTGCCTCTGTGTCTCCGTGGCAATTTTTCTTTCACGGCAAAAGAAAAGTCGTTGATGTCTTCGCCCATAAACCTGTCTTAATGGCGGGTTAATTTTGAAAATATACTGTCGTCCAGCTGTTTGGCCTGGGTGCCATCCAGTTTATAGCCAGGCAGGCCGGTATTTTTCATCTGAATCATTATATGGCCACCGTAGACCATAAACTGCTCCGTAAGACCGGTAGTACCACAGGTCGACATCGACTGTTCAACTGCTTCAGAGAGCCCGGTTCGATCTTTATTGCTTTTGCAACCGGTGAAAAGGTCCATTCCCATAATGGCGGATAGCTCTCTTAATTTTCCGGAGAAATAAAAGGGGCCTGATTGTTCGGCAACCTGTTGCAGGCCGCCAGGTGTGTTGTACAGCGCCCATAAATCATCAGCCAGCTCCTTTGCCCTGTACTGGTTGCTGGCGGATAGTACTGGCAGCTTTTTTCCCAGTAAGCCGCCGTACTGATGGTTTGAACCGACTAATTGTTGCAGTGCAGCGCCATTGACCTCCATCACCGTTTTCCAGGTGTTGGCATTAGCCATCAGTATTTTGCCAGACAATGATTTTTGCCTGTCTGCCAGGGCCAGTTTATTGCAGGGTGCAACCAGCATGATGGGCCGTGGCCTGATTTTCACGGCAGCGGACCTGCCATCAGCGTAATGGATGGTTAGCGTGCGCTCTTTATTGGACATTTCCATTAACTTTTCGTGCAGCTTTTCAGTCCATTCTTTTTCATTTTCAAGGCCTGCGGCTCTGGCAATACGGCTATCGCGGATATGATCCGGGCTCAGCAAATTCAGGTACAGGCAATCCAGCTGAATGGGTTGGTGATCGGGATTTTCCATGGCATTTTGTAACGCCGGTTTGTGGTTGTGAAGCAGAAGGGCGGTAAAGATTTCATCGAGGCGCTGATCGGTTATGCGATCTACATTCTCTCCTTTTTCCTTGTAGGCATAAGGGCAGCCGACCCGGATATGCCTGGCCGTCTCCTGACCATCAACTTGCATGGTATAGGCCAGCATATTTATTGCATGAGGCGAGTTCCGCTCCATTGAAAGAGCCAATTTGTCATGATAGCCATTTGCGAAAGGGTCTCTGTTTTCAGCATCAGCAGTGTCAGCACGGTCATCGTGGAGACGCATGGACGCTGCCGGAGTGTATTCAAGAGTGACCTGGTGCCATCGATCATGCTGATAAATATGAAGTCGACTGCTGAACGACTCGCTATCCTCTGCCAGAACCTTCATAAGTTCCTGTTCAAATAGATCGGCATTGAATCGTTTCTTTAGCTGCTTGTGCAGTCCGGTGAGTTCTTGAATGGCGTCAGGAACGCACTGAGCCATCTTGCCGGTACTGGTCAGTGCGATTGCCCTTTTACTATCGATAATTGCAGCGATTTCCCCGTCAGCCTTTTTCTTTGCAGACTGCGTGTTGGATAACCGCCTGACCACTTCGGCATAGATATCCACCTGTCTAAGATATTGCTCGCCGCCTCTGAAATCGTATTTGGCGGCATCCCGTATATATCTTTTCAAGCCCGCTATATCATCTTCAATAGCGCCGGTCATTGCTATCAGTCTTGCGCTGAGATGTTCGCTGCCACTGCCAACCAGCTGCCTTGCCTGTTGCAGTGGGCCGCCCTCAATGTATGGCCAGTGTGGCGCTATCCACCCCATATCCGGACCATTTTCCAACAATGAGCGTTGCGTCGAGCGGATGAATGACTGTACTTTTTTCCGGTGTGCCGTTAACTGGTCAGCCAGCTTTTCTATTTTCTCCGGGGTATTTATGGTTGTGATGGCAAGCTCTGCCTCCGGTGTGGATCGGCTTTGCACATCAGCAGGAGATGGTTTGCAGCTATCGGTTGTGATGCATATTGGTGGTTTTTTTATTTCGTTTAGTCTCGATATAAACGGTTCAGGGTTATTGACCCTGGGGAGTAGCTGATTGATATTTTCCAGAATTTCTTTTTTTCTGGAGGGAGGGGGTAGCTCTCTCTGCTGGCTGGCTCTTGAATCTTTTATGTCTTCAGTAAGCTGGATCGCTGTGCTAATCAGTGGTTGCAGGTTATCTATAATCTTTAGTCGGCTGTTGACAGGAATTAAACAGAATGTATCACCTGATGGCATTGTCAGGGTGATTGTTAAATCTTTAGGCAAATTAAGATTTAAGACTAAATTTTTATAACTACATAGAGCTTTTTTGTTGGAGAGATCATTATTCAGATCACCATTGTTTATGGACTCCATTAATGATTTCAGTGCTCTATCAGACTCACTGATATAGTGATTTTCTGAATTTTCCCGATGAATTTTCGCAAGCTCTCCATCCGTTGAGAGCAGTTCTTCCAATTCCTGCTCTGGTACTGGACAGTTTTTTTCATCCATAAGGGGGCTTGTACTAACTGGCTTTATTGTTTCAAAGCTTGTGATCGCTTTTGCTCCCTGCGTCCCATCATCTGCCTGTATGCCGGGCTCTTTCAGACTGACAGGTGATACATCTTTTTGGTATTTTTTTTTAGCTATTTTATTTTCAGGTGGAAGAAAATCATGGGTCAAGCTAATGAAGCCAGGCTTGTTGGGTTCAATGGGGGGGGCCATGGGTAATCCTTTTTAGCTAAAAACCGCAAAGTTCAAAAATTCAATCTCAATACTGAATGTCTGGTATATCGCCATTTTTAACACCAGCTGAACCCTGTTTCCTTCCAGCTTTACAAGCCTGATCCGCTGGCTGCCAAAAAAGAGCAGTTAAGTTTTCAAGTGTTTGGAGTTTTCGCTCAGTCAAAATTTTAAAAAAATGTGCTGGTTATAGTATTGGTATAAGCTCCTTTTTTTGTCGTTTCGGTTGTGTGGATTTGGCAGTTTAGGTGTTAGTTAACGGGCTATTTGATGACTCCATTGTAGTTCTACTGTTTGTTGGAACTGCATCGATTGCTGAAACATTATCGGTTGCTGAAACAGCATCGGGCAAATATCTGTCAATTTCATCTCCGTGGGATTCAACTCCAGTTCTGATACCTTCCAGATTATCTGCCAACATCTCTATATCCGAAAATTGCTCCTCGCTCAGCCTCTTCTTTAAAAAGCCACGCACTGTTAAACCGGGTACAAAGGGGTGATCAATATTAGCACCCAGATTGATTAGTTGATTTATAAACTGAAGGCTTGTTGAATCAAAATCTAGCTGCATGGCAATATGGCATAATGCGGTAAAACCTCTATTGGAGTCCTTGGCATCAACGCAAAGTTTATGACAATCTAATAAACGTCGAATTGTCATTTCGTAGGGATTACGAGTACGGGGATACTCTTTTTTCCATTTCTTGTAACTGCAAATGGCTATTTGCAGAGGTGTTTTTCCTTCGAGGCCGAGAGCATTGACATCTTCTTTTTTTATTAACTTCTTGATAACATACTCACCACCATTGTGAATAGCATAAATAAGTGGCGTTTCATTGTTGACTTTTAAATTATCAATGCCTAGCCGATATATCATTATGTCCAGCAGTTTTGATTGGTCAGCTTGGATAATCGACATTAATAATTTTTCTTTGTCGTTACCTTTAAGATCACTAGCCTTGAGTGCCTGCATCTTTTCTATTAATTTTTCAAGACCTGAACCCCAATTGGAGTGATGTTTACTTAGGCTGCCAATCGATTGTATTAACGACAACAGGTCAATTCTGATATCTTCCGGATTATCTGCCAATGTCTCTATATCAGAAAAATACTTCTTCTTTAACCTCTGCTGTAAAAAGCTACGTACTGTTACACCGTTCTCAATGGGCTGATCAATATTAGCACCCTGGGTAATTAGTTTATTCATTAACTGAATAGTTGATAAAGTAAGCTTTGGCCACAAGGCAATATGGCATAATGCGGTAAGACCTTTAGAGTCCTTGGCATCAACGCAGAGTTTATGATAATCCAAAATCCATTGAATTATCTCTTCGAAGGGGTTATCAAATTCTAAGGGATTCTTGTCCTTCCAATTCTTGTAACAGTCAATGGCTATTTGGAGCGGTGTTTTTCCTTCTAGACCGAGGGCATTGACATCTCCATTTTCTATTAATTTCTTGATAACAAGCTCGTTGCAACCATTCTGAATGACATAAATAAGTGGTATTTCATTGTTGATTTTTAAATTATTAATCCCTAATCGATTTATCATTATTTCCAGCAGGTCTGATTCGTTGAATTTGATGATCAACCTTAATAATTTTTCTTTGTACTTATCTTTCAGGCCACTAGCCTTGAGTGCCAGCATCTCTTTTATTATTTTATCTTCAGCTCCGAACTCACCTGTATAGCGAAGTTTTTTTAAGTTGGCAATCGATAGTAACAACGGGTCATCATATAATTCCTGCCTGATACCATTTCCGACCACCTTGGCAAGATGAAATCCTTTATTTAAAATGTAGGAATATAGATCGCTATCCTTACGAGATTTATCAGGATGAAAATATCTTGTCAACACTCCAATAATATGCGCCATATTTGAATCGTCTGTATTTGGATCAATCTTTAACATGCTGACTAACAGAAACCTGAATATTTTTTTTTCATTATCAGTTATTAGATCATCGTTCTCATATTTCTCTAGAATTGATTCCAGGAAGTTACCGACACCTTCAAGACTCCTTAAAGATTCTTTTGAATGTATCACCTTCGAATTCTGCTTTCCTGCCTTTATCGCCTTTAACGCCTCCAGCACATCATGTGCATCAAGCTTCTCCGGCTCCTCCAGAGCGACTTGTATTTCTTTTGAATCGGCAATATTACTCAATATATTTCTACAGAAATTTTCGGCATGCCTGTTTAATTTATCAAAAAATTCACGGTCTTTAGCAAGAGCTGGTAATACATGAATAATTTCAATATTTCTTTCATTGACAGGTGTGTCATGCAGCCTTTTATCGTGATGGGAAAGACCCTCCTGTTTATAAACTTCCATGAGTTTACTTTTAAAATCGGGTCCCACAGATCTTCCAGTACCGGCATGTATCAGGCCATTTCTGCCATTGGGGTCAAACAGGTAATTTGAAATAAAATCAAGATTTACGTTGTTCATAGTAGTTTAACGGACTTAAATTTTGAGTAATTAATTTTTAGACTTCTGCTGCCACTGAAAGTTCAATCAAGAGAAGTTTTGGGCCAATCCGTTAAAATCCGATCCCGACAAATTGGGTGGGAAGTCAGATCCTTGTTAAGTCGCTAACTGCCAAACTGAAAATTAGCATGAGCACAATCCGAAAAGCTCACTATAATTTTTCAAAATCCTTTAAAAGAAAGCTGAGGTATTGCTATGAATCTTTCCGCCCCTGGCAGCAAACCTGCAATTGATATTGTTGTGGGCTCTGAGTCAAAAATAAAAATTCATGCTGTAGAGAATGCATTTGCTTGCTACAAGGTTAATGTGATTGCGACCAAAGCACGTTCCGGGATAAACAGCCAGCCCGTTGAAAACGAAACCCTTACGGGAGCTGGCAACAGAATAAAAGACGCAAAAGCAAAGTACCAGTCAACAGGTCATAACGCTGATTTTTTGTTGGTGGCTATCGAAAATGGTATTTTCCATGAGCAGGTAAACGGTCAGGAAGTATGGTTAGATAAAGCCGTCGTTATTGTCGAGACATCCGATGGCATACAGTACATCGGGAAAACATCGCCGGTACTATTGCCTGCCGAGTGTGTCGCTATCGCCAGGCAAAGGGGATTTGAAAATATAACGGTAGGCCAGGTTATGGCCGAAGTAGACAGTACGGTTCAGCATGATGACCCCCACTCAAGTTTGCCACCTTTTAAACCCCGTCAGAAATATCTGGAAGAAACATTGGTTGAAATGGCGAGCACCTTAGAGCGGGATAAACGGATAAATCAAGTTTGAAATGCTACGCCAGATTCAGCATTACAACTGGATAATGAACGGATCAGCCGGTGCTAAGCCAAAAACTGCATTCCAACAATAAACAGAAACAGGGCAAACAGCTTCTGTAACTTATCTGCTGCAAGTCCATGAGCAATACGGGCACCAATTCGCGCAAATAGAACACTGGTCAAGACAACTCCAAGGAAAGCAGGCCAATAAACATACCCGGTAGCCAGAGCAGGCAGGCCTGAACTCTTTTCACCGAGCACCATGTTTGATAAAGCCCCCATCACGGCAATAGGGAAGCCGCAGGCCGCCGAAGTACCCACTGCCTGCTTCATTGTCAGGCTGATTCTGCGCAAAAGTGGCACAGACAGAGTCCCACCACCAATGCCAAACATACTGGAGACAGCCCCAATGACAACACCCGCACTCACCAGCATTGATTTCCCCGGCACTCTGACACCTTCATAAACCTTAAACCCGAACCACATTTTTGCTGACACCAGAATCGCAAATACGCCAAGAAGCTTCTGCAACAGGTGCCCACTCAAATTCACGGCGGTATAAACCCCAAGAAAAGCACCGGCAAGAATACCGACACTTAACGTGACAAATATCGCCCATTGAACAGCTCCAGCATCCTGGTGCGCTTTGATGGAGCTTAGCGATGTGACCACCATGGTAGCCAGGGATGTGCCTACCGCCATGTGGCTCAAAACCTCAGGGGACATACCCTGGACGGTGAAGCTGAAGATCAGTACAGGAACAATAATCAGCCCCCCACCAATACCAAACAAACCAGCCATTACTCCGGCACAAGCCCCCAGGACAAGGTAGAGGAGAAAGAGCATTGTTATCCCTTACAAAAAAAATCAGACTGGCAATTATACGACGATAAAGCATTATCAGGTGAGTCTATTTTCAGGGAACGCCGGTTAAACTGCAATGGCACTGACTTAAGCTTAAAAGCCCCGCAAACATGGGGATTGATACAGGTTGAGAGATTTGAATTGGAACCACAAAGCACACAAAGAGCACTAAGAAGAGCTTTTCTTTTCCTTTGTGCTCTTTGTGTGCTTTGTGGTTCAAATCGCAGGGTGCCTAAAGCCTACGTATGGCAAGACTTTCACTCTTAAGTCAGTACCATTGGGTTAAACTGACATTTCAATGATGATAAGCCAATTCAATAAAATTTCTTTTTTGAGATTTTTATGACAATCAACCAAATCTTATGATCAATATTTATACGACAAAATATATTCAAATAGTCGAAAAATTAATCTAGACTGGCTGGATACCTATTAAACAGTTGGCTGTTTTATCCCCACCCCACTCTGTTATTTCACAAATAACTCCTGAAAAATCAAACCGTAAAAGGTATAGACATTCTTACCCATTAGTTCTATAACGTAAATGTACGTACACTTTTTCATTATTGATAATGTGTCGTTCAAAAGGATAGGAAGACTTCTGAAAATCATAATTAAGCAGTACGCCTTACAAGACTCACAACGATCAGGCGAGGGGGAAAACAGATGTCCATATTTGCTCAATACCAGCAGAGATACGAGTCCGTCCAGCAGGAAGAGATGAGTCTCACGGAGTACCTGGAGCTCTGCAAAAAAGATCCCTGGGCTTATGCCAACGCCGCTGAACGTATGCTGAAAGCGATTGGTGAGCCTGAGGTGATTGATACTTCCCGGGATCCACGCTCAAGCAGGATCTTTTCCAATAAACTGATTAAGCAGTATCCGGCGTTCAAAGAATTCTATGGCATGGAAGAAGCCATTGAACAGATCGTCTCTTATTTCAAACACGCCGCACAGGGCCTGGAAGAGAAGAAACAGATTCTCTACTTACTGGGGCCAGTGGGGGGCGGTAAGTCATCCCTTGCGGAAAAATTAAAGCAGCTGATGGAGAGAGTACCGTTCTATGCCATCAAGGGCTCTCCGGTTTTTGAATCCCCCCTGGGCTTATTCAACCCGGATGAAGATGCCGATATTCTCAAAGAAGAGTACGGGATACCAAGCCGGTATCTTAAATACATTATGTCACCCTGGGCCGTTAAACGACTGAATGAGTATGGTGGTGATATCTCCAAATTCAGAGTGGTTAAACTCTACCCAAGTCGTTTGAATCAGGTTGGTATCGCCAAAACCGAGCCAGGGGATGAGAACAATCAGGATATTTCCAGCCTAGTGGGTAAAGTGGATATTCGTCAGCTGGAAGAATATTCCCAGGACGATCCGGATGCCTACAGCTTCTCCGGCGCGCTGTGCCGGGCGAACCAGGGTATCATGGAATTCGTTGAGATGTTCAAGGCACCCATCAAGGTATTGCACCCGCTGCTGACCGCAACCCAGGAAGGTAACTACAACAGTACCGAAGGCCTTGGTGCCATCCCTTATGAAGGTATTCTGCTGGCGCACTCCAACGAGTCTGAGTGGCAGTCTTTCCGGAATAACAAGACCAATGAAGCCTTTATTGACCGGGTTAATATCGTTAAGGTGCCCTACTGTGTAAGAGTCAGTGAAGAGATCCATATCTATGAGAAGCTGCTTGAACACAGCTCCCTCAAGGATGCCCCCTGTGCACCGGATACCCTGAAGATGCTGGCACAGTTCACCACACTGTCCCGTATCAAAGATCCGGAGAACTCATCTATCTACTCGAAGATGAAGGTGTACGACGGTGAAAACCTGAAAGATACCGATCCTAATGCCAAGCCTTTGCAGGAATACAAGGACATGGCCGGGGTTGATGAAGGTATGAACGGTCTTTCCACCCGGTTTGCCTTCAAGATTCTGTCCAAGGTCTTCAACTTTGACCCTTCAGAGGTGGCGGCAAACCCGGTACACCTTATGTATGTTCTGGAACAGCAGATTGAACAGCACCAGTTCCCGGAAGAGGTACATGATCGCTATCTGTCGTTTATCAAAGAGTACCTGACGCCCAAGTATATCGAGTTCCTGGGCAAGGAAATTCAAACCGCCTACCTGGAGTCCTACTCTGAGTATGGTCAGAATATCTTTGATCGCTACATCACCTACGCTGATTTCTGGATTCAGGATCAGGAGTACCGTGATCCGGATACCGGCCATATTCTTAACCGTGCTGCACTCAGCGAAGAGCTGGAGAAAATTGAGAAACCTGCGGGTATTGCCAATCCCAAGGACTTCCGGAATGAAGTGGTGAACTTTGTGCTCAGGGCCCGGGCCAATAATGATGGCAGGAACCCCAGCTGGCTGAGCTATGAGAAGATGCGCACCGTGATTGAGAAGAAGATGTTCTCCAATACGGAAGACCTGCTGCCGGTCATCTCATTCAATGCCAAGGGATCCCAGGAAGACCAGCGCAAACATGCCGATTTCGTCTCACGAATGGTTGCCCATGGCTATACCGAGAAACAGGTTCGCCTGTTATCCGAATGGTATATCCGGGTTCGCAAGTCTCAATAAAAACGACGTCCGTCTGCCATCACCGGCAGGCGGGCATAACTCTTATGCCCTGTATTAGCCAGGGCAACTCTCTATTAAGCGAACATTAGCAACCATCGGGGGAGCGTCTTTATGAGCATCATAATCGACCGACGCCTCAACGGAAAAAAGAAGAGCACTGTCAACCGACAGCGTTTTCTGAGGCGTTACCGCAGCCTGGTCAAAGAGGCTGTACAGGGTGCTGTTGATCAACGCTCAATCACCGACGTTGAAAGCGGCAGCAATATTACCATCCCTAAGAAAGACCTGAGTGAGCCCTTTTTCCATCATGGTCAGGGCGGGCATCATGGCCATGTGCATCCGGGTAATAAAGAGTTTAACCAGGGCGATCGCATTCAGCGACCACCGGGAGGCGGCGGCCAGGGCACAGGGGATGGCAAGGCCAGTGACAGCGGTGAAGGCGCTGATGACTTTGCCTTCCAGATCAATCGTGATGAATTTCTTGAGTACCTGTTTGATGATCTGGAACTGCCCAATCTGGTCAGGAAAGAGCTGAAAGACAGCACAGACTACAAACTAAAGCGCGCAGGCTTTACCACCGCCGGATCGCCGGATCGCCTGAACGTGGTCCGATCACTGCGTGCTGCCCATGCACGGCGGATAGCTCTCTCTGGTAAAGACCGGAAAGTGATCAGAACGCTGAAGCGGGAGCTGCGGGAAATGGAAGTCAGCCCGGATGAAGTTGACCAGCTTCAGGCCCGTCGGCTCCGTGAAGAGATCAATGTACTTAACAAAAAATTGAAGCGCCTGCCATTTATTGATGATTTTGACCTGCGTTTCAACAACATGGCCAAAGTGCCACAGCCTTCCAGCAAGGCCGTGATGTTCTGCCTGATGGATGTTTCCGGTTCCATGACCCGGGAAATCAAGGACATGGCCAAGCGCTTCTTCCTGCTGCTCTATCTGTTCCTGGAGAGAAACTATGAAGCGGTAGAGGTAGTCTTTATCCGGCACCACAGCGAAGCCCGTGAGTGTGATGAGCATGACTTTTTCTACGCCAGGGAAACCGGGGGAACGGTGGTATCCACAGCCCTGCGCCTGGCGGATGAAATCATCACTGACCGATACTCCCCCAACGAGTGGAATATCTACATCGCCCAGGCCTCCGATGGCGATAACTGGGAAGCCGACTCCAGTAAATGTCACGATATTATTCTGGAAAAGTTGCTGCCGGTTTGTCAGTACTACTCCTATGTAGAGATCACCGATCGCCATCACCAGAACCTATGGTATGAGTACAAGACAATAGAGCAGGCACACCCGGGACATTTTGCCATGCAGCAGATCCGCAGCTATGCGGACATTTACCCAACCTTCCGCCGCTTATTTGAGAAAAAGGAGGGAAGTCATGTTGGAAGTTGAAGCACCGGTAAGAACACCGAAAAAAAGAAAAGAACCGCTCTCCACCGGTTCCGACTGGACATTCGAGCTACTGGAGATCTATGACCGGGAGTTCGCCCGGCTGGCCGATAAGTTCAGGCTGGACACCTATCCAAACCAGATAGAGGTGATCAGCTCTGAGCAGATGCTCGACGCCTACTCCTCTGTTGGCATGCCATTGATGTATAACCACTGGAGTTATGGCAAGACATTCCTCAGCAACCAGCAGAACTACCAACAGGGAAGAATGGGGCTGGCCTATGAGATAGTGATCAACTCCAACCCCTGCATAGCGTATCTAATGGAAGAAAACACCATGCCGATGCAGGCGCTGGTGATTGCCCATGCCTGCTATGGTCATAACTCTTTCTTTAAGGGTAACTATCTGTTCCGGCAGTGGACCGATGCCAGTGCCATTATTGATTACCTGCTGTTTGCCAAAAGCTATCTGGCCAAATGTGAAGAGAAGTACGGCATCAGCGCCGTCGAGGACATTCTGGATGCCTGCCACGCCCTGATGAATCAGGGCGTCAATCGCTATGTTCGGGCAACGCCCATGTCTGCGGAGCAGGAAAAGGCGCGCTCACAGGAGCGGGAGGAGTATATTCAGCGCAACCTGAATGACCTCTGGCGAACCATCCCTGTGCGCGAGACTGAACAGGAGAAAAAAACCGTTCGCTTCCCCAAGGATCCGGAAGAGAATCTGCTGTACTTTATCGAAAAGAATGCGCCGCTATTGGAAACCTGGCAGCGGGAAATTATTCGTATTGTGCGTAAGATTGCCCAATACTTCTACCCGCAACGACAGACCCAGGTCATGAACGAGGGCTGGGCAACGTTCTGGCACTACCACCTGATGCATGAAATGTACGACGAGGGCCTGATTACCGAAGGCTTTATTATGGAGTTTCTGCATTCTCACTCCAGTGTCGTATTCCAGCCGGATTTTGATGACCCAAGATACAGTGGCATCAACCCCTACACCCTGGGCTTCAATATCTTCCGGGATATACGCCGAATCTGCGAGAATCCAACGGATGAAGACCGGGAGTGGTTCCCGGACCTGGCCGACACTGACTGGCTGGATGCGGTGCACTTCGCCATGCAGAATTTCAAGGATGAAGGCTTTATTCTTCAGTACCTGTCGCCTAAGGTCATGCGGGATATGCGGCTGTTCAGCATCGATGACAATGAAGTGAACCCTTACCTTGAGGTGGATGCCATCCATGATGACCCGGGCTATCGTCAGCTGAGGGAAAACCTGGCCGCACAATACAACCTGGGGAACCGGGAGCCCAATATCCAGGTCTACAACGTGGATGTCCGTGGTGACCGTTCACTGACCCTTCGTCATTACATGCACAAAGGAAGGCCCCTTGATAAGAACAGCACCAGTGAAATCATCAAACACCTTCACCGCCTGTGGGGCTTTGATGTAAAACTGGAGTGTGTGGACGAAGAAAATATTGTTCAATATGAACATACGCTGCCTAAAGAGAAGCAATCCTCAGAAACTGTTTGAGAATAACGCCCGCCGGGGCGACACTACATCAAGGATGGCAGAAATTTAAGGATAAAAACTCCATTTTGTTCGGTGAATAGTGGGTTTATTCACCGAACAAACCGGAATTCTTAATCCCAATAGTTCTATGCTGGCCAGTTCTGCGTTGATCCACTGCATCGGATTTCAACACTCTGTTATCTGATCATCCGCCTGCTGATCTCCCTTCAATCGCTCAATATAAGCATTCAAATGTGTTAAATGACTGGAAGCACCTCCAAAAAAATTTCACCAACCAATGGAACCAAACCGGTGAATGAAAGTCAGAGTTAATGAATTTGAGAGATATCTCTACCTGTTTTACAAATCTTCCAGACAGATGTGTAAAGATGGATAATTTATTAGCAAATACGCCGTCAAGGGCGATAGCTGGTTCACGTAAGCCATCACCCAGTCAGGGAGATGATAACTCATTTCCAAAGCCAGTGGCTGCAAAGAGCACAGTAGCCATACAGGAAAGTGGTGCCCTGGCTGCTGCAGCGATGCCGAAACAGACGTCTGATTTTAAAATAACGAAAGTAGACAATATAACAAAGTCTGATTGCACCAGTTTTAAAAACAGGTGCTTCAGGAATCTGCTTCCAGTACTCGATCAGAAAACACTGTTAGAGATCATCAGTGAGTTTAGCGATGATGACATTAAACTTATTCTGACGCTTGGGCGTTATCAAGACAACAACGAACACTATTTTAACCAGCTCAAACGGTTCGACTTACCCGATGAATATCATACCAGGGGCCATGAAGAGGGACTCAAAAAATTTAATGCGATGCATCACGCAGAGAGCCCTAAGTTATATGCCTTGTTCAGAGATACATTGTTGGCAGAGGCCAGAGGTAGCAGCCGATTGGAAGATGAATTTGGACTGTACTTTACCCCGTCGTCTGTCTGGTTGAATCCTGTGGCAGAGAAACTGCGATCATTGAACTGCAAGAGAGGTATCGAAGTGATGGGGGGTAAGGGGTATCTCTCTTACTTTCTGAAAAAGTATGGTTTCAGGATGGTGGTAAGTGACAACCACAGCAATTATCAACACCCGGCTGCGGCTTCACCACCGATAGTTGTCCGGAATGAAAACTCACTCGATACAGTGGTGAAATATCAGCATAGATCCGATTTTCTGGTAATCAGCTGGCCACCCCTACCGACATATTTGCCAACGCTTGAAGAGTATTTCTCACAAGAACATCTCGATGATTATCAAATACTCAGGGCATGGGGCATAACCAAGCCTGTACTATTTATCGGCGAAAGGCCAACGCACACCAACAATGCTACAGGAAGTGCAATTTTTCACGAACACCTGCAAATGTATTTTAATGCCTGCAAAATTCCAGAGTACCAGGGACGATGTATCGGCGCTCTTGACGAGGCAATTATCTTCGTACCCAATGGGAAGAAAATGACCACCGTAGAAGATCTTCAACCAATGATGGAAGAGGCATGTAAGCAGCAATAAGCTGATTAATCCATTCCACCATAGAGATCCCTGGGCAAGTTAGTCTGAATTTTCTGCTGATTGCATCAACGACGGCAAAAATAGCCAAATGATGTCCGGGCTTAAATTGCTTACGTTGCTCATATGCGATACAGGCAATTCTGATTTCTGCCGCTCCCCACTCACACTTTGGATATCCTGTGATTTCTTGAGCATTCAGACGGGTCATTTGAACTATTTCCTGTTTTATTAGTCCAAAATCGGAAAGTAACTAAATATCAAATTTATATGCCTCAAAGCTTGCAAAGAATCTTGAGTATTCCGGCCATGGAATCCTCGATCACATTGTTCAGTTCGTTTTTTGAAGATATAACCTCACGCTTTTCTGACTAGTGCCAGAACTGTTTGACAACAGAAGGGCATAAGGTTTTACCTAGCCTTCACAGGAAACAGAAATGAATAACCTATCTCCACCCAATACTCTACTTCCAGCCTCCGATGTTCCGCCGTCAAAAGAGTCTGAGCAAATCGCCCAGGCTTTTGCTGGTCTCAGGGAGGTTAAACCCAGTGATATCGACAATGAACATTCGGAATGCCCGCCAGAAATCGCAAGTTATTCTCTTCAGAAAAGAACCGTTGCCATGTTTTTTGGGGATCGTTTCACACGGCTCAGGGCGATTGCTGACTCTCCTTTCATGGAATTCGCCTTGTTAGCTGATATCAACTTACTCGAGCTGAATGAGTCAGGTTGTTTGTACCCAGTGTACGACAGTACATTTAAAACCAGGAATGAGATACAAATACCCGACACTAGTTCACTTTCAATATCAGGCACAAATAATTCCGGGGCAAGCAGTTCTGAAAAAATTATTAATCGTTACGATAGTATACCTGCAACTACCACCCTACGGGATGAGGTCCTGAAATGTGCTACTGAAGTACTTTCCTACCCCCCTGACCAAAACTGGTCAAAACGTGATGCACATCTAATGACTGGCATAGCACTCACTTCACTGGGACATCTCCATCATCTTCACCCCAATTTCCCCAGCGACAGAAAAACAATCGAACAAAAAATCTCCGAGCTGAACGAATACGTTTCAAGGCTGAAAGCAGCGTATGAATTGGATGACCAAGAAAATACGAACGTTATTTTTGATTGGCCATGGAATCTTCGATCACATCGGTCAGCCCGCGGTTAAAGATATAACCTGACGCTGTTCTGACTGCCACCAGCCCCCATGGAGCCTGAGAGAGCAGGAGAGCATAAAGCTTCACCTGGACAGCATCCCAAGTCTTAACTCAGTCAAAGAGGAAAGCAGGAATGATTAACCTACCGCAAACCGGTACTACCGCTCTTGCAGAATATGTTCCACAATCAAGGGATGAACAAGTCGGCCACGCTTTTGCTGGTAACAAGGAGGTTAAACCCAGTACTACTGGTAATGAATGTTCTAAATGCCCTTCAGAAAGCACAAGCCCTTCCCTTCAGGAAAGAACCGTCGCACTGCCCGTTGGGAATCAGGACACGCAATCTGGCAAGAATGAGAATGTTGCCTCTCCGTTGGTGGCTCCCTGGCTTGCAAGTGATACTGATCAGCTCTTAGACAATCTGGAGGAGGTTATGCAAGCAGCTAATAACCTGCTTTCCACCTCCATCGACCAGAACTTGTCAGAATTCAATGCATTATCGATGAGAGGCAGAGCATACTTGATAATGGGAGATCTCCAGATGATAAACGACACATTCTCTACTCTCTCCGGATCCGCCAGCCATAACAAAAGCGAAACAATTGATCAAAAAATCTCCGAGCTGCAACAATTCGATAAAAAGCTGGAATCAGTGCACAAATAGTTTGGGTGAAAGTCTTATACTGATAAGTGCCATGGATCTTCTGAGAGAATCTCCTGCTCTGCCACAACCATGAGGTGATGCAGTTCATTTTCGTAATCCTCCCAGTGGAGACCTTGGCCTGACTGAACAAGAAGAGATAACCGATGTTGCAGCGTCTCAATTGCAGAGCAGTAACCACTAGCGGGAATGGTCAGTGGCTGACATAATTCCAGGAGGTCGGCCTCTCGCAGATGATTATTTTGTCACAGGAAAGTCATATCTGCATCTCGAAGCGGTTCTTGTCTGGATATTTTGGTACCGGGAGGAGGTAAATGCAGCACTGTCTTCATTCAATAAGGCTTTCCTTTCAAGAACCTCTTCGACTCATTAAGTCCTGTGGAACATGAGAAGTTCCCGGGTCTCCAGCCTGTGTAACCTGTGTAACATGAGAACTTCACAGCTCTCCATTTTATAGCAGCAGTTTGTTGACTATCACTGATATTATCCTTGTATGGTTGTAATTTTCCCTTCAATTTATTGAATTGAAAATGAAGCTCTTTATAGGATTGAGAATGAAGCTCTGCCAACTCTGATTTTTCTTGTTCAAACCGAGCCTCCATTTCTTTTAGCTCCAATTTTGCTTGCTCAAACAGAGCCTCCACTTCTTTTACCTCTTCTTCGCTTGGGCGAGCAGGAAACAAATCCATAGCAATACTTGCTTTAATGAAGAGTTGTTTGACTTTTTCCTGGATAAACTCTCTTTTCTGATCTTCATTTTCCAGCCTTTCTGAAGTAGCAAACTGATAGGCCGAACTGGGTTGACCGACCGGGAGCCCACTGAAGCCCATCGAGCCATCGTCTTCTGCCACAATATTGCCATCACCTGCCTGGGATGCCTCTTTAGTCCCGGTGAACGGCTCTTCGGCAAAATGGCCGTTGACTTCATCAAGCAACTGCTGAACCCCTGACTGGAGCCTGAGGATCAAGCCAGTAACGTTCTTGACCTTTTGCCCCTGGCTGCACCCCTGGCTGTCATCCACCGGTAGAGCGCAGGCACCAGAATCTTTTCCCGGGTTACTCAAGTTGTAGGATCTCGTATCTTGTTGGTACTCTGCCCTTGTGCACATTCGCTCTGCGATACTCTCAAACGCCTCACGGTCTTTGCCCCGCAGGAAACTGTCAATCTCGCTTAAACTGATCATCCAGCGATCAAATTTTACCGGGGCTGCGCTGGCGCTTTCTCCCTCTTGATCGCCATGAAATTGAGGTTGGGTCTCAGCTGTGTTTTGGGCAGAAATTGATGGCATACTCATAGCCAGTTACCCCTTCAACTCCAGGTCAACATTAGACTTCAGAGTTTTGCCACAAGATAAAGTTCAAACATTGGGCTAGACGATTTAATTATTTCCAGGCGATGGTGACAGCCGTTCTTTAAACGTCCTTTATTATGTAATAAATAACTCCCATATCTTCTCCAATAGCAAATTCACAGCCTTATCATGCCGGTTTATGGCAGCGATCCTGAGCGGGGCTATCTCCATCAGGGTTCCATCCTCTTCTTTAACCCCGCAGGCAGAGTACAGCACGCTGAATTCAGGATTGCATACAACCAGATCGTTTTTCCCGGTTCTCTTCCTGCTCTTGTTGATAGATCTGTTTGTTCAGAACTTCGATCTGCGTAAGCATATTTTCAATATGCCTGTTAAGCATCAGATGCTCATTTTCATAGGCTGGTATACCAACGAATTTTATGATCAGTACTTTTGCTGCTTCTGATGACTGAAGATAGAAATCCCTAAGCTCCATCATTTTACCCAAGTGTTGCTCTCTAAGGAGGTCTAAGTGGGAGCATTGCAGAAACTGTTCCTCCAGATATTTAGACTTGCGAAAAAATTCTTTCCAGTAATCACCAAACTCTTTTTCAAGAGGATCTATCTTATTCTTAACTTCACTGTTTGTAGCTGTTTGTTGACTATCACTGATATGACCCTTGCAGGGTTGTAGTTTTTCTTTCAATTCATTGAACTGAGAATGAAGCTCAGCCAGCTCTAATTTTGCTTGCTCAAACCGAGCCCCCATTGCTTCCAATACTCGTTTTTCACTATTGTCGCGTCCAATGGACTGTATATCCTTGCTGCTCCCTATGTTGACGACCTCTTCCAGCTTATCCAAACGGTGATGAAAATCCTTTACCTGAAGCTCCTCAAATTGCTTCCTGACCTCTCTGAATTTTCCAGAAAAATGTTTAAGCCCCAACGTTTCAATACTGTTCAACTCTCCCTTGATCCACTGCATCTGATTTCGACACTCTGTTATCTGACCATCCCCCCACTGATCTCTCATCAATCGTTCCATGTGAGCACTTAAATACGCTAACTTTGTTTCAGTCTCATGCGAAAGGGCATCATAAGAGAGCGTTGGAGCTACCGGCGTTGCCGCTGGATCAGCCGTCGCAAAAGACGATGAAGGCACTGTAGCAGACTGATAAGCCGGATCGGGTTGACCGGCAGGGAGCCCACTGAAGCCCATTGAGCCATCGTCTTCTGCCACAATATTGCCATCACCTGCCTGGGATGCATCTTTAGTCCCGGTAAACGGCTCTTTGGCAAAATGGCCGTTGACTTCATCAAGCAACTGGTGAACTCCTGACTGGAGCCTGAGGATCAAGCCAGTAACGTTCTTGACCTTTTGCCCCTGGCTGCACCCCTGGCTGTCATCCACCGGTAGAGCGCAGGCACCAGAATCTTTTCCCGGGTTACTCAAGTTGTAGGATCTCGTATCTTGTTGGTACTCTGCCCTTGTGCACATTCGCTCTGCGATACTCTCAAACGCCTCACGGTCTTTGCCCCGCAGGAAACTGTCAATCTCGCTTAAACTGATCATCCAGCGATCAAATTTTACCGGGGCTGCGCTGGCGCTTTCTCCCTCTTGATCGCCATGAAATTGAGGTTGGGTCTCAGCTGTGTTTTGGGCAGAAATTGATGGCATACTCATAGCCAGTTACCCCTTCAACTCCAAGTCAACATTAGACTTCAGAGTTTTGCCACAAGATAAAGTTCAAACATTGGGTTAGACGATTTAATTATTTCCAGGCGATGGTGACAGCTGTTCTTTAAACGTCCTTTTTTATGTAATAAATAACTCCCGTATCTTCTCCAATAGCAAATTCACAGCCTTATCATGCCGGTTTATGGCAGCGATCCTGAGTGGGGTTATCGCCATCAGGGTTCCATCCTCTTCTTTAACCTCGCAGGCAGAGTACAGCACGCTGAATTCAGGGTTGCATACAACCAGATCGTTTTTCCCGGTTCTCTTCCTGCTCATGTTGATAGATCTGTTTGTTCAGAACTTCGATCTGCGTAAGCATATTTTCAATATGCCTGTTAAGCATCAGATGCTCATTTTCATAGGCTGGTATACCAACGAATTTTATGATCAGTACTTTTGCTGCTTCTGATGACTGAAGATAGAAATCCCTAAGCTCCATCATTTTACCCAAGTGTTGCTCTCTAAGGAGGTCTAAGTGGGAGCATTGCAGAAACTGTTCCTCCAGATATTTAGACTTGCGAAAAAATTCTTTCCAGTAATCACCAAACTCTTTTTCAAGAGGATCTATCTTATTCTTAACTTCACTGTTTGTAGCTGTTTGTTGACTATCACTGATATGACCCTTGCAGGGTTGTAGTTTTTCTTTCAATTCATTGAACTGAGAATGAAGCTCAGCCAGCTCTAATTTTGCTTGCTCAAACCGAGCCCCCATTGCTTCCAATACTCGTTTTTCAATATTGTCACGTCCAATGGACTGTATATCCTTGCTGCTCCCTATGTTGACGACCTCTTCCAGCTTATCCAAACGGTGATGAAAATCCTTTACCTGAAGCTCCTCAAATTGCTTCCTGACCTCCCTGAATTTTCCAGATAAATGTTTAAGCCCCAACGTTTCTAAACTGTTCAGCTCTCCCTTGATCCACTGCATCTGATTTCGACACTCTGTTATCTGACCATCCCCCCCCTGATCCCCCATCAATCGTTCCATGTGAGCACTCAAATACGCTAACTTTGTTTCAGCCTCATGCGAAAGGGCATCATAAGAGGTCGTTGGAGCTACCCGCGTTGCGGCTGGATCAGCCGTCGCAAAAGACAATGAAGGCAGTGTTACAGACTTATAAGCCGAATCGGGTTGACCGGCAGGGAGCCCGCTGAAGCCCATTGAGCCACCGTCTTCTGCCACAATATTTCCATCATCTGCATGGGAAGCCTCTTTAGTCCCGGTGGTCGGCTCTTCGGCAACATGGCCGCTGACTTCCTCAAGCAACTGCTGCACACCTGACTGTAACCTGAGGATCAAGCCAGTGACGTTCCTGACCTTTCGCTCCTGACTGCACCCCTGGCTATCATCCACCGGTAGAGCGCAGGCACCAGAATCTTTTTCCGGGTTTCTCAAGTTGCAGGAATTCGTAGCTTGGTGGTACTCCGCTTTTGTGCACATTCGCTCTGCGATACTCTCAACCGCCTCACGGTCCTTGCCCCCCAGGAAACTGTCCATCTCGCTTAAACTGATCATCCAGCGATCAAACGTTACCGGGGCTGTGCTGGCACTTTCTCCCTCTTGACCGCCATGAAATTGAGGCTGGGTTATAGCTGTGCTTTGGGCAAGAATTGATGGTATATCCATAGCCAGTTTCCTCTTCGACTCTGAGGTTCAGTATCAGAGTTCAGAGTTTTGCCACAAGATAAAGTTCAAACATTGGATTAGACGGTTTAATTATTTACAAACGATGGTGATAACCGCTTTTTAAACGACATTTGTTAAGTAGTGAATAACTCCCGTATCTTCTCCAATAACAAATTCACAGCCATATCATGCCGGTTTATGGCAGCGATTCTGAGCGGGGTTATCGTCATCAGGGTTCCATCCTCTTCTTTAACCTCACAGGCAGAGTACAGCACTTCCCTGGCTTCTTTGCGCTTTCCATCGTTCAGGAGAATAGTTACAGCACTCAACAACGGTTTCATTATCTCGATATTTCCCTGACTGGCTGCAAGATACAACGGTGTTGCTCCGTCTGCCCGGGTTTCCATTAGTGGCACCATAATGGCAGCCCCCCTTTCCTCCCTCGGAAACACTGTCAACACTTGCATTAATTGCTTCACGCTTTGGTTATGCCCGCCCAGAACAGCACTCAAGAGCGGGAAGGCCTTAATCAGCTGATACCCGACAGCTGCGGCCAGTCGTGATCTTTTGAATGTGACGACCGCACCTATCATTGCTTCGAAGGCAACAATTTGTTGTTCTGATTCCTGGTAGTTATTCGCAGTACTCAGGAATTGCTCCACAACTTTTTGATCGAAGGCATCTACCACAGCAGTGAAGGCTTTCCGCATTGCTGTTGCTGGCAGTCTGCCCACTGCATCCAGTAATTGCCCCACAACCTTATGATCCCCTTTGAAAGCAGCCCAGTGCAGCGGTGTTCCAACATATGAGTCCACGGCATGAAACACCTTCTGAATGGCATGAGCCCTTTCAGGTTCCGTCATTCCGTCCAGGGTATTCAGCAATTGCTCCACAACCTTCTGTTGACCACTTTGAGCAGCGACGTGTAGCGCTGTTTCCCCGTATTTGTTGGAGAGAGTCATTACCGTCGTGACTGCCTGGCAACGTTCAGATTCAGGCCAGGTCTCCAGAATTTTCAGCATCCGGGCGACAATGGTTGTTTGCCCGTTCCGGGCAGCACTCAAAATGGGGAAAGCCTTCAGAAGTTCTGCTAACTGCTCCTGCCCTTTGCTGGCCACACAGGTATAGGAAAACCCGGTTTCAACGTCCTCAGCCAACAACTGGGTAACGATCTTATAGTGGCCATGGTGAGCAGCTATATGAAGCGGTGTTCTGCCGAAACTGTCTGCCGCACTCAGCACCGCCCTGGTAGCTTCCGGCTTTAGACCATTCAGGACATTCAGTAACAAGGCTACCACTTTTTCGTGCCCGGCTTGTGCAGCTCGGCAGAGCAAATTTTTACCGCCCTGGTCGACCACATTCAGAACCAGCATGATGGCCTCAGACTTTGCGGGTTCCTTCAGTGTATTCAGGTTTTTTAGTATCTCCTCCAGAACCTTGGTTTGCCCCTCCCGGGCATCGTCGAGAAGTGTGATTTTCATATTCTTGCTGGCAATTAACAGCCTCAGGCACGCCTCATGGCCGCTTTTGGCTGCGTAATGCAGGGGGGCAAGCCAAAGTCATCCTTTGCATTCACCAAAATACCGGGAACGCCCAGTAAAGCCTTGGCGCACTCGGCGTGGCCGTAGCGGGCAGCTGCGCACAGGGGCGTCCTGCCATTGTCATCCTTTGCATTCACCAAAATACCGGGAACGCCCAGTAAAGCCTTGACGCACTCGGCGTGGCCGTAGCGGGCAGCTGCGCACAGTGGCGTCTCGCCAGCGATATTCTTCATATTGATCACAAAGTAGGGAATGGTCGTTAACAATCGTTTCAAGCTCTCAATGTTGCCATTTTCCGCAATCCAGTGCAGAAGCATTTTAGCAGTCATAATTTGATTATAAGTAAGAAGGGGTTCAACATATGTTGCTTTGGGTTTCAACGTATCAAAAGGCAATGACCGTTGTGCAGAAACCTCAGAAGCCTCATTCGATGTACCTGGTTGAGCTGCCGGAAGCTTGCTTGAACCCGGTTGATCAAAGTCCTCTGGAATGATGGAATCAAGCCTTGCTGTTTGTGCCGATTTCTGCAGAGCATCCCGCAGCAAAACCGCGACTTCCCGGTGGTTTTGTTGCCTGGCAAGCTGGAGCGGGGTCTGCCCGCCATCGTCAGTGGCGCTCAGAAGCCTTTGAACGGCTGCGGGCCTTTCGGTTTCCGGCAGCCTTTCTACAGCTTTCAGCAACTGCTCCACCACCTTGATATGACCTCCCAAGGCAGCCAGATGGAGCGGAGTTCTCCCCGATCGGTCAGCCGTATTGATAACGGCCATGATGGAACCACCACCGGGCCTTTTTCCCTCGGGCAGTCTATCCAGAGCAATCAGCAACTGCTCCACGGCTTTCTCATGCCCTTCCTGGGCAGCGACACCGAGGGGGTATAGGTATACCCGAACCTTGTCCGTTATAACTGATGGTGCTGCCCGGTAAGCCAACGCCGGTTCTGCCGCCAGTAAATCCTGTAACAAGTCAATCTCGTTGTTGCGACAAGCAGCCAGTATCGGGGCTTCATTCAGAGGCTTTGACTGATCTACATAATTGCTGGTGTTATAAAGGGGGCGAATATTTCTTGTTTCGATTGATTGGCCAGCACCCGACTCCATACATTCACTGGACCCGGCTATGGCAGGGATGGTTGCTGGCCTTACCGGGCTACCGTCGTCAGATGAATCGTTATAGCTTGCACCGGACAACCTGGCCTGATGGACAGTATAAGGTGGCGTATTCATGGCTATCATGACAAGCCACAGAGGATTTAGTTCCGGCTATAAACGTTGGATATTTGTAATTCAAGCATGAAAGGTTTCGTTGGGGGCTGATTATTACCGCAAAGATAGCGCTGCATACCCTTTCAACTGAAGCTGTTTTCTTGACAAATGACGCCTGCAGAGATGGAATTTTACTTCGATAAAATAAGTCACTGGACGCATAAAACCGAACTGGATTTTCCGCCCGGATTTTACTCTATCCACACAGTTAACCCGTTACCGATTTTTGTACCACAAACTGGTGCTCACAGCGGAACCTCATCAAGGGATGGATTCAGGATTGCATACAACCAGATCGTTTTGCCGCATTCTCTTGCTCTATCTCCAGCCTTTGGTTCAGAAATGCGATCTCCATACGCAAATATTCAATAATATCCTTAATCTTTAGACGTTCTTTTTCACAAGCTGGTATGATAAAAAGAGTTTCCTTCAGTTCTTTTGCTGCTTCTAAGGACTTACGATAAAAATCCCTGAGATTGCTCATTTTAACTATGCGTTGTTCCGTAGGGTGGCCGTGACTTTTCAAGACCTGTTCCTCCAGATATTTAGACTTACGACCATATTCTTTCCAGTAATCATTAAACTCTTTTCTAAGAAGATCTATCTTATTCTTAACTTCGCTGTTTGTAGCAGCAGTTTGTTGACTATCACTGATATTACCCTGACAAGGTTGTAGTTTTTCTTTCAATTCATAGAATTGAGAACGAAGCTCTGCCAGCTCTAATTTAACTTGCTCAAACCGTGCCCCCATTGCTTCCAATACTCGTTTTTCCATATTGTCACGTTCAATCGACTTTATAGCCTTGCTGTTCCCTATGTTGACTTCTTCCAGCTTATCCAAGCGGTGAAGAAAATCCTTTACCTGAAGCTCCTCAAATTGCTTCCTGACCTCCCTGAATTTTCCAGAAAAATGTTTAAGCCCCAACGTTTCCAAACTGTTCAGCTCTGTCTTGATCCACTGCATCTGATTTCGACACTCTGTTATCTGACCATCCCCCCGATCCCCCATCAATCGTTCCATGTGAGCACTCAAATACGCTAACTTTGTTTCAGTCTCATGCGAAAGGGCATCATAAGAGGTCGTTGGAGCTACCCGCGTTGCCGCTGGATCAGCCGTCGCAATAGACGATGAAGGCAGTGTAACAGACTGATAAGCCGGATCGGGTTGGCCGGCAGGGAGCCCACTGAAGCCCACCGAGCCATCGTCTTCTGCCACAATATTGCCATCACCTGCATGGGAAGCCTCTTTAGTCCCGGTGGTCGGCTCTTCGGCAAAATGGCCGTTGACTTCCTCAAGCAACTGGTGCACTCCTGACTGGAGCCTGAGGATCAAGCCAGTAACGTTCTTGATCTTTTGCTCCTGACTGCATCCCTGGCTGTCATCCACCGGTAGAGCGCAGGCACCAGAATCTTTTTCCGGGTTACTCAAGGCGAAGGATTTCGTACCTTGCTGGTGCTCCGCCCTTGTGCACATACGCTCTGCGATACGCTCAACCGCCTCATGGTTCTTGCCCCGCAGGAAACTGTCAATCTCGCTTAAACTGATCATCCAGCGATCAAACTTTACCGGGGCGGCGCTGGCGCTTTCTCTCTCTTGGTCGCCATGACATTGAGGTTGGGTCACAGTTGTGCTCTGGGCAGAAATCGATGGCATATTCATAGCCAGTTATCCCCTCGACTCTATGGTTCAACATTAGAGTTCAGAGTTTTGCCACAAGATAAAGTTCAAACATTGGGTTAGACGGTTTAATTATTTACAAACGATGGTGATAGCCGCTTTTTAAACGACATTTGTTAAGTAATGAATAACTCCCGTATTTTCTTCAATAGCAAATTTACAGCCTTATCATGACGGTTTATGGCAGCGATTCTGAGCGGGGTTATCGCCATCAGGGTTCCATTCTCTTCTATGACCGTGCAGGCAGAGTACAGCACTTCCCTGGCTTCTTTGCGGTTTCCATCGTCCACGAGCGTTGAGACAGCGTCCAACAACGGCTTCATTATCTCAGTATTTCCCTGGCTTGCTGCAATATATAACGGAGTTGCTCCGTCTTCTGGCCGGACCTGCTTCAGCACCGCCATAATGGCAGCCCCCCTTTTCTCTCTCGGTAACGCTGTTAACACTTGCATTAACTGCTCCACACTTTGGCTATGCCCGCCCAGAACAGCATCCAAGAGTGGGAAGGCTTGAATCAGCTGATCCACGATTTCCCCTTGGCCATTATCGACAGCTGCGGACAGTGGCGTTCTATTGAGTGTGTCGACCGCACATACCATTGCTGCGAAGGCAGGAATTTTTTCTGCTTCCGGGAAGTTATTCGCAGTATTAAGGAAATTCAGGAATTGCTTCACAACGCTGCACTGACCTCTGAAAACTGCCCAATGAAGCGCAGTAGCCCCTATTTGGTCAGCGGCATTCACCGAAGTAGTGAAAGCTTTAAGCTTGTCTGTTGCTGGCAGACTGCCCACAACATTCAGTAATTGCGCCACAGCCATATGATCCCCATTGTAAGCAGCCCAATGAAGCGCGGTGGCCCTTTTTTGGTCGGCAGCATTCACCATAGTAGTGAAGGCTTTTAGTCTGTCTTTTTCTGGCAGCCTGTCCACAACATTCAATAATTGCCCTACAACCTCGTGATTCCCATTGTAAGCAGCCCAATACAGCGGTGTTGCTCCATGTGCGTCGTCCACGCCATGCATCACCTTCTGGATTGCATAAGTCCTTTCAGGTTCCGTCATTCTGTCCAGAGTATTCAGCAATTGCCCCACAACCTCGTGATGCCCATTGAAAGCAGCCCAATACAGCGGTGTTGCTCCATGTGCGTCTACGGCATGCATCACCTTCTGGATTGCAACAGTCCTTTCAGGTTCCGCCATTCTGACCAGGGTATTCAGCAATTGCGCCAAAACCTCCCGTTGATCGCTCTGGGCAGCCACGTGGAACGCTGTTTGCCTTTTTTTGTTGGAGATAGTCAGTACTGTAGTGACTGCCTGACATCGTTCAGATTCAGGCCAGGTCTCCAAAATTTTCAGTATCCGGGCGACAATGGCTGTTTGCCCGTTCCGGGCAGCACTCAAAATGGGGAAAGCATTCAGTACTTCTGCTATCCGCTCCTGCCCTATTCTGGCCAGTCGGGTATAGGAAGGCCCGGTTTCACCGTCTTCACAGATATAATCGATAAGCCTGAGGATTGCATAATTCCTTGATACGCGTTCTGGTGTTTCTGGCAGCCATCTCATGGTTGCCAGTATCTTAACCACTAGCGTGTCGTAACTTTCCAGACCAGACACATCCAGCTCCAATAGCTCGTCTTCTCTGGCATGATGAAGCACTGCCATTACAGCATTCAGCCTCGCTGCTTCTGGCAAGGTATTCAGGCGCATAAGGTCATCGTTGAAAAGCTCGAGGTCAGTTTGTGTACCCCCTGTTTCATCCACTTTTCTACATCCAGGAGATAGGAGATCTTTTTAACTGTGTAAACTTGATATGGGAAAGCTGCTCTGGTCAGAATCCTTACGATATTGAAATGCCCGCGAGCGCGAGCTTGCGAGGCAGGTGTTTTCCCAAACAGATCAGCAGTGTTTACCAAGTCAGCGATTGCCACCCCTGTTTTTGCCCACCAAAGAGAAAGCGGTAACTCTGCGTCTTCCAGTCTATGCCAAGCAGCCAGCAACTCGGTAATAATCTTATCGTGGCCAAAAGCAGCAGCCATATAAAACGGTGTTCTGCCGAATCTGTCTGCCGCACTCAGCACCGAAATTGTAGCTTCAGCCTTTTTGTCTTCTGAAAGACCATTCAGAGCATCAAGGAACAAGTCTACAATTTTTTTGTGTCCGGATTGTGCAGCCCGGCACAACAAAGTCCTACCATCCCGATCGGCCACATTCAGAACTAACATAATGGTCTCAGACTTTGAAGGCTCTTTCAGTCTATTCAGGGGGCGTAATATATCAGCCAAAACCTTGGTTTCTCCGTTTTGAGCAGCGTCCAGAAGCGTGATTTTTATTGCTTTGTTAGCAATCAACAATTTCAGGCAAGTCGGCCAGCCTTTTCTGGCTGCGCAATACAGAGGTGTCCAACCGGCGTTATTCTTTTCTGTAGCCAGAATGCCGGGAGCGTTCAGTAACTCCTTGACGCACTCATCTTGGCCGTAGTAGGCAGCAGCGCAGAATGGCGTAAAGCCTGCAATATCCTTTTCATTGACCAGAATACCGGGAGCGTTCAGTAATTCTTTGACGCACTCAGCCTGGCCGTTAAAGGCAGCAGCGTACAAGGGCGACCTGCCATCATTATCCTTTTCATTGACCAGAATACCGGGAGCGTTCAGTAATTCTTTGACGCACTCAGCTTGGCCGTTAAGGGCAGCAGCATACAGGGGCGTCCTGCCATCGTTATTCTTTTCATTGATCAGAATACCGGAGGCATTTAGTAACTCTGTGACGCAGGTAGTTTGGCCGTTAAAGGCAGCAGCGTACAGGGGCGTACAGCCATCATTGTTCTTTTCATTGACTCGAATACCGGGAACTCTCAGTAACAATAAGACGCATAAGACGCGGCTGTAGAAGCCGTAGCCATAGCAGTTATGGACAGCGAAGTGCAAGGGTGTAAAGCCATCGTTATCCTTTTCATTGACCCGAATACCGGGGACTCTCAGTAACTCTTTGACGCATGAGAGGTAGTCGCCATATAAGCCGTTGTAGCCTCTGACAGCGAAGTGCAAGGGCGTACAGCCATCGTCATCCTTCGAATTCACCCGAATGCCAGGGCAGTTCAGCAACAACAGTTTCAGGTGCTCAATTCTGCCCTCTTTCGCAGCCAAGTGCAGTAGCTTCGAAGCAAATTTCAGTCGCAAATTCAGAATGTTCCAGTCATCCTTTTCGATAGCACTCTCGAAAGGGGTCTTGCCATGAGTATCTTTGGCATTCCAAAGCTCATGAAATGCTGTACACCTTTCGGTTTCCGGCAGCCTATCCAGAGCATTTAGCAACTGCGCCACCACCTTGCCATGCCCTCTCCAGACAGCCAGGTGGAGCGGGGTCCTCCCCCACCTGTCGGCACTATTTAAAACAGCCATAATAGACCCATAAGGCTTTTTATCCTCAGGCAGTCTACCTGGAGCAGTTAGTAGCTCCTCCACGACTTTCTCACGCCCTTCCTCGGCAGCAACACAAAGGGGGGGTACCCAACGCAAGTGGTCTGACAAGGAAACCCGGTTATAGTGGCAGGCGGCCATTATCGGGGGGGCATTCAACGGGTTTGACCGGTCTGCATGATTGATGGGGACAGCGACAGGGGGGCTGGCGGTGGGCTTTCTGCTTGTTCGTGTTAATGGGCAGGGTGTCTTTTTGTCCTTGTTATCTGGGAGATGAATGGTGCTTTCGGTGTCACCATGTTGATATAATACCAGATTGAAAGTCTCTTCAAGTAAAGCCCTTCGTGCATCTCTTGTTACGATCGATTGGCCTGCACCCGAATCCATCCTTTCAATGGACCCGCTTATGACAGGAGGGGTTACTGGCCTTACAGGGCTTCTAACGTCAGATGGAGCGGTATAGCCTGCACCGGAAAGACTGGCCTGTTGGGCAGTGTAAGGTGATGTATTCATTGGTATCATGGCAAGCCACAATGGATTTAGTTATGGCCATAGTCGTTGGATATTTGTATTAAAACTCAAGTATGAAAGATTTCGCGGGTCACTGCTCATTACAGCAAAGACGGCGCTGCATACCCTCTAGGAGGCTGTCCGAGAATAGACTGCCCTACTGCGGTGTCAGCAAATTGGTCTAAAAAGTCGGAAATTTTTAGTAAATAGAACCACTATTCACTAAAAATTTCCGACTTTTTATCCTCAATTTTCTGCCATCCTCGCTACGGGCGCTATTCTCGGACAGCCTCCTAGTCTGATGCCTTTTTTTCTTGAAAATGACTGCTCACCGAGATGGCATTTTACTGTGATAAAACATATTACTTGTTGTATGAAACCGGACTAGACTTTCAGTCCGGTTTTACTCTATCCACATATTTTAACCGAGTACTATTTTTTGTAAAACAAACCAAGTCTCATAGCAAAACATTATGAGGGACTGAATTCAGGATTGCATACAACCAGATCGTTTTTCCTTGGCCTTTTCTTGCTCAAGCCGATCGATCCCTTTTTTCATAACTTCTATCTGCGTAGTCATATGGTTAATAATTCCAGTAAGAGTCAGACACTCTTTTTCACAACCTATTACGCCAGGGAGCTTTTTGTACCTAAGGGCTTTTGCTGTTTCTAATGACTCTTCATAAAATTTCAGAAGATCCATTTTTTTACCTTTGCGTTGTTCAATAGGGTGATCTGGACCATCACATTTCAGAACCTGTTCCTCCAGATCTTTAGCTCTGGGACCATATTCTTTCCAGTAATCATCAAACTCTTTTTTTAGAAGATCTATCTTATTTTTATCTTCACTGTTTGTAGCAGTAGCTTTTTGACTATCGCTTATATTATCCTTGTATGGTTTTAGCAGTTCCTGCAAATCATTGAAATCAGCACGAAGCCCTTTTCGTATAGTGTCATAATTACTGCCGCTCAATCCTTCAAGCTCCTTTCTTGCTTGATCAAACAGATTCTTCATTTCTTCCACCTCTTTTTTTATCTCTTCTTTTGGGCGACCCCGGAAAAAGTCTATAGCGTTACGCACTTTTTCGAAGAGTTTTTCTACTTTCTCCTGAACAATCTCTCCTTTTCTTTCTTCTATTTTCTGCAGCCTATGGCACAAATCACGGTGTGTATCCGTTAAATCATTTAGTTGAGCCTTGTTGTCACGTATTTTCCCACACTGAGCTATTGCCTTATCAAGATACCCCTTTGCTTCCGATGCACGCTCTTCATTAAAGCCGTACGGGTCTTTTTCTGAAGCAGTAATCAAAGCATCAGCAGCATCCAGATTTTCGATAATGTCACCTGCCAGGCCAGTGTTTGAAGATTTTGCTTTTGATAGCGATACCGGCTCACCCACATTGGTCAGGTTTAACTTGGCCAGCCTGCCCTTCAGGACCTGTAACCTCCCACTCTCATGCTCCTCCATCTTCAAACTGTTCATTAATCTTTTGAGATCATGTAATTGATCTTCAGCTTGCTCCAGCATGTCTTCCTTGAGGGCAGCACCCTTCTCGTTATTATGTTCCTGAGTTTTTATTAACTGTTCTATGTTCTCAAGCTTCTGCCGCTTAACTGTTGCTTTGCTGGTATTTAATGAATTCCTGAGCTGACTCTTTTTCTTTAACAATTCAGTTCGCTGAGATCTTGCAGGCAGGCTATCAATCATCGTGCCTATTTTGCTTAAACGGCCTTCTATATCATTAAAGAATTTGATGATTTGGTCAGAATCAGGCAAGTCTCTGTGTTCGAAATCTTTAAGGTCAGTGTCTAATGATTTAATATCATTGTGAATCATTAAATGCCTTTTTACTTCGTCCAATTGGTTACTTAATGCTTTCTGGCGCTCTACCAGTCGTGAACGCTCTTCATAACCGGCAAGTTCAAAGTCATCGAAGCGTTTGGATAACTGTGCAATGTCCCGTTCAATTGACTGTATATCCTTGCTGCTCCCCATGTTGACCCCTGCCAGCTTAACTTCCAGCTCATCCAAACGATGATGAAAATCCTTTACCTGAAGCTCCTCAAACTGCTTACTGACCTCTCTGAATTTTCCGGGAAAATGTTGAAGCCCCAACGGTTTTAAATTGTTCAGTTCTCCCTTGATCCACTGCATCTGATTTCGACACTCTGTTATCTGATCATCCCCCCACTGATCCGCCATCAATCGATCCATATGAGCACTCAAATACGCTAACTTTGTTCCAGTCTCAGCTGACAGGGCATCATAAGAGGGCGGTGGAGCTAACGGCGTTGGTGCTGGATCAGCCATCGCAAAAGACGATGACGGCAGGTTAACAGGCTGATAAGCCAGGTCGGGTTGCCTGGCAGGAAGGCCACTGAATTCTGGCGAGCCATGGTCTTCAGCGACAATTTTGTTACCATCACCTGCATGGGATGCTTCTTTAGTCCCTGTGGTCGGCTCTGTGGCAAAATGGCCGTTGACTTCATCCAGCAACTGCTGCACCCCTTCAGCGATGGAGCTTTCTGATTTTTTGATCAGGCCGCAAAAACTCTGCCCTAAGGGCCGATCCAGACTACCACTGCTTGCCTCAGTCTGGAGCCTGAGGATCAGGCCAGTAACGATCTTGACCTTTTGCTCTTTGCTGCGTCCCTGGCTGTCATCCACCGGTAGCCCGAATACACCAAAATCTTTTTTCAGGTTACTCAAATTGAAGGATTTCGTACCTTGCTGGTGCTCTGCCCTTCTGCACATACGCTCTGCGATATTCTCAACCGCCTCACGCCCCTTGCCCCGCAGGAAACTGTCAATCGCGCTTAAACTGATGGTCCAGCGATCAAACTTTACCGGGGCTGCGCGGGCACTTTCGCCGTGATGGCCGCCATATAATTGAGGTTGGGATACAGCTGTGTTTTGAGCAGAAATTGATGGCATATTCATAGCAAGTTACCCCTCGACTCCAAGATTCAATATCGGAGTTCAGAGTTTTGCCACATGAAAAAGTTCAAACCCCGGATTAGACGATTTAATTATTTCGTGACAATTTCTCACCAAAGGCCATGGTTTTGATGTTATATACGACGGCTGCTTTTTGTTTCCAGAGTCGTATGATTAATGCAGAACTGATGCCGTAACGCCACCCGGATTTTTCGTTTAATCGTTTCAGGCTCCGCGCCATTCAGCAGGATACGGCCTTCAAAGAAGATCTTTTTATCATCCAGCTGCCAGACGTGCATGCGCCCTACTCTTTTTACCCCCTCAATGCTTTCCAGGGCCGCCCTGATCTGTTCAATATCAATGCCGCCCGGAACGCCCTGCATAAGAATAATAATGCAGCGCCTCAACAGAATCGCGCCATTAAAGATCACGTAAACAGATATCCCGACGGTTGCTATCACATCAAAAATATAGAGCTGGTAGTTGATGATCAGCACACCCGCTACAATGACTACCAGAGAAGCAACCGCATCGGACGCACTGTGAATAAATACCGCATTGATATTGATATCGCTTCTGGCTCCAGCCTTGAAAGTCAGCAGCGATGTCGTGATGTTAACCAGAAGGGCAACACCGGCAACCAAAAGTACAATCCAGCCATCAACTTCCCTGGGGTAGAAAAACTTACCTGCGGCCTCAAAGATCAGATACCCCCCCACCACCAGTAAAAATACACTGTTTATTAAAGCTCCAAGAATATCTGCTCTTTTGTATCCGTAGGTCATGCGTTTATCTGCTGACTTGCAACCTATTCGCCTGGCAATGACAGCAACCAGTATTGCACAGGCATCACCCAGGTTATGCAGCGAGTCTGCGATCAGGGAGAGGCTTCCGGCAACACCTCCCCCAACGACCTGAACACCACTCAGGAAGAGCTTGATAAACAGGGCAAGGCTCAGCTTTCCATCACCAACGGAATCATAGTCTTCATGCTGGTCCATGGAGGTTTACTCACCATATCCAGAGGTCTTAATTGTAGTCTTTTGTGCTGATACAGCTGAAAATAACCACAGCCTCCTCTCTATAAAAAGTCACCTGTCGCACCTTATTGACCAGCGTGTGTGAGCATAGACGTTGCTCAATGCACAATGCCCCACCATAAAAAACCTGAAAAAGCCTGATATATCAGCAGATAAAGCCTAAAGGGGACTATTACAAACACAATTTATGATGTTATATTGTTAGTTCCCTTTTCTGGCAGTCTGCGGTTCAGCTCCATTTATCGGGATGGATTTCAGCACTGATAAAGGGAAATCGGGTAAGGGCTGGTCTTTCTCCAACCCTCCCCACAGCACCCGGCATGCGGGTCCGCACCGGGCGGTTCAACAATGATGGTGAAACCTGATCCATAAGTCTTTCAATGAAACAAGCCCAATTTT
>NZ_JAGHQW010000109.1 GCF_017744115.1 Salinisphaera sp. G21_0 | reverse complement strand
CATTCAAGCCCAGGATCAGGAACAGGCCTTCCCTTGGAACCATCCACCTGAGAGGGATAGCAACGTATCCGAAGGCATGCAGTCGGTTGATCTATACCGGAACAGCGAGACAAAAAGCCCTGCCTATGTTCACCCACAACAACCGCTGAATTTTACCTTTCAGGATCGGGAGTATCAGCCACAAGGCAATGGCTCGGTATTTTTCCAGATTGGTGCTTTTAAAGAAGAAACTGCTGCTGTCCCCATTGATAGCAAACGCCACTTTACCTTCCAGAGAAACCGAGCAGAGGATCAACCGATTATCCTGCCGTGGGGCTTTGGCCAGAAAGCCAGGGATGAAACGGTAACCGGCAACTATGACGGCGAGACAGACCCGGAGGTGATTGAAAAGCCAAAGCCGGAACAGCCAGAGATTAGGGAGAGTTATCTGCTAATGAACATAATCACCGCAGTGGTATTGCCTGCCCGGACACCGCTGGAATTGCCCTCAATGGAAATCAGCCTCGATATTGATAGCTTCTCATGGAGCTTTACCGGGCAGCTGTGGGGCGCTTCCAATATTGCACTGGTGGAACCGGACGAGAACGGTCCGAAGCAAATAGAGGTCGATATAAACGGCTGTAAATTGATCTTCATTATTGAACGTTACAGCACTTACCGGCGTTTTGGAGATGAACGCTACACCTTGCATGCCAGCAGCCGAACCCAACTGCTTGCAGCGCCTTATGCGCCACAACGAAGCAAGAGCAAGAGTGCCAACCTCAACGCTAAACAGGCCATTACCGAAGAACTGGCCCCTTTTTTTGAAGAGAGCGGCTTTACCGCTACCTATCCCGATCTGAACGACTACAGTACACCGGATTGGATTATGCCCGGAGGCTCATTTAGCTATCAGAACCAGACCGCTATGCAGGTGGTGGCCAAAGTCGCAACCACAGCAGGATCAGTGATTATCCCAAGCCGTGATAATGACCAGGTGAGCATTCAGCCCCGATACCCGGCCAGCCCTTGGCACTGGGATACCGCCACAATGGATAAGATCGTTCCGGCCAGTATGGTGATCAGTTTGAGCGCCAACTGGCGACCGGAGCAGGCTTACAATGCGGTCTATGTTTCCGGGACTAATGCTGGCGTGGCGGTCAATGTGAAGCGAACCGGAACCAATGGCGATAACCCGGCTCCCGATATTCTGGAAGACTGGCTCACGGAAATGCAGGTCAATACTGAGCGAGGCCGGAATGAGTTGGCTAAGGGGGGCAACCAGAGCATTACCACCATCGAACTACCATTGACTGATATCAACACAGCACCCGGGTTAATTGAGCCCGGTATGCTGGTCGAGGTTCAGGATACTGTTTTAGGAGAGAGCGGCAACTGGAAAGCCCTGTGTCTGGCCACCAGTATTAGTGCAAGTGGGGTAGGGACCGTTATTCAAACCATTGAATTGGAGAGGCACTACTAATGGCAACCACTAACATCTGGCAACAGTTCAAGGCGCTGATTCCTGAAGGCGTTCGCATCGTTGCCACCATTACCGCCAATAACGGCAACGGCACCAGTCAGGCAACGCTCCGGGATGGTTCGGTGATTACCGTCAAAGGGGGGGCAGTTTCTTCCGGACAGAAGGTATTTATTCAGGATGGAGAGATAAAAGATACTGCGCCGAGTTTGGCGCAGTACGAGGTAGAGGTTTGAAATAACCAGGAATCGGTTCTCTGCACAATTTTATTGCTCACTGTAGAAGGCAGTCCGATGGTTAGGCTGTATAGCGTTCAAGAAGTGTCTTGCAGTCTGTGCGGCCTCTAAGGGCAGCTTGGCAGAGAGCCGTTTCGCCAGAGCTATCCTTCACTTTGGCCAGGGAGGAGTCAAAGGTCAGCAATGTCTGGATGGACTCTGCGTTGCCTCCACTAGCAGCTTTATGGAGAGCCGTTTTGCCAGAGCTATCCTTCTCTTTGGCCAGTGAGGGGGCAATGGTCAGCAATGTCTGGATGGCCTCTGCTTGGCCCCAATAAGCAGCTTCGTGGAGAGCCGTTACGCCAGAGCTATCCTTCTCTTTGGCCAGTGAGGGGGCAATGGTCAGCAATGTCTGGATGGCCTCTGTTTGGCCATTACGAGCTGCTGTGTAGAGAGCCGTTACGCCAAAGCTATCCTTCTCTTTGGCCAGTGAGGGGGCAATGGTCAGCAATGTCTGGATGGCCTCTGTTTGGCCATTACGAGCTGCTGTGTGGAGAGCCGTTTCGTCAGAGCTATCCTTCTCTTTGGCCAGTGAGGGGGCAATGGTCAGCAATGTCTGGATGGCCTCTGTTTGGCCATTACGAGCTGCTGTGTGGAGAGCCGTTTCGCCAGAGCTAATCTTCTCTTTGGCCAGTGAGGGGGCAATGGTCAGCAATTTCTGGATGGCCTCTGTGTTGCCAAGGAGGGCAGCAGAGTGTAAACCCTGAATGAACTTGGATCGGTTAATGCCCGACAATACCATGGCGATCTCTTCGTGGCCCTTGCGGCAAGCTAAGTCGAGAGCCGTTGCGCCATCGTTATTCTTGATACCGACTTTGAGATCAGATTTAAAGCACAGCAACTTTTCGACGGATTCTTTATGGCCGTTTTGAGCAGCGAAGTGAAGAGCCGTCCAGCCTTTGCTATCAGTGGCATTGATGTTAGCTCCAGCCCCGAGCAAGGCATCCAAGCATCTGGCGCTATTATTCTCAGCAGCAAAGTGCAAAGGTGTATAGCCATCCTGATTGGTGGTGTTGACATCCCACCTGTGAGTCAGAAGAAATAAATCGTTATAAGAATCATTTGATCTTTCCATAAAATCCGGCATAGATGCGGATATGCCACCGGAAATAGCATTCATGATCGTCGAGAAAGCTAATTTTATAATTCTCCATTTTTGCTGATCTCGACCTGCCCACTGATCAACCAGAGTACTCACGCATTGGTAAGCGTTGTTTTTAGAAGCAATATGCAGGGGGGTGTTACCGTCCTCAAGATAAATTGCGTTGCCCCTTTTTTTCCCGATATTTTCACCTACGTTGTATGCCAGGTTTGATGTAGCACTGCCTAATAATACCGAACCTGATAATACTGAAATAGATGCTATGATATGTGGGAAAGCTGAGAGATCCCACGAAGATAGCAGAGATCCAAAACCAACCATCGACATCACCGTCCCCATTGGAAATCCGGTAATATACATATTCGCAATTTCACCCACAATTTCACAAAGCGCAACAAACTTTGCACTGAAAGCTGCCGCTTCAACTGTGGTCAATCCAGCTATGGCCACTCCAACCCCTGTCGCCAATGTTGCTAATTGGGCACACAATTTTTTATGTTCATCCGCGTGATTTTGAATAGCACTCGACAAAGTCCGGAAGCACTCGGTGTAGTCCTGGCTATCAGTATGCCCACTAGCTTCAGCTTCAGCTACCGCTCTTGCTGCAGCGGAAAGAGCAGAAGTGACGTCGCCTTCAGGTTTCAGTTCAAGTCCCAACTTAAGAGCTTCCAAGTCCCCATTTTGACAGGCATCCTCTAACAATGGCTTTTCATTTCGACGCAAGGACATGCCCGGTCCACAAATACACTTATCCGCTTTTTTATGTCGTTTAAAAAAGTCGCGTATACATTCCAAGTGCCCAATTTGATGGACTTCGCACTCTGTTTTGACTACTGATCGCCCACCAAGTTGCCCGGTATGCACTTCTTCATGACAAATAGAACAATTAGAGAGGACATCAGACCAGTTTCTACCGACACCATTCATCGATTTAGCCTACTTGAATGACCCAAAACTTCGAGTAGGACAAAAAATCAGCGGAGTAAGTTCACCAAAAAACAGAATTTTTAACAAGGAGGTTGTCGTTAAAATCCAACAGTCAGCTACGGACCAACTTTCACCAGACAATCATCGTTTATCCGGTATGCAACGGATGGCAACCACTAACAACTGGCAACAGTTCAAGGCGCTGATTCCTGAAGGGGTGCGGAATGTCGCCACCATTACCGCCAACAATGGCAATGGCACCAGTCAGGCAGAGCTTCGGAATGGTTCGGTTATTACGGTTAAGGGGGAGGGTGTTAGTGTGGGGCAGAAGGTATTTATTCAGGATGGGGAAATAAAAGGTACTGCGCCGAATCTGGCGCGGTACGAAGTGGAGGTGTAAGACGATCAGATCAAGAATCAGGACCCGACCCTGGTTTTCGACCCTGGTTTTCGCTAGGGCGTTCGGTTCTCAACTAAATCGGTACTCAGATTACCCGTGAAAGTGAAACTTCGGTACTAATTTTGCAGTTAAATATTCTGACTCTTGGGTGTCTGTTCAGTTTTGCAATTGCTGCATCAGCACAGTGGTCAGAGTTTTTCTGGACATAAATTATATTCCATTGGTTCACTTGTTTTTGTTCTGAAATTAATTTGTAAAGTTTAGGTGAGCAGCCGGCAGGCCATAAGTGTCCACTATTATCTAAAAATAAAGCTGAATGGTTCATACAAGGACTGTGAGATATTACAACATCCACTACCTTTGGGTTACAGTCATTATATTTTATTATTCTATCCCATGAACGGATAAAAATTTCCTCACAGTGGCCTCCCAAATCAGGCTGAGCTGTACTTTTTTCATAACCGGATTTTTTTAAAACAACTTTTGTAGCCTTTTCCCTTTTGTAGCCTAAAGATACTGTTGGTTGATGAATATAATTATATTGTTCGCTCCAGAAAACATCAGCAAATATATCATTATTATTAAATCTGACAATCAAGCCAATCTCTTTTTTAGCCTTGGAAGAATAGTGTTTTAATTTGGTTATACTTTTCTTGAACTTTTCGCTCAAAAAAACGCCATCAGTGGTCTCACCTGCAATATCGGGTGTATTGGTTATGGCCTGAATCTTCCTCCTGTGAAGCAAAGCAGAGCCCTTCCGGTCATGTAATACTTCTGTTGTTGCAGAATGGCTAGCCCCGTTATTTGCTTTATTGCTGTCGTCTGTACCCGAAGGCTCTTTTATCTGGTAGCGATATCCTAACGAAGAGGTATTGTTCATAACAACCTCCTTAAAACCATAGAGCCACTAATTTTTTCAAATTGTGAGCACCGATTTGAAATGACCTGTTTTCAACAGTTTCGGATGATCCGTTAAAGGTGACGAATTTGACCTCCATTCAACGTTTTAGTTCCATTGAGTTATTGCGGAAATTAGGATTATTGCCGTCTCAGAAACTTTCATCCTGATTTTTTGCAATCCCGGCTAACGTCGCTATTCTCGAACAGCCTCATGGCTCGCTGATAACTTACTGACAAATTTGCATTATCAGTAGGAGTTTTTGCCAATGGAGACAAATTTTCCTGCAAGATTACAGGTGGTACTGTTGATTGTTGCAAAGAGAAATCATCGGCTACCTGCTCGCCTGAAAGCTCATCCACCAAACATGATTTAAGGAAAAGAAAGCAGTCCATAACCTCTCACCGGACTGTTACAGTAACTGGGGCGGCCGAGAGGTTATCAAATACCGCTGAAACAACTCGTCCCTGTAAGGCAGAAGCGGGTTGCTTGCTGCGCTGCATCCTTACCGCTCAGGTCGTTGGTAAAACAAAAGCCGGAGTGGGCTCACTCTAAAAAAGAGCCCAGAATAAGAAACGGAGCGAACCATGGATAAGCATATAACAAATCAGGATCTCAGCGGAAAAAACGGGTCAGGTCTTGATGGCGACAGGCGAAGCCTGAGAATGTGGGAGGTTTTATGAACGGAAATCATTTGTTGAAATCCAGTGGGTTCGACTCCCACCCGGTAAAGATTAACCATCAGCCGGAAGCGAGTTTTGCTTAGTCATGGGTAACCTTGGCTTTGAAGCGTAAACAGCAGGTACTTATGAAGCAACTCTCAGGAGTCCGGAAGCGAATCCATAAGTGACCGGATAGTAGGTACTGGAAGTCTTAGTGTCCCATAGTACTGATGACAACGGGGAACTCTGCTCAGGAGGACCCGGACGAGGAACTATCTCTTAGTCACATCTCCACACCTCTTGTCATTCGGCAGGTGTGGAGACGATCCTGCAGTTTTGCCCAGCCATCCCAAATAGCCAGCCATCCCGGTATCCCTGTACGCTTTGAATTGCACCAGCCACCCACCTTGGCTATGATATGCAGCAACCACGTCAACGATGGTACTTTTTTAGGTAAAGGCTTTCCTTCATAAAAGGTCAGCCAAAGTACTTTCCACTCCTCATCGCTGACTACCCGATTGGCCGGTGTCTTTTCATTCCAGGCTTTGTCGTCCTTTTGTTTTCGCCTGTACGGTAGCACCAGAGCTTCTCTGATCTGCAGCAACCTGACTGCTACAAACATCAATATGACAGCCAGTCGTTGTATGTTTCCGGCACACAACAACCGTAACCGCTCAACACCTGCACCGGTTTTCCAGGCTTTATGAAACTCTTCTATTCGCCAGCGAAGCTCATAAAACCTGAGAACAATACGACAATCATCAAATGTATCTACAGCCTCTGAAGTCAATAGAATCCAGCGCAGCCGGTCTTCAGTATCAACTTCCACTTCTTCAGCCATAAGGATATTGACCGTTATTGGAGCGTAAGCGCCAAAATAACCCACGTCCTACCCTGCTCAGATTTGATCAAGGATCATAAAGCCTCTGATTACATGGAGGCTCCAATGACCAATCCAGAAACCACTAAAGAACAATGGCTGCAACGAATC
>NZ_JAGHQW010000108.1 GCF_017744115.1 Salinisphaera sp. G21_0 | reverse complement strand
AAATTGGGCTTGTTTCATTGAAAGACTTATGGATCAGGTTTCACCATCATTGTTGAACCGCCCGGTGCGGACCCGCATGCCGGGTGCTGTGGGGAGGGTTGGAGAAAGACCAGCCCTTACCCGATTTGAATTCAATAAGTGATTAGCGGAAAGCGAAGCCGGAAGCCTCCGATACCAAGCTTCCCGATGGTGCCATCAGGTCAACAGCTTCTGTCGTTTGCTGTAGATCAGGCTGAGAGGTTATTGGGAGGAATGTCCGTTGCCCCATGATCCAGCAGGAGCCTGGCAACCTCCTCGTGCCCATTCTCCTTGGCTACCATGTAGGCTGTGCGACTATCATTACGTTTTTCGACAGGGTTGGGGTCTGCGCCGGCCTCAAGGAGTGTTTGGACTATCGATGTCTTTCCTTCGGAGCTGGCATACCACAGTGCTGTACAGCCTTCACTTGGTCCGCCACTCAGGGCGGCATTGAGGTTGGCTTTATTATCTATGAGAAATTTGACAAACTCCTCATCGGCAAAGCTGGCAGCCATCATCAGGATTGAGCTACCCTCCCAATCACCGGCTCTTATGACAACATTAACATCAGCCCCATGCTCTACCAGAATTTTTCCGACATTGGTATATCCATCTTGGGCGGCCACCATCAGGGGTGTGCAACCCTCACAATCACCGGCTCTCAGGACAGCATTAACATCAGCCCCATACTCTACCAGCATTTTTACGACATTGGTATGTCCATTTATGGCGGCCATCATCAGGGCTGTGGCACCCTCACCGGATCTGATGACAGCATTAACATCAGCCCCATGCTCTACCAGCATTTTTACGATATTGGTATGTCCATTTAAGGCGGCTATCATCAAGGGAGTACGGTCATTGTTTTCGCCCCCATATTCATTGGCGTTTGATCCTTTCTCCAACAGATATTCAACGATGTCGACGTGGCCTTCCCGGGCAGCCATCATCAGGGGTGTTAAGCTTTTAACTTCATCATTGCCCAGGTTTCCATCAACCTTTGCCCCATTGTCCATCAGACATTGAACAGTTTCGATGTCTCCCATCCGGATAGCACAAAGAAGGGGTGGTTCGGTTAGCATCTCACCGGAATCGCTCATTATCGCATTGACGTCAGCCCCCCGCTGTACCAGAAGATCAACGATTTTCTTGTGTTCCGTGTCATTTTCAAGCGCGATCAGCAGGGGGGTGATGTCACTTGATTTCGGCAAGTATTGAATGCGGGCATTAATATCTGCCTTTAACATCAACAGGAGTTTGACGATAGCGAGCTGTTTAGAATCGACAGCAGCGTGTAGCAAGGTAACCTCGTGGCCACGCACAGGATCATTGAAGTATTTCCGCACGGCCTCAGGGTCGTCAGTCAGTATTGACAAGAGGTCTGATATATTACCTGTACAGGCAGCCTCCAGAGCCGGGTTTCGGCAGTAACGGTCGGCATCATCGCAACGGCCGTAAATCACCTTGAGAGGAAGAGGGCCTTTATTGCATACACCACAAACCCTGTCTTCAAGTTTCTTGCCATCAAACGATGCGAAAATGTTTTTCTGTTCAAAGATGTGCCCGCACCTGGTCTTCACCAAACAGACACCAGGGACGGATTTGTCATAATAAACCATGACAGGATTTTCATGGGGGTTATTGACGGCGGCAGGTTGAGTACGGGAAGACACATTATTCATATTGTTGTAATCCAGATCTGGCTTAACAGTTGAGTATGAGTGAGCTTTCTTTTGATTATTAATTCACTGCTGTATTTAAGTTTGATGTTTTTTGCCAGAATTCATTAAACTGTCCACACTTGAGCTTATTTGACATCATCAGCTTTGAGTTTAGCTAATATAACGCAATGTTTGACTTTTAAGCTGGCCTGAAAATGCATGGGTGTTCTTCTTTTTTGCTATTAAAAACTGTGTACACAAAGCACCGGTACAGTTTGAAAACCTGATTGCTGCAGCCTGAAAAAAAATTAACTATCACGTTAGTTTGATTTTTAGTGTTTCCTTATTGGACTTGCTCCCATTCAAGAATAGGACTCTTTAAGTGAAACTACATGTTAATGTAGTTGAAGTTAAAGAAACAGTTACTGTTGTAAGCTCTCAGAAAGTGCTGACATAAAGCAAAATACACGGCTCTGGTCTATCCTTTCCCACCATGAGTTTTCCTTTTCCTGTAACCAGTGCCCAGCATGACCATCCAGGCCAAAAAGTCTTGGATTATCTCGCTCAGCTCCAGCAGCACAACACAATGCTCAAGGAGTCGCTGGCTTTGTCACAGAAAGCATTGGCTCTGTCCCAGAAAGAGAACGTTCTCCAGAAGGAGTTGATTGCCAGGCTGCAGGCACAAAGCGTTCAGCAGCAAGAGCAGATCACTCAGCTACAGGAGAAAGTCGAAGTTCTTGAGGCTGACATCCGCCGTCTTAAAAAGCTGCCTCCCAAGCCTGACATCAAACCTGATACCAAGCCCCCTGATGACTCAGACGGCCCTCCCGGTACTCCACCGGCAACCGGTCAAGGCGATGAAGCTGACCCGGATGGTGTTCCAAAACATAAGGTCAGCAAACCGGATGAAAGTACTCGCAATCAACGCAAGCAACCCCCAAAGCCACCTCCTGAAAAGAGCATACGTGTCCCGGCCTGTGATGTTCCTCCGGGGTCTGTCTGGAATGGCACTACCCCATTCTATGTACAAGATCTGGTGATCAAGGCACCCAGTGTCGAATATTTGCTTGATCAATGGATAACACCGACGGGAAAACAGTCACTGCCAGGCCTCCGGCGAATTTGCACGGGCACCATTACGGCCCGACATAACCGGTGGGCCGCTGGCTGAGTTGTCACCGTTAAAGCCGTAGTAGGGGTATTCATATGCCTTATTATCCTCAGACTATTCGTTACTTCCGGCCCACAATTTTTATTAGCAATAATGCTGGCTGCGGGCAATACAAAAGGAAAAAAAGGACACCCACTATTTAAAAAGTGAAGAGAATACGTCATCCATTCATTTTTTAAATGATAGTATTGATCGGTTTAATAAATTCTCATTAATACCAAGCAGGAAGCGTATAAAAAGTACTCAGCAACAGCCAGATAGAAGACATTATCGAGACGATATAAGAAAGAGCAATCAGAAAATTCTGGCCACATTGAAGTAAATGAAAATGCGCTGATCAGGTAGGATAGAGATCACCACTCACTCGGTACTGCTGGGCATATTTTTCGACACGCAGCAGTTCTGCTTTGCCTGGCTGGTCCCCGGCAAGATAACGCTGAACCAGGTGCGGGCAATAAAACAGCTGCGTCCAGCGTTGTAAGACTTCTTTGGTGTCCCTTTTTTTCGCTTGCTGACTTATGGAGCACCACGTGATAATGATTCGACATAACCGCATAAGCACAGACTTCCAAGGAAAAAATCCCAGAAAGCGCTTTCAATCGATCAACCACCCAATGCCTGCGATGCTCATAGTTTTTGCCTGAGAAATTGTCTTTGCCGCATAGGAAAGTCCTGCGAAAGAGCGTGCCATGCAGTGGTAGTAGGGCGTACTGGCTGGATCTATGAGGTTTTTTCGGGCCGTCGTCATGTCATTTTTATGGTTACTGGGTATATCTGCTTAATGTCCTTAAGAGGCTCCAGAGAAAAATAGACATTGTGGCCGATTAGTCAAATTTTTGAGTGTCCCTTATTATAATCCCTTTGCGAAACTCTCAAGCGGCGCTTCTTCAGGTATTCCCTATGGTACTCTCTCTGGCGCTGAACGTAAGCGGGATCTTTGCGGCACTCGATGAGCCGCCTTCTTTATACTTTCAGCGTATGCGGGATCTTTGTGCAACTCATTTCGGCGCTGTTTTTCACGCTCTACGTAAGCAGGATTTTTGCGAAGCTCCCTTTGGCGTATCTTTCTGCTCTCCCGCCTGGCTGGATCTTTGAGACGCTCCCTTTGTCGCTCCCTCTCGCGCTCTGCGAAAGCGGGGTCATTCTTATAGCGCTCCCTTCGTCTCTTTGCCGAATCAGGATCATTCTGGTATCGCTTCCTTTGGTATGTCCTATGGCGCTCTGCGTAATCGGGATCATTCCGGTAACGCTTCCTTTGGGATACCCTTCGGCGCTCTAAGTGATCGGAATGATTCTGATAGCAATTTTGGTACTCAACTGCTGAAGTGTTGCCATTCAGTACTTCTTCTACCTGCCGCGTTTGATGATCACTTGTCGTTTGGTTATGGTTTTGCCAGCTAGCTACCCCAACTTGCCTTGAATTTTGTTGATTAGAGAGTATCGCATGAAGATTAGCCAATAGACCATCTGGGTCCCACTCTGGTATGGGCTCGTTGACCTCAGGCTCGCTCTCCACTAACCATTCATTCTGAATAAAGTGGATGTCTGGTATTGATGATAGTGAATCATCCAAGAGGGTAGTGTCAGAATGATAAGATGAATATTCATCCAGCCTTGGCAGTAGTATCTGAGAGATATTAATTTCATCAGGGGCTTCCTGATCGCTACTGGTCACAGATGCAATATTGTATTCATTCAATGAACTAAAAGGACCAAGGGTATTGTTGTGTCTGTCTGATTGACTATGGTAAACATGAAAGGGATCGTCCAGTGCCTGAACAGATATGCCTTGGTACGTCGGCTGCTGTTCATTTCTCATAGTTTGGTGCTTTTGTTCTTGTGAGCTTGAATGAAACCCGACAAAAGCAACATTGAATTGAGTTGATTTAATAGAGCGTTCCATTGAATTATTAAACTATTGAATTCCAGCTTAAGACTTTTTCTAATCATATAAGTTTCACCCATAAATACTCTGTTCAATAATTATTTTAACCATGCATCATTATTTGTTATGGCTATTAGTAATGTTGAAAGTGCTTTGACAGCCCTTAAAGATTAAAATATTTTAGCGCCGCTGGCAGCATCCAGTGGTTAATAAGTAGTTAACCAAATTAAGCCAGTGGCAAGAAGAAATGGACCGCTGTAATAAATATTTATGAAATATTCGGGTTAGAATTCCTTTCTGGTTACCCGCGTATTAATCGTCATTCTGACGACGGACCTGCCGAAATTCCTTCGGCAATAATCGAGTATGCCTGCGGAAAAACCGGATCATATTAGTCGCTTCATGAAATCCCATCTTTAAGGAAATATCCGTGATTGAATAGTGGCTGAACGTCAAAAGTCGTTTAATCCTGAAAGACATTTTTCTGAACCCCAACCAATTTGAAAAACGAAGCTGCTCTACTGACCTGCGTGGTGTATGTGGATTTGTACCCGGCTAGAGCCGGGATGGTGCAAACGCCTGAGACCTTTGAATATATTTCTATCAGCAAAAGGACAAAGCTCAATCCGGGCTGAGATTACCGTTATTAATCAGATTGTTGATAATCTCGGCATCGGTGTTGCCCAGTACCGACAGGTCTACCCCTTCCAGCCTGATCTTCTGGGTGATATCTCCGCCCACCTGTGGTGTTATTTCAAGCGTGGTATCGCCGTTGTCAAAATTCAGGGCCAGATACTGATCCAGATCCCCGTGATCTTCGGGCAGGATATCGTCCAGATGTATAACATCACCTCCCTGCCCAAGATGGAAGTCAGTAATGACATCTTCTGCGGGGGTCGCCGCTGTACCAAGGTCTGATGCTTCCCAGGTAAAGGTGTCAGAACCCGTACCGCCAGTCAGGGTATCATTACCGGCTCCACCAAAGAGAATGTCGTCACCCGCTTCACCCAGCAGAGTGTTGCTGCCACTGTCCGCTTTGATGATATCCGCACTATCGGTACCGATCATCTCCAGGGAGGTTAAAAATGACTCAATATCGCCGGACTGGGCCTGATCGTAAAGGTCACTGATACTGTTGGGGTCCAGAGATCTGTCCAGAACCACCAAGTCTTTCATTGTACCATCGGTGTTAGCATCCAGGGCCCCCCAGTTACTCTGTCCCACCAGGTTACTGGTCAGGGACACCCCGGAAGGCCCCTGGCCATTTGGATTGTCCGCCACTTCAACGCCATTTTTATACAGGTGCATGTGGCCATCGGCATCAACCGTCAGGGCCATGTGGAAGGTTTCTCCAAGGGTATAGAAGTTATCGAACGCTACAGACCCGACTATGGTGTTGCCGTGGAAAATTTGCGCCTCGATGCGACCTTCTGTAGGGCTGGCAATAAGGATATTATCGGTGCCGGGGCCATTACCAAAATCAATGATCCTGGCCCAGCTACCGTGGCTGTCATAGGTAAAGGTCGAAGCAATGGTTATATCACCGGACAGTGTCATGGTTCCCAGGTAGCCACCGGCACCGTTGAAGCTGACGCCATCATGGTTGAAATGAGTAATGGCACTGTAGAAGGTCACAACCTGACCATTGCTGGTAAGACTTTCCGCCTTGTCACCGGAACCGGTGGTAAAGTCAAAGGCGGCCAGTGCATCAATTGCATCATGAGTTGGTAGCAATTCCGCTGCAGTGGCCGCATGGTCGGGGTTGTCAACGCTGCGGGCCTGCAGGCTGATGTTGTCGACCAGCAGATCACGGTTAGTGCCATCGGCGCTGGTGTCGGCGATCCGCAGTACCATATTGCCCGCCGACCGGGCGGTGAAGTCCAGCGTCAGGGTCTGCATGGTCAGGGAGTCGCTGTCGAACGTCTGTGTGGCCAGCACTTCACCGGAGGCTTCATCGACCACGTCCACCTGACCGGATACCAGTGCCTCTGCCCCGTAGACGCCGTAGTCCAGGCTCAGGGTGTAGTTGACGTCGGGGTATCCCTGGATGACCTGTTCCACCACCCCGTCCAGGGCAGCGTTGCCACTATTGAAGACCAGCGTGTTGTCGGCAATGTCCACCGTCCCGGTCAGGGTCCAGCTATCGCCCGTGCTGAGATCACCGTTGCTGACCAGCTCAGTGTCCAGCTGCAGGTCCTGGTAGACATCCGAGTCTGCTTCAATAACGTCAGACAGCTGACTGGACTGATAAAGTGCGGAAACACCGGATGCATCCAGTGCTTCATTGAAAATGGTCAGGTCATCAATGGCACCATCCAGGTAACCATTGTCGTAGTTACTTTTGCCCACATAGTTGTTGGACCTCACCATT
>NZ_JAGHQW010000107.1 GCF_017744115.1 Salinisphaera sp. G21_0 | reverse complement strand
ACGACCACCGGAGCAACGACCACCGGAGCAACGACCACCGGAGCAACGACCACCGGAGCAACGACCCCCGAGGCAACGACCACCGGAGCAACGACCACCGAGGCAACGACCACCGGAGCAACGACCACCGAGGCAACTACCCCCGAGGCAACGACCCCCGAAGCAACAACCACCGAGGCAGCAACGACCCTTAGAATATTGACGACCAACAAGCCGCCCACCACAGTTCCGACCGTTATAGTAGAAACAATTACATGTTCAAAAAACAATAATGTTTCTCCGGTTTGTTGTGGAGATAAAGTTAACTCATTCAATAAATATTGGAAAAGCGATCAAAACGGAGGACCTGCATCTCGCTGCAGTTCCTTTACCCGTTTCATTAAAACATCAGGTTGTACCAATAAATCTAAATTAGACAATGGTAGTTATAACCGATTTAATTCAGTGGATGAATTTTGTAAATCCAAAGGGTGGGGTAAGGCTGTTTATGACTGAGCCCGCGTGAAACCGGGGTTGGGTCTTGATGGCGACAGGCGAAGCCTGAGAATGTGGGAGGTTCTGTGAACTGAAATCATTCGTTGAAATCCAGTGGGTTCGACTCCCACCCGGTAAAGATTAACCATCAGCCGGAAGCGAGGTTTGCTTAGTCATGGGTAACCTTGGCTTTGAAGCGTAAACAGCAGGTACTAAAGCCGCGGGATTGAGCTCCGAAATTGACGCTTTGCTGGAGGCCTTGTTGTTCAAGAGGTGGGGTCAGCACTGAAATGTCGATTTGGTGAGACATAATCAGTCCGGCCGGAGTCAGAGACCGGGGCAAAGGTACAGGATGGATTTCTCAGGAACCTGCGAGATCCAGTGCTGACCTGAGTTAAGTAGCCATTGGTTCTATGGCTGAACAGAACCTGGTCGTTGGGTTTTGCTTCAGGCCCGGCGAAGCAAATATGAAGCAACTCTCAGGAGTCCGGAAGCGAATCCATAAGTGACCGGATAGTAGGTACTGGAAGTCTTAGTGTCCCATAGTACTGATGACAACGGGGAACTCTGCTCAGGAGGACCCGGACGAGGAAAGGGGACATCATAGTTGTTGAACCGTTTGTGGGAAACACAAGAGGTACATTGAAACCTTATGTTTGTGTCAACGAAACAGAGACGGATAGCCACACTGGCCAGAAACAACCGAGCCATGGCTTTCACCTCGCTAAATCAATACATGGACTACAACTGGCTTTTACAGGCCTATCAACTGACCCGCAAGGATGGTGCGACAGGCGTCGATGGTCAAACTGCCGAGATGTACGAACGACAGCTGGAGTCTAATCTCCTTAATCTGCTGGATCGGCTGAAATCTGGTCAGTATCGAGCACCTGCGTTACGTCGCGTTTATATTCCAAAAGGGAAAGGTCAGAAACGATCTTTGGGCATACCGACCTTCGAGGACAAGATTGCCCAGAGAGCGGTGGCGATGCTATTGGAACCTATTTATGAGCAAGATTTCTATAACTGCTCGTTTGGGTCCCGCAAAGGCAGGTCAGCGCATCATGCCTTGCAAAGTCTACGTAGCCACATAATGCGAGATGGAGGCCAATGGGTACTGGATGTGGACATCCAAAAGTATTTCGATACGATTGACCACAGTCAGTTAAGGCAGTTTCTTGCCAGAAGAGTAACTGATGGCGTGGTACGAAAACTGATCGATAAATGGCTGAAGGCCGGTATACTCGAGTCGGGAGAGCTTAGCTACCCGACAATGGGAACACCTCAGGGTGGTGTTATTTCACCACTGTTAGCCAATATCTATCTGCACTATGTACTGGATGACTGGTTTATTAGAACTGTACAGCCAAGAATGCAGGGAAGGTGTAGCTTGACGCGTTTTGCTGATGACTTTGTCATGGTGTTTCAAAACTATGATGACTGTTGTCGAGTAGAGCGTGTACTGCCTAAACGCCTTGGTGGCTATGGCCTAACGTTGCATCCGGAAAAGACGCAGAGAATTGACTTTCGGGTTCAATATCGAAAGGAAAGCAAGCGTCGTGGACTTCCGATCAATTTTGATTTCCTTGGGTTCACACACTTCTGGGGTATAACCCGGAAAGGTGGTTTTGCAATATTCCGGAAAACCGCCAAGGGGCGATTAGCCAAAACGCTGAAATCATTCAACGACTTTTGTCGTAAAGATAGGCATAAGCCATTGAGTGAGCAGTACGCCATGCTGAACCGGAAATTACGGGGACACTTTGCGTACTTCGGCATTACTGGAAACATAAAAGCCCTGAAGGCAGTGCATGATAAAGTACAGAAAATCTGGCATAAATGGCTGGGGCGTCGATCTCGGAAAAGTTATATTCCGTGGGAGAAATTCACCCAGTTCCTGAAACGCTTCCCCCTGACACCGCCAAGAATCCAGCATCAGTACTATCATGGTTGTCAGTTAGTGAACCAATAACTGTGAGGAACCGGATGCCTTAATTGGGCTCGTCCGGGTCTGCGAGGGCTGAGGACGGTAACGTCCTCATCTACTCGGATTGCGACAGGCGAAGTCTGGGGAATCGGGACCAGGTCTTTAATTACGCATGACAAATGTCGTTTATGCTGTTAACAAAGATATTTGGAAAGTAGACCGTCGAAACTTCCCCGACAGCCCCTCGCAGAACGGTACGTAAACCTCTCCCCATCGGGCAGGTTAATTTCATACTCGTGAACCAATTCGATAGACAGCTTGCAGCCATGCAGGACAACCTACCAAATTAACTCCATATGAAAGTAACCCTGTTTTCACTACAAACTCCTCCGGTTTATCAGGTTGCTGGCTACACCATAAACAGGCATCCAGACAAGATCCCAATAATTCCGTTGATCCTTATTGAAAACAACCCGACGCTGCCCCTTTGCACCACCTCCATTACAGAGGCTTCATCACCACTACGAGCAGCCCCGTCCCAGTGCATGGCATGGGTACTCAATCCCTTGTGGTTGCAGCCACTTGGGAGTCTCCCTTAGCATCCCGCGACTGGTTCTCGCAGTTCCACAGAAGAGCCCGGCACAGATTCATGCCACCTATACGCCGGACACCACCTGCACAGCATTCGGAATTCACTTGCAGATTTATCCCGGGAGATTATGCGGCCCCCGGTTCTGATGTCAGAAAAAGTCTTTTTCGACGCCTCAACAGTGGTTCGGGTTTACTCATCTCTCTGTACCACACATGCCAGGTCAAGCCTGACTTTTCCTCATCGCTCACGACCACCACTCTTAATGGCAGCCGCATGAAGTAGTTTGAAGCCTGCTTCCGACAGCGGACTTCGGTGGGCCTAGCCTCTTCCATAGCTTCCACGTTCTTCAGGACTTCGTCCTTTGAACTCCTAAAGCCGTGCTACAGCACACGCACAATGAAAGACCCCAACCTTTTTGACCCTAGCTGTTTACGCAGTTCGGGACCTGACCCCCCGGCTTTTCTCTGTTTTATAAGATTCTTGCGCATTATCAGTTGCGGATAATTCAAACGGTTCTTTTTGATGCCTCAGCCTTGTCTATCCTTGTCTCATTTTACGAGGTATTAACTTTGATATCCCAACCTGCCGTTCAGTCCACAGGCGCACCCATGGCTTCTGGCTCCATACCCGATCAGCCAACGGAAAGTGACGGGCTATTTGCCGGGTTCTTAACGGTCGCCCCTTGGCGCGTTCCGATCCTGTTTTTGCGGTCGCTTCACCCCGGTTATATTCCTCCCGGGCCGCAGCCGTCGGCACAATCGGATGAAGGTCCGGCTTTCACTTTTGGCAGCCCCGATGGGCAGGACAGTAGCTTTTTCGAGGGTGTTGCGCTGGGTGCCCGACTGGTGTCGCCTTATACGGTGCTGTCAGCGGAGATCAGCACGATGCTGGAGGGTTTTATTACGCTTTCCTCAGCGGCCCGGCTCAGGGATTTTTTTGGGGCGACTAAAGGTTCGCCACCAGGGCAGAGCCAGGTGGATGGCTCCGCAACAAACGACAAAGGCAGGAGAAAAAAGAAACCGCAGCAAACACCACAACGCACCAGCCCACCGGCCACCGCCTCTGTTGGCATTGGCCAGCTACCGAAAGCCGCCGTGGCACTGGGTGCCCTGTCTGGCCTGACTGCTGCGGCGGCTGCATCCCCATCCGGCAATAAAACCGAAGGGTGGATTGAGGTGCCGAATGCCACGACCTTGGGCAAGATTGGCCGTGATTCGGGCTATCTACTGAGTGGTTATTACTTCCAGACTGCGAATATTGATGGTGGTGAATTACTCCAACCCATTGGCAGCGATGGTCAAGCATTTACCGGTAAATACAATGGTCAGGGATATACCATTGAGAATCTCCGGGACTGCTTTGTGAAAAATCTGAAGGGTGAGGTTGATGGCCTGGGTTTCACTGATGCCATAATAGGGTCGAGTTCTGGCCCAACAGGAGTAGTGGCCTGTAGAATTTCACGCAGTGGGACAGTTAATAATATCCGGGTTGAAAATGCTCATGTTGACAACCGCAGGGATAAAGCGGCAATTATAGGGGGTGAAATCAACGGAAATGTTGCCAATATCACAGCAGTTGATTGCTCTGTCAGCGCTGGAAAGCATGCTGGTATCGGCGGAGGAGCTGTCTATGATAAGGGAACTCTTGCTAACCTCACAGCAATCAACTGCAAGGTGGAAAGCTCCGGTTATTCTTATGATGTCGGTATCGGGGCAGGCAGGGTTTCTGGAAAAATTGCCGACATCACTGCAATTAACTGCAGCGTGACAACGCTCCGTCATGGTGATGCCGGTATCGGGGCGGGGGCAGCTTATACTCGTTATCCTTATCCTGGCGGAGTTGTTTCTAACACCCTCGCTAACACCATAGCGATAAATTGCACAGTGAAAACTTCCGGTAAAGGTGATGCTGGTATTGGCGTGGGGAAAGTTATTGGACGCCAGGCTTACACCGTCGCTAACACCATGGCGATAAATTGCACGGTGGAAACCTCCGGTGATGATGCTGATGCCGGTATCGGGGCGGGGAGCATTGATGATGGAACCATTGCTAACACCATGGCATTCAACTGCACGGTTAAAACCTCAGGTAAAACTGCAAATGCAGGTATCGGGACAGCAAGGCACGGCACTGTGGTCAACACGAAGGCGGTAAACACCACTGTTGAAAGCAGATATGCCGATGCAAAAATCCGGGGAGGCTCTAACCCCACTATCTGTAATGTTCGCGTTAACGGTACACTGCAACCAGACACCGCCGGGGATTGCCTTTACCTGCTCGATCATTTCTGTGAAGATACTGACCCCCGCCTGTTGAAGCCGAATTGCCAGCCCGGTGACTGTTATTCATGGGCATTAACAAATGACACTTTCACCGGGTTTGCGTCATGTCCTGTTGCCTTGGAAACCATCTCAACTACTCCCAGACAAATCACAACACCAGAAGCAATAACAACTTCTGCACACAGCCCAACGCCGCCAACAGTCACTAACCAGACGGTAGCCAATACCACGCAGGTTAACAGTTCTGCCAGGGGCACAGGTTACTCTTCAGGCGGGGCCGGGGTGCCGTTACCGGCCGCACCGGCACCGAAGGTAGCGAACACCACCATGAACGTTTCCGGCCTGCCGGGGGCCAACATGACGCTGCCCACCACGGCGGCACCGCTGGCGGCTACCCTGAGTACCGGCGCAGTAGCCGGTATCGCCCTGGGGGCTGCGGCCGCCTTTGTGGTGGCAGGGGTGGTGGCAGGGAGGTACATTTATCGTCATTATTGCCGCGGGTCATCCCCTGCCGCTGCCGATGACTCGCAGGAGTTGGTGGCCATCAATACTGTGGGGCAGGCAGAGGAGGGAGGGCCTGGTACACGGTTTCAATGAGTTTGAAGTGTACAATCTCCGCTCAGGATGAACGGAGAGTGAGTTCTAAATGTCGGAATTATTTAAGGACAATTACTTAGGGCATTGGCAGCGAAAAAGGCAGCGATAAAACTACCGGCTCACTCCGCTGTCATCCTTTACAGGGAATACACAGGATCTATCCCAGACGGATGTGGCAGCGCTGACGGTTTGCTCTCCCTGCAAGATGGATCCCATACAATCTCTCTACGAAATGACAGCGGAGTTTTCCTGCTTTATAAGATTCTTGCGTATTACCCATTACCAATAATTCAAACGGTTCCTTTCATCGCCTGTGCCTTGTCTACCCTTGCCCTTATTTTGCGAGGGAATAACGTTGATATCTCGACCTACCGTTCAGTCAACAGACGCAGCCACTGCCTCGGGTTCCATACCGGTTCAGCCAGGGGAGAAATGGGGCGTATGGGCAGGGATGAAGGTGGCTTTCAGGGATGGTTTTATTCCATTTTGGCAGTCCTGGGATCCTGATTATGTACCCCCCAGGATGCAGTCGTCGGCGCAACCGGATAAAGGTCCGGCCTTCACTTTTGGCAGCCCCGGTGGGCAGGACAGTAGCTTGTTCGAGGGTGTTGCGCTGGCTGCCCGACTGGTGTCGCCTTATACGGTGCTGCCAGCGGAAATCAGCACGATGCTGGAGGGTTTTATTACGCTTTCATCAGCGGCCCGGCTCAGGGATCTTTTTGGCGCGACTAAAGGTTCGCCATCAGGGCAGAGCCAGGCAGACAGCCCGGTGGATGGCTCGCCAACAAACGACAAAGGCAGGAGAAAAAAGAAACCACAGCAAACACCACAACGCACCAGCCCACCGGCCACAGCCTCCGTTGGCCCTGGCCAGCTACCGAAAGCCGCCGTGGCGCTGGGTGCCCTGTCTGGCCTGACCGCTGCGGCGGCTGCATCCCCATCCGGCAATAAAACCGAAGGGTGGATTGAGGTGCCGAATGCTACAACTCTGGGCAAGATTGGCCGTGATCCGGAATATCCACTGAATGGCACTTACCGGCAGACGGCGGATATTGATGGTAGCCAGCTAAACCAGTCCATTGGTAATAAGAACGATCCGTTTACCGGGGAGTACGATGGGCAGTGCCGTACCATCAGCGACCTGTCTGACTGTTTTGTTGACACTCTGAAAGGCAGCATCCGTAACCTTCACTTTACTGGTGCCAATATAACTTCCCAGAAGACGACCGGGTTAGCAGCCTGTGTTGTTGATGATACTGGCACAGTCAGTAATATTCGGGCGAAAGATGTTCGTATTCTCACCAATGGTGATCGAAATTTCGCTGGCATCGGGGGGGGGGAGGTTAAAGGAACGGTTGGCAACACCACGGCGGTGAACAGCACGGTCGAAACCT
>NZ_JAGHQW010000106.1 GCF_017744115.1 Salinisphaera sp. G21_0 | reverse complement strand
AAGCACCTTCAATAGCAGCAAGGTTGCCACTGCAAGAGGCTGCCAAAGAGGAGCCGGTATTTGCAGACAGGTCACCTGCTACCTGTACCAGCCTTTTGGTTCGACGTTTATCACCCAAGTCAGCGCACCCGAAAGTCTGTTCAGCCCATTGTTGAGGGGGGTGGGGAATCATGATCTTGGTTTACCTCAAAAAAGGATAAACCAAGATTAGGATTTGTGACTAAGAGATAGATCAAAGACAGGGGTCAGCACCTGCACAATGGCCTGCTGTATGACCCTGTCCATCACGGTTGGGATTCCCAGTAAGCGTTCACCACCATCCGGCTCTTCTATAACATGCCGGCGTACTGGTGACGGCTGGAAGGTTCCGTCCAATAAAGCTTGACGCACTGAAGGCCAATGCTGTTTGGCAAAGTCGGGATAAGCTTCAATAGTGACTCCATCGATACCCGGGGCACCCTTGTTGCTTTTGACCTGTTTCCCGGCTCTGGCTCCTGCTTCGCACTACCTCCTGCATCCATGCAGTCGCATGCACTTGCCAGATTAGCCGGTTCAAGTACGCAATTTAGTAAATCATGCTTCAAAGCTGGTTAAAGATTCTGTCGCCAGGTACGGTGAGTCGCCGGACGGCTGCATCGCCCTGAGGGAATCAGTCTCCTCTTTGTCATCGATGTTCGGCCCTTCGCTGACGACTTCCCGTCCGTTAATGACTTCTGTCGTACAGTTACTATAGCCTCTGCTGATAAGGCCATGGATGGCCTGTATGCTGAAAATGCAGGAGCAATTTTCGGTTTTCTGTCCAATCACCTCGCGGAGTTGCCTCTGCTGGCGCTATTGGTTGCCATCGGGTTTGTTCGAGCAGGGTGATGAGGCCTGCTCGCCGAGCCTGTTGTAACCAGTGGCTGAGAACTGGGAATTACCAATCGCACGTTGGACAGATCTCCCCACTCTTTATAAATAAGAGGGAACATGAACTTTCAGTGCACAACCGCCGCATTTACCGTGTCTCACGAACCTGAGGGCTTCGTAATCTTTGGCTCACTCGCCCAGAGACTCAGCCTTATATGCGATTTCTGGGGGACGCCCAATCTACGTCGGCTCGCACCTTTGCACTCAGACTGTCTCCGCACAGCCTCTCGCGAGACTGCACTTGCCTTAAGCTAGTGGTTGTCATCAGCAGGCGTCTTTACCGCCAGTCAAATGTAGGTTCTCCCACAGGGGACTTTCACCCCATCAGTTCATGCCCATGCCGGGCGTACCAAGTCAATCAAAGGGACGCCTTCGGCGCCCCTTATTGAGGCGTTAGCTGTTAAGAGTAAAATTATGCATATCCCATCAAAATTCAAAGAAGAAAACTTGGATAAATTGCATGGATTTATTCAAGAATATCCACTTGGTACTCTGATAGTTTCAGCTGAAAATACTTTGGATGCAGACCATATTCCGTTTTATCTTCAGAAGCGTGAGAATGAAGTAAAACTTCAAAGTCATATTGCCAAAGCAAACCCTTTATGGAAAAAGGTTGCTGATGGTCAGGAAGTTCTTCTCATATTTCATGGGCCAAACGCATATATCAGTCCGAATTTTTATCCATCGAAGAAAGAAACAGGTAAAACCGTACCAACCTGGAATTACTCTGTAGTTCACGTTAGAGGAAAAGTTTTTTTCAAGCATGAAAGTAACTGGATTTTGCAGCTCCTCAACCAGATTTCTGACTTTCATGAACTCAACCAAAAACTTCCGTGGTCAGTTTCTGATGCTCCAGCGAAGTTTACTGAAAAAATGCTAAATGCTGTTGTTGGTTTAGACGTTGTCATTGATGATATAGTCGGTAATTTTAAATTGAGCCAAAATAAAACTGAAACAGATTATTCCGGTGTTGTAAATGGCTTGGTGAGTTCAGAGAAAAATTCAGACAACTCGGTTGCCAATCAAATGCAACAATCAACACGCAGCTAACGAATAAGGATAGATTGCGCCCAGCCGCAATCAAAAAAACAGGGTAAGGTCTTTAATCTTGAACCCATTCAAAAAAGGATCTAACCCAGCTTCGGTTTATCTGATTTATACGTCAAGAAAAATACCTGGCCCCAGTGTTCACTGTCAGGTGTTTCTACCAAATAAAAAACAATTTATGCTTCCAATAATCGATCAGAGGACTCAAAGGTATTGTAAATGAAATATTACAACCCCGATAAGCCATTAAATGTAAGTGAATGGCTCGTTCTTGATGATGAACAAAGAAAAATACTCGTCTCTAACTTTCATGAGTCCACAGAAGAATTTCAAGATGATGGTGCATTAACAATGCACTCTTATATGCATGTGGTTGTTGAAAATCAGATCGCCAAAAATGTTGATCTCGTCTCTGAAACGGTAACTAAATTGGTTAGGCAGGGGCTATCACGGCATGAGGCACTTCATGCGATAAGTGCAATCATTGTGGAAGATATTTTTGATATGTTGAAGGGTACAAAAAGTGAGTTTTGTCCCAAGAAGTACCGAAGAAAGCTCGAGAAGATTACGGCCAAGAGATGGAGAAAAGGCCAATATTAAAACCAACTGCTAAATAATATAAATGAAAATTCATTAGGTATTGTTATTCTGCTTTTTTACCTGATCGGTATTTTTCTGATCTTGTGCTCATGGATGTTTTCCAGACAATTTCGAAGCATTAGAAATCGAAAATATGTGCGTTGAAAAGAACTTGAGGAAGAACTCGGCTTCATCCAGCATAGAAATATCACTGACCACAGGGTAATACGGATTACCGTGGGCGTGAGCGATTTGGTAGTGAATCGTCCCTTATTTTAATCGCCCGAATAATCTCCTCCTCAGTCAGGCCAAATTCCTTCGCTGCGTTCTTATGGCTCAGGGTGTCACCTGGTGCTGTCCACTGGATATCGGGCATCGGGTCATACCCTGGCAAAATGATTTCAACGGATGTTTGAGAGTCAGGCTTCCTCTTTGAATGAGCCCAAGAATAAACACACGCCCTCACTTTTTCCAGAATAAGTCTGTGGGTAAGTTGTTGACAGGTTGTGTTTATACTGTCAGTAGTTCGTTATAACCCGTTGCAGTACCTGCCTGTAGAATTATTATCCCCTGTTTCAGTTATCCGGAATTTGTGTGGAAAAGATTGTGGATAAACCGTTAGGGGATAAAGGCAGCCTTTCAGACAGGCGGGGTAAGAATAATTGATTAAATATTGATCAATAAATATCCTCATAATCCGGATACTGCTTCGGCGCTTCACCTTTACGTTCGATCACCTGGGTATCAGACGTACTCTCTTCACTGCTGTGCATGACCACGATGTCAAACTCCCAGTTATCACCATAATCAAAGACAAAGGTGATCTTCATTCCGGGAACTGGCTCAAGTTGACGCAGCCGGGTTTCAGTCACGAAGGCATCGCAGAAATCCACCGCTGGATCACCAATCATCCGGTCGGCACCAAATGGGCTCAGATACTGAAAGTGATAAAGGTGGTCACAATCAAAATCAAAGGCGTCAAGGATGGCTTCAGCCAGGTTTTCAAGCAGGAGGTCAGCGGATACTTTCAGTGTGCGGGTGCACTGACTCCCCCAAAGTAACGGACAGGACATAACTGGCAGCAATCATCGGCTCCGGAAGTTCCAGGGTTTTGTGAACATCTGGCCGAATTGCTTTTATCGCGGGCAGCAGATTGATTTGTTCATAGTCGTCTTCATACTCATCGTCTTTCAGTGAGTCGATAAACCCTTGCCGACAGGCGTTTAAAAACAACTGCCCCCAAAGAGTTAATTTCAGGAAATGGATTTTCCGGTTACTATCCTCAAGCTGGAATTCAGCCATCCCGGCCATTTTGAGAATGGTCAGGTTGAACGACTTACCCCTGCGTAACCAGAAGCCCGGATCCCTGGTCGCTTTGCCTTGCAATAGATCGCTCTCGCCGTACATCATCATAAAGCCGGGCAGAAAGCGATCATCAATCGAGCTGATTCGCTCCCCGACACTGATGGCATAACCCCGATTAATCCATGCTTCCAGCAGGGAAAAATACCGTTCAGTACCATTCATGCCCTGCCATTGCTGGTAAAGCGCCTCGTTGATATGAAGTACGGTATTTCCCCTGCTATCTGGCCGAAGGGCGGCCAGCCCTGAACTGCGGCCCATCAGTAACAGACCCATGACCCGGGCATAATTAGTGGTCATTGGTCGTTTTAAGGTCAGCACTTCGGGGCTGGAGAGCAGATTGTTCAGTGGCTCAGCCCATTTAACCGGTGGCAGGTTCTTGCTTTTCGAAACCGGAACCGGATTTTTCACCAGGTAATCCAGAAACACATCAACATCCCGGAGGAATATCTGGTGATGATCCGACAGGGTAAATGCTGCTATGGCTTCTACCGTTTTTGGTTCAAATAACATTTGCTTCACTCTTATTGCTAACTCGGTTTTGTTGATGTAGATCAATTATTCGATTGCGGTAAATACGTAAACTGTACTCATCCATTGAGTGATTGCCGAAGTCGGTAACGATTGTTTCGGGGCCTGGTAATAAGAACACCAAATACTCACTCTCTGTCGAAGAATAAATACCACCCAAATAATAATAAAAACGGCTTACTGCTGATGGATCAGCACTGGCAGCCTTGCTTTTGGCGAGGTTGTTTATTGTTACCTACGGGAGAGTCAGCAGTGTATCCCGTATTCAGGCGTATAGGATGATACGTCACTGTCCGTAAAATAATAGCCTCAACCAACAGGCCTGGGCCTTGAGTTGAGTGAAGCACTGCATCAGGGAAGAGGTGTTCAGGTATCACAGTGACGTGAACCAATGGAAGCCTCGAACAACCAGGCAGGATGCACAGGAAACCCCAACGACACTGTTCGTTCTCTTCGGTCCTCGCTTTATGCGGGGTTTTTGTTTTGATCAGTTATTCACTACTGATTAAAAAATAACTATCTGTTTTTAGCTGGTATTTCCCGCTATTTTCCTGACTATCCCACAGGCTGTTGCGAAATTGGTGGACGATTAAAGTTCTTGACCAAACGGTCGGCAGCTGGTGATGCTATATCTACAGATATCCGTTGGAACCACACAACATGGCCATGGTCTCTGGTACAGGTACAATTTCGGTACCGAATACATTCTTTTTGCCGACCCGCCCATGATAAGGCTTATAGATGGAACGCCCTTTGCTTCGGTAAATGCTATCCGGCAATTGGGCATTCTCTTTATTGTGTGGTCTTCCCGTTAATGGGGAGTGCCGGTAGCAAACAGTCCAGTAAGGTTTGATACCATTTCACCTGTTTTACTGACGCACCTCTGTTACATGTTCCTCCGTGGGAATGCATACACTGCCTATCAGCAGACTCCACTCTTAACCATTATCTGATGCGGGCCCGTTATGCATTGCCACGCAAGTAAGGTTGCGCCAGATCAAAAAGCGGTTAATGGAACCACATGCGTTGCGTTTATACCTCCGAGTGCTTGCTCCTGTTTCCATGGGCAGGTGCTTTCTGACTTCGTTGCCTACTCGCTGTAATGGCCTCCAGTTCATAGGTATCCGCCACCGGCTCAGACGGCGACGGTAGTACAGATCGATGCCCTGGCAACCCATTGCAATCCATAAGCCGGTATGTGCCTGACCAGCGTTGGTAATAGCGGTAAATGCACGCACCCCCAAAACATACCAGCACCAGGCCGGCTCCCACGGCGATACCGGTGATGGCACCAGCACTCAGGGAAGATGCCAGCGGTGCCACCGTGGCGGTCGACAGCGCTACTGCCGTGGTCATTGGCGCAGAAGCAGGTGCTCTGGAAGAGGTCATGGTGGTTCCTGGTATTGAGGGCACGGTTTCCCAGAACGGTGGCGTGGTAACGGTTGGCTGTGCCGTCGTAAATGGTTCAAAAGGCGGACCGGCCAAGGTTATGGTTTTCCCTGATACCCTGATCACGGTTTCCTTGACCGGTGCCGGCGTGATGGCTGACGGCGCTATCGCTGTGAACAATGTCGCAGAAGAAGTCTGGTCGGAAGCAGGTGTGGCGGTTGACGGTACCATCTCTGTGGACAATGTCGCAGAAGAAGCCGTTTCGGAAACAGGTGTGGCGGTTGACGGTGTCATCGCTGCGGACAATGTTGCAGAAGAAGCCGTTTCGGAAACAGGTGTGGCGGTTGACGGTACCATCTCTGTGGACAATGTTGCAGAAGAAGCCGGGTCGGAAGCAGGTATGGTGGTTGACGGTGTCATCGCTGCGGACAATGTTGCAGAAGAAGCCGTTTCGGAAACAGGTATGGTGGTTGACGATACCATCTCTGTGGACAATGTCGCAGAAGAAGCCGTTTCGGAAACAGGTATGGTGGTTGACGGTACCATCTCTGTGGACAATGTTGCAGAAGAAGCCGTTTCGGAAACAGGTATGGTGGTTGACGGTACCATCTCTGTGGACAATGTTGCAGAAGAAGCCGGTTCTGAAACAAGTATGGGGGGTGCTGTGGATGCCCTGGCGGTTTCCCTGCCTGCTACCGTCGTGGCGGCCGATGGTGCCACTGTCGTGGTCAATGGTGCAGGACAAGGCAGGCCGGGAAAGGGTATGTCGGATGCCATGGGCAGGGTTTCGACGGAGAAGAAATCATTGCTGAAATTGCTTGGCATGCCTAACTGGTCAAGATACTTGGGGTTGGTTTGGCAATCCCGGAGCAAGAGCGAGAGCGGATGAGCGACAGGTTCACACACATCTTTCAGCGGGCAGGTGGTATTGTCACGGAATAGCTTCTTGTCAAGGTAGGTATTACAAACCTGGTAACGCTCACTGACGATATCGGCTTTCGCTCCATAACTGCCCTGGGCTTCGATCCAGGAATCAACCGCCGTGGTATCGGTAACTTTACCATCCTCACCCTCACGAAACGGCCCTGCCCCAATACCAGCATTTGCCTCAGAGCCGGTCGTTATGACATTACTCTTCACTGCCAGGGTGTTGGCAGCGGTTGCACCCTTTATAACGTATCCTGTGCCGATAGCTGCATGGGCTGTATCACCGGAAGTTCTAACCGTGCAGTTCACCGCTGTGCTCCAGTCAACGGTGCCACCATCAGAGGCAGTTCCGGCTCCGATGCCTGCATATCCATATTCATCTTGGGTTTTGACCGTGCAGTTAAACGCTGTGGTGTGTTCAACGACGCTGCTACCTTCAACAGATCCCGCTCCGATACCGGCATTGGCCCCCACACCATTATTGACAGAATTGAAGGTTTCGACGTCGCAGTACACTGCCGTCGTGTTGGTAACATTGCCATTAACGACTTTACCAGCCCCGATACCGGCAAATCCCTCTTCACCCGTGGTTGCTAGGTTGCTGTATAACGCTCTGGTATCAGCCACACGGCCATTTCGAACATCCCCGGCTCCGATGCCCGCTTCGCTATTTTTACCGACGGTGCTGGCCTTACAGTTTACTGCTTTGGTATCGGTCACAGTGCTATCAGCAACATTCCCCGCGCCAATACCGGCATCTGCATTCTCCTCCGATGTTTCGACACGACAATTCTTCTCTGCCACGGTATTAGTAACAGTAGTACTCTCCCTAACCTGCCCACCTCCGATACCCGCGCTGGCATCTCTACCGGTGGTTTTCACCGTGCAGTTCACCGCTGTGGTGCCAGTCACGGTGCCACCGTTAAACTGTCCCCCGCCGATGCCGGCAACGCTGCTACGTCCAAATGTGCTCACCTTACTGTACATTGCCTTGGTGTCAGTAACATCGGTCTCGATAGACTTTCCCCCGCCGATACCCGCATGGCCAAAAATACCAGAAGTTTTCACCATGCAGTTCAGTGCTCTGGTGTTGGTAACTTTTCCACGGGAAATGCTTCCCGCTCCAACAGCGGCATTTGCACCATCGCCCACTGTTTCAACGCAGCAGAGAACAACCGCTGTCGTGTCGGCAACGGTTCCGCCATTGACCATTCCTGCACCGACACCGGCATGGGCATACTGGCCTGAAGTTCGAACCGTGCAACTCTTCGCCATGGTGTTAGCAACGGTTCCGCCATCGACCATTCCTGCACCGACACCGGCACTGGCTTGCGAGCCTGAAGTTTGAACCTTGCAATTCACCGCCATGGTGTTGTCAACCTTTCCTTTTCCTTCGGCATTGCCTGCAATAACCCCCCCATGGGCTTCAATAC
>NZ_JAGHQW010000105.1 GCF_017744115.1 Salinisphaera sp. G21_0 | reverse complement strand
ATAGACTATTCTACGGCATCAGCAGGCAGCAGTTTTTACTGGCTTTTTTCTCTTCCTTTTTCTTTTTTTGGGCTTTTTTATTTGCTCTTCTAAATATTCTTCGGCGGTAAAATAACAGTCATCTGAACATTGCCCTTCATCATCGGCAGTAAAATATGCCTCATCTGCTGCCCACTCGCCGCTGTTAATTGACACAGAGCCATGGGCCTCTGGCGGGACAGCTAACTTTGCCTTTATTTGCTCAATAACCGTTTTCATTGAATTCTGGTTATCAAGCTTGTTCACCGGGATTTCAATAACTTCAAATCCTAATTTTTGCAGCAGGGCAATTTTCAACAAAGTCGAACCATTCCTGGTTTTGAAATCACCACTCACGTAATGAGAAGGTCCCTGAACATCAATAACCGTGTTGTAATCTGGCAGCAGCAGGTCAACCGGAGGTAGTGAGTTCAGACTCTTTTCTTCTTCTATTGTCAAAGACGGCAGGCTTGATTGGAGTTGATCGCAGAAAGCGGATTGTGGTTCTGAAATGACTGTCTGGTAATGGGGGACCACCGGACACGCTCTGCCAAGCCAACTTGCGGCCATGGCAATAACGGTTTGAACCTCTATATTGTCCGGGGATGAATTTCCCAGGCGAGAAAATAGTTCACCTATGTGCTTTTCAAGCGGATTTTTATTATTGCTACCTGAGTCCAGATAAACTCTGGCACAGAATACCATGACTCCCCAGAGAGACATCGATATATCTTGCTGAGAGAGTTGAGGGTTTTTACTGATTCTGTCGACAAGAAAATCGAAAGTAAATTTAATCAGGTTCGGCTCAATGGCCTCACCCAGTTTCGCCACGGCCCACAGCAGATTGACGGCAATTTGAGAATTGAATTGACTTCTCTCTGCTTTTGATTCGGCTTTGGTTTTCACATGGTACAACAGCGCGGCCAGGGCCTCTTTGAGCTTTGCTGTCTCCTCCAGCTCGAGCCCGTTGTCCACCAGTTTCGCCACACCCCACAGCAGGTTGCAGACTTCCTGTGGCTTGAAGTGGTCTTTCTTTTCTTTTGATTCGGCTTTGTTTTGTACACAGGGCAACAGCGCGACCACGGTTCCTTTAAGCTGCGTTGTCTTCTTCAGCTCCAACCCGTTATCCACAAGTTTCGCCACGGCCCACAGCAGGTTGGCGACTTCCTGCGGGTTGAAGTGGTCTTTCTCTTCTTTTGATTCGGCTTTGGTTTTCACATGGGGCAACAGTGCGGCCACGACCTCATTGAGCTTCGGTGTGTTCTCCAGCCCCAGCCCGTTGTCAACCAGTTTCACCAGCGCCCACAGCAGGTTGGCGACTCCCTGTGAATTGAAGTGGTCTTTCTCTTCTTTTGATTCGGCTTTGCTCTTCACATGAGGCAGCAGGGTGGTCACAGTCTCTTTGAGTTTCGGTGTCTTCTCCAGCTCCAGCCCGTTGTCCACCAGTTTCGCCACAGCCCACAACAGGTTGGCGATATGCTGAGGAATAAAGTGGTCTTTCTCTTCTTTTGATTCGGCTTTGGTTGTCACATGAGGCAGCAGGGTGGTGACAGTCTCTTTGAGTTTCGGTGTCTTCTCCAGCTCCAACCCGTTATCCACCAGTTTCGCCACGGCCCACAGCAGGTTGGCGGTAGCTTGAGCGTTCAAGCGGCCTTTCTCTTCTTTTGATTCGGCTTTGGTTTTCACATGGGGCAACAGCGCGGCCACGGCCTCTTTCAGCTTCGGTGTCTTCTCCAACTCCAGCCCGTTGTCCACCAGTTTCGCTACCGCCCACAGCAGGTTGGTGATTCCCTGTGGCTTGAAGTCGTCTTTCTCTTCTTTTGATTCGGCCTTGGTTTTCACATGAGGCAACAGCGAGGTCACGGCCTCTTTGAGCTGCACTGTCTTCTCCAGCTCCAGCCCATGATCCGCCAGTTTCGCCACGGCCCACAGCAGGTTGACGATATGCTGAGGAATAAAGAGGCCTTTATCTTCTTTTGATTCAGCCTTGTTTTTCACACGGGACAACAGCGCGGCCAGAGCCTCTTTGAGCTGCGCTGTCTTCTTCAGCTCCAACCCGTTATCCAAAAGTTTCGCCAAGGCCCACAGCAGGTTGGTTATAGCCTGGGTGTTGAAGTGGTCTTTCTCTTCTTTTGATTCGGCTTTGGTTTTCACCCGGGGCAACAGCGCAACCACGGCCTCTTTCAGCTTCGGCGTTTTTTCCAGCTCCAGCCCATTGTCCACCAGTTTCGCCACGGCCCAATATAGATTAGCGACTTCCTGTGCCTTGAAGTGGTCTTTCTCTTCTTTTGCTTCGGCTTTGGTTTTCACCTGGGATAGCAGCGCAGCCAAGGCCTCTTTGAGCTTCGGTGTCTTCTCCAACTCCAGCCCGCTGTCCACCAATTTCGCCACAGCCCACAGCAGGTTGGCGATATGCTGGGCATTAAAGTGGTCTTTCTCTGCTTTTGATTCGGCTTTGGTTTTTACCTGGGGCAACAGCGCGACCACGGCCTCTTTCAGCTGCGCTGTCTTCTCCAGCGCCAGCCCGTTGTCCACCAATTTCGCCACAGCCCACAGCAGGTTCGCGACTTCCTGTGGCTTGACGTGGTCTTTCTCTTCTTTTGATTCGGCTTTGTTTTTTACCTGGGGCAACAGCGCGGCCACGGCCTCTTTCAGCTGCGCTGTCTTCTCCAGCGCCAGCCCGTTGTCCACCAATTTCGCCACAGCCCACAGCAGGTTCGTGACTTCCTGTGGCTTGAAGTGGTCTTTCTCTTCTTTTGATTCGGCTTTGGTTTTCAACCAGGGCAACAGCGCGGCCACGGCCTCTTTCAGCTTCGGTGTCTTCTCAAGCTCCAGTCCATTGCCCACCAGTTTCGCCACGGCCCACAGCAGGTTGCTGATACCTTGTGCATCAATATCACTGGCTGCGTTTTTTTGGTTGCACTTACGTATTACTGTATCAAGTAAAGTTGACAATAAAGATGCTTGAGTTTCCTTAACCCCTTCATCCAGGTATTGATGAGGGGTAAAAACACCCGCTGACGTCAATGAATGAAGCGTTGTCGTCAGACCTCGCCAAGCCCACCCGGGTGTCGTTTTAAAATCGTGCAACAATGGTATCAATTGGCGTTGTTCACTATGATTTAAAGGTCGTTTCAAAGCGGATGTGTATCGTTTAATTGAAGTGGCAAATTGACTGTGTTTTTTTCCATCATAGTAATCACCGTGACGAGCAGATAGCCTCACCAGCCAATCCATTTTTTCTTGTGTGATGAGAGCATTAAAACCATGAACAGGTTTTATTGAATGTACTGGCGGATGGTTAGCATGGCAGGCGTCAGAAGCAGGGTGACATTCATTCCGCTTCTGGATATAGGACGATGGCACATTCACCTTTCTGACTGCGCCATGCCTGTATTGCCCATTCCCTGAAGCACTGGCATGAGCGTCTGGTTGTTTGTAATCATTACCTGAAGTTGTGTATTTCCAACTTATACCAGCACCGCTTCTGTCCATAATTATATTTCATTAATTCATGTAAAATATAAAAAGTAGACTATTCTACGGCATCAGCAGGCAGCAGTTTTTACTGGCCTTTTTCTCTTCCTTTTTCTTTTCTTGGGCTTTTTTGTTTGCTCTTCTAAATATTCTTCGGCGGTAAAATAACAGTCATCTGAACATTGCCCTCCATCATCGGCAGTAAAATATACATCATCTGACGTCCACTCACCGCTGCTAAGTGACACAGAGCCATGAGCCTCTGGCAGGACGGCTAACTTTGCCTTTATTTGCTCAATAACTATTTTCATTGAATCCTGGTTTTCAATCTTGTTCACCGGGATTTCAATGACCTCAAATCCCAATTTCTGCAGCAGGGCGATTTTCAGCAAGGTCGAGCCATTCCTGGTTTTGAAATCACCACTCACATAATGAAAAGGTCCCTGAACATCGATAACCATGTTGTAATCTGGCAGCAGCAGGTCAACCGGAGGTAATGAGTTCAGACTCTTTTCTTCTTTTATCGTCAAAGACGGCAGGCTTGATTGGAGTTGATCGCGGAAAGTGGATTGTAATTCTGAAATGACTATCTGGTAATGGGGGACCACTGGACACGCCCTGCCAAGCCAGCTTGCGGCCATGGCAATAATCGATTGATCCTCGATATTGCCTAAGGATGTATTTCCCAGGCGAGAAAATAGTTCACCTATGTGCTTTTCAAGCGGATTTTTTTTATTGCTACCAGAGTCCAGATAAACTCTGGCACAGAATACCATGCCCCCCCAGAGAGACAGCGATATATCTAGCTGAGAGAGTTGAGGGTTTTTACTGATTCTGCCAACAAGAAAATCGAACGTAGATTTAATCAGGTTCGGCTCAATGGCCTCACCCAGTTTCGCCAGGGCCCACAGCAGATGGATAGTACCTTTAGTAATGAAGTGACTTCTCTCTTCTTTTGATTCGGCTTTGGTTTTCACATGGTACAACAGCGCGGCCAGGGCCTCTTTGAGCTTTGCTGTCTTCTCCAGCTCGAGCCCGTTGTCCACCAGTTTCGCCACAGCCCACAACAGGTTGCAGACTTCCTGTGGCTTGAAGTGGTCTTTCTCTTCTTTTGATTCGACTTTGTTTTGCACACAGGGCAACAGCGCGACCACGGCTCCTTTGAGCTGCATTGTCTTCTTCAGCTCCAACCCGTTATCCACAAGTTTCGCCACGGCCCACAGCAGGTTGGCGACTTCCTGCGGGTTGAAGTGGTCTTTCTCTTCTTTTGATTCGGCTTTGGTTTTCACCCAGGGCAACAGTGCGGCCACGACCTTATTGAGCTTCGGTGTGTTCTCCAGCCCCAGCCCGTTGTCCACCAGTTTCGCCAGCGCCCACAGCAGATTGGCGACTCCCTGTGATTTGAAGTGGTCTTTCTGTTCTTTTGATTCGGCTTTGCTCTTCACATGAGGCAGCAGGGTGGTCACAGTCTCTTTGAGTTTCGGTGTCTTCTCAAGCTCCAGCCCGTTGTCCACCAGTTTCGCCACAGCCCACAGAAGGTTGGCGATATGCTGGGGAATAAAGTGGTCTTTCTCTTCTTTTGATTCGGCTTTGGTTGTCACATGAGGCAGCAGGGTGGTCACAGTCTCTTTGAGTTTCGGTGTCTTCTCCAGCTCCAGCCCGTTATCCACAAGTTTCGCCACGGCCCACAGCAGGTTGGCGGTAGCTTGAGCATTCAAGCGGCCTTTCTCTTCTTTTGATTCGGCTTTGGTTTTCACATGGGGCAACAGCGCGGCGACGGCCTCTTTCAGCTTCGGTGTCTTCTCCAACTCCAGCCCATTGTCCACCAGTTTCGCTACCGCCCACAGCAGGTTGGCGATTCCCTGTGGCTTGAAGTCGTCTTTCTCTTCTTTTGATTCGGCCTTGGTTTTCACATAAGGCAACAGCGAGGTCACGGCCTCTTTGAGCTGCACTGTCTTCTCCAGCTCCAGCCCGTGATCCACCAGTTTCGCCACGGCCCACAGCAGGTTGACGATATGCTGAGGAATAAAGAGGCCTTTATCTTCTTTTGATTCAGCCTTGTTTTGCACACGGGACAACAGCGCGGCCAGAGACTCTTTGAGCTGCGCTGTCTTCTTCAGCTCCAACCCGTTATCCACAAGTTTCGCCAAGGCCCACAGCAGGTTCGTTGTAGCCTGAGTGTTGAAGTGGTCTTTCTCTTCTTTTGATTCGGCTTTGGTTTTCACATGGGGCAACAGCACGACCACGGCCTCTTTCAGCTTCGGCGTTTTTTCCAGCTCCAGCCCATTGTCCACCAGTTTCGCCACGGCCCACAGCAGGTTGGCGATATGCTGGGCATTAAAGTGGTCTTTCTCTGCTTTTGATTCGGCTTTGGTTTTTACCTGGGGCAACAGCGCGGCTACGGCCTCTTTCAGCTGCGCTGTCTGCTCCAGAGCCAGCCCGTTGTCCACCAATTTCACCACAGCCCACAGCAGGTTCGCGACTTCCTGTGGCTTGACGTGGTCTTTCTCTTCTTTTGATTCGGCTTTGGTTTTCACCCAGGGCAACAGCGCGACCACGGCCTCTTTCAGCTTCGGTGTTTTCTCAAGCTCCAGCCCATTGCCCACCAGTTTTGCCACGGCCCACAGCAGGTTGCTGATACCTTGTACATCGATATCCCTGGCTTCATTTTTTTGGTTGCACTTAAGTATTACTGCATCAAGTAAATTTGACAGTAAAGCGGCTTGAGTTTCTCTATTCCCCTTATTCATGTATTTATGAGGGATCAAAACATCCGCTGAAGTAAATGAATGAAGCGTTGTTGTCAGGCTTCGCCAGGTCCACCCGGGTGTCACTTTAAAATCGTGCAACAATGGTATCAGTTGGCGTTGTTCACTATGATTTAATGGTCGTTTTTCCCTTGATGTGTATTGTTTGATTGAACAAGCAAATTGACTGTGTGTTTTACCATCATAGTGATCACCATAACGAGCAGATACCCTCACCAGCCAATCCATTTTTTCTGGTGTAATGAGAGCATTAAAACCATGAGCAGGTTTTATTGAATGTCCTGGTGGATGGTTAGCAGAGCAGGCGTCAGAAGCAGGATGACATTCATTATGCTTCCGAAGATAGGGTCGTGGCGCATTCACCTGCCTGACTGTGCCATATCTGTATTGCCCACTCCCTGAAGCACCGGCATTATCATCTGGTCGTTTATAATCATTGCCTGATGTTGTGTATTTCCAACTTATACCAGCACCGCCTCTGTCCATAATTATATTTCATTAATTCATGGAAAATATAAAAAGTAGACTATTTTACGGCATCAGCAGGTAGCATTTTTTACTGGCTTTTTTCTCCTCCTTTTTCTTTTCTTGGGCTTTTTTGTTTGCTCTTCTAAATATTCTTCGGCGGAAAAATAACAGTCATCTGAAAACGGCCCTCCATCATCGGCAGTAAAATATGCCTCGTCTACCGCCCACTCGCCGCTGTCAAGTGACACAGAGCCATGAGCCTCTGGCAGGACGGCTAACTTTGCCTTTATTTGCTCAATAACTATTTTCATTGAATCCTGGTTATCAATCTTGTTCACCGGGATTTCAATGACCTCAAATCCCAATTTCTGCAGCAGGGCGATTTTCAGCAAGGTCGAACCATTCCTGGTTTTGAAATCACCACTCACGTAATGAAAAGGTCCCTGAACGTCGATCACCATGTTGTAATCTGGCAGCAGCAGGTCAACCGGAGGTAATGTGTTCAGACTCTTTTCTTCTTCAATCTTCAACAACGGAAGGCTTGATTGGAGTTGATCGCGGAAAGTGGATTGCAATTCTGAATTAACTGTCTGGTAATGGGGGACCACCGGACACGCTCTGCCAAGCCAGCTTGCGGCCATGGCAATGACGGATTGAACCTGCATATTGCCCGGAGACGTATTGCCCATACGGGAAAATAGTTCACCTATGTGCTTTTCAAGCGAGTGTTTATCATTACTGCCTGAATCCAGATAAAATCTGGCACAGAATGCCATGACTCCCCAGAGAGACATCGATATATCTTGCTGAGAGAGTTGAGGATCTTTACTGATTCTGTTGACAAGAAAATCGAACGTAGATTGAACCAGGTTCAGCTCGATGGCCTCACCCAGTTTCGCCAGGGCCCACAGCAGGTTGATGGTACCTTGAGTGTTGAAGTCGTCTCTCTCTTCTTTTGATTCAGCTTTGGTTTTCACATGATGCAACAGCGCGGGCACGGACTCTTTAAGCTTCGCTGTTTTCTCCAGCGCCAACCCGCTGTCCGCCAGTGTTACCAAGGCCCACAGCAGATTGACGACTCCCTGTGGTTTGAAGTGGTCTATCTCTTCTTTTGATTCGGCTTTGGTTTTCACATGGCACAACAGCACGGCCACGGCCTCTTTGAGCTCCGGTGTCTTCTCCAGCCCTTTGTCTACGAGTGTCGCCAGGGCCCACAGCAGGTTGGTGATATGCTGAGGAATAAAGTGGTCTTTCTCTTCTTTTGATTCGGCTTTGGTTTTCACATGGGGTAATAGCACGGCTGCGGCCTCTTTGAGCTTCAGTTTCTTCTCCAGCTCCAGCCCGTTGTCCACCAGTTTCGCCACGGCCCACAGCAGGTTGGCGACTTCCTGTGGCTTGAAGTGGTCTTTCTCTTCTTTTGATTCGGCTTTGGTTTTCACATGGGACAACAGCGCAGTCACGGCCTCTTTGCACTTCTGTGTCTTCTCCAGCCCGTTGTCCACCAGTTTCGCCACGGCCCACAGCAGGTTGGCGACTTCCTGTGGCTTGAAGTGGTCTTTCTCTTCTTTTGATTCGGCTTTGGTTTTCACATGGGACAACAGCGCAGTCACG
>NZ_JAGHQW010000104.1 GCF_017744115.1 Salinisphaera sp. G21_0 | reverse complement strand
GTATTGAAGCCCATGGGGGGGTTATTGCAGGCAATGCCGAAGGAAAAGGAAAGGTTGACAACACCATGGCGGTGAATTGCAAGGTTCAAACTTCAGGCTCGCAAGCCAGTGCCGGTGTCGGTGCAGGGCGGGTCTATGGCGTTACCGTTGCTAACACCAAGGCCATGAAATGTATAATCACGACCGACAACGATTTTGGAAGCGCGGGTATCGGGGCAGGGTCCGTTCATGGTGGCAAAGTTGCTGACACGACAGCGGTTGCCTGCCACGTTAAAACCGGAGGCAAAAAGGCTTATGCCGCTATTGGAGGGGGACATGTTTTGTTTGGAGGTGGCATTGACAACACCAGGGCGGAGGGCTGCACGGTGGTAACGACCGGCCACGAGGCCAGCGCAGGCATCGGGAGTGGGTATGCAGGCATCTTCAGGTGGGTTAAACAGGATAATACCGTTGATAATACCATAGCAAAGAACTGTACAGTTGAAACATCCGGTTATAAGGCAAATGCCGCTATTGGAGCGGGACAAATTTTGTCCGGAGGAATCGTTACCAACACCAGGGCACTGGACTCCATAGTCAAAACCTCCAATAAAGCGGGTGGGAGCGCCGGTATTGGCTCAGGCTTTGTTGAAGATGGAACTGTTGCCGACACGAGAGCGGTTCTCTGCCACGTTGAAACAGTGGGCAAGAAAGCAAATGCCGCTGTTGGAGCGGGAAGAATTTCCCGTGGAAAAGTTACCAACACCAGGGCACTGAACTGCACGGTGGCAACTTCTGGTGATCGTGGCTATGCGGGTATCGGCGGGGGAAATTCTACCAACACCGATGTTACTGTCACCACGGCAATGAACAGCACAGTGACAACATCTGGAGATAAAAGTTTTGCCGGCATCGGCGGGGGATGGTTTGAAGGTGGCACCGTGACTGGCACCACAGCGGTGAAATGCACGGTGGAAACCGCCGGTAGAGATGCCAGCGCGGGTATCGGGGGTGGGCAGGTTAAGGGAACTACTGTTACTAATACCGTGGCAGAGAAGGATTGTCGCGTCGAAACATCGGGGGAAAATGCCGATGCCGGTATTGGCGCGGGGAATGTTGATGGTGGCACTGTGACCAATACCAGAGCGGTAAGCTGTATGACCAGCACCACCGGTACAAATGGAGCAACAGGCATCGGAGCCGGGGTTATTCAAAATGGCGGCAGTGTGGCTAATACCACAGCGTTAGACTGCAAGCTAAAAACCACTGGTAATGAGGGACCTGCCGGGTTTGGGGCGGGTAAAGTCGATAATGGAAGAGTTACTGACACGACGGCAGTGGGCACGACGGTAGTGGACTGCCGGGTCGAAACCTTCGGTTCTTACTCTAACGATAACATGGGGGCCGACGCCGGTATTGGAGCGGGATTTATTAAAGACAGCGTCGTTGCACGCACCACAGCGTTGAGCTGCACGATCGAAACCAAGAATATCTGGGCAGATGCAGGCATCGGAGCCGGAGCTGCCTACTTTAGTAGCACCGTTGACAAAAGCACAGCAGTGGATTGCAAGGTCAAAACTTCCGGTGGTCAGGCCCATGCAGCTATCGGTACAGGATTCGTTGATTCTTCAACCGTTGAAAACACCCTGGCAGTGAAAAGTAATGTGGAAACGACCGGTAAAGAAGCAAATGCTGGTATTGGGGCCGTGGAGTCTATTGATAGTGCCAGTACCGTTAATAATACCATAGCGGTTGATTCCACGATCAAAGCCCTGGGTTCAGATGCAAAGGCCGATATCTTCAGTAAGCATTACCAGGTTTGTGATACCTACCTTGACAATAAGCTATTAAACAATAACACCTGTCCGCTGGATAATGTGTGTGAACCTGTCGCTCATCCGCTCTTGCTCCCGGATTGCCAATCCGACCACGAGTATCTTGACCAGTTAGGCATGCCAAGCAATTTCAGCAATGATTTCTTCTCCGTCGAAACCCTGCCCATGGCATCCGACATACCCTTTCTCGACTGTCCTGCACCATTGACCACGACAGTGGCACCATCGGCCGCCACGGCGGCAGCAGACAGGGAAACCGGAGTCAGGGCATCAACCCCCATACTTGTTTCAGAACCGGCTTCTTCTGCGCCATTGTCCACAACAATGGGGCTGTCTACCGAGATACCTGATTCCGAAACGGCTTCTTCTGCAACATTGTCCGCAGCGATGGCACTGTCAACCTCCATACCTGATGCCGACCCGGCTTCTTCTGCAAAATTGTCCGCAGAGATGACACCGTCAACCGCCACACCTGCTTCCGACCCGGTTTCTTCTGCGACATTGTCCACAGAGATGGTACCGTCAACCACCATACCTGTTTCCGAAACGGCTTCTTCTGCAACATTGTCCACAGAGATGGTACCGTCAACCGCCACACCTGCTTCCGACCCGGCTTCTTCTGCGACATTGTCCACAGAGATGGTACCGTCAACCACCATACCTGTTTCCGAAACGGCTTCTTCTGCGACATTGTCCGCAGCGATGGTACCGTCAACCACCATACCTGTTGCCAAAACGGCTTCTTCTGCGACATTGTCCGCAGCGATGGTACCGTCAACCGCCACACCTGCTTCCGAAACGGCTTCTTCTTCTGCGACACTGTCCGGAGCGATGACACCGTCAACCATCATACCTGTTTCCGAAACGGCTTCTTCTGCAACATTGTCCGCAAAAATGGCACCGTCAACCGCCATACCTGCTTCCGACCCGACTTCTTCTGCGACACTGTCCGCAGCGATAGCACCGTCAACCGTCACGCCGGCACCGGTCAAGGAAACCGTGATCAGGGTAGCGGGGAAAACCATAACCTTGGCCGGTCCGCCTTTTGGACCATTTACGATGGCACAGCCAACCGTTACCACGCCACCGTTCTGGGAAACCGTGCCCACAATACCAGGAACCACCATGACCTCTTCCAGAACGCCTGCTTCTGCGCCAATGACCACTGCAGTAGCGCTGTCGACCGCCACGGTGGCACCGCTGGCATCTTCCCTGAGTGCTGGTGCCATAACCGGTATCGCCGTGGGAGCCGGCCTGGTGCTGTTATGTTTTGGGGTTGCGTGCAGTTACCGCCATTACCAACGCTGGTCAGGCACATACCGGCTTATGGATTGCGATGGGGTGCCAGGGCATCGATCTGTACTACCGGTGCCGTCTGAGCCGGTGGCGGATACCTATGAACTGGAGGCCATTCCAGCGAGTAGGCAACGAAGTCAGAAAGCACCTGCCCATGGAGACAGGAGCAAGCACTCGGAGGTATAAACGCAACGCATGTGGTTCCATTAACTGCTTTTTGATCTGACGCAACCTCACTCTGCGTGGCAGTGCATACCGGGCCCGCTTAAGGTATCAGATAATAGTGAACAGTGGAGTCTGCGGATAGGCAGTGTATGCATTCCCACGGAGGAACGTGTAACTGATCAAAAAAGATTCAGTCCGCAGCCCATGATTGCCAGCTACAATTCGTATCTCCCTTGACTCGACTTGGAGCTACAATTGGTGGCTCCTTCGACTCAGTCCTGAGGGGGTGGTTCCCTTGGGTGGCTCGACTGAGGGTTGAGGTCGGTAACGGCCTCTTCTACTCGGAGACAGGCTCAGGACGAACGGAGTGCGAAGGCACGACAGCCCGTCAAACTCATTGACTCCATGTGACAGGCCAGCCCGGATGTCCGGACTGGCCTGTCTGTTAAAATAGCGCTGATTTTTCACTTTTAATGATATGCGCTTTATCTACCTTGCATGTTCAGTAATCTATTCAGCAGATTGATCGCATAGTTGTGGGAAACAGCGCAGTTGACTGGATTGCTCAACATGATATCCCCTTGGTAATGGAACAGGTATTGTTCTGCGGGATTATTCTCGTCCGGAGTGTACTGGGGGTGAACAAACAGGCATGAATCTGCCGGATTCAGTTTTTCTGTTGCCAGGTACTGCTGATAGGTGTCGGCCGCGTAATTGATCAATGTGTTCATTGTTTCCGGTTTTCCCAGCATGATTTCCAGAACACTGGTACGCTGTATGGGTGGGTACTGGGAAGGGCTGGCATTGGAATTTTCCCGTAAAGACACAGTAAGTCCCAATTCCTCTGCTTTTGCCTGCAATACATCGTATAACTCGTCAAACCTGCCGTTATCCTTGTGCTGATGGTCGAGATGCAAATGTATTGCATCCGGCTCCCGGGGGGTAAAACCGGCAATCAATTGGTTGATTTGATGATGGACCTGTTTAGCTTCGGCGCTGTCCACTTTTATCATGGATTCAGCTTCAACATGGGCGTAGTAGGCAAATAGATGGGATTCAGATGGATAATACACTTGGCGTTCAATACCAAGTTTTGCCGCAAAGGATTCAGTTTCAGGGCTTTGTCCATGAAAGATTGGCTCTGATGCGAAACTTGTACTGATCAGGGCTAAAGTACTGAGAAGGGCCAGGGCAAGAGATTTTATCTTGATATTATTCAACATATTAATATTCCTTTTTGTTATCTAGTTAATTATTTTTTCCAAGTTATTATATTTTTTGAGATTTTAAACTGATCTCCTGGTTAGTATTGCTAACAATCAATCCGTCAGTGGCAGTAACCGCTATAGGTATTGCCGGATCATGGCGTCCAAATCCTCAGCAGAAGATGGAATCCCGCGCCCGTGCATGGCGACTGCCATGTTGCATAACAGGAACAGGTTCAATGTGCCATTTTCCTGCAGTTGAGGGTGATTGAGGAGTTGGTCCAGCCCTCTCAATGGGGGTAACCCCTGTTTGTGCATCATGCCCGCAATGGCGCTGAAAAGGGGCATGTTCACTGTGCCATTTTCCTGCAGGTGAGGGTGATTGAGGAGTTGCTCCAGCTCCCTCAATTGGGGTAACCCCTGACTGTGCATCATGCCTGCAATAGCGTTGAAAAGGGGCATGTTTAATACGCCATTTTCCTGCAGGCGGGGGTGATTGAGGAGTGGCTCCAGCACCCCTATACGGGGTAACCCTTCATGGTGCATCATGCCCGCAATGGCGATGAAAAGGGGGATGTTTAATGCGCCATTTTCCTGCAGGCGAGGGTGATTGACCAGTCGCTCCAACTCACGTAATCCGGGATACCCGTGCCCATGCATCATGCCTGCAATGGCGTAGAGGATGGGCAGGTTAAATGTGCCGTTTTCCAGCAGGCAGGGGTAATCAAGGAAGCGGTCCAGCTGACTCATTCGGGGTAACCCGTGATAGTTCCTCATGCCCGCAATGGCGCTGAAAACGGGCAGGTTCAATGTGCCATTTTCCTGCAGGCGAGGGTGATTGAGGAGTGCCTCCAGTTCTACCATTTGGGGTAGCCCACGACGTGGCATCAGATCTGAAATGACTCTGAAAAGGCGCAGGTTTAATACGCCATTTTCCTGCAGGCGGGGATGATTGAGGAGTTGCTCCAGCTGTCCCATTCGGGGTAACCCGCGCCCGCCCATCATGCCTGCAATGGCTGTGAAAAGGGGGATGTTTACTGTGCCATTTTCCTGCAGGCGGGGATGATTGAGGAGTCGGTCCAGCTGCCCCATTGGGGGTAACCCACGCCTGTCCATCATGTCTGCAATGGCTGTGAGAAGGGGCATGTTCAATGCGCCATTTTCCTGCAGGCGGGGGTGATTGAGGAGACGGCCCAGCTCACTTATTCGAGGTAACCCACGCTCGTACATCATTTTTTCAATGGTGCAGAAAAGTGGCAGGTCCACTGCGCCATTTTCCTGCAGGCGGGGGTGATTGATGAATAGTTCCAGCGCCCTCATTTGGGGTAACCCTCGCCCTCGCATCATGCTTGCAATGATCATAAAAAGGGGTCGGTTCAATGCGCCGTTTTCCTGCAGGCAAGGAAGATTGAGGAGTTGGTTTACATGCGTCATCCGAAGAGAGCTGCGCCCGCTAGTCATGCTGGCCATGGCTCTCATAACGTCATGGTCCTGCAGGCTGGGGTGAGCGCCGGTTTGGCTCAACCAACTCATCAGGCCGGAGGGGAACCAGCGCCCGGGGCGGGCGGCAAATAAAGAACGGGTGTTTGGATCTGGATAAGGGGTGTAGCGCTCGACGATAGGCCTTTGTTGGGCGCTCCTCTGGTTAAGAGTGGCTCTACATAGAGGACAGATATTTTCTTCCAGTCGCCAACGCCTCAGGCATTTTCTGTGAAACATGTGCTGACAATCGGTCACCACGACTCTTTTTCCTGCAAACGGCGAAAGACAAACAGGGCAGTTGTCCAGCTCAGTTTGATAAGCAGTCGCTGGCTGGTTATTTTGGGCCGAGCCTGGTACTTGCATGTTCTTTATCTGACTTGAATCGGCTTGGGTTATCTTTTTTGGTTACCCGGGAGGCATTTTTCTGTGGCAACCAACGCTGAATGAATGCAATGCCAGTGTTAACCGGGTCCCGCTAATTTGCTGGCTGGTGTTCCGGATGCCAGACCCCGTATACAAGCAGGAGATCCATGCACCGGCTGTGGCCATGGATGGTCGCTAAGCTAAGAGCCGACATGCCATCGTCAGTATGCTCATCGATCTGGATGCCCGGAGCGAACAGCATCGCTTCGACACACCCAAAGTGGCCGTATGTTGCCGCCAGGTGGAGAGCCGTCCTGCCATTAACCTTTTTATTGACCTGGATACCGGGAGAGGCCAGTAACGCCTTGACGGATCCTGTACTGCCGTGTTCGGCAGCGATCTGGAGAGCGGTCCAGCCCTTGTTGGTTCTCATATTGACCCGGATGTCTGGATTGGCCAGTAGTGTCTCGACGGACTCTGTATTATCGTGTTTTGCAGCGATGTGGAGAGCAGCCAAGCCTTTGTAACTCTTCTTATTGATCGAGGTGCCCGGAGCGAGCAGTAATTCCTTGATGGATTCTGCACTATCGTATTTGGCAGCGATGTGGAGAGCGTACAAGCCCTTGTAACTCGGCTTATTGAGCCGGGAGCCGTGAGTGGCCAGCAACACCTTGAGGGACTCTGCGCAGTTGTTTCTGGCCGCTAAGTGGAGAGCCGTACAGCCATAAATATCCCTCCTGCTGGATCGGATGCCGGGAACGGCCAGTAACACTTTGACGGACTCTGCACAGTCGCTTATGGTAGCGAAGTAGAGAGCCTTCCAGTGCAGGTGATCGGTGGCATTGATATCTGCTCCTGCGTCGAGCAGCCATTTCAGACGCTCGGATTTGCCCCATAATGCGGCAATCATCAGGGGCGTGACGCCGCCGTTATCGATGGCATTGATATCCACTTCGCTGTTGGCAAGCAGCTCTTTCAGGCACCCGGTGTCGTTTTCTTTTTTGCTGGTATACTGTTGGAATATCCTGCCGTCATCGTAGCTTTCATGGATATTTCTGCCCATGGCAGCCCATTGTTGACGGGCCTCGACTACGCCGATTTGGGTGGCAATATGCAGGGGCGTTTCGCCTTTCTTATTGGTGGCATTGACACTCGCTCCATGGGTAACCAACCATTTCAGGCACTGGACGTTGCCATTCTCAGCCGCAATGTGCAGGGGCGTCCGCCCCTCCTGATCAGCGGCATTGACATCGGCCTGGTGGTCGATCAGTGCCTGGGCGCAATCGATATGGCCGGAATCAATGGCGATAGCTAACGGGTATACAGCCCAATCGGTAACCGCCGAGAGGTACATCTGTGTTGCCAGACTGGCATCAAGGGCCAGAAGCTTGTTCAGTGTTGTCAGATCCCCGGTACGACAGACATGAAGCACCAGGGATTCACAATAAAATGAATCTTTTTCCAGAATGCGGCTCCCGTTCACACGAACCAGCGGCAGTGCCGGTTGTTTGCAATCACAGCATTGGCGTTGATCGAGGCTTTTTCTCTTTTGCTGGTCACCGTCAAGCCATTCGGTGATGCATCCCAGGTGGAAAATATGAGGTTTTGGTTGGCAGGAAGTTCGGACCAGTGTTGTGTGCCAGGCAGATTGCCCTGTGGTAACTTCGTTGCTACCAAGGCAGATAGAACAGGTAAATGAGGGATTTGTGTTGCTGCTGACGCTATTCATTAGTTTGGGCTGTTTTGATGCAGATAATGACTAGGACTGAAAACAGCAGGGAAAATTCCATAAAACAGCAATTCGTGAACAATGCATTTCTGGATAAGCGTTTTTAGTCGTATAAAAAACAGTTACGAATTGCCGCGCAGGGCAGTCTATTCACGGACAGCCTCCTAGGAGGCTGTCCGAGAATAGACTGCCCTACTGCGGTGGCAGCAAATTGGTCTAAAAAGTCGGAAATTTTTAGCAAATAGAACCACTATTCACTAAAAATTTCCGACTTTTTATCCTCAATTTTC
>NZ_JAGHQW010000103.1 GCF_017744115.1 Salinisphaera sp. G21_0 | reverse complement strand
CCATGGCCTCTTTGAGCTTCGGTGTCGTCTCCAGTGCCAGCCCGTTGTCCACCAGTTTCGCCACGGCCCACACCATGTTGGCAATATGCTGAGGAATAAAGTGGCCTTTCTCTTCTTTTGATTCGGCCATCGTTTTCACATAGGGCAACAACGTGTCGACGGCCTCTTTGAGCTTTGGTGCCTTCTCCAGCTCCAGCCCGTTTTCGACCAGTTTCGCCACAACCCACAGCAGGTTAGCGATACCTTGAGTGTTGAAGTGGTCTTTCTCTTCTTTTGATTCGACTCTGGTTTTCACCTGGAGCAACAGCACGGCCACGGCCTCTTTAAGCTTCGGTGTCTTCTCCAGCTCCAGACCATTATCCACCAGTTTTGCCATGGCCCACAGTAGATTGGCCACTTCCTGTGGCTTGAAGTGGTCTCTCTCTTCTTTTGATTCGGCCATCGTTTTCACATAGGGCAACAACGTGTCGACGGCCTCTTTGAGCTTTGGTGCCTTCTCCAGCTCCAGCCCGTTTTCGACCAGTTTCGCCACAGCCCACAGCAGATTGGCGATATGCTGAGGAATAAAGCGGTCTTTCTCTTGTTGTGATTCGGCTATGGTGTTCAGATGGGGCAGCAGCGCGGCCACAGTCTCTTTGAGCTTCGCTGTCTTCTCCAGCCCATTGTCCACCAGTTTCGCCACGGCCCACAGCAGATTGGCGACTTCCTGTGGCTTGAAGTGGTCTTTCTCTTCTTTTGATTCAGCTTTGGTTTTTACAAGGGGCAACAGCGCGGCTACCGCCTCGTTGAGCTTCGGTGTTTTCTCCAGCTCATTGTCCACCATTTTTGCCATGGCCCACAGCAGGTTGGCAGTGCCTTGAGTGTTGAAGTGATATTTCCCTTCTTTTGATTCGGCTTTGGTTTTCACATGGGACAACAGCGCGACCACGGTCTCTTTGAGCGTTGCCATCTTTTCCAGTTCCAGCCCGTTGTCCACCAGTTTCGCCACGGCCCATAGCAGATTGGTGACTTCCTGTGGATTAAAGTGGTCTTTCTCTTCTGTTGATTCGGCTTTGGTTTTCACATGGGGCAACAGCGTGGCGACGGCTTCTTTGAGCTTCGGTGTCGTCTCCAGCTCAAGCCCGTTGCCAACCATTTTTGCCAGGGCCCACAGCAGATTGGCGGTACCTTGGGCATCCATACCCCTGGCGTCAGGTTTTTGGTTGCACTTAACTATTACTGCATCAAGTAACGTTGACAATAAAGCTGCCTGAGCCTCCTTACTTCTCTCATTCATGTACTTATGTGGGGTAAAAACACCCGCTGATGTAAATGAATGAAGCGTCGTCGTCAGGCTTCGCCAAGGCCACCCGGCGGTAGCTTTAAAATCGTGCAACAATGGTATCAGTTGGCGTTGTTCACTGTGATTTAATGGTCTTTTTGACCTTGATGTGTATTGTTTGATTGAACAGGCAAATTGACTGTGTTTTTTCCCGTTATAGCGATCACCATAATGAGTAGATACCCTCATCAGGTCATCCATTTTTGCTGGTGTGATGAGAGCGTTAAAATCCTGAACAGGTTTTATTGAATGTCTTGGTGGATGGTTAGCAGAGCAGGCGTCAGAGGCAGGATAAAATTCATGACGCTCCGGGATATAGGGGAGTGGAGTATTCGTCCGCCTCACTGTGCCATACCTGTATCGCCCACTCCCGGAAGCACCGGTATGATCATCCGGTTGTTTATAATCATTACCTGATGTTGTGCATTGCCAACTGATACCAGCACCGCCTCTGTCCATCAATATATTTCATTAATTCATGGGAAATATAAAATGTAGACTACTCTACGGCGTCACCGGGAAGCAGTTTTTACGGGCTTTTTTCTCTTCCTTTTTCTCTTTTTGGGTTTATTTATTTGCTCTTCTAAATATTCTTCAGCGGTAAAATAACAGTCATCCGAAAATTGCCCTCCCTCATCAGCAGTAAAATATGCCTCGTCTGCCACCCACTCGCCGCTGCTAAGTGACACCGAGCCATGAGCCTCTGGCAGGACGGCTAACTTTGCCTTTATTTGCTCAATAACTATTTTCATTGAATCCTGGTGATCAAGCTTGTTCACCGGGATTTCAATGACCTCAAATCCTGATTTTTTCAGCAGGGCGATTTTCAGCAAAGTCGCACCATTCCTGATTTTTAAATCACCACTCGCGTAATGAGAAGGTCCCTGAACGTCGATAACCGTGTTGTAATCTGGCAGTAGCAGGTCAACCGGAGGTAGTGAGTTCAGACTCTTTTCTTCTTCAATCTTCAAAGACGGAAGGCTCGATTGGAGTTGCTCGCGGAAGGTGGATTGAGATTGTGAAATAATTGTCTGGTAATAGGGGACCACCGGACACGGTCGCCCAAGCCAACTGGCGGCCATGGCAATGACGGTTTGAGCCTCTATATTGTCCGGGGATGTATTTCCCAGGCGAGAAAATAGTTCACCTATGTGCTTTTCAAGCGGGTTTTTATTATTTCTACCGAAGCACAGATAAAACCTGGCACAGAATACCATGACTCCCCAGAGAGACATCGATATATCTTGCTGAGAGAGTTGAGGGTTTTTACTGATTCTGTCGACAAGAGAATCGACCGTAAATTTAACCAGGTTTAACTCAATGGCCTCACCCAGTTTCGCCACAGCCCACAGCAGGTTGGCGATATGCTGAGGAGTAAAGCGATCTTTCTCTTCTTTTGGTTCGGCTTTGGTTGCCACTTGGTACAACAGCGCGGCCAGGGTCTCTTTGAGCTTCGCTGTCTTCTCCAGCTCCAGCCCTTTGTCCACCAGTTTCGCCACAGCCCAAAGCAGGTTGGCGGCAGCTTGAGTGTTGAATTGGTCTTTCTCGTCTTTTGATTCGGCTTTGGTTTTCACATGAACCAGCAGCGCGGCCACGGCCTCTTTGAGCTTTACTGTCTTCTCCAGCCCGTTGTCCACCAATTTCGCCAAGGCCCACAGCAGGTTGGCGACGTGCTGTGGCTTGAACTGGTCTTTCTCTTCTTTTGATTCGGCTTTGGTTTTCACCCGGGGCAACAGCGCGTTCAAGGCCTCGTTGAGATTCGGTGTCTTCTCCAGCTCCAGCCCGTTGTCCACAAGTTTCGCCACGGCCCACAGCAGGTTAGCGATATGCTGAGAGCGGTCTTTCTCTTCTTTTGATTCAGCTTTGGTTTTCACCCGGGGCAGCAGCGCAGCCACGGCCTCTTTAAGCTTCGGTATCTTCTCCAGTTCCAGCCCGTTGTCCACCAGTTTCGCCACGGCCCACAGCAGGCTGGCGACTTCCTGCGGGTTGAAGTGGTCTTTCTCTTCTTTTGATTCGGCTTTGCTTTTCACCTGGGGCAACAGCGCGGCCATAACCTCTTTGAGCTTCGGCATCTTCTCCAGCTCCAGCCCATTATCCACCAGTTTCGCCACGGCCCACAGCAGGTTGGCGACTTCCTGTGGCTTGAAGTGGTCTTTCTCTTTTGTTGATTCGACTTTGGTTTTCACATGGGACAACAGCGCGGTCACGGCCTCGTTAAGCTTCACTGTTTTCTCCAGCTCCAGCCCGTTGTCCACCAGTTTCGCCAAGGCCCACAGCAGATTGGCGATATGCTGAGGAATAAAGAGGTCTTTCTCTTCTGTTGATTCAGCTTTGGTTTTCACCCGGGGCAGCAGCGCGACCAAGGCCTCTTTGAGCTTCGGTGTCTTCTCCAGTTCCAGCCCGTTGTCCACCATTTTCGCCACGGCCCACAGCAAGTTGGCGAGGTGCTGTGGCTTGAAGTGGTCTTTCTCTTCTTTTGATTCGGCTTTGTTTTTTACCTGGGAAAACAGCGCGGCCATAACCTCTTTGAGCTTCGGTAGCTTCTTCAGCTTCAGCCCATTGTCCACCAGTTTCGCCAGGGCCCACAGCAGGTTGGAGACTTCCTGTGGCTTGAAGTGGTCTTTCTCTTCTTTTGATTCGGCTTTGGTTTTCACATTGGGCAACAGCGCGGCTACAGCCTCTTTAAGCTTCGGTGTTTTCTCCAGCTCCAGCCCTTTGTCTACCAATTTTGCCACAGCCCACAGCAGGTTGGAGATATTCTGAGGAATAAAGTGGTCTTTCTCTTCTTTTGATTCGGCTTTGGTTTTCACCCGGGTCAACAGCGCGGCCACGGCCTCTTTGAGCTTCGGTGTCTTCTCCAGTTCCAGCCCGTTGTCCACAAGTTTCGCCAGGGCCCACAGCAGGTTGGCGGTACCTTGTGCATCGATATCCCAGGCTTCAGGTTTTTGGTTGCACTTAAGTATTACTGCATCAAGTAAAGTTGACAATAAAGCTGCCTGAGTTTCCTTACTTCCCTCATTCATGTATTTATGAGGGGTAAAGACACCCGCTGAAGTAAATGAATGAAACGTTGTCGTCAGACTTCGCCAGGCCCATCCGGCGGTAGCTTTAAAACCGTGCAACAATGGTATCAGTTGGCTTTGTTCACTATGATTCAAAGGTCGCCTTGACGCTGAAGTGTATTGTTTGATTAAAGTGGCAAATTGACTGTGTTTTTTCCCACTATAGCGATCACCATAATGAGTAGATATCCTCATCAGGTAATCCATTCTTTCTTGTGTGATGAGAGCATTAAAATCCTGAACAGGTTTTATTGAATGTCTCGGTGGATGGTTAGCAGAGCAGGCATCAGAATCAGAATAAAATTCATGACGCTCCGGGATATAGGGGAGTGGAGTATTCGTCCGCCTCACTGTGCCATACCTGTATCGCCCACTCCCTGAAACACCGGTATGGTCATCCGATTGATTATAATCATTACCTGATGTTGTGCATGTCCAACTTATACCAGCACCGCTCTTGTCCATAATTATATTTCATTAATTCATGGTAAATATAAAATGTAGACTACTCTACGGCGTCACCGGGAAGCAGTTTTTACGGGCTTTTTTCTCTTCCTTTTTCTCTTTTTGGGTTTATTTATTTGCTCTTCTAAATATTCTTCAGCGGTAAAATAACAGTCATCCGAAAATTGCCCTCCCTCATCAGCAGTAAAATATGCCTCGTCTGCCACCCACTCGCCGCTGCTAAGTGACACCGAGCCATGGGCCTCTGGCGAGACGGCCAACTTTGCCTTTATCTGCTCAATAACTCTTTTCATTGAATCCTGTTGCCAAAGCTTGTCCACCGGTATTTCAATAACCTCAAATCCTAATCTTTTCAGCAGAGCGACTTTCAATAAAGTCGAACCATTCCTGGTTTTGAAATCACCACTCACGTAATGAAAAGGTCCCTGAACGTCAATCACCGTGTTGTAATCTGGCAGTTGCAGGTCAACCGGAGGTAATGAGTTCAGACTCTGCTCTTCCTTAATCTTCAAAGACGGAAGGCTTGACTGGAGCTGATCGCGTAAGATGGATTGAGATTGGGAAATGATTGTCCGGTAATGGGGCTCCACTGGACACGGCCTCCCAAGCCAACTTGCAGCCATGGCAGTGATGAATGGAAACTCTGTATTGCACGGGGATGGACTTTCCAGGCGAGAAAACAGTTCATCTATGTGCTTTTCAAGGGCGTTTTTATTATCGTCACCGAAGTACAGATAATACCTGGCACTGAATACCATGACTCCCCAGAGAGCCATTGATACATCTTGCTGAGAGAGCCGAGGGTTTTCACTGATTCTGTTGACAAGAGAGTCGAACATAGATTTAACCAGGTTCAGTTCAATGGCCTCACCCAGTTTTGCCATGGACCACACCAGTTTGGTGACCTCCTGTGGCTTGAAGTGGTGTTTCTTTTCTTTTGATTTGGCTTTGGCTTGCACATGCTGCAAAAGCGCGGCCAGGGCTTCTTTTAGCTTCGGTGTCTTCTCCAGATCCAACCCATTTTCCAACAGTGCCACCACGGTCCACAACAGGTTGGTGATCTGCTGAGGAATAAAGTGGTCTTTCTCTTCTTTTGATTCGGCTTTGGTTTTTACATGGAGCAGCAGCGCGGCCACGGCCTCTTTGAGCGTTACTGTCGTCTCCAGCTCCAACCCATTGTCCACCAGTTTCGCCAAGGCCCACAGCAGGTTGGCGACTTCCTGTGGCTTGAAGTGGTCTTTCTCTGCTGTTGATTCGGCTTTGGTTTTCACATGGGGCAACAGCGCGGTCACGGATTCTTTGAGCTTCGATGTCTTCCTCAGCTCCAGCCCATTGTCTACCAGTTTCGCCAGGGCCCACAGCAGGTTGGTGACTTCCTGTGGCTTGAAGTGGTCTTTTTCTTCTGTTAATTCCGCTTTGGTTTTCACATGGGGCAACAGCGCGGTCACGGCCTCGTTGAGCTTCGCTGTATTCTCCAGCTCCAGCCCGTTGTCCACCAGTTTCGCCAGGGCCCACAGCAGATTGGCGATATGCTGAGGAATAAAGAGGTCTTTCTCTTCTGTTGATTCAGCTTTGGTTTTCACCCGGGGCAGCAGCGCGGCCAAGGCCTCTTTGAGCTTCGGTGTCTTCTCCAGTTCCAGCCCGTTGTCCACCAGTTTCGCCACGGCCCACAGCAAGTTGGCGAGGTGCTGTGGCTTGAAGTGGTCTTTCTCTTCTTTTGATTCGGCTTTGCCTTTTATCTGGGGATACAGCGCGGCCATAACCTCTTTGAGCTTCGGTATGTTCTTCAGTTTCAGCCCATTGTCCACCAGTTTCGCCAGGGCCCACAGCAGGTTGGTGACTTCCTGTGGCTTGAAGTGGTCTTTCTCTTCTGTTGATTCAGCTTTGGTTTTCACCCCGGGCAGCAGAGCAACCAAGGCCTCTTTGAGCTTCGGTGTCTTAAACTCCAGTCCGTTGTCCACCAATTTCGCCACGGCCCACAACAGGTTGGCGATGTGCTGTGCATTAAAGTGGTCTTTCCCTGCCTTTGATTCGGCTTTGGTTTTTACCCGGGGCAACAGCGCGGCCACGGCCTCTTTGAGCTTCGCTGAATTCTCCAGCTCCAGACCGTTGTCCACCAGTTTTGCCAGGGCCCACAGCAGGTTGACGACTTCCTGTGCCTTGAAGTGGTCTTTCTCTTCTTTTGATTCGGCTTTGGTTGTCACGTGGGGCAACAGCGCGGCTACAGCACCTTTGAGCTTTGGTGTTTTCTCCAGCTCCAGCCCGTTGTCTACCAATTTCGCCACGGCCCACAGCAGGTTGGAGATGTGCTGAGGGATAAAGTGGTCTTTCTCCTCTTTTGATTCGGCTTTGGTTTTCACCCGGGGCAACAGTGCAGCCACAACCTCTTTGAGCTTGGGTGTCTTTTCCAACTCCAGCCCGTTGTCCACCAGTTTCGCCAGGGCCCACAGCAGGTTGGCGGTACCTTGCGCATCAATATCCCTGATTTCAGGTTTTTGGTTGCATTTAAGTATTAGTGCATCAAGTAAAGTTGACAATAAAGCTGCCTGAGCTTCCTTACTTCCCTCATTCATGGATTTATGAGAGGTAAAAACACCCGCTGAAGTAAATGAATGAAGCGTTGTCGTCAGGCTTCGCCAGGTCCATCCGGCGGTAGCTTTAAAATTGTGCAACAATGCTATCAGTTGGCGTTGTTCACTGTGATGTAAAGGTCGTCTTGACGCTGAAGTGTATTGCTTGATTAAAGTGGCAAATTGACTGTGTTTTTTACCATCATAGCGAGCACCATAATGAGCAGATATACTCACCAGGTAATCCATTCTTTCTTGTGTAATGAGAGTATTAAAATAATGAACAGGTTTTACTGAATGTCTTGTTGGATGGTTAGCAGAACAGGCGTCAGAAGCACGATAAAATTCATGACGCTCCGGGATATAGGGGAGTGGCGTATTTGCCCGACTGACTGTGCCATACCTGTATCGCCCACTCCCGGAAGCACCGGTATGATCATCCGGCTGATTATAATCATTACTTGATGTTGTGCATTTCCAACTTATACCAGCACCACCTTTGTCCATAATTATATTTCATTAATTCATGGAAAATATAAAATGTAGACTACTCTACGGCATCAACAGGCATTAGTTTTTACCGGCTTTTTTCTCTTCCTTTTTCTCTTTTTTGGTTTTTCTGTTTGCTCTTCCAAATATTCTTCGGCGGTAACATAACAGTCATCGGAACATTGCCCTCCTTCATCGGCAGTAAAATATGCCTCACTTGCCGCACACTCGCTGCTGTCAGGTGACACAGGACCACGGGCCTCTGGCGGGATGGCTAACTTTGTCTTTATTTGCTCAATAACTGTTTTCATTGAATCCTGGTTATCAAGCTTTTTCACCGGTATTTCAATAAGCTCAAATCCTGATTTTTTAAGCAGGGCGATTTTCAACAAAGTCGGGCCATTCCTGGTTTTGAAATCACCACCCACGTAATGGGAAGGTCCCTGAACGTCGATAACCATGTTGTAATCTGGCAGTAGCAGGTCAACCGGAGGTAATG
>NZ_JAGHQW010000102.1 GCF_017744115.1 Salinisphaera sp. G21_0 | reverse complement strand
CCAGGGATGTTAAAAAATCCTCGGCTTCCCTGGATGCCTTCAGGCAAGAGGCAAATAAGCTTAAAGGCCAATTAGAGGAACTGGAAAACCAGAATAAGCTCCTTTCGTCTTTTAAAAAGCAGGCCAAGGCCACCCACGATGCCGGTCGGGCTTTTCGTGAGGCTGAAGATAAGGTGGCCAGGCTTGGCCGGGAAATGGGCAAGACCGACAAGCCCACCAAGGCCATGCAAGCGGCCATGGCAAAAGCCCGAAAAGACGTAAAAAAGGCGAATACCGAATACAACCGCCAACGGGAGGCACTGGCCAAGCTTCGGGGTTCAATGTCCTCTGCTGGATTATCGACCAAAAACCTGAAGCAGCAGGCCAAGCTCGAACAGCAGCTAAACGACACCCGGACCGCCTTCAAACGGGCGGATGAAAGCACCAGACAGACAGCCAGATCCCTGCGTAACAGCAACCTGAAAAAGACGGCCAGGGATGCCGAATCAGCAAGCACATCGGTTGGCAAGCTAACCCGGCGTTTTCTCGGGTTGGCGGCGGCCACCACAGGGCTTTATGCCTTAAGTCGAAGTATTCAGGGAGTGCTTAAGACAGGTGACCAGTTTGAGCGTTTGGCCGTGCAGATGGAGGCGGTTACCGGTTCGGCTGAAAGTGCCCGGCAAGCCACCCAATGGATTAAAGATTTTACCCGGAATACGCCCTATCAACTGGAAGAAGTGTCAGAAGCCTTTGTTCGGCTCAAAGCCTTCGGCCTTGATCCTATGGATGGCACCATGCAGGCCCTGGTTGATCAGGCATCCAAGCTTGGCGGCGGTATGGAAAGGCTTAACGGGATCTCCCTGGCTGTCGGTCAGGCATGGGCAAAGCAAAAGCTCCAGGGCGAAGAGATTCTGCAGATGGTCGAGCGGGGCATCCCGGTTTGGGATTTGCTGCAAAAGGTAACCGGCAAAAACGTTCAGGAGCTGCAAAAGCTGTCTTCGGCTGGCCTTATTGGTCGGGATGTTATGAGGGAGCTGATTCAGGAAATTGGCAAATCCTCCGAGGGTGCTGCGGCCAAGAACATGAGTCTGCTGTCGGGTTATGTCAGTAACCTGAAAGACAGCTGGCAGCAGTTCCAGGATGAAGTGGCCAAAAGTGGGGCTCTGGATTACGCCAGAGAGTCGCTGGCAGGCATCGCTGCCGAAATTGAGCGGATGAACCAGAATGGCCAGCTGTCTGAATTGGCGAAAAGGATCAGCGATGCCTTTATTGCCATGGGTGACGCTTTTAAGCATGCCTTCTCTGGAGTTACCGCTGATGGCTTTGTCACCAGTATTCAATCAGGCTTTAGCACCATCACAGAATCCATGGCGGCGCTGCGGACTGCCTTTGATTTTACCAGCTCCACAGTAAAGGGCTTTTTCAATACCTTCACAGCCATTGTTAAGGACTTTGCTACAGCCTATACCGGGATACTATACGGCATTGTCAGGGTATGGCAGGAAACAGCAGATGCCTTGGGTTTTGATGGCATTGCCGAAAAGCTAAAAGGGACAACCGATTTTCTTGAGGGCTTGACCAGGGAGTTTGCCCGGCAGACGGTTGAGGATACCAAGGATGTCCGGGATGCGCTGGTTGGGGTATACGACAGCTTTGCCAAAGAAAGCCGAGATGCGGTAAAGACAGCAAACCATGCAGCCAAGACCATGACCAAAAGTCAGAGGTTGCTCTGGCAAAATTACGCCGATGAATTAATTGCCGGGCAAAAACAGGTTGAGGAAGCCACAGCCGAAACAGCCAAAGCCGTTAAAAGTCATTTTGAGAATGCAGCGGATGCTATCAGTCAGGTCAACGCAGCCGAAACCCGAACGGAGCTGGCCAGCCTTGGGGTAGCCTTGGCTGAAGCTTTCTCTCAGGGCACTTTGTCTGCCGAGGAATATTACGAGGCGACCGAAGCCAGTCGCAGGAAGCTGGCTGAGCTGAAGGCCGAGGCGGAAAACACCAAGGACAGCATAAAAGAAACAGGCGAAGTTGCAGAGGAAGCCGGGGATAAGCAAGAGCAATCTTTTGAAAACGCCCAGTCTATTGCCGCTGTTTTGGCCGGTCACTATAACGCCATAACCGCAGAACTTATGGGTATGAGCAGCGCTGCGCACGATGCTTTTGTAGCCATACAACAAGGCGGCGGTTCAGTGGATACCACCGCAGCCAAAGGCAGTATTGAAGACCTGAAAAATGAGCTTAAGGCAACCTCCGCAGAAATTAGCCGTTTGCAAAGCAATCAATATCAATTTGACGTAACAGGCATTGGTCGCTGGCTCAATCAAACATCAACCACTGCCGCTTATGTGAAAAAACAATTTTTAGAGCAAAGAATTGCCCTTGAACAGCTGTTTGAACGCTATGAACAGGGCGAGATCAATGCCAGAAATTTTGTCCATGAGGCGGAAGATGCCGCGCAAACCATGAACCTGCTCAATCAAACGGATTTAGACCAGCTCAATAACGCCATTGTTTCAGCCAAACAAAACATGGCCAGCTTAGGCGACAGTTCCCGCAATACCCTCAACAGCCTGCAAGATGAACTGGATGAATTGCAGGGCAGACAATCGGATATTGAGCAACGCCGTTATCAAAATCAGCGTAATGATCTGAAGGCACAGCAGGCCGAGGCCATTGCCAACGGGGATCAGGAGGCGATCAGGAATATCAACTCAGCTCTGCGAATCAGTGAGCAGATTTACAACGAGCGACTGCGGCAGGCTAATAATGAAAGAGCAAAAGCCCTCCAGGAGAGCCAGGGGAGTGCGTCAGCACCAATCACTCGAACCACACAACCGGCTCCGCAAAGAATTATCCGGCTCGAATATCCCGATGGTGCGGTCAATGTCGGCATTGATTCAACGGATGAAACGAAACTGCTGGAAGCCCTGAAAAACGCAGGCATGAGGACGGTCTGATGCAACTGGATACCATTACCCTCCCGGACGATCTGCTCTGGATTAATGAATTTGAATGGAACCCCGTCGAGCAAACCACAGAGCGTAGCCTGACCGGGGCTTTTCTAATTCAAGAAGGTCAACTAAGCCACGGCAGGCCAATCATTCTCTCTGGCAATGGTGAGGCTGGTTGGGTTTCCCGGCTGACGGTTAAGAACCTGTTTGCTCTCTCCAAAGCTGCCAATAAAACGATGACTCTAACGCTTCCAGATAGTCGGCAGTTCTCCGTTATCTTTGATCGGTCTAACGGCGCTCCCGTAGAGGCAAAGCAGGTTTTACCATTTGCTTATCCAGAGGACAGTGACCAATACCTTCTTACTCTTAGATTGCTGACTGTTCACTCAGGTTGAGACATGCTCAATCGGGACGGTAAATATTCCTTCAGCTTGAACACTGAAAATTGGCAGGGAGAGTGCCATCTGAATTTTTACTGGGACTCTGGTTTGTTTCATCTGAATTAGAAGTCAGTGTTAATTCACCGGAGTTTCCAGCTGAATGGATTGACTGGAGATACTGCTCTCTTGCGATTTTCGCTTGCTTTGAAGCTTCTTCCTTGTTGGCGGTTTGTTTTTTGATTCTGTTGTAAGTACTCATATAGATTCTTTGCCCCTGTGCGAAGACGGGATCTTTGCGACGTTCCCTTTGGTACTCCCTTCGGTACTTTGCGAAAGCAGGATCTTTGCGACGCTCCCTTTGGTACTCCCTATGGTACTCCCTTTGGTACTCCCTTTCGCGCTCTGCGAAAGCGGGATCTTTGCGACGCTCCCTTTGGTACTCCCTTTTGCGTTCTGCGAAAGTGGGATCTTTGCGAAGCTCCCTTTGGTACTCCCTTTGGTACTGCCTTTCGCGCTCTGCGAAAGCAGGATCTTTGCGACGCTCCATTTTGTACTCCCTGTTGTACCGCCTTTCGCGCTCTGCGAAAGCAGGATCTTTGCGAAGCTCCCTTTGGTACTCCCTTTGGTACTCCCTGTGGTACTTCCTTCGGCGCTCCAACCGAGAGGCTTTGTTGTCAGTTATTTTTTCTGGTGGGTTTGAAACAGACTTATTACTCAAGTTATCAGCGTGAATTATCGGACTGATTTGCTCCATCACGTTAGAATACTGATGGCTGTTATTAACAATTTCTGATGCAGTGCCACTATCGGCTTTTTGAAATGTTTCTGGTCTTACGGATAATTCAAAGGGCTCATCCAGACAGATTTCTTTAGAATCAAGAATAGTGATTGACATTTGTTTAATTCTTGAATCATCGAATCGGTTTTGGAATCTATCCTCATCGGGTATTGAGGTGTTATTGATTGGGGGCTTTTGTTCCACTTTCTGACCGAATGCTGTAGCGTTTTTTTGTGTACAGCCCTTGGAAAATGACTTACCGCAGGGCATAGCAGCATCATATGCAGTTAGAACACTCGAATAAGAGCCTTGTAAGTTAAAATCTGGATCAGTCATTAATTCATAAATTCATCAAGTTATTGAATCACAGATTAAGACTCCCGCTACGTTACACAAGTTCCTTCCTGAAACAACCCATTCACTATTTACATCAAAAAAAGCATAAGGATTTGATATGACTATTAATCATGATGATGTGAAACTCTCGAAGTGGAAGTGTGAGACGATTAGATCAAGAATCAAGACCCGACCCTGGTTTTCCCTAATTCAAGAAGGTCAACTAAGCCACGGCAGGCCAATCATTCTCTCTGGCAATGGTGAGGCTGGTTGGGTTTCCCGGCTGACGGTTAAGAACTTGTTTGCTCTCTCCAAAGCTGCCAATAAAACGATGACTCTAACGCTTCCAGATAGTCGGCAGTTCTCCGTTATCTTTGATCGGTCTAACGGCGCTCCCGTAGAGGCAAAGCAGGTTTTACCATTTGCTTATCCAGCGGACAGTGACCAATACCTTCTTACTCTTAGATTGCTGACTGTTCACTCAGGTTGAGACAGACTCAATCGAGACGGTAAATATTCCTTCAGCTTGAAGACTGAAAAGTGGCAGGGAGAGTGCCATCTGAATTTTTACTGGGACTCTGGTTTGTTTCATCTGAATTAGAAGTCAGTGTTAATTCACTGGAGTTTCCAGCTGAACGGATTGACCGGAGATACTGCTCTCTTGCGATTTTCGCTTGCTTTGAAGCTTCTTCATTGTTGACGGTTTGTCTTTTGATTCTCTTGTAAGTATTAATATAGATTCTTTGCCCCTCTGCGAAGACGGGATCTTTGCGACGCTCCTTTTGGCGCTCTGCGAAAGTGGGATCTTTGCGGAGCTTCCTTAGACGCTCCTTTTCGCGCTCTGCGAAAGCGGGATCTTTGCGACGCTCCCTTTGATACTCCCTTTGGCGCTTCCTTTGGCGCTCTGCGAAAGCGGGATCTGTCTGGTAGCGCTCCCTTTGGCGCTTTGCGAAAGCGGGATCTTTGCGAAGCTCCCTTTGGTACTCCCTTTGGTACTCCCTTTGGTACTCCCTTTGGCGTTTCCTTTGGCGCTCTGCGAAAGCGGGATCTTTGCTACGCTCCCTTTGGTACTTCCTTCGGCGATCCAATCGTGAGGCTTTGTTGTCAGTTATTTTTTTAGATGGGTTTGAAACAGACTTACTACCCAGGTTATCAGCTTGAATTATCGGACTGATTTGCTTCATCACGTTAGGATACTGATGGCTGTTATCAACAGAGTGAGAGCCGTCTTCACCAGCCATACTCCAAACTCGCACAATTTTTATTTCTGATGCAGTGCCACTATCAGCTTTCTGAAATGTTTCTGGTCTTACGGATAATTCAGAGGACTCATCCAGGCAGATTTCTTTAGAATCAAGAATAGCGATTGACATTTGTTTAATTCTTGAATCATCGAATCGGTTATGGAGTCTATCCTCATCGGGTATTGGGGTGTTATTGATTGGGGGCGTTTGTTCCACTTTCTGACCGAATGCTGTAGCGTTTTTTTGTTTACAGCCCTTGGAAAGTGACTTACCGCAGAGCATAGCAGTGTCATATGCAGTTAGAACACTCGAATAAGAGCCTTGTAAGTTAAAATCTGGATCAGTCATTAATTCATAAATTCATCAAGTTATTGAATAACAGCTTAAGACTCCCGCTTCGTTACACAAGTTCCTTTCTGACACAACCCATTCACTATTTACATCAAAAAAAGCATAAGGATTTGATATGACTATTAATCATGATGATGTGAAACTCTCGAAGTGGAAGTGTGAGACGATTAGATCAAGAATCAAGACCCGACCCCGGTTTTCCCGACCCCGGTTTTCCGACCCCGGTTTTCCCGGCTGACGGTCAAGAGCTTGTTTGCTCTCTCCAAAGCTGCCAATAAAACGATGACTCTAACGCTTCCAGATAGTCGGCAGATCTCCGTTATCTTTGATCGGTCTAACGGCGCTCCCGTAGAGGCAAAGCAGGTTTTACCGTTTGCTTATCCAGAGGACAGTGACCAATACCTTCTTACTCTTAGATTGCTGACTGTTCACTCAGGTTGAGACAGGCTCAATCGGGACGGTAAATATTCCTTCAGCTTGAACACTGAAAAGTGGCAGAGAGAGTGCCATCTGAATTTTTACTGGGACTCTGGTTTGTTTCATCTGAATTAGAAGTCAGTGTTAATTCACCGGAGTTTCCAGCTGAATGGATTGACTGGAGATACTGCTCTCTTGCGATCTTAGCTTGCTTTGAAGCTTCTTCCTTGTTGGCGGTTTGTTTTTTGATTCTGTTGTAAGTATTCATATAGATTCTGTGCCCCTGTGCGAAGACGGGATCTTTGCGACGTTCCCTTTGGTACTCCCTTTGGTACTCCCTTTGGTACTCCCTTTGGTACTCCCTTTGGTACTCCCTTTGGTACTCCCTTTGGTGCTGGGCGTAAGCGGGATCTTTGTGACGTTCCCTTTTGTACTCCCTGTGGTACTGCCTTTCGCGTTCTGCGAAAGCGGGATCTTTGCGACGTTCCCTTTTGTACTCCCTTTGGTACTCCCTTTTGTACTCCCTTTGGTACTCCCTTTGGTACTCCCTTTGGTGCTGGGCGAGAGCGGGATCTTTGTGACGCTCCCTTTTGTACTCCCTGTGGTACTGCCTTTCGCGTTCTGCAAAAGCGGGATCTTTGCGACGCTCCCTTTGGTACTTCCTTCGGCGCTCCAATCGTGAGGCTTTGTTGTCAGTTATTTTTTTAGATGGGTTTGAAACAGACTTATTACCCAAGTTATCAGCTTGAATTATCGGACTGATTTGCTCCATCACGTTAGAATACTGATGGTTGTTATTAACGAGTGAGAAGCGTCATCACCAGCCATACTCCAAATTCGCACAGTTTTTATTTCTGATGCAGTGCCACTATCGGCTTTTTGAAATGTTTCTGGTCTTACGGATAATTCAAAGGGCTCATCCAGGCAGATCTCTTTAGAATCAAGAATAGTGATTGACATTTGTTTAATTCTTGAATTATCGAATCGGTTTTGGAATCTATCCTCATCGGGTATTGAGGTGTTATTGATTGGGACCGTGTGTTCCACTTTCTGACCGAATGCTATAGCGTTTTTTTGTGTACAGCCCTTGGAAAGAGATTTACCGCAGGGCATGGCAGCGTCATATGCAGTTAGAACATTCGAAGAAGAGCCTTGTAAGTTAAAATCTGGATCAGTCATTAATTCATAAATTCATCAAATTATTGAATCACAGCTTAAGACTCCCGCTTCGTTACACAAGTTCCTTCCTGACACAACCCATTCACTATTTACATCAAAAAAAGCATAAGGATTTGATATGACTATTAATCATGATGATGTGAAACTCTTCGAAAGCCAGCGACTCACGGATGAAGAAGACGGTGGCGGCCGGGTCACTGGCAGCGAGGTCATAAGAATCAAGACCCGACCCCGGTTTTCCGACCCCGGTTTTCCCGGCTGACGGTCAAGAGCTTGTTTGCTCTCTCCAAAGCTGCCAATAAAACGATGACTTTAACGCTTCCAGATAGTCGGCAGTTCTCCGTTATCTTTGATCGGTCTAACGGCGCTCCCGTAGAGGCAAAGCAGGTTTTACCGTTTGCTTATCCAGAGGACAGTGACCAATACCTTCTTACTCTTAGATTGCTGACTGTTCACTCAGGTTGAGACATGTTCAATCGGGACGGTAAATATTCCTTCAGCTTGAACACTGAAAATTGGCAGGGAGAGTGCCATCTGAATTTTTACTGGAACTCTGGTTTGTTTCATCTGAATTAGAAGTCAGTGTTAATCCACCGGAGTTTCCAGTTGAATGGATTGACTGGAGATACTGTTCTTTTGCGATTTTCGCCAGCTTTGAAGCTTCTTCCTTGTTGGCGGTTTGTTTTTTGATTCTGTTGTAAGTATTCATATAGATTCTGTGCCCCTGTGCGAGGACGGGATCTTTGCGACGCTCCCTTTGGTACTGCCTTTGGTACTCTGCGAAAGCAGGATCTTTGCGACGCTCCCTTTGGTACTGCCTTTGGTACTCTGCGAAAGCAGGATCTTTGCGACGCTCCCTTTGGTACTCCCTTTGGTGCTCTGCGAAAGCAGGATCTTTGCGACGCTCCCTTTGGTACTCCCTTTGGTACTGCCTTTGGTACCCTGCGAAAGCAGGATCTTTGCGACGCTCCCTTTGGTACTCCCTTTGGTACTCCCTTTGGTACTGCCTTTGGTACTCTGCGAAAGCAGGATCTTTGCGACGCTCCCTTTGGCGCTTCCTTTCGCGCTCTGCGAAAGTGGGATCTTTGCGACGCTCCCTTAGGTTCTCCCTTTGGCGTTTCCTTTCGCGCTCTGCGAAAGCGGGATCTTTGCGACGCTCCCTTAGGTTCTCCCTTTGGCGTTTCCTTTCGCGCTCTGCGAAAGC
>NZ_JAGHQW010000101.1 GCF_017744115.1 Salinisphaera sp. G21_0 | reverse complement strand
TGGCATCATTTTCTGAATGATGGACTCTTTGAACTCTTCTGAATAGCGGGCCATTGATCACTCACTGGCCGCCCCCTGTTTAGGTTTTTAAATTCAGGAGAGGCGACAACTATGTTGGCACAGGGGGCCCGGCGACAGTGTTTGTTGATTGTATGTTTGTGCTGACGCTGATTTTCTTTGATCTCAGAGATGCCAGGAACTGGGCAAATTGTTTGGTTTTAGGTGCATACATGCTTTCGGTGATTGCCTCGTCAATAAGCTCGCGTAAACGTTGTTTGCACGATGGCTCCCCTGTTCTCTGGATCATCCTGAATTCGGCTTTACCTGGATTTGTTCCGTCAGCTATTCGTTTAGAATCCCTATCAGCACAGGCTAACCGTTTGTCTACACGATGCAGGTTATGCTTAATTTCCAGGCTCTCCATAGCCTGCTCCCAAATGCGATAGTCTTGGTGCAAGTTAAAAATTTTGCCTTTTTCATTCACCGTTGCGTAGAGCATATGCACATGCAGGTGAGCCGTATCTCCGTGTACAACGAAAAGGGCTGGTCGCTGCCCCGGGGCAACCATATCTAATGATTCTCTGGCCAATTTGCAGGCAGTACCTGCATCCAGCTTTTGACTGTCTGATGGGTGAAAACTAATCACACGGTGTTCCCACTGCGATTGCGGAGCTTTCTTGCCTGGTCGATTACGCTGGTTCCAGTCTACGATCTCAAAGATGAACGATTGTGCCGATGCTTTCGGAGAGTCGGTTATCAAGACTGGATTGGCAAGGGCTGTCTCTATATGCAGTACTCGCTCACTACTCTCTGCCTTTTGCATTGTTTTGACGTCAGAATCCTGCTGTTTTGCATCTGGGTCCAACATATAGCGTGCAACGGAAATTCCTGTCGCGATACTTCCGGTCAGTTTGGCATCAGCGATCATCGTTTCTGGTTATGGAATTTTACGAAGAGGCTGATTGCTTCAATCACCAGCTGGAGTTCGTATGTGTCAGGGACTTTTCCGGAATGTATGATAGTTACAAGCTCATTGACCATATTCCCGATTTGGGCCACTTCTTCCAGCTGCCGCCGTTCAACCTCTGATAGTGGCGGAGGTAAGGCTGTGTTTTGATGCAGAGAGAGGAGGTATTCTGATACGTGCAAATTCAGTGATTTTGCTTTTGTCTGGATTGCAGATTTTTCCTGAGTACTTACCCGGATTTGGATTGTTTTGGTTTTCTCCATGATGGTCGTCCTTTTTGATGTGCATAGGATACCGTGGTTTAGGGCGGGAAAACGGTAAGGGGTAATTTTTTTCCCCAGATATGTTGGTGCTCTACGGCATTAAAAACTTTCAGAAAGGTGTTGATGTGCTTTTGGAAAGTGGTTGACGCTTGAATTTTATTGGTCGTTTGCTGTAAATGGCATTTGCTTTGCCTTATCCGGCAAGCCCGTTGCTGAATTCGACATTTATTGTCGAACGGCCCCAAACACGTTGACTCAGTACGTATCCGAATATTTTATATTGCCTGCGGCGGAGTGAAACGACGCCGCACCCACTCAGTGCGAGTGCACACTGAGTCAGTCTGCAAAGTAATGTCATGACTTTGCCCTTGCTTGCATTCCGCAATGCTCTGACTGATAGTTCAAATCTGCCATATTCAGCCAGTAAGCCCTCCCGCGAGAGAACAGCCGAGAGATACCGTGAATGCTTGAAATATTAATATCTGCGACCAATGCCTTTTGTAAATACATGAAGGTTGATCTGGATCGGTTACCCAGTCCGGATGGTAAGCGCATAGGCACTCAGCCGATTGCTTCTGGTGATAATGTCATTGCCTGGCAGGTGCATGCGGTTAAGGGGTACCGGAATAGAGAAGGGTGCACGGATGTTATTGTGGTGGAAGCCCGCAGTCGTTACGCCATTCTGTTTTCCAACCCGATGTTTTCTGATTTGGACGAGTTTGCTGCGCGATTTACCAGGCGCTGGGCCAGAGAGTGTATCCATATGGCCATAGAGAGTGGCGCTACCACAGAATCGCAGGCTCAGACCATGTATGACCAGTTTCTCGATATGGAAAAGGGAATCCGGTTTGTCAGAAATACCGATCTCAGTGTCAACGGACATGTTGCCGATGCTGAACAGTGGCTGAGCCAGTCCTATGAACATTACGGGCTGGAACAACTGGACGAGAGTGAAGAGATTGGGTTGGGAATGCACCGAATCAACTGTGTCCACAAAAAGGCTAAGGCGTATCCTGGTGCAAAACAAATGGAGTGTTTCATTCCTATGTCACGGATGGTGGATGACTGGCTGTTCCGGTTTGCCAGAGGTCTGTCTGCGTGGGCGTATCCACAAACGCCGGATGGGGATTTTCCGAACCCATTTCCTGCGGCAGCAGCTACTGTTATCGGGCAGGAGAGATCATTGGCTTTGCCAGATAATGTGGTCAGCCTTGATGAGGTGCGTAAGCGTAAGAAGGTGCAGAAGGCATAACAGTCATGAGTGAATATCAGTATTACGAGTTGGTGGCCGTTGACCGGCAGTTGTCCAAAGATGAGATGGGCTATCTCCGGGGGATTTCCAGCCGGGCGCAGATATCGACTACCCGGTTTTGTAACACCTATAACTACGGTGATTTGAAAGCCGACCCAAGGCAGTTACTGAGCAGGTTCTTTGATGCTTTTGTTTATGTCTCTAATTTTGGGTGCAAAATTTTTGCGATCAAGGTGCCTCGGAATCTTGTGGATGAGTCGCTGCTGCTTCGGTATCTGGTGAATGATACCTGCAATTACACGGGTGTAGCCGATCACTGGATCATTGAGTTTGCCTATGAAAATGAAGATGGCTATGACGACGAGTGGGATGATGGCGATGGCTGGATGGGTAGCCTGCTGAGCATTCGCAGTGAGCTGATGCACGGTGACAATCGTTCACTGTATCTGGCCTGGTTGTCTCAATTGGACTGGTTGGAACCGGATGCCTTGTCACCCGCCATCCCTCCTGGTTTGGATGATCTTTCTGCCAGCCAGAGTGCGTTGTGTGATTTTTTGAAACTGGATGCTCAACGGGTTGAGGCGTCGGCTCAGATCAAACCGGATTATGCCAATGCTCAGCCAGAAGCGCTGATCGATCAATATGTGATGCAGCTCCCGGAAACGACTGCCAGAAACCAGCTGAGGGCATTGCTATTAGACGAAACCGGTACTGTACGAAGAGAACAGTTTGCCACTCTGGTTGGTCAGGCTCAGGAGGTGCCCCGCAGCAGTTCGGTCACGGTTGGCCACCTGCTGGCTTCAGCCCGTGAGTTGCGGAAAAAGGCCCATGAAAAGGCCCGGGAACAGAAGCTGCGGCAACAACAGGAAAAGGCAGAAAGCGTGGCCGCTAATGAAGGGGTGTACTGGCGGCGAGTGGAAGAACTGTTTGAGAAAAGGGGCTCTTCTACCGTGTATTCTGAACTGTCCGCAAAGCTTGGTGACCTTCAACTCATGGCCAAAATGGTGAACAGGCAAACAGCCTATGACCAGAAGCTGGCAGAGCTGAAACAACGCTACGCAAAGAAAACCAGCCACTGGCAGGGATTAAGGTGCCGGTAACTGACTTTAATCAACGAGCTAATAAGTAGGCATAAATACCACTATTTAATGTTGTTCGCGTTTATATGCTGTGTGTTTTGCTATTATGTAGACAGATATACACTATTTAAGTGATTAAAACGTCTACATGAAGGAGTGGTAACGATGGATCAGGCCACTGCAATCCACCGGCTATCGGCTTTTGACCGGATGGGACATTCGGTTTTTACCACCAGGGATTTGGGCAAAATCTTTATTGAAGACTCCCCGAGAGCCTTTCAGGCTGGACTGGTTCGGTTGGTGAAGAATGGTATTCTTCGTCGGATGATGAAAGGGGTTTATACGTTCACCCTCTCAAGCAACAAAAATGCAGATATGCTGGAGCGCATTGCCATAGCCTTGCGAAGGGGGGAGTACAATTACATCAGTTTGGAATCGGCACTATCGGAATACGGCGCTATTTCCCAAATCCCTGTCGATCGGCTGACCATTATGACCACAGGCCGGAAGGGAGAGTATAAAACTCCTTTTGGGGTTCTTGAATTTACCCACACTCGCCGTTCAGTCGCCGATATTTTGGACAGTGTCGTTGATCGTGACAGACCGTTAAAAATTGCTACGCCTGAGGCGGCATTGCGTGATCTTCGGCGTGTAGGGAGGAATATTCATCTGGTGAAGGAGGCACAGAGTTATGAAAATGACCACTGAGGATTTTTCACAGCTGGTTGAGAGGATTATGCAAAATAGTCATCTCGCACTAATGCGGCCAGTCGTTGAGAAAGAGCTGCTTCACTATGACATTCTGTTCTGTCTTGACCGGGAAGGCCTGTTGGATCATTTGGTGTTTCAGGGCGGTACGTCGCTTCGTCTGTGTCATGGAGGTAATCGGTTCAGTGAGGATCTGGATTTTGTTGGAGGGGTGGATTTTTCGTCAGCCTCTCTTGCCAATATAAAGACATGTATTGAGGACTATATTGGGGCCAGATATGGATTGGAGGTATTGGTTAAAGAGCCAGCAACGCTCAGAAAAGAGCCTTGTTATGCACAAATGAATATTGATAAATGGCAAATTTCGGTAATAACCTCTCCGAAGCGTAAAGATATTCCCCGGCAAAAAATCAAGATTGAAGTCGCTAATGTTCCGGCATATACCAAAGAAGCATTGCCGCTGCGAGTGAATTACCCGTTTCTCCCCGATGGCTATGGAGACACCTTGGTATTCACTGAAACCCTTGATGAAGTACTGGCAGACAAACTGATCGCCTTGCCTGCAACGCAAAAATACATTCGTTATCGTGATATCTGGGACCTGCCCTGGCTTCAGCAACAGGGTGCTGCAGTGAATGTTGAGCTGGTAAAGAAGAAAGTGAACGACTACCGGCTTGATGACTTTGAACAGCGACTGGATCAGCTGATTCGGAATATCCCTGATATAGTGTCCGGTGGTGGGCTGAAAACTGAAATGCGGCGATTTATACCTGCCGATGTTTATGAGCGCACTTTGGGTAAGGAGAAATTTGAAAGCTACTTGTCAGGGACGTTACAAAAACTGTTTAGCCGTTTAAAGGGAGAGCTTTATGGTGAAGGTGAGCTTCCTGAGTTCAGAATGTGATGATGGTCGAATGTTCTTTTCTGGAGTAATGGTGACGAATGAACAACAGTAACCCTCCTGCCAAACCAACCATGGACTATGCCCAACTGCTGGAAGCCCTGAACCGGGCCAGCACCTTTGATCTATTCCGGCTCAATGCCATGATTGATCGTGAGCTGGAGTCGTCAGAACGTATTGGCAGAATCAAGGCTGCGCTGACATAGGGCAGAAGCTGAGCTACTTTGATCGTAACAGTAATTCACTGCGTGACTGTGAAGTGTTGCAGCTTAAACAAAAGCGGGCACTGGTGCTGGATTTTACCGATGGTAAACGTTGGACAGTGCCTTACTACATGCTCAATCTCGAAGGTGCCGATGCTCGTGTTAATCATGAAACTCAACAAGGCCTGAGTCGCCATGCCATTGCTGTAGGTGATTTGTTGGGTTTTAAAGATAAGCATGTAGAGGAACATTTTGGCCATGCCCTCCGTCTGAATACTAAATCGGTCACCCTGCAGGTGTCAGAAGGGCAGTGGCGCGTCGCTTATTCTCTGCTTTACCGGGTTCTGGATGGACAGGGTGAACAGGAAGGGGAGCTGTTGATTGACGGTGAGAGGGCTGATCAATGCAGTGAGACCGTTCAGGGCTCATTACTTGAGTGAATAACTTCTTGCCTGAAGCCTGCCAGGTTTCAGCAGCGGGTAACTGATTAAACGAGATAAACATACTGTATAGGAGTCAGTAATGAGTTCATCCAAAAATGCTGAAATAGAGGAACGGATTTACAACGATATTGTTGTGGATTGCTATGATGAGCTGGAGCGTAGCACTGGGTGGCATTGTTACCTGGATGACAGGCTGGCTTTTCCCTTTGAGGCAGAGTGCTGTCAGGAGTTAACGGTATCACCACTGAAAATGAAAGAGCGGGTGGTGGTTACCGGAATGGCGGATCAGGATTATTGCGAGGCCACCATGCAGGTTCAGATTAAGTGGCTGGATCGAACATTGGCCGTTCCGCTGGTGCAACTCGAAGCATCCAGTGATGACGTGGACGAAGAGACGGTTGAAGCGATAGGTGATTGGCATTATTGGGTTGAGCAGGGATACCATTTTTGAGTTCTCTTAAGTCTCAATCTGGTACTCAAGAGTCCCATTTAAGGGCCTTGGAAAGTCCCGTAATGAGACCTATGGTACCCAAAAAGAGACCTTTAAAGGACGACTTCCTTCTTGATTACCATTGCCTCTGCTCTCTTTACGAAAACCCTTGTTATCTGTGATTTATGGTAAGCCGGATACATCGTTTTATCTGAATGAGCTGGTTCGGTTGGCTGGGACTGGCAAAGGTGCTGTTGTCCGGGAAGTAAAAAAAATGACCGAAGCAGGCATACTGGTCACTTATCAGCAGGGGAATCAGCAGCACTATCAGGCCAACCCCGGAAATCCTGTTTTTGAAGAATTAAGGGCAATTACACGCAAAACGTTCGGCATACAATATTTGCTGACAGAGGTGTTGGCCCCGGTTTTAAAACATTGCGATATGGCTTTCGTGTATGGCTCTGTGGCAAAGGGAGTGGAACACGCTAGCAGTGATATTGATGTATTACTGGTTGGTGAAGGACTAAGCTATGGTGAAATTCTGGAGCGTTTGGAACCTGCAGAAAAGCAGCTTGGTCGAGTGATTAATCCCACTATTTTTTCTCCCGATGAGTTTCGGCAAAGAAAGGAATCACAGCAAAGCTTTGTGACACGGTTGATGGATCAACCTAAGCTATGGCTCACTGATCAGGCAGTTGTTGATAAGGGCGAATCATGAAAGAGCTTGATAACCTGGTCAAAATACATAAGTTGAAACCGGAAGCGCCAGATGCGAATGAGTTCGCAGGGATGGTTAGAGCGGCAGAAACCAGGTTAAAAGATGCGGCTATTGTGGGACTGTCAGTAGATAGTCAGTTTTCTCTGGCTTGCAGAACGCCACCAATATCCGTAGTTTTCCCGTTTGAACACAGACAGTTATGAACTTGGTTCTGGAAAGCGGGTCATTGCAGAGCGTGGGACCCTGAATCGAAAATATTTAATAACAATACCTCGAAGTATGAGTGCCTAATAAACCAATATGTCTATTAAATGAACCATATGTTGGTTATTAAAATAGAAATATTGGTTTATACTTGAAGTATCATCTATACCTTACGAGCTTCATGAATGTTTGCCTTAAAGGGAGTGCTTCGCGCCGAAAGTCAGGAAAAGATACTGATATACCTGATGCTCAGGAACTCTGGCTACGGAAAGGGTATTGCCGAATTCTTTGGCCTTTCTCAAAATTCAGTACAAAAACAGCTGGTTAGAATGGAAGAGGATGGTGTTGTTGTTAGTCATTTAATTGGAAGGCTAAGAGAGTATCGCCTTAACCCCAGGTATGTCTTTCTGGCGACAATGAAAGAACTGATTAAAGCCGCTATCCCATTATACCCGGAGACAGTCATTCAGGATCTGGTGATGAATCGTAATAAACCCAGGGCGATAGGAAAGCCGACAATAAGAGTCCGCTCAGGCAAAACAGGGGATGAGTCTGAACATGGTTGATTATAAAGGTATATCGATTATTGATCTGGCCGGGATAGTCGCTGAGCACTTGCAGTCACATGGAGTCAGGGTTGTATTGGTTGGTGGCTTGGCTGTTGAGATATATAGTGAAAATCTTTATCTCACCAAAGATATCGATATGGTGAACGTTAGCCATGACCCGGTTGCCAGGGTCATTCAGGCAATGGATGAAATAGGGTTCAAGAAACACGGTCGTTTTTATATTAATGACACGACACCAATCTGTGTTGAGTTTCCACCAGCACCATTGGCAGTTGGAGATGAAATCATCCAAAAAACAACCATCGTTAAACATGGCGGCAGCAAAATTCCAATATTGCTGGCCGCCGATGTAGTAAAAGACCGGTTGGCGGCTTATTTTCATTGGAATGATAAACCCTCTTTGGTTCAGGCGTTGGCAGTTATGGTTAAACACAGCATCAGGCCTGTTGAATTAAAAGCATTTTGCGCAAAAGAAGGTCAGGCAGGTGCGGTTCAGACTATCGAAAGATTGTATCAAGTGGCAAAGGAACAAAATGTTGAAAGCATGGATGAGTTACAGTCGATAGTATTACTTGATTTTATGAATCAGATATAAACGACCAATTCTATATATCAGCATTCCAACCTACGCATAGCCTACAAATGGCATCGATTTTGGTCGAGACTTGTACTATTGTTCTACAATGATAAGGGTGTATAAATCAATAATAATCAGTAATTTATGGAGATCTTTTAAATGCGTCAAATATTAAATATGTACCAAAGTACCTCTCCGGAGGCAGAGGTCAGAGGTTCGAATCCTCTCGGGTGCGCCAGTAAAATCAATGTCTTATCTCCTGTTTTCTCTTCGTCAAAATCACTTGAATTTCTTTTTCCACTTCATTTCCACTAACGTGTGAAAAACGTAATCCTAGACTATCGACCAGAACCTTTCTGACTTTTTCGTGACGTCGGTATTTGCCAGGTGTATTGAGTCCAGTAGGAACAGCTCATTGAGGTGCGTTCCATTGCATAAATGGTGATGTGGTATGTGGGCCGTAGATGCCTGCAAATTTGCTGACTTTTTTCTGCTAAAAAACTATCAGACAAATGCACTTATTTGCCGGTTTGTGGATGACTCATTGATTATTTGCAACGGTGTAATCTGCTCACTCCACACGATAAGGCACAGGCCATAGAATGCAGACGTTCGTGATATCATCATCTTTGCGCTATCAAGGATGATTGCCATGAATGACAAGCAACGTAAGCGCCAAAATAACCCACGTCCTACCCTGCTCAGATTTGATCAAGGATCATAAAGCCTCTGATTACATGGAGGCTCCAATGACCAATCCAGAAACCACTAAAGAACAATGGCTGCAACG
>NZ_JAGHQW010000100.1 GCF_017744115.1 Salinisphaera sp. G21_0 | reverse complement strand
GTATATCGAAGTGTTTTATAACCGTCAGAGAAAGCATTCGACTAATAGCTACCTGGCACCGTTCGTGTATGAGCAAAAACTTGCCAAGGCAGCGTAAAAAAGTGTCCGGAAAATCCTTGCCATATCAATATTCCAGCAAAATGAACTTCTGAACAAATCAGCAGTCTGCTTTTTTATATTCTCATGAATTAATGAAATATAGTTATGAATAGAAGCTCTGCTGGTATCAGTGGTCAATACGCAAGATCAGGCAATGATTACAACCAACCGGATGACCAGGCCGCTTCTTCACGGCATGGACGATATAGATATGCCACAGTCAGACAATGGAATAACCCCTCCCGCACTGCCCCGGGGCGTAATGAATTTTACCATGCTTCTTTCAGACGCTCTTCTCAACATCTACAGTACCGTTCTGTATACCCTGCTCAAGGTTTTAATGCTCTCACCAAACAGGAAATAATGGATAACCTGGTGAGTAAATCGGATCGTTTAGGTCATCGCTATGATGGGAGACGTCACGGTCAATATGCCAGCTCAATTAAAAAATACACGTCAACTGCTAAAAGACCGTTAAATCGAGCGGAACAAAGCCAGCTGATGCGTTTGCTGCAAAATTTTACCGCAACACGGAGCTGGAATTGGCGAAGCCTGACGACAACAATGCACTCATTCACTTCAGCGGGTGTTTTTACCCCTCATAGCCCCTTGGATGAGCGTGTCAAGCGAACTCAAGCTTCCTTAATGACAACGCTACTTGATGCAATCATATTCAAGTGCAACCAAAAACCTCCAGCCAGGGATATTGATGCCCAGGGAATCGCCAACCTGCTGTGGGCCATGGCGAAACTGGCAGACAGCGGGCAGGAGCGAAAACCAGTGCTCAACGAGGCTGTGGCCGCAATGTTGCCCCACGTGAACGCACAAAAAGACCAATTTAATCCTCAGAATATCGCCAACCTGCTGTGGGCCGTGGCAAAACTGGTGGACAACGGGCAGGAACAGACACCAGAACTCAACAGGGCCGTGGCCGCGCTGTTGCCCCTCGTGAACGCAAAAAAAAACCAATTTATTCCTCAGAATATCGCCAACCTGCTGTGGGCCATGGCGAAACTGGTGAACAACGGGCAGGAGCAGACACCAGAGTTCAACGAGGCCATAGCATCGTTGTTGCCCCTCGTGAACGCACAGAAAGACCAGTTTATTCCACAACATATCGCCAACCTGCTGTGGGCCATGGCGAAACTGGCGGACAACGGGCAGGAGCGGACACCGGGACTCAAAGAAGCCTTGGCCGCGCTATTGCCCCTCGTGAAAGCACAGAAAGACCAATTTAATACCCAGGGCATTACCAACCAGCTTTGGGCCCTGGCAAAACTGGTGGACAGCGGGCAGGAGCAGACACCAGATCTCGACGAGGCCGTGGCCGCGCTGTTGCTCCTCGTAAACGCACAGAAAGACCAATTTAATGCCCAGGGCATTACCAACCTGCTGTGGGCCATGGCGAAACTGGTGGATAACAGGCATGAATTGACACCAGGGCTCAAAGAGGCTGTGGCCACACTGTTGCCCCAACTGAACGCAAAAGAAAACCAATTTATTCCTCAGCATATCGCCAACCTGCTGTGGGCCATGGCAAAACTGGTGGACAACGGGCAGGAACAGACACCAGAACTCAACAAGGCCGTGGCCGCACTGTTGCCCCGCGTGAACGCACAGAAAGCTAACTTTAAACGACAGGAAATCGCCAACCTGCTGTGGGCTATGGCGAAACTGGTGGACAACAGGCAAAAGCGAACACCAGAGCTCAACGAGGCGGTGGCTGCGCTGTTACCCCACGTGAGCGCACAGAAAGCTAACTTTAAACCACAGGGTATCGCCAACCTGCTGTGGGCCATGGCAAAACTGGTGGACAACGGGCAGGAGCGAACACCAGGGCTCAACAAGGCCGTGGCCGCGCTGTTGCCCCACGTAAACGCACATAAAGACCAATTTATTCCTCAGCAGATCGCCAACCTGCTGTGGGCCATGGCAAAACTGGTGGACAACGGGCAGGATAGGACTCCAGAGCTCAACAAGGCCGTGGCCGCGCTGTTGCCCCACGTAAACGCACATAAAGACCAATTTATTCCTCAGCAGATCGCCAACCTGCTGTGGGCCATGGCAAAACTGGTGGACAACGGGCAGGATAGGACTCCAGAGCTTAAAGAGGCCGTGGCCGCACTGTTGCCACAAGTGAACGCACAGAAAGATAACTTTAAACCACAGGGTATCGCCAACATGCTGTGTGCCATGGCGAAACTGGTGGATAGCGGGCAGGAGCGGACATCAGAGTTTAATGATGCCGTGGCTGCGCTGTTGCCTCACGTGAACCCAGTGAAGAACCCATTTAATGCCCAGGGAATCGCCATCCTGCTGTGGGCCATGGCGAAACTGGTGAACAACGGGCAGGAGCGAACACCAGAGTTTAATGAGGCCGTGGCCGCGCTGTTGCAACACGTCAATACAGAGAAAGCCAACTTTAAACCACAAGAAATCGCCAACCTGCTGTGGGCCGTGGCGAAACTGGTGGACAACGGGCAGGATAGGACACCAAAGCTTAGAGAGACCGTGGCCGTGCTATTGCGCCACGTGAACACACAGAAAGCTAACTTTAAACCAAAGGAAATCGCCAATCTGCTGTGGGCCGCGGCGAAACTGGGTGAGTTCATTGAGCTGCATAGGGTTACCTCTATGTTCGAATCGCTTGTTCACCGAATCAGTGAAAGCCCTCAGCTTTTACAGCAAGACATATTGATGTCTCTCTGGGGAGTAATGGTTTGCTGTGCCAGATTGTCTCTGGACTCCAATAACAATAACTGGCTTGAAAAGTACATGGAGGACCTCTTTACTCGTGTGGCAAATACACCCTCAGGCAATGAAGAGAATCAATACATCATTGCCATGGCCGCAAGTTGGCTTGGCAGAGCGTGCCCGGTCGTCCCCCATTACCAGACTATCCGATCAAAACGTCAATCTGACGTTCGCGATCAACTCCAATCATACTTTCCCTCTTTGCAGATTGAAGAAGAAAAGAGTCTGAACTTACTGCCTCCGGTTGACCTGCTACTGCCAGATCACAACATGGTAATTGAAATTCAGGGACCGTCACATTTCGTGGGTGGTGATTTCAAAACCAGGAATGGTTCGACTCTGCTGAAAATCGCACTGTTGCAAAAAGCAGGATTTGAGGTCATTGAAATTCCGGTTAACAGGCTTTGGAATCAGGATTTAATAAAACGATGTATTGATCAAATAAAGACCAGGACAGGCATCCCGCCACAGGGTCATGACTCTGTATCACTTAAAAGAGAGTGGGCAGATGAGGCATACGTTACTGCTGATAAAGGCAGGCAACCCTCAGATCACGGTTACTTGACTGCCGAAGAACATTCAGGGGAGCAACCCGGTAAACCCGCAAAGAGGAAGAAAACAAACATCCAGTAATCGCCTTCCTCCCATCATGACTCAAGAACCTTTTACACATTCCGGGAAGGAATGCCAGCGTTGAACGCCTGTTGACCATGCATCTCGCCCCGGATGATTTGAAAATAACAGATTGGTGGCATCAGGAGTAGATGGTTTTCCACAACCGATTATCTTTATAAACTTTTCCGAAAAATGAACTTCTGAGCAGAACAGCAGTCTGTTTTTTATATTTTCATGAATTAATGAAATATAATTATGGATAGAAGCTCTGCTGGTATCAGTGGTCAATACACAAGATCAAATAATGATTACAACCGAGAGAATGACCATGCCGCTTCTTCAAGGCGCGGACGATATAGACATACCACAGTCAGGCCATGGGATAATCCCCACCGCACAGCCCCGAGGCATAATGAACTTTACCTTTCTTCTTTCACACGCTCTTCTCAACATCTACAGTACCGTTCAGTAAACCCTGTTCAAGATTTTAATGCCCTCATCAAACCAGAAATAATGGATGGTCTGGTGCGTAAATCGGATCGTTTCGGTCATCGCTATGATGGGAGAGACCACGGCCTATATGCCAGTTTAATTAAAAAATACACGTCAGCGTTTAAAAGACCTTTAAATCGAGCGGAACAAAGCCAGCTGATGCGTTTACTGCAAAATTTCACAGCAACGCGGAGCTGGAATTGGCGAAGCCTGACGACAACACTGCACTCATTGACTTCAGCGGGTGTTTTTACCCCTCATAAACCCATGGATGAGCGTGTTAAGCGTACTCAAGCCGCCTTATTGTCGACGCTACTGGATGCAATAATATTCAAGTGCAACCAAAAGCCTCCCGCCAGGGATATTGATGCCCGGGGAATCGCCAACCAGCTGTGGGCCATGGCGAAACTGGTGGACAGCGGGCAGGAGCGAACACCAGGGCTCAACGAGGCTGTGGCCGCACTGTTGCCCCACTTGAACGCACATAAAGACCAATTTATTCCTCAGCATATTGCCAACCTGCTGTGGGCTATGGCGAAACTGGTAAACAGCGGGCAAGAGCGAACACCAGAGCTCAACGAGGCTGTGGCCGCACTGTTGCCCCACGTGAACGCACATAAAGACCAATTTATTCCTCAGCATATTGCCAACCTGCTGTGGGCTATGGCGAAACTGGTGGACAACGGGCAGGAACGAACACCAGGGCTCAATGAGGCCGTGGCCAGGCTATTGCCCCTCGTGAACGCACAGAAAGCTCACTTTAAACCACAGGAAATCGCCAACCTGCTGTGGGCCATGGCAAAACTGGTGAACAACGGGCAGGAGCAGACACCAGAGTTCAACGAGGCCGTGGCCGCGCTGTTGCCCCATGTGAACGCATATAAAGACCAATTTAATGCCCAGGAAATCGCCAATCTGCTATGGGCCATGACAAAACTGGTGGATAACAGGCATGAGTTGACACCAAGGCTCAAAGAGGCTGTAGCCGCACTGTTGCCCCACGTGAACGCAAAAAAAAACCAATTTATTCCTCAGTATATCGCCAATCTGCTGTGGGCCATGGCAAAACTGGTAGACAACGGGCAGGAACAGACACCAGAGTTCAACGAGGCCGTGGCCGCGCTGTTGCCACACGTGAAAGCACAGAAAGACCAATTTAATGCCCAGGGCATTACCAACCTGCTGTGGGCCATGGCAAAACTGGTGGACAACGGGCAGGAACAGACACCAGAACTCAACGAGGCCGTGGCCGCACTGTTGCCCCACGTGAACGCACAGAAAGACCAATTTATTCCTCAGCATATCGCCAACCTGCTGTGGGCCATGGCAAAACTGGTGGACAACGGGCAGGAACAGACACCAGAACTCAACGAGGCCGTGGCCGCACTGTTGCCCCACGTGAACGCACAGAAAGCCCACTTTAACCCACAGGAAATCGTCAACCTGCTGTGGGCCATGGCGAAACTGGTGGACAACAGGCACGAGCAAACACCAGAACTCAACGAGGCCGTGGCCGCACTGTTGCCCCAAGTGAGCTCACAAAAAGCTAATTTTTCACCACAGGGTATCGCCAACCTGCTGTGGGCCATGGCGAAACTGGTGGACAACGGGCAGAAGCGGACACCGGGGCTCAATGAGGCCTTGGCCAGCCTATTGCTCAACGTGAACGCACAGAAAGCTAACTTTAACCCACAGGAAATCACCAACATGCTATGGGCCACGGCGAAACTGGTGGACAACGGGCAGGAGCGGACACCGCTGCTCAAAGAGGCCGTGGCCGTGCTGTTACCACAAGCGGACCCAGAGAAAGCTGACTTTAACCCACAGGCAATCGCCAACCTGCTGTGGGCCATGACAAAACTGGTGGACAATGGACAGGAGCGGACACCAGAATTCAAAGAGGTCGTGACCGCGCTGTTGCCTTACGTGAACGCACAGAAAGCTAACTTCAAACCACAGGGTATCGCCAACCTGCTATGGGCCATGGTGAAACTGTTAGACAACGGGCAGGAACGGACACCAGGGCTCAAAGAGGCCGTGGCCGCGCTGTTGCCCTACGTGAACGCACAGAAAGACCAATTTAATGTCCAGGAAATCGCCAACCTGCTGTGGGTCATGGCGAAACTGGTTGACAACGGGCAGGAGCAGACACCAGAGTTCAACGAGGCCGTCGCTGCGCTGTTGCCCCTCGTGAACGCACAGAAAGATCAATTTATTCCTCAGCATATCGCCAACCTGCTGTGGGCCATGGCGAAACTGGGTGAGCTCGTTAAGCTGAACGTGGTTACCTCTACGTTCGAATCGCTTGTCTACCGGATCAGTAACAACCCTCTGCTCTCTCAGCAAGGGATATTTATGTCTCTCTGGGGAGTAATGGTGTGCTGTGCCAGGTTATCTCTGGCCTCCACTATCAATAAAAAAAATGTGCTTGAAAAGCACATGGATGACCTGTTTACTTGCCTGAAAAATACACCCCCCGACAATGAAGAGGATCAATCCATCATTGCCATGGCCGCAAGTTGGCTTGGGAGAGCGTGCCCCGTCGTCCCCCGTTACCAGACTACCATGTCAAAACGTCAATCCGACTTTCACGATCAACTCCAATCATGCTTTCCCTCTTTGCAGATTGAAGAAGAAAAGAGTCTGAACTCACTGCCTCCGGTTGACCTGCTACTGCCAGATCACAACATGGTGATTGAAGTTCAGGGACCGTCACATTTCGTGGGTGGTGATTTCAAAACCAGGAATGGTTCGACTCTGCTTAAAATCGCACTGTTGCAAAAAGCAGGATTTGAGGTCATTGAAATTCCGGTTAACAGGCTTGGGAATCAGGATTTAATGAAACCATACATTGATCAAATAAAGACCGGGATAGGCATCGCGCCACAGGAGCATGGTTCTGTATCACTTAAAAGAGAGTGGGCAGATGAGTCATACGTTACTGCTGATAAAGGCGGGCAACCCTCAGATCACGGTTACTTAACCGCCGAAGAACATTCAGAAGAGCAAACCGGCAAACCAGGAAATAGGAAGAAAACAAACAGCCAGTAATCCCCTCCTTTCGACCCAGGAACCGTTTTCACATTCCAGCAAAATGAACTTCTGAACAGAACAGCAGTCTGCTTTTTATATTCTCATGAATTAATGAAATATAATTATGGATAGAAGATCTGCTGGTATCAGTGGTAAATACACAAGATCAGGTAATGATTACAACCAACCGAAAGGCCATGCCCCTTCTTCAGGGCGTGGACGATATAGACATGCCACAGTCAGACAGTGGGATAATACCCCACGCACAACTCCGGGGCGTAATAAATTTTACCATTCTTCTGCCGCAAGCCCTTCTCAATATCTACTGCACCGTTCAGTAAACCCTGCTCAAGATTTTAATGCTCTCACCAAACAGGAAATAATGGATGGTCTGGTGAGTAAATCGTATCGTTTCGGTCATCGCTATGATGGGAGAGATCACGGCCTATATGCCAGTTCAATTAAAAAATACACGTCAGCGTCTAAAAGACCTTTAAATCGAGCGGAACAAAGCCAGTTGATACGTTTGCTGCAAAATTTCACAGCAACGCGGAGCTGGAATTGGCGAAGCCTGACGACAACACTGCACTCATTTACTTCAGCGGGTGTTTTTACCCCTCACAGCCCCTTGGATGAGCGTGTCAAGCTTACTCAAACTGCCTTATTGACAACACTGCTTGATGCAATAATATTCAAGTGCAACCAAAAACCTGAAGCCAGCTATGTTGGTGCTCAGGAAATCGCCAACATGCTTTGGGCTATGGCGAAACTGGTAGACAGCGGGCAGGAGCGAACACCAGGGCTCAACGCGGCTGTGGCCGCATTGTTGCCCCACGTGAACGCACAGAAAGACCAATTTATTCCTCAGCATATTGCCAACCTGCTGTGGGCCATGGCGAAACTGGTGGACAATGGGCAGGAGCGAACACCAGGACTCAATAAGGCCGTGGCCAGGCTATTGCCCGACGTGAACGCACAGAAAGCTCACTTTAAACCACAGGAAATCGCCAACCTGCTGTGGGCCATGGCGAAACTGGTGGACAACGGGCAGGAGCAGACACCAGAGTTCAACGAGGCCGTGGCCGCGCTGTTGTCCCGGGTAAACGCACATAAAGACCGGTTTAATGCACAGGGTATTACCAACCTGCTGTGGGCCATGGCGAAATTGGTGGACAACGGCCAGCAGCGGACACCAGGGCTCAACGAGGCCGTAGCCGCTCTGTTACCCCACGTGAACGCACAGAAAAACCAATTTAATCTCCAGGGTGTCACCAATCTGCTGTGGGCCATGGCAAAATTGGTGGATAACGGGCAGGAGCAGACGCCAGAGCTCAACGAGGCTGTGGTTGCGCTGTTGCCCTGCGAGAACGCACAGAAAGCTCACTTTAAACCACAGGAAATCGCCAACCTGCTGTGGGCCATGGCGAAACTGGTGGACAACGGGCAGGAGCAGACACCAGAGTTCAACAAGGCCGTGGCCGTGCTGTTGTCCCGGGTAAACGCACATAAAGACCGATTTAATGCACAGGGTATTACCAACCTGCTGTGGGCCATGGCGAAATTGGTGGAAAACGGCCAGCAGCAGACACCAGGGCTCAACGAGGCCGTGGCCGCGCTGTTGCCCCACGTGAACGCACAGAAAGACCAATTTAATGCCCAGGGTGTCACCAACCTGCTGTGGGCCATGGCAAAACTGGTGGATAACGGGCAGGAGCAGACGCCAGAGCTCAACGAGGCTGTGGTTGCGCTGTTGCCCTGTGTGTACGCACAGAAAGCTCACTTTAAACCACAGGAAATCACCAACCTGCTGTGGGCCATGGCAAAACTGGTGGACAACGGGCAGGAGCGGACACCAGGGCTCAAAGAGGCTGTGGCCGCATTGTTGCCCCACGTGAACGCAAAAAAAAACCAATTTATTCCTCAGCATATCGCCAACCTGCTGTGGGCCATGGCAAAACTGGTGTACAACGGGCAGGGACAGACACCAGAACTCAATGAGGCCGTGGCCGCGCTGTTGCCCCAAGTGAACGCACAGAAAGCTAACTTTAACCCACAGGAAATCGCCAATCTTCTTTGGGCCATGGCGAAACTGGTGGACAACGGGCAGGGACAGACACCAGAACTCAACGAGGCCGTGGCCGCGCTGTTGCCCCAAGTGAAGGCACAGAAAGCTAACTTTAACCCACAGGAAATCGCCAATCTTCTTTGGGCCATGGCGAAACTGGTGGACAACGGGCAGGAGCAAACACCAGAACTCAACGAGGCCGTGGCCGCACTATTGCCCCATGTGAGCACACAGAAAGCTAACTTTACACCACAGGGTATCGCCAACCTGCTGTGGGCCATGGCGAAACTGGTGGACAACGGGCAGGAGCGGACACCGCAGCTCAAAGAGGCCGTGGCCGTGCTGTTACAAGTGAACCCAGAGAAAGCTGACTTTAAACCACAGGAAATCGCCAACCTGCTGTGGGCC